>JAWLCD010000066.1:0-2509 GCA_041687355.1 Clostridia bacterium | reverse complement strand
GAAGCGGTGACGTTTCTTAGATCGGGCATGTCGCATTGTAAGTGACCGGAGCGGGGGCAAGGCCTGCAAAGAAGCAAGAAAAGACTAAATCTGATCAACACAATATATCAGGTTAGTTCTGTTTTAGATTCTAATCTAATATCAATCTAATTTGCTGACAATGCTCTTTGAACCTGTCGATATCTTGGTTGTGGCCTGAAAGCTCATTGCGTGGGAATCCATTTACTCGTGCATGGTATAATTAATTGATATTCTTTTTGTTCTTGTCACGCTAATCTGGGCTATAGCTGTTATCTGTCCATACTTGCCCTGGGTGGCACATATAAATATCCCCTATCTTTTATGGGTTCTTTTTGCATCTTTATTACAGTTAGCAATTACATTTTTAAATATGAAGCAGTAACTCCGTCCCCTTGCTTGTTATCTGCCTACGGTATTGATCACGCAGTGATTAGAAGAATCATCGCTCACATCGAGGGATCTGAGCAGGAGATGGCTACCTTGCTTAATCCACATGTTGAAGTGCCGTATTATTTATTTGAAAACGACAGGATTTTGTGATCACCGACTGCCAGCAATACTATAGTGTCTGGCTGATCAACTCCATATTGCCAGAGAATCCTGTATTTCATATTTATGCTTGATTCCCAAACGCCCTCGATTGATTGGTATTTTCTACTGCGTAAAGATGGATGAGCTGGATTTTCCTGAAGATGATTGAGTGTTTTCTTGAGCTGTTTTTCTATACTGTGGGGTTGTGCTTTCAGCATTTTCATGAACTGTTTTGTCGGTGCGAGTTTATATTTCATGATTTTAGTCCTCAGTTTCTGCTACGTGCAGATCGTTCCACAACTCTTCTACTGAAGTATATTCCTTAAGGTTCCCCTTTTTCGCTTCGTCCCGGCCTTCTTCTATAGCACTGCGTATATTAGGAGACCAGGCCCATAATTCATCTTTGGGGATAACGGCAACCGGGGTAATAATTACTTTTCCATTATCAACTTCAATAGAAAGGTTATCACCTTCTTTTAAGTTAAGGATTTTTACAGCTTCTTTAGGTAAGGTAATTTGAGCTCTGCTTCTAAGTTTAACCAGGGATGACATATTCCGAATGCCTCCTTTGTAAGAAATTCGTATAATAAGCATAACACAGCCAATCTGTATCGACAAGACGAAAAATAGGCTTTTATCCTTTTCTTTTCCCGGGTAGTTCATGCAGCCTATTGCTGGGGGATAGAGTGTTTTCGGCATAATAGAAATACATAAAAGGAGGTACGGACGTTTTCTTGGAGAAATCCTGCCGTTAAGCCCATATAATTGAGGGGTTCCTGGGCTGTGTTGCATGAAGTTATCCTAAAGTGTATACTTTAGTATAACTTAGAGGGAGGTTGTTGCGGTGATCAACTTCACAACCAGCAAGGAGCTAAGGCAAAAAACCGGTAATATTTTAGCCGAGATAAAAAAAGGGGAACGCTATATTATAACTTATCGGGGTAAGCCGGTAGCATTGATGCTTCCTTTTCCAGCTGAAAAAGCTGAAGAGCTGGTTCCTCGAGCATATGAGGAAGCATGGCAGGATATTGAATTGACTTTGCAGGAATCTGAAGCAGAATATGCATCCTGGGAAGAAGCAATCAATGCAAGCAGGAGAAGAAAATGATATTTATTGATACTGATGTTTTTGTAATTGATTTAAGGTACCGGCGGGATGAAAAGTATAGCGATAACAAGTTGTTTTTAGATCAGGCTGTAAGCCCTGGCGTTACTACTTCTTACTATAACATTCTCGAGGTTTGTGGGATTCTATCATTTAACCTTAACAAGGAGCAGCTCTTTGATTTATACTATCACTTTCCGCGAAGATATAATCTGAAAGAGATAAGACCCCTGAAGCCACAGGAGTTGTTGCCTGCTTTTTCAATATCCTCTATTATGAATGTGATGAGTATGAAAGCATCCTTTGGCGATACACTGGTTATATGTGCTGCAAAAGATCTTGGAGAAAGGCTTGACTATTTTGTAAGCTGGAATGCTGAAAATTTTATAGGCAAGCTGGATGCAGATGTATTAACTCCGGCTGAATATCTGTTGCGGCAAGATAACACAGGAGGTTAGTCTGTATTCCCTATTCAATATATTCAACAAAGGCTCTTATCATATAATCATAAGCTGTTGCATCCCTTTGAAAAAAAGGAGGCTCAAAAAGTATATTCATGCATAGATTTAAGCTACGTTAGAATGACTACACCGTTACTATGAGAGGGGAAGAAATTATGAAAGCATATGTTATAAAAATTGAACTTACAGGTTCAGAGCCACTTATCTGGCGTAAAGTCATTATGCCTGCTGGTGCCACCTTTAACCGGCTTCATGATGTGATTCAAACGGTTACAAATTTTAAAAGCGGCTGTCTCTACGGCGATTACCATCTCTATGAGTTTGACCTGCAAACAGAAAATATCAGGGTAACCAACGATGAGGAAGCTTACCAGGAGCATCTCCATTTTAA
>JAWLCD010000065.1:0-2602 GCA_041687355.1 Clostridia bacterium | reverse complement strand
TTTCACCAGGCCGGTTATTTCTATCGGGTCTCCAAGGGATGTTCCTGTTCCGTGGGCCTCTATGTAACTTATTGTCCTTGGGCCTATACCAGTCTTTTTCAGTACATCGGATATCAGGTCTGCCTGCGCACTCGGGTTAGGTACTGTAAGTCCGCTCGCTTTTCCCCCATGGTTTAGTGAAGTACTCTTGATTACACCATATATATGGTCTCCATCTTCTATTGCTTTACTAAGGGGTTTCAGCAGAACGACACCCACCCCCTCTCCGGGCACATATCCGTCCCCGCCTTCTCCGAAAGCTCGACACCTTCCATCAGTTGACAGAAACTGCTGTTGACATAGGTATATATACTTCTTCGGGTGAATTGAAACATTTACTCCTCCCGCCAGTGCATAATCACATTCGCCTTTTTGTAAGCTCTCACATGCGAGATGAACTGCTGTAAGTGACGATGAACACGCTGTATCCAAAGATATGCTTGGGCCATGAAAATCGAAGAAATAGGAAATACGGTTTGCAACAAAACAATGTACGGACATTGGAGTAACAACTTTTCCATCAGCCTGAGCATCGAACAGTTGGTATTGCTGCCACATGACACCTGCAAATACTCCCACCCTGCTTTCTTGAAGTTCATCCCTCTTGTATCCCGCATCCTCGAGTGTTTCCCATGCAGTTTCCAAGAACAATCGTTCCTGAGGATCCATAAGCTCTGCTTCCTTTGGAGTTATGTTGAAGAATAATGGGTCAAACTTGTCTACATCATCAATAAATCCTCCCCATTTGCTATAGCTTTTCCCCTGGTTGTATCTGTCCAAATCAAAATATTTACTGTAATCCCATCTATCTTTTGGTATTTCAACAATACAATCTTTCCCGCACTTTAAATTCTCCCAGAAATCATGCAGACCTTTTGCCCCAGGATAGCGTCCACTAAGGCCAATAATAGCTATATCCTCACTAATACTTTCACTTCCTCTTTGCCCTCGGTAAGCAGTCACTTTTGTTAACGCATTACTTTCAGGGATATTTTGTACAAAGCCTGAGGATAAAGCCAGCTGCGCTGCTGCCGCCTCATACTTTTGAATGTCTCTGCCAAACAAACTGCCATACTCATTTTCCAGGAACTCTGCCAGGTCCTTTATGTTTGTGTACTCAAACAATAAGGTTGGATATAGTTTGTGATTAATTATATCTTCCAAATCTTTAACTAATCTTAAAAGTTGGGAAGAATCAAGTCCCTGATCATAGAATCCTTCTTTCAAGCCTATTTTATCTCTAGGCTTCCCCAGTATGCTTGCAACCTTCTGGAGTAACAAGTCTTCAATTATTTCTCTCAAAGATTTCATCTGGCCTAATATGCTATCTGATTTGGCATGAGCTTGTACTGGAGTTATTCTCTCTGTAGATTCAAATTCACCAAGATTGGTTATTAGTTCCTTAGAACGTATCCTCTTAAATGCCATCTTTTCAAAGCGTGCAACTTTTTTGTAACTCTGGTCAATAAGCTCTATGTCCGCATACACCAAATCCTGCGAAGGCAAACCGATGCTCTGTTCATCTATATATACAAAGCATTCGTCACCAATACTGCTGTTAGCTGAAAAAGATTTGATATGGACCGGAATAAATGGCTTCTCAAAAAATTCATCATGTTTTATTGTATCAAAAATAACAATAGTAGAAGCATCAAGGTATGCAGGGTGAAGGTAGAAATACTCTGAATACTGCTTTGCCAGTTCACCCAAATGAAGTTCGGCTAACTGATAGCCTTGCCCATGGTAAACTTGTCCGATACCCTTCATAAATTCGAAATGATTGATATCTACGCTGCGAGCCTTCGCATAGGCATGGTCCATATCAGATGTTTCTATGGCATTGCTCTTAAGCTTCTCTATATCAATAATCTCTTGGGTTGAACTATTATCGGTATGGAGCTCACATTCAATATTCTCTATCCACCCGCTGCCAATCGGATACCCGTTCTTTACTTTCTGGCTCTTGGCAGTACCTACCCAATAGATGCCTTTCTTATCAAAATACATCTCTACCTTTTTATCAAAAACCTCAGAGGTATATACCGGTTCTTTGAACAATATATTGCGTAGTTGAATGTCACTAAGATTAAAGCCTTTTAAACTTAAATACCTATAAATAATATCAATGAAGGTAACTCCCGGCATAATACGAATGCTATGCACACGATGGTCCCTTAAAATAAAATCAGTATTCTTTACCAGCAGGCTAAATTTCATGCTGTCATTTTCATGATTATCAGGGCTTTCATCCTTAAGCTCCAATAGAAAGGGAATCTCTCCACTTCTTACCCGTTCAATTATTACTTTATCTTCTTCATATAAATCCGGGCCGGTTTGTATGCATTTCTCATCCAGTGACTTCTGGGTACTGGAACTGTTTTTTTCAATCCAATACCGCTTACGATTAAACTGAATTTCAGGAAGAGATTCTCTCTTATTTTGATAGTTACTTATCTTCTTCAAATCACATTCACTTACAATTATATGTGCATTTGTACCACCGAACCCAAACGAACTGATTCCTGCACGCCTTATGTCTCCCCTTGGCTCCCAATTCTCTAGT
>JAWLCD010000064.1:0-2703 GCA_041687355.1 Clostridia bacterium | reverse complement strand
TAAAGGCTTGTTGGTACGTCACCTTGTACTTCCGCATAACCTGGCCGGTACAGGCGAAATTATGAAGTTTATCTCCGGAGAAATATCAAAAGACACATATGTAAACATCATGGCCCAGTATTATCCCGCGCACAGGGCAAGGAACTACCCTGAGCTTGCAGACCGGATAACCGATGAAGAATACAAAAACGCGCTTGCACAGGCCAGAGAAGCCGGGATTAGGCAGTACTACTGAACTTGTTAGAAAATTTTGGAGTCTTTTAGCATTATAGGACAGGGGGACAGGTCGAGACTGCTGAAAAACGTTAAATAAATTATGTAAAATGTTCAATAAAATACTAGAATGTTATACCAAAAAACCCCTTCATATGATATAATGAATGTGCCACAAACACTATAAATGAAGGGGTTTTAAGATGCTTAAGATTGAACCTAAGCAATTAAGTTTGCATTCAATATTATACAATAGAATTCCAGATAATCATATACTAAAAAGAATAAATAATGCAGTTAAATTTAGTTTCATTAATAAAATGCTAGAAGACTCCTACTGTAAATATTATGGGAGACTGGCAAAAGAACTTGAGATGATGGCTAAGCTGTTGATACTACAATACCTATATAATCATTCAGATATTGAGGTTATTGAAGAAACAATGGTAAACCTAGCATACATGTGGTTTATCGGAATTAATCCCGAAGAAGAGCTTCCTGACCCAAGTCTACTTGCAAAGTTTAGGACTCAAAGGCTCAAAGAAACAACGCTCGATGACATAATTAAAGAGGTTGTACGGCAATGTGTAGAAAAAGGACTTATCAAAGGTACGGGTATTAGCATTGACTGTACTCATACGAAGCAAATACTGGGAAATTAGTTCCGGAGAGAGTGATGAAGCGCCTTGGTCAAAAAATCTTGAAGGACCTGAAAGAAGAACGGTAAGGACTATCACCTCTATAGATACTACTTTGGGAAAGAAATATGCAGAAACTGTCCCATTAAAAATGAATGTGAAAAAGGCTAAAGAGTAGCAAATGCTTGATGTAGGTGTCAATACCCCAAAGTTTTATGAATACAGTCAGCGGGAGAAAACAGAATCATTCAAGCTGGAGTACAAGAAAAGAGCCTGCCACGAAGGAAAAAATGGAGAGATGAAAAGGTTTCATGGTATGGGCCGAGCCAGAGGATACGGTCTAAAAAGTATGCGAATACAAGCAAAGTTAACCGCATTAGCGGTAAATTTAAAGAGGATAGCTGCTCTGGCATCCACTTATTTTGATAATACTACCCATATATTGGGAAGGTTCTACGGATTTTTTGCCAACTACATTAACTACAGGTTAAATGTTGCCTAAAAGGGTGACTTTTTCAGCAGTCTCTACCTGTCCCCTCGTCCCTTTAAATTTCAGTAACAAAAAGAAAAAGCCTAGTTGAGATATATTCTCGACTAAGCCTTATGGAATATGATACTAATTAAACTTATTCTTCATCTGCTTCATGCAACATTGATAGGAATTCTTCGAATGTATTAGAAATAAATTTAATACTTTTTTCTACATCTTGACTTGCTACCTCGTGATTCCAGAAGACTACAGTTGGATTATTTTTATCTTTTCTGTAGTCAAAGCAAATCATATTTCCACCAGCATCTCTACCAAATGGAATTACTTTGTTTGGTAAACGGTCTTGTATCAACTCAAACATTCTTAAAATATTACCTTCATCACTTAAATTTAAACTTAGAAGGTTATTAAGCATTTCAAGTTGACCATTAACTATGAAATTTGGTAATTCTGGATAAGCTCCGTTGTTTTTTAAAACACATTGAACAAAATCTTTTGGAAAAGTTTCACCAAGAATTTGTTCAACTTTTTTAACATCATCTGTTGTTAAATTGTTTTTTGACCAATTCCACAATCCATCAGACATTTTTATATCTCCCTTCTATTTATCCGATCCCCAAATGCTAAATCCACCAGTATGGCTTGCAACTGCATGGGTTTCAGCATCGACTAATTGCATTTTACCTGAATCTTGATGATGATGCCATGTGTATTTTTCAGGTACTTGCCCTTTCTTAAATAACGCTAGTTCTTGTTCAGTAAATTTGCTCTTTAACTGTGGATTTTTCATAGCATCTTCATAAAGCTTCTTTCCAGCTTTATTAAAATGAGTTGGTCTGGTTTTCAAAAAATCCGCAGCATCTAATACCATATCATATTCTGATTTAAAAACAGGAAAACCAACCGCGTCATAAAGAACTTCCACAGTTCTACCAGATTTTGTAGTTAGTTTGTATAATATTGAACCATCTTTATTGACTACCTTACTAACCACATTAGTTACTGGTTTAAGTAGTGCTTTACCCGCTCCCTTTGGAGGTATCCCGATTGAACCTCTTTCGTCAGCCAGCCGGTTAGCAATAGCCTTCCTTTTCTCAAGAACATTCTTGATATACATGACTTGACATCCTTGGCTATACCTGTAGCTCCTTTTGTGATTCCTCCGCCCATTGCAAATCCGGCACCTATCTGGGCTGTGACCTGCTGGATTACATCCCTCTTTTCAGCATTGCTCATTTTACTCTTTGAACTATGTTTCTGCCTAGCCCTAAAACCCCTGCCATTTCACGGATTGATAAGGCTGATTTACTTCTTAGCTCCTTTATTATCTCACTTCTCATACTTGGGTTTATTCCTCTTAGG
>JAWLCD010000063.1:0-2768 GCA_041687355.1 Clostridia bacterium | reverse complement strand
CGATTCCAATGGCGATTCATTTTTCTGTTTACGCAGCAGAAGCACCATGCAGGCAAAACAAAAGCCGCTCAAGGTGGCATATATGTTGCCGAGGAGCCCTCCCGGCGCCATTTCATCAATAAAAAACAGAATCATTCCACCGAACACCAGAAAAATTGATATCCAGTCTAATAAGGTGGTACGCTCCTTCAGAAACCATGCACCCAAAAGAGCAACATATATAGGGGCTGTATATTGAAGAAGTATTGCAGTAGCAGCGGTTGTCAGCTTATATGCCATGACTAGCAGCACCACTGTGCCTGTATAGGCAACTGCGCCTCCCAGCTTATACCTGTTGAACTTCAAGCTGGGCTTTCTGATCACTGCCAGCATAAGCAATGCAGAAATAAAGCTCCGCCCTCCTGCGATGGCTAATGGATTGAGATTTACCATCTTAACCAGTAAACCACCTGAGCTCCATAGTAAAGCAGCTGTTACAAGAAATAAAACAGACCGGAACCGGTCATCTTTTAGTTTTGATATAATAAAATCCATATTAATAATTCCTTTCCGACTCTCCTAAAATAGATAATACCAGAACCGCACAGCCTTTACAATCAGTATTCCTGCAGTGGAATATATGAAGTTGCTAAGTGGTATAATGGAATAGGGACACGGGGTTTCAGGGTTTCTGGACTTTGGGGATACAGGGGGGGTTATCAGGTTTCGAGTATAAGAGGTGTAGGGGCGGCCACCGGCCGTCCGATACAGGAGGCAGTTATACAAATTAACAAGGAGACAACATCAATGATAGAAAAAATATTTAAAATAGCTGCAGCGGCAGTACTTCTATTAGCTGTAGATATGATTATAGAAGTCAGCCTTCCGGTGGTCAGGGAGGTTAACCTGAGCACCGAAAAGCTGGATACAGGGAAAAAGGTCACATTGCTTCAAATAAGTGACTTTCATGGCAGCACTTCTGAAGCTATGATGAAAAGGCTTGTAAGTGAAGCAGCCGTCATTGAACCTGATGCCATATTAATAACAGGCGACCTGGTGGATAGTAAAACAGTAAAATTCAGTAATGTTTATGCTTTGATAGAAGGCCTTCGCTCAACCTGCCCGGACATATTCATGGTGTTCGGCAACCATGAGTGGAGTAATGACAGAAGGCGTGAGCTGGCAGAAAATCTTAAGACACTGGGAGTTGCGCTGATTGATAATAAGAGCACTGTTATTAGTCCCAGGGGCTCGGATATAAACATATGCGGTGTGGGTGACCCTTATAGCAGATGGGACGATATCAATAAAGCCATGAAGGGCGTGGACAAAGGGAAATATACTGTGCTGCTGTCCCATTCTCCAAGGATAAGAGACAGACTGCAGGATCATGCTCCGGACCTGATACTTTGCGGCCACACCCATGGTGGACAGATAAGACTTCCCTTCATCGGTGCTGTAATTGCGCCGGGAGAAGGCCTATTCCCCAAATTTGATAAAGGGATGTTTGAACTTCAGAACGGCAGTAGGCTTTATATAGACAGCGGTGTAGGTACAAGCAAGCTGCCAATAAGGCTTCTTAACAGAAGTCAGATAAGTGTCATTAGGATAGTTGGGGAATAGCTTGTATATAATCATATTGCTGGGATGAATGGTATCGACTACTGATATTTATTGAATTTATAAATGCCGGCATGATTTATAATAGAAAAAATCAATTACTAAAATATCCCCGATTAATATACAATGTTCTTGTAAGTATACAAAACAGGCACTTGAGGTAAGTATCCATGCACCCCATAGTGCCTTAACTATGTTAAGGGGGTAGTAAAATGGCGGATTACAGAGAACTATGGACCAATTTGGGAATGGATCTTGAAAAGCATGATGTGCTTTGCGCAGCACTTCCTGAATTATATGGAGGTGTGTATTTAAGTCAGCAGAACAGACCTGAGGGTATGAACTACTACAATTTTGTAATTTCTGAAGTACACGGACTCAGAATAAAGGAGCTTGATGACCACAAAAAGGCCGGCGGTAAGGTTGTAGGAACCTTCTGTGTATTTGTTCCGGATGAGCTGATACTGGCAGCAGGGGCCATTGGCGTCGGACTATGCGGAGGATCGCAGTTCTGGATTGAAGATGGAGAAAAGGTGATGCCGAGAAACATATGCCCGCTTGTAAAAGCTATGGTAGGTGCAAAAGTAGGAGGAACCTGTCCATATTTCCAGTCCTGCGACATGCTGACCGGAGAGACTACTTGCGATGCAAAGAAAAAGGCATGGGAGATATTGGGGGAATATACGCCGATTCACGTAATGGATCTTCCTCAGATGAAGAGGGAAAAGGATTACAAGAAATGGGCAGAAGAAATTGAAGACTACAAAGGAAAACTTGAAGAATTGACAGGGAACAAGATAACAGAAGAAAAGCTTGCTGCGGCAATAAAACTGTGCAATAGAAAAAGAGCTGTTCTGCAGAGGCTGTATGACGCAAGAAAAGCCCTTAATGTTCCAATAAGCGGTAAGGATGCGCTGCTTGTTTCTCAGATAGCCTTCTATGACAATCCTGAGAGGTTTATAGAAATGACCAACAAGCTCTGCGATGAATTGGAAAACAGGATAAAAGAAGGAGCAGGCGTAGCATCGGATAAGAGCCCGAGAATTATGATAACCGGAACTCCTATGGCAATACCCAATTGGAAAATGCATCATCTGATAGAAGAGAGCGGTGCTGTGGTTGTGTGTGAAGAGACCTGCACAGGTACGAGATACTTTGAAAAAGAAGTT
>JAWLCD010000062.1:0-2880 GCA_041687355.1 Clostridia bacterium | reverse complement strand
GACATCGGCGTCATCGGTGCCTTCGCTGAAGAAGCCGAGAAAATAGCCGGACAACGGCAAAGGCAGACAGCTTAATCTGCTGTCTGCCTCGCCAAACTATCACGGTTCACAAAATGTCCCTATGGGAGGGGCCATAACTGCCCCCTTCACTTCCTTTCGTTCAGTAATTCGCTTATTTTTACCTTAATCTGCTCCTGTGTAAGACTGTTAACCTGTTCCACTAGAAGCAGTATCAAGAGTTCTCTTTCCTCCTTCTGATTCAGCATGTCGAACCTCCTTTCTTAAACCAAACCATAGGCTTTTAAAGCATCTAATATTTTGTCTACCCTGTCATAAAGGTTGTTAATCATGGCAACCTCAGTAGAACCATATGTAAGGTCTGCCGGGTCAGACGATGGCAAGTCAGGTATAGTAGACTCTTGGTTTAAAGCTTCATCTTTTGATACTGGTGTAGCACTGAAGAAGCCTAACTTATCGTCTGATGTAGCGTATATTACACCAGTGCCTATATTAACTTTGCTCCCTGTGCCGCTTGCCTGAATATTGACATCGCCGCTCAAGCCGGTCTGTGCATTTGTGACCGCCTGAATATCTATGGTACCCCCAGCGTGTAAATCCAGCTGTCCTTTATTGAATATGTGTAGCTTGTTGGCCGTATCCGAGTAAATCCACCCGGTGTTGTTATCATTAGAATCAAAGAAATCAATGTAACTACTGTACCCGCTATTACCCAGCTCAAACCTCTTGCCTGATTCTGCACTTCTAAATAATGAGCCTGTTATTATTCCTGTATAATTAGCATTGCCGTCATCATCCTGATATAAAGTAAGTTGGTCAAGGTTATTTTTCATTTCAAAGATAAACTTGCCAATATCAGAATCATATCCTATTCTCAAACGCATTACGGCAGGGTTTTGCTTGTCGTACATCTTCAGCAGGGGGCCGTCTATTATGGTTTCCCCATCCGCACTCTTTATCTCACAATGTTCAGTATACAGCCTTCTTACGTTCTCATGGTCTAAGTTTTCAAGCAGATACCTTAAAGTCCTTTGCAGCTTTATTAAACCACTTTCGCTAAAGTCTGAATTTAGTCCCATAATTGGCATAATATCACCTCTGTTCTATTTCTTTAAATTTCGATTCAGCTGCATTACCTATCATTTTCCTAAGTACCTCAATTCCTTCTGGAGTCTTAATTAAAATACACATATTGGTAAACATAGTTTCATATACCGATAATATCTCTTTTAATCTTTTAATTTCCTCTTTATCATTTTTTACCATGCTTTCATCCTCCTTAAAATATGTTTTCAGCCCTGTTTTTTTTGTTCATAAGCCCATTCCTTTGAAACTACCCTCATCCGGTCTATATACTCTTCCTGTGCCCTTTTTTCTAGCTTGAGGTATTCTTCCGGAGATATGAATTTAAAGCCTTTGTATTCTCCTACTTTATAAGAAAGCTCAACTAGTCTATTATGTAGCTCTTCCGTAGTCATGCTCCTAATCCTTTCTTCCAGAAGCTCAGTATCATTGCTCTCTTTAATTATGGACTCTAGCTTTTCAAGCCTACTTTTCAACTGCATTTTTCTTTCCCTCCTTTCTCTTTAAGTATTTTTTCAAGTTCTTCAACCCTCTTAATAATATCCTCAATTTCAACCGCCTTGAGTGACATTTCAAGAATTGCCTTTGCACTTGATACCCTGCTATTGGCAGGAGCTTCGTCATTAGCCATAACATCTCTTAACGTGTCCACAGCCTCCCCTGATGCCTGCTGCAGCTTAGCGATAGATTGCTGAACGGCTTGACGCTTTGCCTCTCTATAGGCTTCTTGAAATTTTTCTGTCTGTAGCCATCGGAACAAAGTAGTTTCACCCACGCCAATCTTTTTCGCCGCGCTTTCTATAGTTGGTTCTGTCAATAAAGCAACTATAGCCGCCTCCTGCTTTCGTTCCATTTTTCCAGTCTGTACTGCCATCTGTTACCGCCACCTTCCATTTAGTTTATTTTGACGCTCTATACGCCTGTATAACCTTGTTTTATGTCCTCTGTAGGGTAGTCACCCCTTTTGTTTTCCTGCTTATTATGACGCTCGTTTCTGTGTTAAGAGATATTCTATTACCCCTTCCC
The DNA here is from genome assembly GCA_041687355.1 of Clostridia bacterium. Lineage (GTDB taxonomy): Bacteria > Bacillota > Clostridia > Acetivibrionales > UBA4821 > JAWLCD01. Next base: position 753 of record JAWLCD010000062.1, on the reverse strand, counting down.
GGAGCTCTGCGGCCGGCATTGTTTCAATAGACTTTATCAATAAATCATCCAGTTTCCGGGTTCCCTTTAATGTTTCATACAACTCCCATCTATTAAAACCTTGCATACCCCTTTTCGCTGTTGTTTCTGCCCTTCTAAATCCTTTACCTTTCAAGATAGCTTTCTGCAATATGTCCGTCGGCATACCTCGAATCAGTTCACCTTCATCCAAGACCAAAACCATTTTTGTACATGGTATAATTAACTGCTTATTCAATCTTCATCCCTCCCATAATTTCATCATCATTTATTTGAACACCCCAATCTTTCAGCACTGTTATATACGCCTCCAATACATCCACAATTTCGACTCTAAAAGGAATAATGTGTTTTTCCCTTTCGCTCTGTGGTATTTCTTGATTATCAAGGTATTGTGAAGCCTCTTTGTATCGTTTTAATACTCGGTTATATGCTTTTTTTGCTTCTGCTATGTTCTCAGTCGTTGGTTGCACCATTTGTGATATTTTCAATGTGTATCCCCCCTAGAATGGCATATCTTCCGCTGGTTCTATTTCCCACCATTGCGGCTGTTGATTTTTTGTTTTCTCCCATCCATAAGCTTTTCCATCCCCCAAGCTTGGCAGATATAGCCGTCTGCATATCAGGTTATATTTCAAACCGATTTTTTCGGTAGCTCCTTCGCTTCTGTTTTTAAGGATTTTCAGTATTACATCAAAATCGGCATCCTGGACCCTCTCCACGGAAAAAACATTA
>JAWLCD010000061.1:0-3550 GCA_041687355.1 Clostridia bacterium | reverse complement strand
TTCAGGAAAATTGATGTGGTAGGTGAAGCTCAAAGTTTCCTCGATGCCATAGGGTATCCCTTTGAGGAACTTGACTCCAAGTATGGGCCTGAGACCTTCAGGAATGTAGCTTTATTCCAGGTAAGGCATAAGAAAGATAAATACTCCGGGCTGGATGTAAGCGGGAACCTTGACCAGGAAACATACAAACTGATAGAAAAATGCTGGGAGAATATGCTGAAAAAAGGTTCAACCGGAGACGACGTAGCAGTACTGCAAGCATATTTATGGAACGGAAAAGAAGAAGAGCCTTATGGAATCTATTCAACCAACACCTGTGCTGCTGTTCTCGACTGGGAAGAAAAGCATATGAGTAGTATAACTAAAGCAGATGGGTTGGTAAGCAGTTTAACCTGGGGAGCAATGGGATTTTCTACAATCGCAGAGGGTCGAGTAGACAGGAGCAGCGATGCATACCGCAGATACCTTGCATTTGCAAAAAGTGACGGGTATACTGGAATAGAAGAAGGGCATAACCTTCCCGTAGCAGTTATAACATCAGTTATCGAAGGTGCTGAGTACTATAAAGGAACAACATTGCCTATTGTAGTCTCAGGAAGTGAAAATTGCTTCCAAATAGATGTTCTCGTATACGAGCCTGCTGGTGGGTACTATACCTATAGCGAATTTGGAAGTCAGGCGATTGTTAGACATCGTTTAGCTCATGAGGGGTACTATGAAATTCATGCTGTAGTAACGGGATATGATGGAGAGACAACAAGCACAAACAAAACAATAACGTGTACAAAAGACCCCAATGTAACACCATTAACCATGACAGGTTATTTCCTGTTAGGTGCCTGGGATGCAGTCGAAGGAGCTATAGAAACAGCACAGAATCTTGACCAGATTCCAGGAGAAGCTGCAGAAGCTGCTGTATTCCTGACGAAAGCTGCCCAGCCGAATTCAGAAGAACGTGAACAGCTCAAGGAAATGTATATACAACTCTCTTTCCTGCCGCTTGAGACTATATACGATGTGCAAATAAGTAATGGCAATGAAAGGGCAAGACTGGCAGGAAAAGTTGCAGGAGAACTGATGCTTCTAAAAGGAGTCGGCAAAGTACTGGATGCGCTGAAAGCTGGAAAGCTGGCAGATTTAGAAGAGGACAACAAGAGAGGTGACGGGTATGAGGAAGCGGTAAACACTATACAGGTTCCAGGTCGTGTTCAATCAAGAATCAATATTAGCAATGATGGATGGAGTCATGTATTGAAAGAACATTTTTCTGGAAAAAATAAGTCCCAGTTTACAATAACTCAAGATGAGTTAAAATCATTGCTACAGAGTAAAGACATAATAAAAACTCCTGTTACTAGAACATTGGATAGTGCAGATGGAATTCGATATGTTCGTGAAATTGATGTAGGTAAAAACATTGGGATAGATAGATTTAACAATTTCCAGCCTACTTCTACAATGACTGTTTTAACTGATAAATATGGTAATTTAGTAACAGCTACTCCGGGGGTGATTAAATGAGGTTAGTTGGTAGTAAAACTGAAAAAGATTTTAGAGATGTTCTAATAAAATCACATAAATCACTATTTGATGAGGATTCATACCAAGGATTACTACAAGTGTTAAAAACAAACTTCCCTGAAATGAAAACAGCGTATTTTATTAGGCATATACCGGAACAAGGTGAAGACTTGTATACAATGCTTGTTGACCTTGATACCATTGCAACGATAGAGATAAGCCGATATAGTCAAGATGAAAAACCAATCGTAGAAATCAGTAGTATTAATGATTTTAAGAATGGAATTAGCAAGGTAGAGCAAATCAAACTGGCTGTTGCACTTGACTTAGCTGAGAAAGATATGGTGTAATAGTCATAGATAAAAGAGTTCACACGTGAGTCAAGGGACGGTTCCTTGACTCGTTTTTCTTTATTAGGTAAAATGTGGATAAGATATGTAAAGAGGGGATAACCCAGTGCCAAGGTTTAAAGGAACTATTTATAGAGTTTTCAAACCAGGGAACAGATGACTTATTTATGGATCATAAAGAAGATAAAGAGAGAGGAACTAAACATATTAGTAGAAAAGGCACAGTATCATATATGGATAGCCTCCTGGCAAAAAGAAGCATAAAGGAAGAAGAACTAAGAAGGGTAAACCCAAGTATAAGAAATGAGATAATAAAGGACTTAAAGGAAAAGTCAGCCTTGTCAATCCGTGAAATATCAGAGGTTCTAGGATTGGATAGAAATATTATTCAAAGGGTAATATGAGTCAGAGAACCGTCCCCTGACTCATACGGCTGGGAATCTGGCAGATTCCACTCAGGGAGTTATTGGCGTCGGGTTTACAGGGGTTGGTGTAACTAAGCTGGCCAAGGCAGGCTGCACACTTGCAAAGGGTGCCAAGATTAAGTTTGTACCAAAGGCAGACATTAGCGGAGGAAAGAGCCTCAAAGAGCTGTTGGCGGATGAACGGGGATTTATAACAATTCCTGGTAAGGAAATGAGTAAAGGGCTTTCAGCTAAGAATATTTCTAGCCTAGCAAAAAATAGTTCTAAGCCACTGGATGGACTTGGAGATGTAAAAGTTTCAATGAAGGTAGCTCTAGAAACAGCCGAAGAATTTGTTGGAAAAAACTTTTCTAAGGTTGTTGATAAAACAGGATATACTAGATATATAAGTGCCGATGGAAAATTTATTGCTAGAATAGGCTGGAAGCGTGGGAATCAAAGATATGAGCTTAATTTAGAAAAGTGGGAAAACGGTGTTAGACTTAATAATTTTCACATTGTTATAGAATAGCCATTAAAATGTTTTGTGGTATAATATTTTTATTATACCACAAAACATAAATTTTAAAGGAGAGATATATTTGATAATACCGAAATTATATTCTATAGATGTTATACAAACACCTCAAGATAAAGAAAACTTCCTTTTAGGTTTTACCGCATATATTGGTGAAGAAAATGTTGAGGGTGCAGATTGCTTTTATTTTGAAGTAATTACACCCAAAAAACTAGTTGAAATAATTAAAGAAAAGAGAATCTATAATGGGAAGAACTTACTAATAGTCGAGAAATATGATTTGAATCTAATTGAAAAAGAGATAAATCGAATTTTGCAGGATTGTATTAGACCTACATGGAACGAAGTTGCACAAGCAATAAATAGATATTTAGCATGGGAATATGATAATATCAAAAATACCTCTATTGAAGAAGCTCAGCAAATTCTCTCAAACTTGCAAGTAGAAGAATAGACTTCAATTAATATGAGTCAAGGAACCGTCCCGCGCGCCACGAAGTGCGAAGATTAAGTTTGTACCAAAGGCAGACATTATCGGATGAAAGAGCCTCAAAGAGCTGCTGGCAGATGAACGGGGATTTATAACAATTCTCGGTAAGGGTAAGGCAAAAGCTCTAACTAGCTTTGATGATGTAGCACAGTGTATATTCAAAAGAACGGAAAACTGCCTGACAACTTCATTACCAAAGACCAAGCTAAAGCACTCGGTTGGGATCCTCTAAAGGGTAACCTTGCAG
>JAWLCD010000060.1:0-3710 GCA_041687355.1 Clostridia bacterium | reverse complement strand
TATCAGGCTTGATATTTCCTTTCTCTAAAGCCGCCCTTATAACATCACTCTGAGCTTCAGGGTTTGGCGTTGTTATTCCCATGGTATTTCCATCGTTGTTTACTGCTGACGCTTCAATAACCGCATATATCTTATCACCATCAGCAATTGCTCTGTCTAAAGACTTCAATAACACTGCTCCACAGCCTTCTCCCGGTACAAATCCGTTTGCTTTCTCGTCGAATGTATGACACCTACCATCCGGCGACAGTGCCCTACCTTCACTTAGCGTCAGGTAAGGCTTCTGATCCAGCAGAATATCTACACCGCCAGCTAAAGCCATCTCAGATTCTCCCAGCATAAGACTCTGACAAGCCATATGTATGCTTACAAGTGAAGATGAGCAGGCCGTATCTATAACGATACTGGGTCCTTTAAAATTGAACAGGTGAGATATGTGCGCTGCAATAAAGTTCTGCCCTATTCCTATGATGCTTGTTTTCAGCAGCTGCTGAATCCTCTCTCCATAGTTTGCAACTCTTGAGCCTACAAATACGCCTACTTTTCTATTCGACAGTTCATTGCTTACATACCCTGCATCCCTCATTGTTTCTGCACTCACCTCGAGAAACTGGCGAACCAGAGGGTCAATATGAGGTGCTTCTTCCTCTTTGATATTGAAGTACTCAGGGTCGAAATATTCAATATCTTCAATGAATCCTCCCCACTTACTGATACTCTTGCCCCTTTGGTATTGCGGCGAGTAGTCTAGTTCCACATCCCAACGTGACTTAGGAACTTCAACAATACTACTTCTACCTTCTTTAAGGTTCTCCCAGAAAGCTTCTTTATTCTTTGCTCCCGGGAAATGGCATGCCATTCCAATGACTGCTATTTTAGAATGTGAAGGCCCACCCTGATGCCTATGATAGTTTCCTGACTTATCTGCTTCGGTGATTGGAAGCTGCATTTTATTCTGAATAATTATTTCAGGTTCTTCAGGTTTATGAACATGTTCATCTGATGTTTCCATGCTATTAAAGGCACCAGCAAAGTTCTGGGCCAAATATCTGCTTAATTGTTCCAGTGTTGGGTATTCCATGAATATAGACGGATCGAGTTTTGCATTAACCTTTTCCTCAACTCTCTTAACAAGTTCAGCCAGCATGATTGAGTCAACCCCAAACTCACCAAATGTTCTATTGCTGTCAAGTCTGTCTTCATCAATCTTAATCTCCTTGGCAAAGAGTCCTTTAAGCCAACTTATAGTACTCACCCCAGGTTCGTTTTCAACCATAAGTAAAGGACCAGTTGTAATGGTTCTGGCTTTCGTAGCTGAATTGCGTTCATATTTTGATTTCAATAGTTGACTGGTACTAAACTTTTTTCCATTTGCTAGACATGGCATTATAGAGGGCTTCTCTCTATACCTCATTATATCGTTAAGTATGTTAAGCCCCTCTTCGGTCAAAAGTGTACCTAGACCTAGCCTTTGATATATCGGGCTATCAATCTCACCCATACCTACTTCTTTCCAACTAGGCCAATTGATTGATTTGTAAAAATAATTCCCCTTACTGGATTGGTAGACTGCAAAATAGTCCATAAAAGCATTCGCTGCAGCATAATCGGTGAATCCTGTTGCAAGAACGGGAATCACTGCCGATATCGACGAGAACAGGATAAAAAAGTCAAGCTTATCCTGCCTTAAGATATCATGTAATACTTGTAGTCCTCCTACTTTAGGCTCAAAGACCCTCATTATATCTTTAGCATTCTTGTTGATAAAGGCAGGATTATTTGATAATGCTACACCGGCACAGTGAACCACGCCTCCTATATCCCCCATCTCCTGTCTTACTTCGCTAAAGAAATGAGTTAGTCTGTCTCTATCCGTAAGAGTTCCTGAATATAGTTTTACTTCTACTCCTTGTTGCTCAAGCTTATAAACTGCTTGTACTCTCTGAGAAATACTATTATTTGCTTCTTCCTTAACCATCAAGGCTTTCCATTGTTCCCGAGGAGGTAGTTCCTGAATGCCCATTAATACTAGTTTGCGTGCGCCGCAATCAACGAAGCGCCTTGCCACCTCAGCACCTATTCCCCGTGTCCCTCCTGTGATTATGTATACTCTCTCCGGATTTATTTTGATATTCTTCTGGGCTTTCACCTCTTCAGTTAAACTATTATTAGACACCTCTTTTATACATGAAACATATCTTTTGCCTTCCCTGTAGCATACTTCACTTTCATCATCCTGTGCCGAAATCTCTTCTAAGATAATATTAGCTACTAATCCCACATTATCAATGTCTATGGTTTTTGAATACACCTTCCGGTACTCAGCGCCCAGCGTCCTAACGAACCCTGCAAAATCTGCACCTGCAAGGGTTGGCTGGTCTGATTTGTAAGCTTGCAGCCCTCTGGTTAGATGCAGTACATTGAACCTTTCTTGCGTTAGCCTTTTTATAAGATTCTGAAGTATTATTACCTTGGCTATGTTAGGTTTACATACTCCTATTGGATTGGTATAGATATCAGATAAATCGATGAAACACGTTACATTATCCGTGCAATCCAGGACATCGGCAGATATTTTATGACCATGTTCTTCGTGGCAAAAATCTATTAGGTAGGACCCATTCTCTTTCTTTAAGTAAGAAGACCCGTTTTGAATAGTTATTATATTAATATTTTTAACATTTCTTAAGATTTCTTCTGCTATCGATTTTGTTTCTTGATTAACCATTAATATAATTGTACCAGTTATATCATAATCGTTGAAAAAAACGATATCCTTTTGTTCCCATTGTTTTTCCAGAACGTAATAATCTTTGCTTCGGTCATTCTGTTCTTCTGAAACCTGTGTAATTGGACATCTTGAGCACAGACTGCATAATGGATCTGATACAGGTATCCAATACCGCTCCTTTGCAAAAGGGTATTTAGGCAAGGAAATACGCTTAGGAACTCGTCTTGGATGCAACAAATCCCAATTAATACTGATTCCTGAAACCCAAAGCCTCGCTAGTCTGTCAAAATCTTTATCTTTTATAACAGCTTTGATATATTCATCTCCAGCCTTCCCTGTTATTAGAAACTCAATTTTTCTTGCTTCAGTCCTCGCGTTTCCAATATAAAAGCCTTGATTAGCGGGTGCATCCTCGCAGTATTGAACTAATTTTTCTTTCAATTCTCTGATATCCGATACTATCACCGCTAGACGTTCTTCCATAGTTTCACGTCCGACTTGTAGTGTGTAAGCAATATCTCTGAGCCTGACTGGGTTCCCATTTTCAGTATTAATACCAGGATTACACAATGAGGTGTCCAGTATATTAAATAAGTACTGTGAAAGAAGCCCTAGCGAATGATACTCAGAAAATACATTAAGAGCAAGCTTAATGCCGTATTCTGAGTTAATTTGGCCAATGACTTGAAGCAAATCAACCTGGTCCATACCGTATTCATCAAAATTCTCATCAGTCTTTATATTGTCTTTGCCAACACCTGTAGTTAACGAAACAAAATCTATTAAAGTATCTTGAATACTTCTTAGTGAAATGTTGGCATATGATGATTCTCTTGATTCTACAATCTCTGTTTTTTCTATGAACTTGACAACTTCCATAGCATATTCTTTAAGTCTTTCTTCATCCCTTGCTGAGAGTAGTATTAACTGCGGTTCTTTCTCTTCATTTGCTTCTACTGTAGTTTGAGGCTCCTCATAC
>JAWLCD010000059.1:0-4064 GCA_041687355.1 Clostridia bacterium | reverse complement strand
GTATGTTCTCAAAGTCAATAAATACATTTAATGAAGGTGTCGGTGAAGAATTCTACATGACAATTGCAGGCCTATATGTGGAGAACGATGTTGTTGTTCATGAGTTTCCTGAGGTTGACGTTGGCTTAGAATTCAAGAAGCCATTGACAGCCCTCTCATTACTTGCCAGCTTTAAGATACCTTATCAGAAGTCTATTGACATCATAGGCAAGGTCAACAATCAATTTGACCTGGGTATGAATGTGAATTTGGAAAAGAATATCAAAACCAGCACATATACCGATAAGGATGGGGTGAAGCGGTATTTAAGGGTACTTAACATCGGCTTCAACGATACCTATGAAAAAAAGTTCACGGACAAGACAAAAAATACAGAGGAAAATCTGGATAAAGACGGCAAAGTGAAAGGTAATGATGATGCCGTAAAGGAGGAAACTGCCGGTAAGAGCAAAGACGGCCTTGGAAAAGTGGTAAACGGAGCCAAAGGCAACCCCGCAACAAAGAACACAGGGGGCGGAGTATTGAAAATGCCGTATAAAATCTCACTGCTCCTGGTTCTGGAGCTGGGACAAATATTGGATGAAGATGGAGAGTATGATGTTAAAGCCTACGACTGTTTGAGCTCTCTTGTCATAATGGCTACCGCAAATGCCGACTACAAAACGGAGCGTACTTATATGACACCTGTAGGCCTCCCGGTTACTGTAACCATCTCGGCAGGGAGCGGTGCTTCGGCAGCAGTAGCCTTTGATGCCAAAGAAAATGACCGCTACAATGTGAAATACAAGCTTAACAGCCAAGGAACCGCATCTCTTGCTCCTGCAGACTATAATATATATTCCAGGTTTGTACTTACACCATATATAGAACTGGATGCAGGAACAGGCTACGGTTATATGAAGCTGAATCTTACAGGAAGGGCTGATTTCAGTTTCTCCTTCGATGTCCCGATAGTGGGAGATTCGTCGAGCCATGGAAGCGGCAAAATAACCAGTATATCAGCTACACTGAAGGTGAAAATGCTCTTTGCACAGAAAAAATGGACACTGTATAAAAGTAAAGAAATTAATTTGTTCGAATACGGCAAACTCTCATTAGATGCAATAGGTTCAGCGCTTGAAGATCCCTATCGGAGTGTGATGTATGAAAAGGTAGGAGCTATTGAAGATGAGGATATAATGCCAAGAGACTATCTATCCCATCGAGGTGAATGGAATGAGGGAGATGGAGATGGCGGAAGACTTTTCTCAGTTTCCATAAGCGAAGAAGCTGAAAGGATATTGCAGTCAGGTGTATTCCCTCATCCCCAAACAAAGCTCGTCCCCATTGATGAGAATAGGACTCTCCTGCTCTTCGTTGAGGACGATACAGAAAGAGATGAAAGAAACCGGGCATCTCTGATGTATTCCATCCTGGAAGGAGGGAGTGCGTCGGCCCCTGCCCCTGTATATAATGACGGCACCTGGGATGAAGACCCCGATGCTTTTGTAGTGAACGACCGTATACTTATCACCTGGTCGGATGCAGGAAGGGCATTTACTGATACCGATTCAGAATATCATACTCTCAGCACCATGAATATCAGCGGTATATGGCTTGATCTGCAGACAGAAGCCTTAGGCGAAAAGTTTTCTGTTACACAGACAGTGTATGGCGGAGATGATCATGTGGATATAAACCCTAAGATTTCGTATGATCCGGATTCACAGCGGCTTATGGTCTTTTATACCAAAACAGACCACAGTGACCGTTGGACCGTCAAGCCTGTGACTTTGCCTGGGGATACTGTTCCTCATGATGAAAAACCTGAGCCACTATATGGAGATATTGTAAACGGATATAGTGCCATCGCGTACAGATATGCAGACTATGACAACTCAGCAGGGGAATTTATGTGGAATGAAACCTACACTCCTGAAGAAGGGCTGGATTCAGAGCAATACTATGGACAGCGGTTCCCAAAACTGGCACCTGCGGCGGATATTGTTGAGGTGGAGCATGATATAGAAAAGACAGTAAACGTCGGAGGGAAGAATGTTACTTTCACACACAGGGGGACGAACCAGACTGTTAAGCCCTACAGCGGCTTAACAGATCCGCGGATAGAAGAGATGGATCTCATAACCTACGATGGGTTGGCTGTTTTTGCCTATATCATGGATCATGACAGTGATTTGGAGACACAGCACGATTATCAGCTTTATATACAGACTTATGATTATGGGACAAACACATTCTCTTACCCGATAGAAATCGTTAACGATACCGAGGGGGTTCAGGACACAAAGCCGCGGTTTGTAAGGGCTGGCGGTTATACCTACCTGTATTGGCTTCGTGACGGTGATATGGTATATACCTTCATAGATGATATCCTCGGTAATCCTGAAAGGCTTAAGGAAGTGGATGTACCGGGAACCTCCGGAACAGAAAAATTCTATATATTAGATAAGACCAATACAACAAAGGATGCACATATTAATATTGCTGTGGATCATGAAGATGTGATAGACGATTATAGTATTGCTTCAAATGGAAACAGTATATACGCCTTGTGGACAGAAAAGCAGACCGGCTACAAAAACGGTGTGAACCCCGGGGATGAAGAGGCCAAAGACCCTGCCAACATACATAAGGAAAATCATTTGTATGCTGCATGTACCATGGCGGGTTTCCCCTGGTCCAAGCCAGTACAGATTACCTTTGATCCGGGAGCCAACTACAGCGATTTATCCTTTGCAGTACTTTCTGATCATGAGTTCATGGCATCCTATGCAAAATATTTACAGCAGTATAGTGAGGCTGAAGGACACTTTACCGATGCAGATTCAGTCAGAAGTCTTGCAGTAAATACCTTTACCATCATGGATGAACTTGAATTGGGTGAAATCTCCACAAGTACAGAATACCCTATACCAGGTAAAAGGGTTGATATGGAGGCGGTTCTATCCAATAAAGGACTGAAAGCAGCGGAGGGTATCTACTACCAGTATTTCGTTATGGTAAACGGCTCACTGTATAGTGAGAGCGATTGGTATCCGGAAAAGGAAAGCTCCGATTCTCATTACATTATGGGTGGCGCTGATGAAACTATATATGGCAACCCGGAAATGCCGCAAACCATGGATGACGTAGAGCTGCTTAAGGTAGGCTTCAAAGTGAAAAATGGAGCAGACGAGATAATAGCTGAGAAGGAAAAGGAATTGTTTGCAAAACCGGAGCTGCAGATACATGTTGCAGACAGTAATCTGAAAGGCAAAGACAAAGCCTTTGTGAATCTATATGTTAAAAATACAGGCAATAAGAGCTTTAAAGACACCTTCAGCGTAACTGCGGGAGATAAGACACTACATACCGGACAGCTTGAGCTTCCTGCAGGGAAGGTAAAGCATATCCCCCTTGAACTGGGACTCAAGGGCTTGAGCTTCGGTGAATTATCAGCAGCAGTGGATGGCAGCTACTTTGATGCCTTACCTCTGACTTATAAGTTTGGCGCATTTGAAGCAACAGATGCAATAATACGTCAAATCACTCCACAGGATTACGCTGAAATGCAGAAGGTGGAAAGCTTGAGAATAACCAGGAACGGCACGCTGTTAAGGAATGGCAGTAGAATAAGCATAAGCTATAATGATATTGTTTCCCTTGAATCAGAAATAGTAAAAAAAGCCGGGGCAGCAGATACAGAAGAGCTTGAAGTAAAATGGCACTCTGATAACCAGGCTGTTATAGCGGCGATGAATGACGGAACCCTTGTGCCTATGGGCAGGGGAACTGCAACAGTAACTGCAGCCGTACAGCCTATAGTGGAGAAATCAGTATCCTATAGTAACGGCGCTTTTGAAATAGTAGATGCAGGTTATACCATACCTGAGGGTGCAAAAAGGAAGGTAAGATTTGAAGTCAGTGTATACTCCGCATCCGAAAGAGATTCCAAAGGCTCAAAAAGATCGCCATCTGTGCAAGTACCGGCTCAGAATACTGGAGGCGGTAATGTTAAGCTCAGTGAAAGGTTTGAAGGAGACAAGTTGATTCTTGCCTTTGACGAAAAACCCCTTACTGAAGCG
>JAWLCD010000058.1:0-4479 GCA_041687355.1 Clostridia bacterium | reverse complement strand
GGTTTGGACAATCAGGTCACTATCCACATTGGGAAGAATCAGAAAAATTTAATCATATAATGATAAATCTGCTCGACTTAAAATAGTGTTGAAGCAGATTCCTAGAGTTTGATTTGTTTTAAATATACCATCCCACCAATATGGTAATGGATTCTGCCGACATCATTTTTGTCTACTCAAGGCATTGTGAGGTTGTGTGTCTACTAAATAGAAAATAAAGTGTTCGATTATAAAAATATCAGCACTTGGAAAATGAAATTAATTATTATTGAGATTTGGAGGGGATTAAATGCCTTACGTCAATTTAAGAGGGAAATCGTGTTATTACGAAGAGCAGGGAGAAGGAGCTCCAATTCTTTTTTTACATGGTAATACTGCTTCATCCAACATGTTCATGGGAATAAAAGATTTATTTATTAAGAACTATAAGGTTATTGTCTTGGATTTTTTGGGACATGGTAGATCTGATAGGCTTGATAAATTTTGCGTTGACCTTTGGTATGATGAAGCTCTACAAGCAATTGAATTTTTAGAATACATGAAATACGGAAAAGTTCACCTGATAGGTAGTAGTGGAGGGGCGTTGGTTGCAATAAATATTGCACTGGAACGCCCGGATTTAGTGGGTAAGGTAATTGCAGATAGTTTCGAAGGTGAGTTTCCATTAAAAGAATTTACTCAAAACATAATTGATGACAGGGAAGCTTCTAAACAGGATGAGGGAGTAAAGTCATTTTACTGTGCAATGCATGGTGATGATTGGGAAAGGGTTGTGGATAATGATACATATGCGATGCATGAGCATGCGAAAAGTATTGGGAAATTTTTTCATAAACCATTAGAAGCTTTAAAAGAGAGATTTTATTAACCGGAAGTGAAGAAGATGAGTTTATAAGCTTTATTGATCAAAAGTTTTTCTCACGGGTATACTCCGAGATGATGGAGAAAATAGGTCATGGGAGCATACATATCTTCAAACAGGGTGGACACCCGGCGATTATGTCAAATAGTGAGGAATTTAAAACTGTTGCGGAAGATTTCTTTCGTAAATAATGGCTACTCACTTGAAGAAGGAATATGTAAGTGTTTAATAGTATTTTAATAAGATAAACTCTATTGTCTATGAAGAATACCGTTTTTCACAATAGAAATACATTGCCGCCAAGGAAACAGTGGGTCATCACGACATCATTTTTGTCTACTCAAGGCACGTGGAGTGCGTGGTGTTGATAGAGCGGGTATTTGTTGTAAGATAAAAGTACCGAAAGTTGCAAGTTAAAATTCCATAGTATTGCAATTGGAAATTCCATAGAATTGCAAAAATCCATTGCAGGCATAAACCATAACCTATATCCTTGTATCTGACCAAAGTTACAAGGAGGAAAGGAGAATGCTTACAATGGACAAGATACATGATATCAGATTCCGTTTCTTCATGAAAGGAGAGAAGATTTCCCAAATTGCAAATATACTGCAATTGGACTGGAAAACGGTACAGAAGTATGTTGATATGACGGACTTCAACGAACCGGCTCCCAAACCAGCTTCGGAACAGCGTTTATGCCCAAAGCTGGATCCTTACAAGCAAACTATAGACAAATGGCTTGAAGAGGATAAACAGGCACCGCGTAAACAGCGACATACCGCCAAGAGGGTATACCATCGTCTTAGAAAGGAATTTACGGAGTTTGATTGTTCCTACAGAACGGTAGCTTCTTACTATGCAGTAAAACACAAGGAAATTTTTAATAGTACCAAGGGTGGGTTCCTTCCTCTGGAACATCGTCCGGGAGAGGCCCAGGTTGATTTTGGCACGGCCGATTTTTATGAGAACAGTAAGCGGATAACCGGAAAATACCTCGAAGTGTCATTTCCATACAGCAATAAAGGCTACCTGCAACTATTCTACGGAGAAAACATGGAATGCCTTCTGGAAGGACTAGACGCCATCTTCCGGCATATTGGCGCTGTGCCAGATGAATTATGGTTTGATAACACCAAAATCATTGTGACAAAAGTAATACGAGGTGGCGGACGTGAGACCACTGAGCGATTTAACCGTTTCCGGGAACATTACCGTTTTCAGGCCCTATATACAAATCCTGGTGAAGGTCACGAAAAAGGCAATGTTGAAAATAAAGTTGGTTACCACAGGCGTAACTTACTTGTCCCCATACCGCGTTTTATTAAGCTTTCCGATTTTAACCGGCAGCTTCTCAACATGTGCGAGGAAGATGCCGACAGGGAGCATTACCGCCACAATGAGACGATAGAGGAACTGTTTTCGGAAGACTTAAAACATTGCCATCCCCTTCCCGAGATCGAATTCGACCTGAGCGGTAAAAGGACAGTTACCACCAATAACTGGGGCAAGTTTTATTTGAATAAGGGAATGCATGAATATTCAGTATCACCGAAACATGCAAATACGACGGTTAACCTGAAACTGACATCCTCGCTGGTTATCGTGATGGATGAAAACTATCGGGAAATTGTAAGACACCACCGCCTTTACGGCGATACTAAGCAGCATAGCATGGACTGGCTTCCATATCTAAGGCAGCTTTCCATACGTCCACGGGCATTGAAATATTCTGGTATCTATGACATGATGCCGCATGTAATGAAACAGTTTCTTGAGGGCTGTTCCAATACAGAAACGGGAAAGGTCCTTAAAGTTTTGGCAGAACTCACAAACAGAACCGGATTTGACAGCGCGCTTAATACTTTAAATCAGGCGCTCTGTTATGGGGCATCCGACGCCGATAGTCTGAGAAACCTTTACCGGCGTCTTTACGCTGATGTGCCGGAACTTCCACCTATGCCGCTTGGTCCGGAAATACCAAAAGTCGGTCAGATGACAACTAACCTTATAGCATACGACGTCTTCCTAAAAAAGGAAGGTGCCGCAAATGCTTGAAGATAAAATCATAGACTGCTGTAAGAAACTAAAGTTGAGTCGCAATCTCGCCGACATGGCACAGACAACGGAGGGCGAATCACATCAGGAATATTTATATAAATTACTATCTGCAGAACTGAAAAACCGTGAACAAGGACGTGTAGCTAAACTAATTAACAGTGCAGGCTTCTATAGCATTAAAACATTTGAAGGATTTCGTTTTGATGAAATCACCATTCCTTCGGACTTGACGCCGGAAAGCTTGAAAGCTCTTAATTTCATCAGGGAAAAGAAAAATATCATCATGTACGGCAGAACAGGAACAGGGAAAACCATGCTCTCTATTGCGCTGGGCGTGGCTGCTTGCCAGAAAGGCATTCCCGTTAAGTTCTACCGTACCGCGGCATTGGTCAACCAACTTTCGGAAGCCAAGAAGGCCGGGATACTCGGAACGTTGCTGAAAAAATTGAATAAAGCGTCTGTCATTATCCTTGATGAATGGGGCTACGTGCCGTACGACCGTACTGGCGCCCAGTTGCTCTTTGACTATCTTTCCGAAATACATGAGCAGAAGTCCATCATACTGAACACGAACTTAGAGTTTTCAAAATGGGTCAATGTGCTCTATGATGAACAAATGACCGCTGCCCTTGTAGGCAGGCTCATGCACCACTGCCATCTTCTCCTGTTTCCAGGGGAGAACAACCGACTAAGGGAATCAAGCATTAATGACCTATACCGCTCAATAGCGTCAACAGATAAGAATGTGGATAAATAACATCACAAAAAGAGTAATGGGTGCAAGTTGTATCAGTTTTTAGCAGATGCCCTGAGGTCAAAACCTTGGATAGGCAGTCACCAGGTTGGTGGTCTGCCATGCTACAATGGAGGCAAGAGGGGGGATGTGAAAAATGCTGTATCACTTTTCCCTTCAGCCCTTCGGTAATTAACACACAGCATGGCAGATGCTGATAAGTCAAGAGCAGAAGCGTAGCGACTCTTGACTTATCAGCAAAACAACCGGAATCTTTTGATGATAATTTGGTTTTACTGAATAAGAATAATATATTAAAATACTGCAATGGTAAAAGTAAAAAAAATCCAATCCTACCTAGGAAAAACATTTGCAACAATATGGAAAATGGAGTTGCAAAACTATGGAAAAATTACTTGCAACTTTTTGTAAAAAGTTCTTGCAAAAAACAGGCGTGTACGCACGTTTCCAAAAATATTTACCACAAGAGATTCAAAAAAAGTGCCATTTCATTTCAACCCAGCGGGTATATGAAATTATTTTATCAATGGTGACAGAACCCTGGATACAAGAAGTTGGAAAAAAATATTTTTGATTTGTAGCATCTATAGTTCGTAAGAACACAAGTAAGTAATAACCTGACAATTTTCACTCCTCCAAATACCGGAATTTGCTAATTTTAAGTGCTAATATAAACTGTAATAAATAAAGACCTGAGATTTGAGCGTTACAGGTCTTTGTTTATTTACTATTAATTTATTTTGTTATTATTAACTCATATCGAATCGAAAGATGGGTTCCTGTCATAGGAACTTTTTCGTAT
>JAWLCD010000057.1:0-4759 GCA_041687355.1 Clostridia bacterium | reverse complement strand
GCAAGATTCCTCCTTTGGTGTTTGGTGTTTCGCAACTTTCATTCTACCAAACGTGGGGTTATCTTGCTTTTCTTTTTCCTACAAAAACTTTACACTATGTATTTGTGATTTACAGAATTGGTCCTCTGCCTTCATTTTAACCTATAACGCCGGAGATAACACAGCGGATGGCTATAGTGTTATCTTTTATCCTTTATATAATTTGATTTATTATTGAAGTAATATATAATACTGTAAAAGAATAGGAGGCGAGATTATGAAAAAGTTTATTTTGGGGTTTATTTTAGGCTCGTTAATTTTCGGTGCCACTGCAGCTCTTGCTGAAGAAGCATTACAGGTTAAATTAAACCCATTTCCAATTTTAATTAATGGTATCAAATCTGATGTTGAGGGTTACAACATCAATGGCTTCACTTTTCTCAAACTTGCTGACTTCAAAAAAACAGGGTTAAAAGTTGCATTTAACGAAACCGAAAAACAAATTGAGATTGAGTCTATGAGTTTATATGAAAAACAACAAGCTGAAGCTGAAAAAACAATGGATATTAAATCACTTAATCCACAAGAACAATATGTTAAGAAAAACGTTGAAAAAACTTCTGACGGATTGCCTATAGTGTATATTGATGGTGGACAATATATTCCTATGATATCTATAAATAGTAAACTTCACAAACTCAAAACAGACGATTATTATTATCATGTAGAAATACTAAAAAATGGTACTGTGGATGCTACAATAAATATATATAAAAAGAACGCAAAAATGAATGAAATACACAAGGCTGAAGTTGAAAAATATGCAAAAGGTTTAATATCCGAATTAAAGTCTTATCGAGAAATTGAAGAAGAAAATACAACTTTAATAGCAAAAAACATACCATTTGAAACATATACCGACTCCGAGGGTTGTACGCATTATTACGTTCCGTACAATTATTACAATCAAAATATTTTTCCATACATTAGGTAAGAGATGATGTTTGTCATCTCTTACCTAATCTAATTTAAATAACCCGTAATATGATAATTTATCCAGCATACCATTAACTTTAGCATATAAAATTGCAACATCACCCTTTAAATGATTTAACATAGCTACTTCATCAGTTCCATAAGTGATGTCGGCAGTTTCCATAGTAAGTCTATCGCCTAATCTTGTAGCTGTTTGCTGAATAGCTGGGGTTACCCCAAAAAAACCTATATTACAATTTTCATCAAAGCGAGCAGCATGATAAAAATATGTATCATCTGATAAATGTATTCCTCCTCCAAATGTAGAAAGTTTTATACCATCATTGCCCCCACTAAAAATTTCCATACCTGTGTTTTTAAAATCAATTTTTGCATAAGTACCACTTGGCTGTACATACCTTATTGTAAACCTATTTGACAATTTATATATTTCAGCTATATCTACCAGTGTAGAATCATTATAATATCCTGCACCCAAACGTATATAAGGATAAACCCCACCTTCTACATCGTAGTACCCCATTTTCATCTTAACTAAATCATCTTTATAAAAATCAATATATTGCTCTTTAAGATGAAGATAGTTTGTTGCACTAGCAGTCTTTAATAAAGAGCCGGTAATTGTTCCACCACTAATTCTATTTCCGCTTAAATTCCCAGTTGTGATATTACTTGCATTCAAATTAGTTACATTAATGATACTGGCATCAATTGTCCCCGCCGTCAGTTTACTCGCCGATAGACTCTGTATCTTCGCATCAGTAATTGTGGCATTTGCAATCTTGGCGTTCGTAATTGCAGCATCAGCAATCTTAGCCGTATTAACTGCCAGAGCTCCAATTTTTGCATTTGTAATTGCACCATCAGCAACATGTAAGTTAAGAATAGCAGCTGTGGCGATATGTGCAGAGCCGATTGCCGTAGCAGCAATAGCCGCTGAGCCGACGGCCGCATTGGCTATCTTCTCAGCCACAACCGAGCTATTAGCCAGCTTTGCAGCCTCAACGGCAAGGTCGGCCAACTTTGAAGTGTCAACGGCCAGTGAAGCAATGGCCTGTGTTGTTACTGAGGCAGCCGCAAGTTGCTTATAAGTAATACTCAAATCAACAAGCTTACCTCCCGACATCCTTCCGGAGGAATCAAAAGTATTACTTATGAAACCTGCTGTATTAAAAGAAGCCTTTAGATTCTCGACCAGCCTTTCCTCAGGGTCGCCAAGTTCCAGTTCACACTTCCACGGTTGAAATAAATTATACTTATGCCGGATTATTCTTACCCTGTCGTCAATATCCAGCTTACTATTGAGAATATCAGCCATATCACCAAGGGAAAAATCCTCATGGCTATATTCCGGCAGGGTTCGAAGGTCTACAATCTTAGCCTTGTAATTATACCGTGGACGGCAAATAAGTGACAGTTCGGCCACAGCCTTATCCTTAAGCTCTTGCGCATCAGATATATCCGGGTTGCAGTAAATACCGACATATTCCCTTGCAGTATAGCTGAAATCAGTAACATACTTAACGCCGTTGTTTACAGAAGAAATATCAAGATTATCCTCTCCAAAAGCGTACAGCTTGGTCACAAGACGGTTGCTCTGGGTGCGGGTGATATTCTTCAAATTCTTTGCATATCTCAATTGGAATCCGGTATAATTTTGCCATCCGCTTTCAGAACGCAAGCTGACAGTCTTATTCTCACTGTCCCAGACCAGGTAACCACCCCAGGTTTCCTGAACCTGTTTAATCAACTGTAAACGGCTTACCTTCTCAGCCTCAAGGTCATGTACGCCCGTTACATCAACAGTTCCTATAGACCAGTCAGAACCATTCAGAATGGCGTACAGGGCGTGTCCTGCGCTTCCGGTAGAATAGAGGCCGCCTGACACGATAATTACAGCTAAATCGGCAGGGGTAGGCGTGGAAGGGTCATTTGTTATGTATGGTTCTGGATATTTCGTATCCAACTCAGCCCATATCTCAATAGCCATAAACTTGGTCCACAGCTTACCGGGATCATCCATAACCGTGTCAATAGCATCATCTTGAAGCAAGGTATAAACGCGTCCACCAGCCCAAATTTGACACTCAGGAGTCAATTCTTCAACCTTTTCAGAAGTAGATGGAAGCAGAAATTCAAGCTTGGATTCTCCGTTAAGCCTAGAATCAACGCAGCAGTCTTTCAATCCGTCCGATTCCGGAGATAAAAAAGCAACCTTTTCGCCATCTGCATTACAAACTTCTATGTGTTCTATTGTTTTCATGTTTACTTCACCTCAAATTACTAAGTTCTTGACTCATTTTTTTTGTTACCTGTTGAGCATCTACTCCTTGTTGTTTTTTTAACTTTGCTATTTCCTTTTTAAGTTGAGACACTTCTTTCTCTAAAATTTTTACGCGCACCTCTATCGACATTTGGCTTCACTTCCCTTCGTTATTTGACTCGTTTTTAAATTCCGGTCTTCTCTTAAATGAATTTAATTATGAGCAGGTGCAAGAATTCTTCTTTATTCATTGGATTTGGGAGAGCCATGTTTATGTTTTCAATAATCCTTTCCCCTTTCTCTTTACTCAATATCTGCGCCCTTAATGTATCCAAGCATTTTCAATTTTGCCAAGCTCTCTTCAAAATCTTTAGCTGTAAGAGGCACGGTTGGAAGACTCTGAAATTCCTTGTCTGTTATTGTTTCAATCGTTTTCTCTGTCTTTTTTAGGTATGCCTGCAGAATCTTTTCATCCTTATCAGGATGAGTCTTTATCTTAGAAATAAGAGCATAAGCATCAAATGTTTCTGGATCTTCTAACTGTGCAGCCATACAAATACTTACATAAACTTCTCGGTCAAGAAAGTTTAGTCGGTCATCTTTAATATGGCCTTTGGGAATATATAACGCACCTGGCTCTCGTTCTTCGAACAAAGGCATGTATGGTGGTACCCAAATATTATATTTCATTTACTTGAACCTCCCATTTTAGAGACTTACCTAGTGATATAAAATGCTAGAAAGGTACTCTAGACAACCTTCCCGGAGTTCCGAACTGCTCATTGTTTCCACTAATGGGATACAATCCTTGGCAAGACAGTTTCCTTTCAACCATTCGTAAAGCTGCCATCTGTCAATCTGGTTCTGCCTCCGCTCTGTACTTTGTGCTCGTAGCAACCCCTTCCCCCGGACTATAGCCCTTTGAAAAACATCCGGTTTCAGTGCCAGGGGCACCTCATTAATTCCGGTTCTGTAAAAATTAACGTACATTTTGAAGCCTTTATCACAAGCTCCTTACTCAATCTTCATCCCTCCCATAATCTCATCATCGCTTATTTGAACTCCCCAATTTTTCAACACCTCCAGGTATGCTTCAAGCACGTCAACAATTTCAATCCTGAATGTTATAATGCGCTTGTCTTTTTCGGTCTGAGGCACCTGTGGATCGTCGAGGAACTTTTCTGCCTCCCGGTATCGCTTCAATATTCTGTTGTAACTTCGTTTTGCCTCGACTATAATTTCCGGTGTAGGATATACCATCTCCGAAACTTTCTTCATAGGTCACCCCCTTAAAATGGCAACTCTCCGTCGGGTTCTACTTCCCACCATTGCGGCTGTTGATTTTTTGTTTTCTCCCATCCATAAGCTTTTCCATCCCCCAAGCTTGGCAGATATAGCCGTCTGCATGTTGGGTTATATTTTAAACCGATTTTTTCGGTAGCTCCTTCGCTTCTGTTTTTAAGGATTTTCAGTATTACATCAAAATCGGCATCCTGGACCCTCTCCACGGAAAAAACATTA
>JAWLCD010000056.1:0-4955 GCA_041687355.1 Clostridia bacterium | reverse complement strand
TAAACCCGCCCACGCAGGATTTCAAAAAAGATGATGATGACAAAAACCAAAATGTGGTATAATGTAAAAAAAAGGGGGACAACCTCAACCTATTAGGGATTGTCATAATGAGCCGCTGATGTATACTGACCCAGACGGACATGCAGAAGTAGCTCTGAGGGAATATGCAGAAAAACTTGGCGGCAAAGTGACCTGGGACAATAAGTCAAAGACGGCTATAGTGCAACTAAATGGAGCTACAAAGCAATTTAAAGCGGATAACTATAAACTTGTAAATGGCCGGATGAAGCTGGATGATGAAATATTCAACAAAACATTCGGGCTGAATACCAAGAAATCTACAAGCAAAGTAGAAAATAAACCTACTGCTGCATCGGTAGCGAAAAATGCCGGCTTGGGTGCGGGTGATGCTGGAGTAAGTGCAGTAACGGGAATAGCGCATGCGGTCAGACATCCTATTGAGACCGGAAAAGGCATACTTACATTGGCTCAATATAATCCCCGAGTACCTAATTATACTACTATACAAATAAATGCTGCGATTGCGGATGCAGCTACTGAAGCATATGATGAGTTCAAAGAAGGAGACGCAGATGTAAAAGCCAGGTACATAGGAAGGGCAGTTGGAGAAGGTATTCTTGTTGCTGCAGGTACCAAAGGGGTAGATAAGGCTTCAAAAGCTGCTAGAATTGGTGATATAGCAGCAGATACAGCAAAGATAGCTAAGGGAACGATAAGTACTGTTCCACAAGTTCAGACAACAAGAGTTGGCAGATGGATGTCTCAGGCTGAATATGATACAATGGTTAAAACGGGAAAAGTTCCTGAAAGCTTTACAGGAACAACCCATGTAGCTTCACCAGCAGATATTAACGCATTTGGTAAGCAGGCAAAGCCAGGCTCTATATATGTTGAGTTTGATGTTCCAAGTAGCTTACTAAAGCCTACAAATGAAGGATGGTCAAAGATTGTTGGACCAAATTCTCTTGAAGGTAGATTAGCTACAAAGAAAGGTCAACCAATCCCAGAAATGCCTTCTGCAACAAATATTGAAATAAAGGGGAGTAAATAGCATGAATAAGCGACTAATAGAGTGGTTGAGAGCTAATAATATGGTATTAGTTGATATGGGCATAGAGACTGAAAACGTTAGAGAATCTCCTGAAGATAGTCTTGACCAAGGTGTAACAGTTGAACATGCTTCGGAAAAATGTTTGGGGCAAATTAGTGTATGGAAATCAGGGCTTATGGATATTGAGGTGCTGGAAATTGAATCAGAGAGCAGGGTATTGTATGAACATCATGAATTAGACCAAAATGTTGACTTTGGTAATATTTTAAAACAATACTTTGAAGTTATGAAAAACGGAAAAGTGTAACTGCCATATAATTTCAAAAAAAGGTCACATGGTTTCGACTGATGTGGCCTTTCTTCTTGCTATTCAAGTAGTAGTAACCCACCCTTAATGCTGCAAAAAGTAAGACGCCGGAATCCACCCCTCACGTGGTATTCCGGCTTATTTTTACCCTTTTGCGAGTCAACATAACAACTTTACACATGGTTATGCCATCTCCGGTCTCATTCGAACGCAGCCCTGCTGCGCCCGCGCCACTTCCCAGCCAGGTGACGAGGGGACGGGGTTATTGACAACCTGTCCTATGATTCTCACGGCAGAATGACATTACAGGCAGTAGTACATGTCATGGGGACAGGTACATTGACACATCACACCAAACCCCCGGAATCCCTCACTGTTGGGTGAGTTATTTCGGCTTCTTTTCGCCCTCTTCGCAGTTGACATAACAACTTACCTTACCGTTATGCCATCTCCGGACTACTACGAACGCGCTGTTGCCGCGCGCCGATATGTTTCCCGATTCCGCCGCCGGAAAACCATATCGTCCAACGCATTGCATCGCTCGGCTTGCCTCAACAGCCATTTGCTCCAGCCGGAAATTAGAGTTTTTATCCCCTCCCCCTTTTTTGTTTTAAAAGGTTTTGAAGTTTTCTACCAGAGGCATTCCAAGCTCAAGCGAATTTATGGTTTTAAAAGCCGCCGATTTTTTGTATTTTTCTTCGAAGACTAACAAAAATAAAATCCGGGCAAGACCAACACACTGCTTATGCGTACCGATATGCTTTCCCTGCGGGTGGGTGCAGGCAAACCATATCGCCCAGCGCATAGCACCGCTCCTGTGCCCTCCTTGCCCAAGCCAAGATTTAGGGTTTTTCGCACTCCCCAAGTTGGCGTAGTTGGTCGTATATAGGTTCGTCTGTCTAGGATTGTTTTGTTGTAACATTTTATTATATAATAGTGGATAGTGTTCGTAGAATTCTATAAATATGTCAAATTACGAAAGATATTTTTTGATTACATGACAATAGTGTTGATATAGCCTTAGAAATAAACGTAATAGGTTAGATGACCATTATATATGACGGATTTGTCATAAATAATAAAAACAGTTGACAAATTTGAATATATGTCCTAATATAGAAATATAAATTATAAGGAGGTATCGGAATGACAAGTGCGCATAAAATAAAAGCAACAGATGACTTTATTAACTTAATTACAGAATGTCTTAGTGATGCTGTTGGTGATGATATTAAACAGGATATTAAAATACATAGATTGAGAACCCAAAATAGTACGCCATCAAGAATTTGGGATCTTCTAAATACTAATATCTGTGAGCGTTTCGCAAAGAGTGATGTTATTGCAAATCCAACAAAACGTGGAGGGTGGGAGTTAGTTCCGGTTTTTGAGCGTAGCACAGGTATAATCTATTCACTGATGAGAGAACAAAGATACAAATCATTAAGAAAAGAGCTTCCTAAAAGGCGCAATGCACACTATGTCGATGCCTTTGTAAGATCATTTAATAAAGACTTACAAGCACCAAAAGATCAAATGTCATTATTCCCAATGTCACCAGCTTGTTTTAACAACGAAAATCAGATTCATGAAATTGTACAAAAGATAATTTCTGATTTAGGCGTTCCGAATGAATTGGTTAAACGACATGCATTGATATTGTTTCAAAGTTTTAATAATGAGTTATCGTCATTACGATGTTGTATAGTTGATAGCAATTTAGACATAGTAGAGCAAGCTAACTGGAGCAACCATATTAATACTAATGAGAGTATGGTCGTAGATGAAGTTATTGATAAAACTTCTACATATGTTGACCCTACTGTTGGTCTAAAATATAAACAAAAAGCAAAGGAAAAAATGGGTCAAAAAACTCTTACAAGTGAAAAAACTGATGATAAAAAATCCCATGATATCAAGTAATTACACACAATATCATGAGTGGAGGGAAAGTGATAATGAGTAATTTAAAACAATTTAATGGAGATAGGCTGAAGTCAGCTCGAGTATACAGAGGGCTAACCGTAGCTGAGTTAGCTGAAAAACTTGGGCTTCAGCGACAAACAGTTTCTATGTATGAGAATGATAAACTTAAGAATCCAGAGTACGCAACAATTAAAAAAATGAGCGAATGTTTAGGCTTTCCAGCAGAGTTTTTTTTGGATAAGAACAATTTGAAATTGAAAGTAGGTTCTGCTTATTTTAGAGCATTATTGACAACAAATAAAAAATACCGTAATCAACAGATTCAAAAAATGGATTTTATCTCAATAATTTATTCTTTTTTAAATGAGTATATCGAATTTCCTGTACTTAATATTCCTTCAATACAGGAAGGAGTAGATGTGGAAGATGCAGCAATGTCTCTTAGAGAATGCTGGAATTTAGGTAATAAACCAATAGATAATATTGTTTATTTAGTTGAGCAAAATGGAATTCTTGTGACTCGATTCGAAACCGATACAGATGACATTGATGCTTTTAGTCAGATGATTGATATAAACGGAAACTCCATATTCTTGATTGGATATTCGAAAAACAAAGGAACTGCAGCAAGAATCCATTTTGATATAGCGCATGAACTTGGTCATATGCTACTACATGAGTGGAGTGAAGATATAGAAACTTTATCAAAAGAAGAATTTAAGGAGCGAGAAAATCAAGCTCATTCATTTGCTTCAGCTTTTTTACTTCCTAAAGATGCTTTTAGTAAAGACGTTGGTGCATATGCGAGCAATCTTCCATATTATTTTGAATTAAAGAAAAAGTGGAAGGTTTCTGTTTCAGCAATGATAAGGAGATCGTATGATCTTAAACTACTTGATTACTATACTTATCAATTACTGCTAAGAACTATGCAAAAGAAGGGGATAAAGAAAGAAGAACCTTTAGACGATGTTTTAATTACAGCAACGCCATCATTGTTAAAAACGTCCGTACAAATGCTAATAGATGGTGGAATATTAACGCCAAAAGAGTTCATGAGTGAATTAGCTAATGATTATAATCTTAGTCTTGACTCAAGAGAGGTCGAAATCCTCTTGGATTTACCGAAAGACATACTAAAGATTACAAATATAATTCCTATGCACACTTTAAATATTAAAAAACAACTATAATTTCAAGGCTGTAATACCTAAATTAAACAAGAATTACAGCCTTGAAATTATCACAAAAATCTTTCCGATATATTTAAGTACGTAGCCCACCCTTAGTGTTGCATTAATTAACCTCCTATGTAATATATAGAAAAAGCCATGGGGCTTTTTTTCTTTGACAAAATGGAGAGAAGAATTCAATATCGGTAATCTAGACCCGGAGAAGTTGATATACCGGAGTAAAGCACTGTAGGTGTATGACCAGCACTAAGGGTGGACTACTACTACTAATGATTTTTAGATTATAGATTATTGGGAGGTTATTGACATTTATAGGTTACAGGTGTAAACTAAATATAGGTTACACCTGTAACCTGAGAGGAGACTAACTATATGAAGTCAATAGAAAAAGATTAAAAAGCATAAAACTTTTTAATATAGAATTGAACCTTGAAAACTGCATGACGAAATAAGCATC
>JAWLCD010000055.1:0-5694 GCA_041687355.1 Clostridia bacterium | reverse complement strand
GTATAGCTTTTATAATACTCTTCATTATTTATGATCTCAAAAACCATTATTGAGCAGACAAGTGCAATAACTACTGATATAAGTACAAGCCTTCCTATCTGGAGGGGCATCGGTAATACTTTAAAACCGTATTTTTTCCTGTCATTTCGCTTTTTGAGATCATAAATAATGAAGAGTATTATAAAAGCTATACCAATTATGGCACTGGTGTCATTAAAAGGTATGCCATTTATATCATGAATGAGTAAAGATGGAATATATCCCTGTCCAATAGCCTTGAACAAGGGAGGAAATTCGCTGATTGTCGCACCCTTGGTTATGGCAAGTGTGAAGCCTTTAAATGCAGTCATACTTGCCAATGTGACAATAAAGGCAGGTACTCCCCGGTAGGAAATCCAATAACCATGCCAGGCTCCTACCAGCAACCCCGCTGTCAGAGTTATAAGAATAGCGGCAACAGCTCCCATGTTAAGCTTGACCATAATATATGCCGCCAGGGCTCCTAAGGTGCCCACAACCGATCCTACCGAAAGGTCAATATGTGTGGCTACAATAACCAATACCATCCCGGTGGCCAAAAACCCGGTAGTAGCCATTTGTAAAAATAAATTTGATAAATTTCTTGATGAAAGGAATATATGATTCTTGGTCGACAAAGTAAATATGAGCCATATTGCAAGCAGTGCGAGAATCATGGTATATTGCCTTAAATTACGCTTTACAGCGTTTGATGTCTTCATTCTACTTACCCCCTGTGGCATAAAAAATTATCTTTTCTTGAGTAGCTTCCTGATACATTAATTCACCGCCTATCCTTCCTTCGTGCATTACAATAATCCTGTCACTCATGCCAAGTATCTCCGGCAGCTCGGAGGATATCATTATCACACTTACTCCTTCTTCAACCAACTTGTTCATGATTGTATATATTTCAAACTTGGCACCTACATCAATACCTCTTGTAGGTTCATCCAAAACAAGTATTCTCGGTTCAGTCATCAGCCATTTACCTATAACAACCTTCTGCTGGTTCCCTCCACTGAGATTCCCTACTTCCTGCTCTATGGAGGGGGTTTTTATACGCAGCTGAGAAACATACTTTTCCGCTCTGCGTATCTCTTCGTTCCTGTTAACAACCCCCATTCTGGAAATCCTCCCAAGACTGGCAACGGATATATTTCTTTTAATGTCCTGACTCAGGATAAGTCCGCTTCCTTTTCTGTCCTCAGACAAGTAGCTTACTCCCTCCCTGATTATATCCCTTGGGTTCCTTGCTTTTACTTCCTTCCCCTCAATCTTCAAAATACCGGTTGTACCGCTTCCATAACAGCCGAAAATGCTCATAAAAAGCTCTGTTCTCCCGGCCCCCATCAACCCTGCGATTCCCAGTATCTCGCCCTTTTTTGCCGTGAAGCTCACATCATCAATGACTTTCCTGCCCGGAACATCCGGATCAAATACAGTCCAGTTCTTGACCTCCAGTACAACTTCACCAGGATTGTGCTGAACTCTGGGAAAACGCTGTGTCAATTCTCTTCCCACCATTTTGGAAATCAGCATATCCTCATTCATATCGGCAGCAGCTTGTGTAGCTACTGTTTGTCCATCTCTCATAACTGTAATGGTGTCAGCAATACTAAATACTTCATTAAGCTTGTGGGATATATAAATGCAAGTTACTCCTTTCTCCTTCAGGACCTTAAGTAAATTAAGAAGTTTTGCGGTTTCTGCTTCTGTCAATGCTGATGTCGGCTCATCAAGAATAAGCAGCCGGGCTTTTTTTGACAGAGCTTTTGCTATTTCAATCATTTGCTGCTGCCCGACCCCAAGGTTCCGTATCTTGGTTGCAGGGTTGATATCCAACCCTACATCTCTTAACAGCTTTTCTGTTTCAAAAAAACTCTTTTCCCAATCTATAATGCCTTTACCGGCAATTTCATTGCCAAGAAAGATATTCTCGCAGACATTCATCTCTTTTACCAGGGTCAGCTCCTGATATATTATTGCAATACCGGTTTTTTCACTGTCCTTGATATTGTTGAAACGCTGTAGCTTTCCTTCATAAACAATGTCTCCACTGTACGTTCCATAGGAATATACCCCGCTTAAAACCTTCATAAGTGTGGACTTTCCTGCTCCATTTTCTCCAACCAGGGCATGGATCTCTCCGTTCTTCACCTTAAAATCAACCTGATCCAGCGCTTTTACACCGGGGAATTCCTTTGATATATTGCACATCTCAAGTATATAACCGCTCATAAAATCTCACCCCCGATAGATTATAAGGGAACAATGCCTGTGAGCAGTTCCCTTATAATCATGTTAATCAGTAATTCAGCTTATTCTACTTAAGGTCTTCCTCCTTGACAAACCCGCTGTCAACCAGCAGCTCTTTCAAGTTATCCTTTTCTACGACCTTTGGAGTGACTTCGATTGATGGAACATCAATTTTCCCGTTGAAATTCTTCTTGTTGGCTCCAGGATCTTTTCCCTCTGCAAGCTTGATAGCTGCTTCTACTGCCGCTTCACCAAGCACTCTTATGTCATTGTATATGGTCATGCCCTGTGTACCTTCAATAATTCTCTTGGCAGCCGCAACTTCCGCATCTTGCCCTGTTACAGGAACCTTTCCTGCCAACCCCTGTGCCGCAAGGGCCTGGATACATGCTCCAGCAGTTCCGTCATTCGGTGCAAGGACTCCTTGTATGTCATTCTTATTGGCTGTCAGTGCGTTTTCCATATGCTTCAATGCTTCGCTTGGCTGCCAATCTTTTACCTGCTGATCCAGCACTACCTTAATATCTCCACTGTCTACCTTAGGTTGAATTACATTCATAGCACCCTGCCTATACAAGGTTGCACAGCTGTCTCCCGGATCTCCTGCAAGAACAACTATATTGCCCTTCGGTACTTTGCTCAGAAGCCATTCACCCTGCATTTCCCCGACCTTCAGACTGTCAAAGGTAAGATAAACATCAACATCCGAATCTAAAATAAGCCTGTCATATGAAACTACCTTTACACCCTCCTGATGGGCTTTCTCCACAATATTTGCCGCAGCTTTTCCATCATGAGGTGCAATGATCAATACGTCTATGCCTTGTGCCAGTAGATTTTCGCATTGTGACTGCTGCTTTGCTGCATCGTTATCTGCAATCTGTACAGCAATTTCAACACCCAGCTTCTCTGCTACAGCTTCGAAATTTTCTTTATCCAGCACCCATCTTTCCTCTCTCTGTGTCGGTAGAGAGATTCCAATTTTTATTTTTTCACCTTTTTCCCCAGGAGCATTTTGCTCCGTTGCTGCTGCCGGTTCTGTTTTGTTGCAGCCTGTGAACAATGCAGCAATCATAACCATTGCCAGTACCAAAGAAAGAACCCTTACTCTTTTTTTCATCTCCGTATC
Source organism: Clostridia bacterium (assembly GCA_041687355.1). Classification (GTDB taxonomy): domain Bacteria; phylum Bacillota; class Clostridia; order Acetivibrionales; family UBA4821; genus JAWLCD01. The sequence continues at coordinate 2,288 of JAWLCD010000055.1, read as the reverse complement.
CTCCTTTATTGCCTTAGTCCTTAGACCTAGGCCAACTTAATTTTAATTATAAAAAAATCCGGCATGTCCTTCTATAAACAAACATGCCGGGTTATAGCACAAATTCAACGAATTTGACTCTGTCAACCCTTAACTATACTTTTTAATAGTAATATTTTATCCTTACCTTGTCACAGTTATCTTTTTCAAACCCCTGGGGGCATCCGGATCAAGACCTTTAGACAGTGCAAGCCCGCAGGTGAATATCTGTGCCACTGCAATATTGTAAAAAGGGGAAATCATATCCTCTTCTGTATCCGGGATACTAAGACCGACAGCTCCCATTTCCAATATTTCTCTTTTATTTGATACTATTATCAATTCAGCCTTGTTAACCTGCAGCTTCCTGATAATCTCAAGGGCATCATTCTGCATCGGCCCTCCAGGTGCAAATACAATAACAGGAACTGCTTCTTCTATCATGGCAAAAGGTCCGTGGTAGAAGTCGGAGGAAGCATAAGCCTTTGCTCCTACATAAGAGGTTTCTTGCATCTTCAATGCAGTTTCCAATGCAATTGGATAGTTGATTCCTCTAGCAAGGACAAAGCACTTATCAATTTTTCTATACTTCCCTGCTATTTCTCTTATATGTTCTGCAGTACATAAAACCTCGGAAATTCCCCCGGGAATCTTTAGCAGCTCATACTTCATATCTTCGCTTTCAGACCATACCGCAACCAGCTGTGCTATTAGATACATCTGAGTCATAAAGCTCTTAGTTGCAGCAACGCTTTTTTCTGTGCCCGCATCGCAATTCAGATGGAAAGCCGCTTCCTTAGCCAAAGGAGATGCTGTGTTGTTCGTAATTCCCAAGGTAAGGGCACCCTCCCGATTTCCGTGCCTTATTACCTCCAAAACATCTGCCGCCATACCTGATTGGGACAGTCCGATTACCAGACTGTTTTTCAACTTCATTCCCCTGCCGTATATGGTAAAAATAGATGGGGATGCAAGAACTGTGGGGATGCCCAGCTGATATTCTATTATATATTTGCCGTACAAGCCGGCATGATCGGAGCTTCCCCTTGCAGCTACAACAACAAATTCAATGTTCCTGTTTTCCAATACCTTTACAAGCTCGGAAATAACCTCTTTATTTGTCTCACCGCACCTTTTCACAGCATCAGGCTGTTCAAAAATCTCTTCCCACATTTTCACCACTTTATTTTCCTCCCTTTTTGTGCTTATTTTCCGACAGCATTGCAAACCTTATTGCTCCGTACAACCCGGCATTTCCACCAAGCTCCGACTTCTTAAGCACCGGTGGAAAAAGCACCATCTGTTTGAAGTACTCGGCCATTCTGTCAAGGAACAAATCTATACTTTCAGATACACTGCCTCCAAATATTATCATCCTTGGATTAAGCAAAATAGATATATTCGCTAATGTAGTTATAAAGTGTCCTGCATTAGCATCAACCACCCTGATGATTTCAGAATTTCCCTCCATATATTCTTCAAACACCTGCTTAGTACTTAATTTGCCTGTATCGAAATTGCAGGAAGTCATCATACTGTCCACAATACCTTTCCCACTGAAGATCTCCTCTAAAGGAGCACTTCCCGAACCATAACCCTTCACTATTTTTGTATCATATAGCCAGTACCCTATCTCTCCAGAAGCATTGTTTTCTCCCATGAATATTTCTCCATTGAGAATCAGTGCTAGCGACAAGCCTGTACCTATATTGACAAATATCGCATTTTCCACACCGACTGCTGCACCCAGCCATTTCTCACCCAATGCGGCGCATTTTACATCATTCATAATATTAAAGGGCAAACCGTGCACCTTATCAAAATATCTTATGATTTCCCTTGCCTTGAGTCCGCCTATATTGGGACACATCAAAACCTCTCCGCAGTAATAAACTCCGGGGATTCCCATACCTATACCTTTTATCCGATACTCGCCCGTCTTAAGGCTATCGATTAATTCTTCTGTAAGTATAATCAACTTATCTTCCAATGAGACATTACACTCAGGTGCGAAGGTCGGAACTGATTTTTGGTATATTAGGTGTCCCTTCCTATCTGCGCAGGCAGCTCTGATACTAGTCCCTCCACAGTCTATTCCAATAAATATCTCTTCCATATGCTATCACTCCAGGTTTATAGTTTTCCAATGTTTATTTTACCCTACCCTCCAGGAAATTTGAAACTGTTAAGTAAACTTTTTATAGCAAATATCCATCAAAAATGCTTCCTGTCACACAAGTAGAAATTTTCTATAGCAGAAAACTACTTAC
>JAWLCD010000054.1:0-6334 GCA_041687355.1 Clostridia bacterium | reverse complement strand
GTCGCTTGATTTCAAAGAAATCTTAGCGATAGTGTCCATCTTTGATGCTCCCACTTGAAGAAGAGGGGAGTCTTAGCGGCGGTAGTCATCGGATAAAAATGATATTTGAAGGCAATATTAATGATGCAAAGACCATCTAGGGAGGCTTGAGATGAAAGACTATTTTGTTGACCTTCATGTGCATATAGGAAGGACAAGCGCAGGCAGGAGAGTGAAATATGCGGCAGCAAACAACCTTACATTTGAGAATATTGCCGAGGAATGTGTATTCAGAAAAGGAATAGATGTAGTCGGTATAATTGACTGCTCATCACCAGGAGTTATCAGCGATATGCGTAATCTTGTAGACCGGGGGCTGGCCAGAGAACTGCCCGACGGTGGAATTCTCTACAGGGAAAAGCTCTGCATAATACCTGGTGCCGAGATAGAGACCGATGAAGCCGGAGAAAAGGGCTCCTGCAGTGGACACACCATAAATTTCTTTCCTTCTTTAAAGGCTATCAGTGAATTTTCCACTGTAATGAAAAAGTATATACGGAATATCAACCTCAGTTCCCAAAAAGCGCATATGCCAGCCAGGGAACTGCAAACAATTGTGGAGCAGTTTGAAGGAATTCTTGTTCCGGCGCATGCTTTTACTCCGCATAAAAGCTACTATGGGAACTGCACCGACAGATTAAGCAAGATATTCGGGGAAGGCTATGAAAGAATTATTGCCGTTGAGCTTGGTCTAAGTGCCGACACGGACCTCGCAGACAAGATTTTCGAGCTTGAAGGTAAGACGTTTATCAGTAACTCCGATGCACACTCTCTGCCCAAGATAGCCAGGGAGTATAATCTGGTGACTATGGAAAACCCGAGCTTTGATGAATTGATAAAAGCTCTGAAAAGGGAGGAAGGCCGGAAGGTAAAAGCCAACTACGGACTAAATCCCAAACTGGGCAAATACCATAGGACCTTCTGCGAAAAATGCAACGAAAAGGTTCCCGGTAAAATGCCGGTAACCAAATGTGATAAATGCGGCAGTGCAGATGTCGTTGTTGGTGTACTGGATAGAATAGATGTGATTAAGGATAAAAATGTAACTCAGCATCCTGGCCATAGACCTCCGTATGTTCATCAGGTGCCGTTGGAATACATACCTGGTCTGGGCGAGAAAACAATCCGGAAGCTGATTGAACGGTTCGGCAGCGAGATGAACATCCTGCATTTTGCAGGGAGAGAAGAACTGGAAGAGGTTGTAAAGGGCGGTATAGCCGAAAACATTATTAAGGCGCGTGAGGGCAAGCTTGAAATAGAAGCAGGCGGCGGTGGAATCTATGGCTCGATTAAGATAGAATGAGTCAGGGGACGGTTCCTTGACTCACTCCAACAAAGGAGGAATGTTTGGTTTACATCACGCATAATAATTAGGTAGCAGATGGTTTTATGACAATAGGCGGGTGGATATTTTGAAGGAAAGAATGGGCAGGTTTCTTACGACATATATTCAGGAAAACATGTCACTTCTATTCCTTATAGCTGTAATATTTGTAATAGGTATAGTTGCAGGAGCCTTTACTGTAAACGCATTAGACAGCGGGCAGAAGGGAGAACTGTACAATTACATAAATGGGTTTCTGGAATCAAAGGAAATTAAAATTTCTCAGGCCGAGTTATTCGGACAAATCTTTCTGAATTACGCCAAGCTTATTTTATTAATATGGTTTTTAGGCGTCACAATCGTCGGCTTGCCCTTGATATTTGGTCTGATAGGCTTCAAAGGGTTCACAATAGGCTTTTCTGTCGGATTCATGCTTGATGTATTTACTGATTTAAGAGGAATACTGATAGTTATTTCTTCTATACTTCCACAAACACTTATTGTACTACCATGCCTGGTAATACTGAGTATTAGCAGTATAAGATTGTCGCTGTCTTTGCTGAGAGGGGGTGAGCAAAAAAGACAGAGAGTAAATGAGACCAAAGTCAGGCTGATTTCCCACACGGCTGTGTCAATTCTAATGATGTTAGTGATTGCGATTGGAGCACTGCTGGAATCGCTTATATTGCCAATGTTTTTAAACATTATTTCATCTCACTATTACAGTGGTGCCTGACTATTAAGTTTATTTGAATAATTGACGAAATAAATGTAAATACTTGTAAATAGTCGTTTGATTATAATTTTAACTGGTAACTAAGAATTACATAATATTTTTCATGTAGGGTGGTAGGATTCACTAGCTGCACTAGTTGCACCGGTTTATAATAATTAAAACATTTAACATAATTTTAAATATAATAAAAAAAGTATTGAATGGGGACAAAAAAAGTTGTAAAATAAATGAGCGCCCAAAATTTTCTAACATCTACTTTGCAGTATACGATGCAGATAATAAAGCGCAATTCAGGTATAATCTAAATCAACTATTTCAACTAATGAGAAGCGGGCAGGTGACTGCTGTTAGAGGGAACCAAAGATTAGGAATTTTTCTAATATTGATAAAGGAGTAGTTGTGATGCAAGCTATGGTTGAAAAATTTGTAGGTTTCCTCGAAAAGGATAAAAGGCTGTCTAATAATACGCTTCAATCATATAAGCGGGACATTGACCAGTACATATCCTTCCTAACTGATATGAATCTAAAGACCATCGAAAAGACTAATAAAACTACAGTTATTGCTTACTTGTTAAGCTTGCAGAAAAAAGGCAGGGCAACCTCAACCATTTCCAGAAATTTAGCGTCTATACGTTCTTTTTACCAGTTCCTGTCCAGGATAAAGGTTATAGATGCAGACCCTACTGTCAATCTGGAGTCACCTAAAATAGAAAAGAAACTGCCTCAGATACTTTCCACAAAGGAAGTTGAACTACTTCTCGAACAACCCAAGTGCGTAGATTTAAAAGGATACAGGGATAAGGCAATGCTTGAGGTACTGTATGCAACAGGTATTCGAGTGTCCGAACTTATTTCACTGAACATTGATGATATCAATCATGATGTAGGATTCATCAGGTGTAACAAGGGCAATAGGGAAAGAATCATTCCGCTTGGAACAATGGCTGTAAACGCTTTAAAGGATTATCTGGATAAGGCAAGACATTTAATGATTCAGGATTTTTCTGAGCAGGCACTATTCGTAAATATAAACGGTAGGAGACTTACCAGGCAAGGCTTCTGGAAGATAATAAAACAGTACAAGAATCAGGCAAAAATAACCAAGGAAATTACTCCCCATACCTTAAGGCATTCATTTGCAGCTCATTTGCTTGAGAATGGAGCGGATTTGAGATCAATACAAGAAATGCTTGGACACTCCGACATTTCATCAACACAGATTTATGCGCAAATAGCAAAAAACAAGATTAAAGAAGTATATAAGAAGACACATCCCAGAGCATAGCTCGAGGGCAGTAGCAGCAAGTATTTGAAGTATAGCTGCGTTAAATATAAATGGTTATTGTATGAGTATGGGGACACACCTCTGCATGAAGAATCTTTTTGCAGCATGGGAATGTCCCCTTCTTAATGATACAGCGTGAATATTAACCTGATAAGAAAACTTAAAGGAGAGAGTCATGATAAGAAGAATTATTTTGATTATACTGGATAGTGTTGGTGTAGGAGAGCTTCCTGATGCAGATAAGTATGGAGATATAGGGAGCAATACACTGGGGAATATTGCGAAGAATATCCATGGCTTCAGTTTGAGAAATCTGGAGGAGCTGGGGATTGGATTTATTCCAGGAGCACATGCATTGGGAAAAACGAAAACCCCAAAGGCGTGTTACGGCAGGATGGCCGAAAAGTCCCAGGGTAAGGATACTACAACCGGGCACTGGGAAATATCAGGATTGGTTCTTGACAAAGCTTTTCCTACCTATCCGGAAGGCTTCCCAACTGAATTAATTGAGAAATTTGAATCGCTAATAGGAAGAAAGACTCTCGGCAACAAGCCGGCATCGGGTACAGCAATAATTGCTGAGCTTGGAGACGAACACGTTAGGACAGGCTGCCCGATAGTATATACCTCTGCCGACAGTGTATTTCAGATTGCTGCTCATGAAGATGTAATTCCGGTTGACAGGCTATATGAAATGTGTAAATTGGCAAGAGGGATTCTGACAGGTGAACATGCAGTCGGAAGGGTAATTGCAAGACCGTTTACAGGTGTGCCGGGAAGCTTTAGCAGGACCGACCGCAGAAGGGATTTTTCACTTGAACCGATAGGGAAAACCATGCTTGATATTATTAAGGATAGAGGACTTGAAGTTGCTGCTGTTGGCAAGATTGAAGATATCTTTGTTGGGAAGGGAATCACTCAGGCTGTGCATACCCATGACAATATGGACGGCGTTAGCAGAACTATTGATTATATGAAGAAGGATTTCAGCGGACTTATTTTTACCAATCTTGTTGACTTTGATATGCTTTATGGACATAGAAACGATGTGATAGGTTATGCAAATGCCCTGAAGGATTTTGATGGTAGGGTGCAGGAGATAATAGATAATCTTAGGAATGATGATTTGCTTGTTATTACTGCAGACCATGGATGTGATCCAACTACAGCCAGCACAGACCATTCCAGAGAATACGTCCCGCTCCTGGTTTATGGAAAGACTATTAAGAGCGGCATAGATTTGGGCACCAGGGAGTCGTTTGCCGATATCTCGGCTACGGTACTAAATCTACTTGGCTTGGAAGAACTACCTGCAGGGGTTAGCTTTGCGGATAAAATACTTTAATTAGCCGTCATCAGATATCAATTTTACGAACATTACCGGCCTGCATTCGCGGTATCTTTATCTCAAGGATGCTGTCCTTTACCGCAGCCTCGGCCTGTTCTCTTATAATATCCTGTGGTAGTTTGACAATCTGCTCGACATATCCTGATTCCCATCTGATTGCAGCATGGGTTTCGTTGATACCAATTCTAAAGTCATCAGGGTTGATGCCCTTTGGAATATTTATTCTGATTAGAATACAATCATGGGTTTCAATAAGCTGGGGTTGTATGGCGATTTCCCGCACCGAAGGTATAATCAGTCCTTGTGAGCGACTGCATCCTGGTTCAGTCTGACTGGCTGGATGCCCTGGTTCATCATTGATGTTTTCCAGCATCCTGGTTTCAGCCATATGCTGAGTTGGCTCAATATTTGCATTAACCTCAGAGTCTAGATGAGTTGGGAAATACATATCATTTAAAGAAGAATCGGCGTTATCATCCTCGCGGGAGGATTCACTGCTGTCTGGAACCATGTGAATGTCGGGTCTATCGTATTCATTGTCTAATTGTTTAAGATATTGGGTTATAGATTTCCTGACGGTTTCCTCAACTAAATGGTTATGGTTGTCATAATCATTGGTCTGTCCCATATTCATAAATGACTTATTTGTTGTCCTCATCAAAAAGTCTTTTACACAAAAATCAATGTAATTTGAACACCAGGAATGTATTGTATCTCTTAAGTTTGAAGCTATATTATCATAATCTCTTCCGGAGTTATTCATTGCTTATCCTCCCATTCATACATTTGACCCGCTGTTTAACCCAAAATATTCATTCCATTTTATGTTGCTGTTCGGGGAAGGTTACAGTGGAGAGAGTAAGGAGAGTATTTCAAAAAAAAGAGAGCCCATTTGGACTCAAGCTATTTAGGGCGGTTGGGAGAGTGCCGGGATTTTCCACCATGAATAATTTCAAACTCCCTATGCCCTTTACAAGAAGTTCCCTTATGCTTCTTTCTGGAAGAAGTAGGCGAGTTTCTCGGTCTGCGGGGTGAATCATATTTCTTGTCCGGGCAGCTTCTTGCCTGCACTATCAGAAGACCACCTGTTCCTGTAAGAATCTTACCCCTTATTTCAGTGTGTTCCGGGCCAAAACCTGCGTCAAGTGCATGTATTTCGCATGTTTTACCGGTCCGTGCCAAAGGGCATTTGCTAATTAATGGACATCCGGTCTCAGAGCAAAATTTCTTGTTCATTCACAGCACCTCCCTTCATCTGCTGTACAAATCTTAAACCTGTTATCAAAGCAGAGGATATAAGGTAGTTAATAACGTCCGCAGCAACCCACTCGGGTTTTTGTATATGCATTTTGTAACTACTTTACCCATGACCAGAGATAATTTTTCTGAGCCACATACCCGTTTGTATTGACATCTTGGGGTTGTAATAATGAAGTTTGAATTATATGCTTACAATTATACCAAATCATGGAATTGGTTTGCAAATTATTTTAAAGGAAAAGATAGCGTCAACTTACTGTAGGAAAATATTTTTTAGACTACACCCTTAGAAACGCTTATAGTGCGCGGTATCTAAGCTGTTTTAGCTCTAAAAACAGTT
>JAWLCD010000053.1:0-6780 GCA_041687355.1 Clostridia bacterium | reverse complement strand
CATAAGAGACCTCCTTTATTTGTGGTGTTCAGCAAATTCATTATATCTAAAGGATGTGTCTCTTATCTATTTTTTTCCTACAATAACTTTACACTAAGCTTACCCTGTTATATAGAATAGTTTTATTTAGATAATACTGCCCAAATAATGGTTGCGGAAAGTGGATAAATGGTGTATACTGAAAAAACAAATATAGTACCAGGTATTAAGACAAAGTATAAAAACATATTATAAGTAATAAAATGATTTTATAGGTGCAGTACAGGGAGGGAACTCGATGGACTTAGAATTCAAGCCGGGAAAATGGAACAGGGAAATTGATGTAAGGGATTTTATACAGAAAAACTATACTCAGTATGATGGGGATGAAAGCTTTCTGGCTTCACCTACAGGCGCAACCCTGAGCCTTTGGCAGAAGGTGCGCGAACTTATGGAATGCGAGAGGGAAAAGGGCGGATTGCTGGATATAGATGCAGGAACAATCTCAACCGTTTCAGCCCATAAACCGGGCTATATCGACAGGGAACTTGAGACCATAGTCGGATTACAGACCGACCAGCCGCTTAAGAGGGCAATTATCCCGTTTGGCGGAATAAAGATGGTGCGTACATCACTGGAAGCTTATGGCTATCCCATGGACGGCGAGGTTGAAAATGTATTCAAGTACAGAAAAACCCATAATGATGGTGTTTTTGATGCTTACACCCAGGAAATGAAAAGGGCAAGACATTCAGGAATAATAACCGGTCTTCCCGACGCATATGGGAGAGGTAGGATTATAGGTGACTATAGGAGAGTGCCCCTTTATGGTGTTGACTACCTGATAGAGGAAAAGAAAAAGGCGAAGGATTCTTTTGTATTCGATGCTATTGATTCAAGAGTGATAAGACAGAGAGAGGAACTAAGTGAGCAGATAAGGGCGTTGGAAGAACTCAGGGAGATGGCTTCAAGTTACGGCTATGATGTAGGAAGGCCTGCTCAGGATACGAAGGAGGCTATACAATGGCTGTATTTCGGTTATCTTGCAGCAGTAAAGGAGCAAAACGGTGCAGCCATGAGTCTGGGAAGGGTTTCAACATTCCTTGATGTTTATGCGGAGAACGATATTCGGGAAGGAAGATATACGGAAGAGCAGATACAGGAATTTGTCGACCATTTTGTGATGAAGCTAAGAATGGTAAGGTTTTTAAGAACACCTGCCTATGATGAACTTTTTTCCGGAGACCCTACATGGGTGACTGAATCACTTGCAGGAGTGAGTATGGACGGCAGACATATGGTCACCAGGATGACCTACAGGTTCCTGCACACATTAACAAATTTGGGTCCAGCTCCAGAACCCAACATGACAGTGCTCTGGTCAAAGAATCTGCCCGATAATTTCAAGCGATACTGCGCCGAAATGTCGGTGAAGACCTCATCTATACAATATGAAAGTGACGACCTTATGAGGGAAAAGTTTGGTAATGACTACGGCATAGCATGCTGTGTATCGGCAATGAAGATAGGCAAGCAGATGCAGTTCTTTGGAGCAAGAGCAAACCTTGCCAAAGCTCTGCTTTATGCAATAAATGGAGGCAAGGATGAAATAACAGGCGAACAGGTAGGACCGGCTCTGGCTCCAATAACCTCAGAGTATCTCGACTATGATGAAGTAATGTCAAGATTTGATGCAGTACTGGATTGGCTGGCTAACCTCTATATTAATACCTTGAATGTCATTCACTACATGCACGACAAGTATGCTTATGAGAAGTTGGAAATGGCTCTGCATGATACCGAGGTAGAGAGAACTATGGCCTGCGGGGCAGCAGGACTGTCGGTTGTGGTAGATTCTCTGTCGGCAGTCAGGCACGCCAGGGTAAAAGCCATAAGAAACGAGGAAGGACTTGCAGTAGATTACCATACAGAAGGCGACTATCCGAAATTCGGAAACAATAACCCGGTAGTTGATGATATGGCTGTAGAGCTGGTCAGAAACTTTATGTCCAAGCTCAATAAACAGAAGACGTACAGGGAAAGCAAGCCAACACTATCTATATTGACCATAACCTCCAACGTAGTGTATGGCAAGAAGACTGGGAGTACTCCTGACGGGCGGAAGGTTGGAGAACCTTTTGCCCCGGGAGCAAACCCTATGCACAGGAGGGATACAAAGGGAAGCGTAGCCTCCATGGTTTCGGTAGCTAAACTTCCATACGATTATAGTGAGGACGGGATTTCCTATACCTTCTCGATTGTACCCGAAGCGCTTGGTAGAAGTGATGATGAGAGGAAGAGTAATTTCGTGGCTCTGCTGGATTCATACTTTAGCGAAGGCGGGCACCATATAAATGTAAATGTGCTGAACAAGGAAGTGTTGATGGACGCTATGGAGCATCCTGAGAAATACCCCCAGCTTACGGTCAGAGTTTCGGGGTATGCAGTAAACTTTGTCAAGCTGACGAGAGAGCAGCAGCTGGACGTAATAAACAGAACCTTTCACGATAGGCTGTAAGTAAGGAGGAAGGAAAATGACCGGAAGGATTCATTCGATAGAAACATGTGGGACTGTAGATGGCCCGGGATTACGGTATGTTGTCTTCTTCCAGGGCTGTCCTTTGAGGTGTAGTTACTGCCACAATCCTGATACATGGCAGGTTAGTGCAGGGACTGAATACACTGTTGGGGAAATTGTAGAAGATATTCTGAGATACAGGAACTTTATTGCCAATGGGGGTGTAACCCTCTCCGGAGGTGAACCTCTTCTACAGGCTGATTTTGCGGCCGGGGTTCTGAAAGAGTGCCGCAAACAAGGTGTACACACAGCAATAGATACCTCGGGAGCGGTTCCTCTGAGAGTTTGTAAGGATGCAGTGGACATGGCAGACCTTATACTCCTTGATATCAAGTCCATTGATACAGATAAGGCAAAAGAGCTTACAGGTATGGGAAATGAAAATGCCCTGGAGCTTCTGGATTATCTTGAGGAAACCAATAAGGAAGTATGGATTCGTCACGTTGTTGTTCCCGGAATTACTGATAATCCGGAAGATATAGAAAAAATGGCTGAATATCTGTCTCTATTCAGCGTAGTGAGCAAGGTTGAAATGCTGCCATTTCACAAGATGGGTGAGTATAAGTGGAAGGAGCTTTGTATGGATTACAAGCTGGTCCAGACTCCCGAACCTTCAAATCAGTCAATATATGCTTTAAACCACATGGTTAAAGCTTTTCAGCCAAGTATGACTTAATATGTATAAAGCTGCCGGCATTATGCCGGCAGCTTTTCAGTTCAAACATTCAATATAGCCTTCAAATCCTCCTCCGGAGTAGAGATTGGAGCTATATTGAAGTTTTCAACAAGTACTTTCAGCACATTCGGGGAAACGAACGCAGGGAGCGTCGGGCCAAGCCGGATTTTCTTTATATTCAGGGCCAATAGTGTGAGCAGGATACTTACAGCTTTTTGCTCATACCATGATAGTATTAGTGATAATGGAAGTTCGTTAACATTACGGTTAAACGCTTTGGAAAGTGCCAGAGCAATTTTAATTGCCGAGTAAGCATCGTTACACTGCCCTATATCCAGTAACCTGGGAAAATCACCTATCTTACCGAAATCTTTTTTGTTGAATCTGTACTTGCCGCATGCAAGGGTCAGGATTATAGTGTCCTCCGGTGTCTTTTCGGCAAGCTCAGTGTAATAGTTTCTTCCGGGTTTTGCGCCATCACACCCGCCAATAAGCAGGATATGCCTTATTTTCTTTTCTTTGATTGCATCTACAATCTTATCGGCTATACCCAATACGGTATTATGACCGAAGCCCACAAGTATTTTCTTTTCTTCTTCGTCTTCGGTCCACCCCCCGAGTTCCAATGCCTTGCTGATAACTGGGGTGAAATCCTTTTTGCCGTTAACTTCTTCAATATGGCCAATATCCTCCCATCCGACCACGCCGGTGGTGAATATCCTGTCCTTGTAACTATCCCTGGGTTTCTGCAGGCAGTTGGTAGTCATCAGGATGCAGCCTGGAATACCTTCGAATTCCCTTTGCTGTTGATACCATGCCCCGCCATAATTACCCACAAGGTGCTTGTGCTTTTTCAGTTCGGGATACCCGTGCGCAGGAAGCATTTCACCATGGGTATATATATTGATGCCTTTTCCTTCAGTTTGCTCCAGCAAGTCTTTCAAATCCTTCAGGTCGTGGCCGGAGACAATTATGAAAGACCCCTTCTTCTTAGTGACAGATACCTCTGTGGGAATCGGGTGACCGTAAGTTGACGTATTGGCCTCATCAAGAACCTCCATGCATCTCAGGTTTACCTTTCCAAGCTCAAGGTTAAGATTAAGCAAATCCTGAACCTTCAGGGAGTCATCTATTGAAGCCGATAGAGCTTTGTAGAAGAAATTGTTTACAGTGTCATCCCATTTGCCCAGTATAAGTGCATGGTGTGCATATGCAGCCATACCCTTCAGACCGATAATCAGAAGACTTCTGAGCGAGCGAATATCTTCATCCAGGCTCTCGTCTGTCATTATGCCTGCATTTTTTGCATCCTTCAGCATTGTCTCAGCATTATCCGGAGCGGTATATGCCGCTGGCTGGGGAATAGGAGTATGGGTTTCTCCGGATTTCTCCCTGAGCCGGTCTTTGATTTTTTGTGCTTCTTTAACATATTCCATGAATCTGCTCTTCTCAAAATTTACATTTGTTAGTGTTGAGAAGAGGGCACTCATGACAAAGCTATGTGTTTCTATTGGGATTGTTTCTCCATTTTCCACAGCCTTTTGCCCCCAGAATCCTATGCCCTTCAACTGGTGAATCAGTAAATCCTGGAGGGCTGCAACCTCCGGTTCCTTACCGCATACCCCGATTTTTGTGCAGCCCTTTCCTGCAGCAGTCTGCTCACATTGGTAACAAAACATCTGATTATCCATAAATTACACCTCCAAGTATAGTTATATTTTTATCTCACCATTGACTCCTATTATTACCTCATTGTATGGAACAATGGTTTGAGACTTCAGCATTGCATCCCTGACGGCTTTCTTCATTCCCCCGCAGCATGGTACCTCCATTATAACCACCGTTATACTTTTGATATTGTTTCTTGTCAGGATTTCTGCAAGTTTCTCGGTATAGTAGTCGTTATCATCCAGCTTGGGGCAGCCGACCAAGGTAACATGGCCCTTAATAAAGTCCCGGTGAAAATCCGCATATGCGAAAGCCGTGCAATCTGCAGCTACAAGCAAGTCGGAATTCTCAAGGTATTCAGCACCGGGGTTCACCAGTTTCAGTTGCACAGGCCAGTTAATTAGTTCTGATGATACGTGTGAATCAGTGTGGTGCCTTGCTTCTTCAGTCTTACATATATTATGGCCTTTTCCAGGCTTTTCAATCCTCTGTGATAATGTTCCGGGACAGCCGCAGGGGAGCTTGTGCTGTGCTCCATCCTTCTTTGCCTTTACTGCTTCTTCATCGTAGGCTTCAGCCTCCCTCTCGATGATATCAATAGCTCCTGTGGGACATGCCGGCAAACAGTCTCCCAATCCATCGCAGTACTTATCACTTACCAACCTGGCCTTACCATCCACCAGTTCAATGGCGCCTTCATGACAGGCATCTGCACAAAGGCCACAGCCGTTACACTTATCTTCATTTATCTGAATAATTGTTCTTTTCATAAAAAAGCCTCCTTGAAAAAATATAATAATCAATTTTGAAGCTATATAATTGACTTCTAGTTTAATTCTAGTAGAATAAAGTCAGAAAGTATGTAACATATGTTACTGAATAAAAATTTTTCAGGTGATTTTATGAAGGGTTTGACTGAAAGGCTTGGAAACTGTGTATTATTCAATGATATGGACGTTAAGGAAGTTGCAAATGTACTTGAAAAGGTAGAATACAGAGTTAATCCTTTCGGGAAAGAAGGGATTATTGCCCATGAAGGGGATGAGTGCACTTCACTCGGGATAGTACTTGAAGGGTACATTGAGGTCCGTAAGACATATGCGTCGGGGAAGACAGTTGTGCTGACAAAGCTGTATGAGGGGAATATATTTGGAGAGGCTATAGTCTTTTCAAAGCTCCACAGGTATCCTTCGACCATTGTATCTATGACAGATTCAAAGATTATGCACATAAACAGGAGGGATGTTATTGCACTTTGCAGCAGTTATCCGTCTGTGCTGGAGAGATTCATGGAAGTACTGTCTGAAAGGATATTGATGCTCAGCAGAAAAGTGAGGGAGCTCTCTTATGAGACACTCCGCCACAAGATATGCAGCTTTATTATGGAAATGTTCGAAAAACAAAAAAGCAACATACTTAAAGTCCCAATAACCAGACAAAATATGGCAGAGCATCTGGGAGTCCAAAGACCGTCGCTGTCAAGGGAGCTTATAAGAATGAAGGAGGACGGGCTGATTGACTTTGATAGGGATACCATAACTATAAAGGATATAAGAGCATTAGAGGAATTTTTGACCTGAGATTTCACTCTATGAAAGTTGGTAGGGGTACCAATAAAGGTACCCCCCACAATTATTTAAGCATACTCTGAGCTGTGAGCTTTGAAGCGGCTCACCAGAGCTGATCATATAGGCTTTTGGTTGAGTAAGAAATACATGATGTACTTCTCATTTATATTATATCATTTTTTTTGTTTTTTTTCATCCTATATCGTAATTCCTGATTGCGTCAACTTACTGTAGGAAAATATTTTTTAGACTACACCCTTAGAAACGCTTATAGTGCTCGGTATCTAAGTTGTTTTAGCTCTAAAAATAGT
>JAWLCD010000052.1:0-7042 GCA_041687355.1 Clostridia bacterium | reverse complement strand
TCATCGATCGGGGGGGTGATGGAATGAGAATGGGATATGAATTGGTCATAGAACAACAACAAAAGCTTATCATGACACCTGAGCTCAAACTGGCACTGAAGATCCTTCAGCTGCCTGCCGTTGAGCTTGAAGAGTTAATACAAAACGAGCTGGAAGCCAATCCCGTTCTTGACCTGATGGATGAGAACAGGGATGAAAAGCCTGAAACACAGGAAAAGCAGGAAAAGCAGGAAAAAAAGCTGAAGGAAAAAGAGATAGATTGGAAGGAATACTTGCAGTATCAAGGCAAGAGCTACTCCATGGAAGGCTTCGATAATGAGGAAGCTTCCGAATCGTCATATGAGAATTTCATAACCTATTCATACACATTGAAGGATCACCTGATATCCCAATTGAGGGTTTCTCAAATCAGCAGGAAGATAAGAGATGCAGCGGAGTATATCATTGAGTGTCTTGACGAGAACGGTTACCTGACAACTACCCAAGAGGACATGGCAGGAATGCTTAATGTGAATATTGCAACAATAAGGGATGCTCTGGGCATCATACAGACCTTTGAACCTTATGGAGTAGGTGCGGCCGATCTCAAAGAGTGCCTTCTGATACAGCTGAAGAATAAGGATATGCTTGATGAGACAATAGAGCTGATCATAAACAACCATTTGGATGATATAGCCTGCAATAGACTGAACAACATCTCCAAGAAGCTTTCCATCACTATAGAAGAAGCACAGAGACACAGTGATATTGTGAAGAACCTGGAGCCAAAACCGGGCCGTGCATTTGAGGGAAGTGCTTCCACAAAATATGTGATACCTGATGTATATATTGAAAAAATAGGTAAAGAATATGTGGTTATTATAAACGATCATTACGGCTCCAAACTTATGATCAACCAGTATTATAAGAATATACTGCAGTCTGAGGATAAGTCTTCCCAGGCTTCATCCTTCATCAACAACAAGCTGTCTTCCGCAATGTGGCTGATAAAAAGCCTGGAACACAGGAAAAACACCCTATACAGTGTAGTGAAGGCCATACTGGATTATCAGATGGATTTCTTTGAAAAAGGCCCCATGTATCTAAGGACTATGACTCTTAAGAAAATAGCTGAAATGGTGAGTGTACATGAATCAACAGTCAGCAGGGCTATAAACGGAAAATATGTACAGACACCTAGAGGGATATTTGAGATAAAGTATTTTTTCAAAAGCGGAATAGACAATCAGGATGGAGAGGCCATTTCCTCAGAGAGCATCAAGAGAATCATAAAGGATTATGTAAGCGGAGAAGACAGCAGCAAGCCTGTAAGCGACCAACATATAGCTGATTACCTTGTAAAGCAGGGTTATGTGATTTCAAGAAGGACGGTGGCCAAGTACAGGGATGAACTGGGTATACTGTCATCATCCAAAAGGAAAAGATATTAAACGTAGGGAACGCATTGCATGCGTTCCTATATACTAACTCCACAGAGTAACTGAACATGATATAGAAAAGAGAACGAAAGCAGCGCAAGCTGCTTTTTTGTGTTTTTATAGTAAATGAGTATCACAAGAAAGAAAAATGATAAAAATAAAAAACGACAAATATTGACATAGAAGCATTTGCCAATTATAATATGAGGTAAGTAAGTGATTACTCAACAAGGAGGAATAAAATGGTAAATTCACTTTTACATAGGAAAGAAGCTATTGTTTTGACCTCTATTGATGTGATTAATGAATTTGGAATACAGGGGCTATCAACTAGAGAGGTGGCAAGGCGCCAAGGCATATCTGAAGGAACCATATTCAAGCATTTTAGGACTAAGAATGAACTTATGCTTGCGATACTGGATCACTATTCTCAATATGATTCAGATATTGCAGAATCAATCAAACTGAAGAAACTAGATCCAATAGAAGCCATCCGCTACTTTATAAAAGCCTATGCGGAATACTATCAGAACTATCCTCAGATAACGGCAATAACTCAAGCATATGATGTACTATCCTATGATAAGGAGTTAGCCGACAAGGTTAAGAAAATCTATCAAGACCGTTTGGGATTTATAAGAGATTTATTAGTTGAAGCACAAGAAAACGGCAAGATTCTTCCCAATATCGATAGTGAAAGACTGGCTGATATAATACTGGGAAGCTTCAGTGCTGTATGCCTCAAATGGAGGCTGTGCGGATATGACTTTGAATTGAAAGAGTATATATTATCTTTATTAAAGATAATTCTGGATCCTTATATTATAAACTAAGATTCAAGTAGAGGGAGGTGAGCTATATGAAAAGAGTACTTATAGTTGATGACGCAGCATTTATGAGAGCATCTATCAAATTGATGCTAGAAAGAAACGGGTTTGAGGTTGTTGGAGAAGCTGAGAATGGACTGAAAGGGATTGAATGTTATAAAGAGCTTAAGCCTGATGTTGTGACAATGGATATAACAATGCCGGAACTGGGTGGTATTGAGGCTCTTAAGACTATTAGGGAATACGATCCAGAGGCAAAAATCATCATGGTCTCAGCAATGGGACAGGAGCCTATGGTTATGGATGCTGTTGTAAGTGGTGCAAAATCTTTTATAGTGAAACCATTTAAGGAGAAACTGGTAGTTCAAACTTTGAACAAAGTATTAGGGTTATAGGGGAGATATATACAGGGGGGTGATTGCTATTTCCGACAAGTCTATACATGAGCCTATGCTTGACATTTTTATTTTTGAGACATTGAAGCAAATAGAACAGCTGGAACAGCTTGTTATCTGCAATGAAAAATCCAGCTGCTATACTCAAAATTCAATAAATGAAATCTTCCGCATTATGCACACAATAAAAGGATCCGCAGCGATGATGCTGTTTGATAACATTTCCGCTTTATCGCATACCATAGAGGATTTGTTTTTTTTCCTTCGAGAAGAAAAGCCCAAAGATATCGATTGCTCCGGACTTTCGGATTTGGTACTGGAGGGTATTGATTTTATTAAAATTGAGATAGATAAAATAAAAAATGGGCATGAATCAGATGGAAATTCAGAGGATCTTTCTAAAAAAATCAGAAATTTCCTGTCAGTATTGAAGAACTGCGAGAATCCACTGGCTATCTCAGAATCCGAGAAGCAAAAACAAGATATGAGGACCCAATACTATATCAGTCAGGATAAGAATGCTGCTGTTTCAGGGAAAAATGTATATAAAGCAATCCTACATTTTGACGAAGGCTGTGAAATGGAAAATATCAGAGCATATTCGGTAATACATAACCTTAGGGGTATAGTAAAGGAATTACAATACATACCGGAAAATATCATGGCCAATGATGAATGTGTAGAGGTAATAAGAAGAGACGGATTTGTCATATTTATGAAAACCGACCTTTCTTATGAGGAAATAGAAGAACTCCTGCAACAGACCGTTTTTCTTAAAGAATTATTGCTGACAAGACTCGATAATGCAGAAGCACAGGAAAAGTTCTTGATTGACAAGCGTATAGTTCTTGAAAAACAAGAGACATTAACACCAAAGCTCCAGAAAGAGGAAGCCGTTGTTTCTAGCGGACAGCAACAGAGCTTGATAAGTGTAAATGTGAACAAACTGGACAAGCTGATGGATTTGGTAGGAGAAATGGTTATAGCAGAGGCAATGGTTGTCCAGAATCCCGATCTAGGCGGTTTGGAGTTGCATAACTTTCAAAAAGCAGCAAGACAGCTTGAAAAAATAACAAGCGAGTTGCAGGATATGGTAATGTCGATAAGAATGCTTCCTATATCGGCTACATTTCATAAGATGCACAGAATTGTCAGGGATATGTGCAAGAAGCTGAACAAGGAAGTACAACTTGAGCTTATAGGAGAAGAGACCGAGGTAGATAAGAACATAATTGAACACATATCTGATCCGCTGATGCACTTGATTAGAAATTCAATCGATCATGGAATAGAAGCCTCCGAGGAAAGGTTGGAAAAGGGCAAACCACAGTCGGGAACCATAACATTGACAGCACAGAACGCAGGAAGCGATGTTCTGATAACTATTAAAGACGATGGCAAAGGGTTAAATAGAGAAAGGATACTGGGAAGGGCTAATGAGCATGGACTATTGAGTAAACCTGAGAGTGAAATGCATGATAAGGAAGTTTATTCAATGATTTTCCTACCGGGCTTTTCTACTAAGGATAATATCAGTGAGTTCTCAGGTCGGGGTGTTGGTATGGATGTTGTGGTGAAGAACATAGAGATGGTGGGAGGTTCTGTCTCGGTTGAAAGCACACCTGGCTCAAGTACGACGGTCACACTGAAAATCCCATTGACCCTTGCAATAATAGACGGTATGAATATAAAAGTGGGAAAGTCTATGTATACTATACCCACAATTTCTATCAAAGAATCTTTCAGAGCAAATGAAAGAGAGTTGATAAAGGATCCCAATGGCAATGAGATGATAATGGTGAGGGGACAGTGCTATCCAATACTTAGGCTGCATGAACGGTTTAAAGTGGAAACAGACATTGTCAATATTCATGAAGGAATTATAGTAATGGTAGAGAACGAGGAAGACAGTATATGCATCTTTGCTGATGAGCTGGTAGGAGAGCAGCAGGTGGTAGTAAAGACATTGCCGGCATATATAAGGAATATCAGGAAAATAAAGGGTTTGGCCGGGTGTACCTTGCTTGGCGACGGCAGCATAAGTCTTATACTTGATATTGCCGGTCTGGCTGATCAGCAGTGAAGATAAAGTTGTTAAGGAAAGGAGATGAAATAATGGCTGAAAATGAAATGCAGGAATTATGGGAAGAAGAGGATACCCAAAAGGATAAGTATCTCACATTCTCTTTAGGGACTGAGTTTTATGGCATTGAGATAAAATATGTAACAGAAATTGTAGGAATGCAGCCGATTACAGAAGTACCGGAGCTTCCTGAATATATCCGGGGTATTATTAATCTGAGAGGAAAAATAATACCTGTTATGGATGTAAGGCTGAGATTCAAGAAGCCCGCGAGGGAATATAATGACAGGACATGCATCATTGTCGTTGACATCAGGGATATTTCCATTGGTCTCATTATTGACAGTGTATCCGAAGTATTGTCAATTCCTGAAGGAGATATAGTCTCTCCTCCGGAGATCAATAAGGGCCATAACAACAAATACATAAAAAATATCGGTAAGGTAGGAAATGATGTAAAGCTGATACTGGACTGCGACAAGTTATTAAGTGATGATGTAATCGATGACCTGAGTAATGTTTGATAATGAAGGAGGCAAAAGTAATGAAGTGGTTTACAAACTTAAAAATAAGGGTGAAGCTTATCCTCTGCTTTGTATTACTTGCAATGTTAACAGGCATAGTAGGTGGTGTAGGTATTACTAATATGAATACCCTTAATAAAGCAAGTAATAACATGTATAATTATAATTTCATATCAGCACAGAGCCTTGCCAGAATTCAAGTTTCTCTTCAGGATGTTCGTGCTAATCAGATATTGGCAGTATATGAGAAGAATCCTACTACACTTAAGGATAGATTGGATTTGATTAATCAGTTGGCTGAGCATAATAATGGGCAGTTGGCAATTTATGAGGGTAAAATCCAAAGCGAAGAAGAAAGAAAATTATACAATAATGTTATGAGTGCATTGAGTAAATATAGAGATATACGTAATGCAAATCTCGAATTGGTGAAGCAGGGAGAGTATGATCAGGCATTAGTAGAACTATCTGCAGTAACTGAAGCACGGTTATAATCTGATGAAGCTCTTCAACAATTGGTAGACTATAATACAAAATTGGCAGAAGATACACTTAAACAAAACACAAAAGACTATAGAACACAAACCATAATGATGATTTCTGTAATAGCAGCAGCTATAGTTTTAGCTATAGGTCTTGGTATATTGATTGCAGGTATAATAAGCAAGCCGCTGAATAAACTTGTCAAGGGTGCTGAGGTAATTGCTGATGGGGACTTAAGTTTAGAAATTGATATAAATTCAAAAGACGAAATTGGGATGCTTGCAGATGCATTCAAAAAGATGGTTAATAATCTAAATGAAGTAATGTCAAACATAAATGCAGCATCTGAACAGGTAGCATCAGGTTCCAAGCAGATGTCCGACTCCAGCATGGCACTTTCCCAGGGTGCAACTGAGCAGGCAAGCTCAATAGAGGAACTGACGGCTTCTCTTGAAGAAGTTTCCTCACAAACTAAAATGAATGCAGATAATGCTAACCAAGCCAATGAATTGGCAGAAACTGCAAAGACCAACGCAGAGCTTGGAAACAGACAGATGCAGGAGATGCTTAAAGCTATGGTAGAGATCAATGAATCCTCCTCTAGTATTTCTAAGATAATCAAGGTTATTGATGAAATAGCGTTCCAGACGAACATTCTTGCGCTAAATGCCGCAGTCGAGGCTGCAAGGGCAGGACAGCACGGTAAAGGCTTTGCGGTAGTAGCAGAAGAAGTGAGGAACCTGGCAGCACGTTCCGCAAATGCTGCCAAAGAGACTACAGACATGATCGAAGGTTCAATCAAAAAGACAGAGGGAGGCACAAAGATTGCTAATGACACTGCAAAAGCTCTGAATGAAATAGTTGAAAATATTGAGAAGGTAGCTAATCTTGTTGGCGATATTGCTGTCGCCTCCAATGAGCAGGCAGCAGGAGTAGCCCAGATTAATCAGGGAATCATGCAGGTATCCGAGGTGGTACAGACTAACTCAGCAACATCAGAGGAAAGTGCAGCAGCCAGTGAAGAGTTATCAGGTCAAGCAGAACTTTTGAGAGAAATGGTGGCCAAGTTCAAACTGAAGAAGGGCAGGATTAATAATAGCAAGCTTGACGATCTGGATCCTGAGATATTGAAAATGATTGAAGGTATGTCTGAAAATAAAAAGGAAGCAGGAAGTCCTGATAAGGATACTAGTTGTGAAGCTGCAATCTCAAAAAGTAAAATAGTTCTCAGTGACAAGGAATTTGGAAAATATTAATATATATTTCTGTTGTATGGATGTAAAATTAAATTGATTGTTTAAAAATCTGTTCA
>JAWLCD010000051.1:0-7210 GCA_041687355.1 Clostridia bacterium | reverse complement strand
CATAAGAGACCTCCTTTATTTGTGGTGTTCAGCAAATTCATTATATCTAAAGGATGTGTCTCTTATCTATTTTTTTCCTACAATAACTTTACACTAAGCGTAATTCCCTTGCTTTTAAGCTGGTTCCTGAACTCCACTACTGCCAGTTCTTTAGCCTTGGCTTCAAGCATTATGTCATAGTCAAATTCCTCAGATAGCCTGTAAAACCATAAGAAGTCTTCAATGTCTACGTACTCGGCATGCGCACGCGGCTCTTGCTGCGTTTTTGGGCTTGACAGGTGAATTTTAGGTTTTTTTGTATCCCAGGTGGAGAAAATCCTGTTAATTTCTTCTTTTACCAAGGGTTTGCCTTCAGGGTTGAACACCCTGTAGTGATGAATATCCAGAACCTGAGGCAGCTTTAACCTTTCACAAAGTCTGAATACATCACTCCAGCTATATTGTTTATCGTCATTTTCAATAATAAGTTTAGTCCTGACATGCTGAGGAAGCTTTGAAAAATTATCCACAAACCTTTCCAGAGAGCCCTCTTTATCCTTATATACACCACCTACATGAATAACTATATTGCCGTCAAGTCTCATCATATCCAATACATCAGCCAGGTAAACCAGACTGTCTGCCGAATTTGTAAAGACCCTTTCAATTGGGCTGTTAACTATTGTATATTCGTCGGCATGAAAGGATATCCTTATTCCCATTTCCCTGGCAAGGTTACCTGTATACTCGAAACAGGGCTCAAGTATTTGCCTCCAGTTCCATTCCTTTGTGATGGGGTGAGTGGGGAAGGGAAGCAGATTGGTGGGAATCCGGTATAATTTCAAATTGTTTTCATTATTGAATTTAATTATTTCATCTACCTGGCTAGTATTACTCAGCGCAATTGAATTCAGTTTTTCAATCCTGTTTGCCAGGCTCAGCTTTTCCAGCGTTTTTAGTATTACATCTTTAAATTTTGTTTTTAGTGTAAGATTCAGGCATGCATAACCAAGTCCTATTTCAAACTCCCCCTTGCTTCGGGCTGTAGTATGACCATATTACCAGCTGGCTTTTCGTACTCCTGGTATAGCGCCCTTATGGGCAAGGTCTCTGAAGCATATTCTGCAGACCCCAAATTTTCGTAAATAGGCGTGTGGTCTGCCGCACAGCTTGCATCGGTTGTAATTCCTGGTCTTATATTTTGATATCCTTTGTTGTTTCAGAATCAAGGATTTTTTTGCCATTTTGTTTCCTCCAAGTAATATTATTTCTAAACTGAAGACTGACTGTAGTATGTAAAAATAAGGGGAAGAACTCCCCTATTAGATGTTAGTCCTGTTGCTGTGCTTTGGCTTGATTTGTTTGTACCAGGTCTATGACACCTAGCACGACATGAGCAAGACCGAATCCGAGTATACCTGCACCCCAAACAGGTGTAGTTCCTAAAAGAGAATAGCCGATTAGCGAAACTATTACACCTACAATGGTAGCTGTTGTTCCTTCCCGTCTCAACATAAATATCTCTCCTTAAATTGTTCCTTTTATTTTGTTTGATGCAGTATTATTTTGTGAATTAGGATATCAAATATTCAATCAAAATTTTGAAAGGGATTCAGTTTCTTTCTTGGACAAGTATTACAATTCTGATATAATATTATTATACAAAATTATGTAAAACATTCATTTTGCAAGTCAGTATGTTCAGATTCACAATTAATCATTGAGTTGTGTCAAACAGGATACCTGCTTGGCAGCTTTTCAGGTGGTGAGGATGCTGAAGCCAACTATACATAATATAAAATCATTCGGTAGATTCTTTGACCGGCTCTTGGACGAATACTGTGTCACAAAGAATGAATTGGTTGGTTATGCCCTTATTCTACTTTTGTCCTTTCCTGTGTATATTTATTTTATTTTAAAGGTTTTTCAGCCGCATATTCCTTTAATAATCGTAAACCTGCTTGGGTTTTATACAATAGGTTTTGCTGTATTCCTGTTTCTGACTGCAAATAGGTTTCTGGCAGAGAGATTATCTTTGTCGGTAATGCTTATCATACTTTATGTTTACTTTGGAAGCACTTCCGACATTACCCTCAGTAATACGATAGAGACCGGATTTCTACTTACCATATTATATTTTCTTGTAGTGTATTTTGTTATACATAACAGATACTATAACTATACCAAATGCAAGGATAATCCGGCCGGTCTTGCCATGTTTGCCAAAAAGTATGCAATGATGAAATTTAATAGTGAATATGTAGCAAGTTGTATAGAAATCAGTGACGATGCAGCCAGGAATAAGGTTAAGAAGGATATTGATATTCTGTATAGTACAATCAAGCGAGAACTGTGCAATCAGAGTCGGGGTAAATCTGTTGCCGAATATTCCGAAGAGAGACTGAAAAAAATGAGCTGCGTGGGAGGGGCCGGAGATTTTAACAAGGGATTTGTAACTCTTCCGGGTGGAATCAAGCTTCCGGTGTGTGAATTCAACGGAGGGGTACCGGTTGTTTATATTAAGGGACTTGATAACCACATAACTAACACTCTGGATTTCGCCAGAAGATGCAAAGTTGGAACAGATGCCAATGGCCAGAGCTACATTTACCCAGTCACCCCGTATCTTAACCGCTATGAGACTTCTATGTTTATCGACTCGGATAATATAGTTAACCGTTTCAAGGAGGATGCGCTGGAATGTATTGATAGGAAGTGTGTCACAAATCATATAAATACACTGGAAAAGGTAATCGGATGTTACTGTGACTTTCTGAACAGAACAAAGGAAACCATTAACAATATTTGTTCTGACAGGGTGGAAACGGAAATTGAAAGGGGGCAGCGTCAGGATATTGAGAGATTATCAAGCATACTTAACATCTACAGAGCGGAAGCCGATCGAAGGGTATGTGAAGTACCCTGCAGGGGCGAAGACGGTCACATAGACAGAAAGCCCGTAAGTAGTATGGACAGACAGAGCAGGGCTAACCCAAGGGTAAGTGGCCGTAATACAAAAACAAATACACCTGATGCGAGAAGCTCGGTTGGTATTGTGAAATCCAGGCAGGAGGTCTTTGCAGAGGCAATGGATGAACTGGAGAACCTGGTTGGCCTGAGAAGCGTAAAGAATGAGATAAAACAGTTTGTAGATAAATACAGGATAGATAAGTATGCCAAGGGTGTAGGCCTGGCACCGGAGTGTATAAGCAATAATTTCGTTTTCATTGGGAAACCTGGTACAGGTAAGACCACAGTGACCGGTATCCTTGCAAAGCTCCTGTTTGGACTCGAAGTGCTCAGAAGCTATGAAGTTTACCAGACTTCAAGAGCTGAGCTTGTCGGCAGGAATATGCAGGAAACTGAAGAAAAGACAAGGAGAGTTATTGATGAAGCAGTCCGAAAAGGATGTCTGCTTCTGATTGAGGATTTTCATCAATTAATTGACCCTCTGAATGAAAAGGATTGTGGAAGAGATGCATTAAATATCCTGGCATGGGCACTTGAAGCCCACAGAGACAAATTTGTCTGTGTAGTTACCGGCTGCCCGGACGAAACCATATCTACAATAAAAAGTGCCGGTTCTTCTCTGGGAATAAGATTTTCTACATATATATTTTTTGAAAACTTCCGCGCTGAAGAACTGGTAAGGATTTTTGATCACAGTTTCTGCGGACTTAGATATCAGCTTAATCATGATTCAAGGCAGGCGCTCAAAAAAGGTCTCATGCACCTTATAGATGCATACACCGATTTTGGAAATGCCCGTGACGCCAGAAAAATATTTGAAAAGGCAGTCAAGAAGCAGACTCACAGGCTGGCAGGACAGCAGGGTGGACTTTCAAGGGAAAAGCTTATGCTTATCAATAAACAGGACATAAATGATGCCATACACGAGTTCATCAAGGATAAAAACAGGTTGGAAGCGTGCTGATATTAAAGTTGATAGGATAGAGTATGGAAAAAGAAGGCTGTTCGGCCTTCTTTTTGTGTATTAGAGCTTGTCCTAGTCAATCTTTGCCTTGAAGACTGTGAATATTGGTTCTGCAAGCTTACTGTGGACTTTCAGGTTTTCAGCGTTGGAGTGGAATACATCTCCGAATACCTCCTTATAGCCTGACTGCTTTGCAAAGTCTTTTATGGCTTGAAGAATGAATGGATAAAAGAATTTTCTATAATCTTTCTTCAGGTATGTAAGCTTAATGAAGAAAACATCATCGAAATAGGGAATGGAATAGTTTGTTTTTGCCCATAAAAAACCAATCTTTTCATTCTTATTGGCTACAATTTTGATTTCTTTGTTTTTTATGGCTTCGAGTATTACATCTGTATTCACTGCAATTTCCCTGTTTTCAATTTCCCGTATTTCTTTCTGTGCGTCTTTTACCATTTCCAAATCTTCTTCAGCAGCATCGAGAAGTTGATAATGAAGTCTCATAACAGCACCCCCATGTTTATTAATCTCCGGAGATTATTCCCGGATAAGCCAGTCCCGGTATTTAACCGCCGGGTATCTACACAATCCATGTATTGCCTACTTAAAGTCAAGCTGGTTTTCTTTTACTGAGATTTTTATTATATCTCCGACCTTGTATAAGCCCTTCAGCAGCATATCCGATATACGGTCCTCAACCAGCTTCTGGATTTTTCTGCGCAGAGGCCGTGCTCCATACTTTCTGTCGTAGCCGGCATTAAGTATAAAGCGTTTGGCTTCCTTGGAGACTTTAAGACCGAGCCGGTGTGTCTTAAGCTCGTTTGCAACCTCTGCTAGCATCAGGTCAATAATCTTCAGCAGGTGTTCTGTGGTAAGTTCATTGAACACAACTATCTCATCCACCCTATTCAGGAACTCAGGCCTGAAGGTATCACGGAGAACCGACTTAATTCTGTTTTCCACCTCTATAACATTATCGCTGCCGAAACCGATTCCATTTGTATTAAGGTTTGAACCGGCATTGGAAGTCATAATCACTATTGTATTTTCGAAACTCACAACCCTTCCGTGGCTGTCGCTTAACCGTCCGTCTTCAAGAATCTGAAGCAGCATGTTGAATACGTCAGGGTGTGCCTTCTCTATTTCATCAAACAGGAGAACTGAATAAGGTCTCCTCCTTACTTTTTCGGTGAGCTGGCCGGCTTCCTCAAAGCCAACATAGCCGGGTGGGGAGCCAATAAGCTTGGATACGGTATGCTTTTCCATATACTCGGACATATCCAGCCTTATCATGGCTTCCTCGCTGCCAAACATTTCGGCAGACAGAATCCTGGCCAGTTCGGTTTTTCCAACCCCCGTTGGTCCCACAAAAATGAATGAGGCGGGACGCTTCTTGCTTTTTAGCCCTGTCCGGCTTCTCCGGATTGCGCAGGCAACGCTTGCTGCAGCAGGAGATTGGCCGATAATGCGCTTCTCAAGCCGCTGTTCAAGATTGAGAAGCTTCTGGGACTCATCCTCGCTGATTCTCTGTACGGGGATTTTGGTCCATGATTCAATCACCGATGCTATGTCGTCAACAGTGACCTCGAATGCCTTATTCTGTTCCTCAAGCTTCTTAATATCGGTAATGAGCTTGCACTCAAGAGTTTTCAGGTCTGCAGCCTTCTGATAGTCCTCAATTGAGTCTGCGGAGATTGCGTATTCCTTGTCTTCCTGAACCTTTTTAAGCTCCTGTTTGAGCAGTTCCAATTTTGCAAGAACTGTATTTCTCAAGTTGGCTCTTGAACCTGCCTCATCAATTACATCAATGGCTTTATCGGGAAGGAACCTGTCAGTAATATATCTTTCGGACAGGCTTGCAGCAGCTTTTAATACTTCATCTGATATTTTTACCTTATGGTAATCTTCATAATACCCTTTAATGCCTTTAAGTATCTCAACTGTTTCTTGAACCGTAGATTCTTCAACTATAACAGGCTGAAACCTTCTTTCAAGCGCAGAGTCCTTTTCAATATGTTTCCTGTATTCCTTAATGGTAGTAGCCCCAATAACCTGAATCTCACCTCGTGCAAGAGCAGGTTTTAGTATGTTGGCGGCATTCATTGCCCCTTCGGCTTCCCCGGCGCCCATAATATTGTGAAGCTCGTCAATTACAAGTATTATGTTTCCCAGTGACTTTGCCTCTTCAATAATACCCTTCATCCTGCCTTCGAACTGACCTCTGAACTGCGTACCTGCAATTAGTGAAGTCATGTCCAGGAGGTATACTTCATAGTTGAAGAGCTTGACCGGGACATCCTTGTTAACGATGCGAATGGCCAGTCCTTCTGCAATGGCCGTCTTTCCGACACCAGGCTCACCTATTAATACAGGGTTGTTTTTAGTTCTCCGGTTGAGAACCTGAATAACCCTTTCAATCTCCTTTTCACGGCCGATAACCCTGTCAATCTTGTTTTCCTTTGCTTCCTCTATAAGGTTTATACCATAGAGGTCGAGAAACTTTTTTTTCTTGCTGGGCCTTTTCTCCTGGGTCTTCACCTTGGTACCCTTATCCCTTTCGGTGTGGGGAGAAGGTGATGGTTCATCATGACCGGACTCTTCTGGCTGCACAGCATCCCTGGGAAATATCTTTCCGAAGAAATTCAGAAGATTGCCGCCAGGGTTGGGTGAAGCCGGAGATTTTTCATTATTATTTATTATTTCAAGGTTTTCCACAATGCTACTGACCTGTTTATTTAAGCTGTCAAGATCCTCATCTGTAAGACCGGTCTGCTCAAGGAACTGATTTACAGGTTGGATACCTTGTTTCTTGGCACATGAAAGGCATAAACCTTCCTGGGACTGTTTACCGTCAATGATTTTGGTAACGAAAACTACCGCTAAATTTGTATTGCATATTGAACAAAGCATAGATGATTACCCCACTGTTGTTTAAGTTTGAATTTAGTTTGATTATACCATATGTTATGCGGTGTGTGTATAGAAAATTGCTAGAGGAGCCAGAGGTGACACTGGGGACGGTTCCGGTTGACAACACATATATATAGATTACTCCCCAGAGTAAAGTATGGAAGATATTTTCGTGACGAGGCAGCCACGAAGAATCGGTAAACGAAATAATCAGGTTTTTTGAGAAATAAAGATATAGCTCGGAGGATAATTATGTGATGAAGAAAGAGGGGGAAGAAAAACTGACAGAAAGAACCGTCCCGTGCGCCACGAAGTGCGAAGATTGAAGTAGATGCGAATACTACACGGTAAGGATTAGCCAACCGCCGTTACCCAGCCTTGGAGCCG
>JAWLCD010000050.1:0-7833 GCA_041687355.1 Clostridia bacterium | reverse complement strand
CGGAAACATAGTGCAAAACGTCCCTGCTATGCTCAACTAGTTTTTTTTGCAAGTCTGATTTGCAACTGTGCAGGATGTCTTGCATGCAGACTGGCATGATGCCTGGCATTCCCCACAGCCGCTCTTTTCAATACTTTTACCCTGTATCCCTTTACTGATTGTCTTTACGTGTTTCAACTCAATACCCTCCCCTATATGTATATAGCTTATTATATCATAATGCCCGGCACAGAGGTTCAATTCTATCTTTTTTTCAAATTGATACCTACTATACCACCTATTGCTCCCGCTGCCATTCCTGAAACAGCCATGAAAATTACATAACCGTCTATGCTAAAATCATCAACTGCCAGACTGCTTACTACATAAAGAATCAGCATATAGACCAACCCCGCAGCAGCTCCATTCAACCACCCTTTAGTCCTGGCTTTTCTAGCAACGCTGGTACCGGCAAACATGATACTGACCATGGTTGCAGTAACAATTACGGACGGCATCAATCTTTCCGGAAATTCAGTGTAGGTCAGAACCACTGCAAGAACTAGAAATAACAATATAGTGATTATGTAGGCCAGCCCTACACTTTTTAAAATTCCCGTCATATTAACCATATTAGGAGAATCCAGATTTTCAGTTATCTTTCCCATTATAATTCACCCCGCAAATAATCGCTGATTCTTTATTCTAAATTTATTTCCAGGCGGTGAATATTATTCCGAATTGAGACTGAAAATCTTCTCTGATTGTAGTCTACTTGTTATTCACAATCTCTTTAACTGCCCATTTTTTTAGATTGAGCTGGGTCTTTTCGGCACTTGCTTCAATTGTAATCATATCATCAGCCATATGTACAACTTTACCTACTATACCCGCAAAAGTAACTACTTCATCCCCAACCTTGATTGAATTCTGGAGTTCCTGTAGTTTTTTCTCCCTTTTCTTCTGGGGCAATACCAGAAACAAATAGAAGAATACAAAAATTCCTACAAGATACACCAACGTCTGGATGTCAGCTGGAGTCATTCTAATCCCTCCCTTCATACCCATATTTTTTATAGAATTCCTGCCTGAACTCAGGCAGTCTATCCTCTTCTATTGCCTTTCTGACCTTTTCCATAAGACTGATAAGGAATCTTAGGTTATGAATTGTAGTAAGTCTGACTCCCAGAATCTCTCCGGCTTTAATAAGGTGCCTTATATATGCCCGGGTAAAGTTCTTACATGTATAGCAGTCACATTCCGGGTCAAGAGGCGAAAAGTCCCTTTCATAAGCAGCATTTCTCACTACAACCTTTCCTTGAGAAGTCATGACCGTACCGTTCCTGGCTATTCTTGTAGGAAGGACACAGTCGCACATATCTATACCCCTTAGGGCACCTTCGATAAGGTAATCCGGAGTACCAACACCCATCAGGTACCTCGGTTTATTATCCGGCAGCAGGGGTACAGTGTATTCAAGCACCTCGTACATCAACTCGGCAGGCTCCCCAACACTAAGCCCCCCTACAGCATACCCAGGAAAGTCCAGTTCCACCAACTGCCTTGCACTTTCCTGACGCAGGTCTCTGTACGTAACTCCCTGCACAATACCGAACAGTGCCTGCTTTTCAGTATTCTTGTGTACTTGCTTGCATCTTGCCGCCCATCTCGTAGTCCTCTCCATCGCTTCCTTTGCATATTTATATTCTGACGGATATGGAGCACATTCGTCAAAAGCCATAATTATATCTGCTCCAAGTGCATTCTGAATTTCTACAGCCTTTTCAGGAGTTATAAAATGGCTTGAGCCGTCAAGATGTGATTTAAAGGTTACGCCTTCCTCCTTTATTTTTCTTAAGTCACACAGGCTGAAAACCTGGAAACCACCACTGTCAGTAAGTATGGCTCCATCCCAGTTCATAAACCCGTGAAGGCCTCCGGCTTCTCTTATAATATCAAATCCCGGTCTCATATGCAGGTGATAGGTGTTACTAAGTATAATCCCTGCACCTATATCTTTCAGCTCATGTGGTGACATAGCCTTTACAGTAGCCTGCGTACCTACCGGCATAAACACAGGTGTATCAAAAGTCCCGTGTGGTGTATGCACCTTTCCCAGCCTTGCACCGGTTCTTGAACATTTTTTTATTAGTTCATACCTTACAGCCATAGTTCCTCCCGTCAAATTATCAACATTGCATCCCCGAAGCTGAAGAATCTATATTCTTGTTTAATAGCTTGGTTATAAGCATTGAGCATATTCTCTCTTCCGGCAAATGCACTTACCAGCATCAGGAGTGTTGACTCCGGAAGATGAAAGTTTGTTACCAGAGCATCTACTACCTTGAACCTATATCCCGGGTAAATGAAAATATCGGTCCATCCATTGGCCGGGCTGACGCTGCCGTCAGTATGGGCTAATGTTTCAAGTACCCGGCAGCTTGTTGTTCCTACAGCTACTACTTTTTTACCGGATTCTCTTGAAGTATTGATGGCCTCTGCCGTTTGCGGCGTCAGCTCATAATACTCTGAATGCATCTGATGGTCTTCAACATTATTGACCTTTACCGGCCTGAAAGTGCCCAGTCCCACATGCAGGGTAAGGTACTCTATCTTTATGCCCTTTTCTTTGAGTCTCTCCAGAAGTGGCATTGTAAAGTGCAAGCCTGCGGTCGGTGCAGCTGCCGAGCCATCCTTGCGGGCATAAACAGTCTGATAACGGTTCTTATCTTTTAACTCCTTTCTAATGTAAGGAGGAAGCGGCATAATACCTACCTGGTCAAGAATGCTTTCGAATATGCCTTCATATTCGAATTCAACTATCCTGTTCCCCCCTTCAACTTCATCAACCACCCTGGCTCTGAGCCGGCCTTCTCCGAAATTGAATACAGTCCCCTTTTTAGCCCTTTTACCCGGCTTGACAAGTACCTCCCACATATTATGCCCTATCTTCCTGAGAAGCACAAACTCTATTTTTCCCCCTGATTCATGTTTACTGCCATGTAATCTGGCAGGCATCACCCTGGTATTGTTCAAAACCAGACAGTCCCCATCCTCCAGGTAATCATGAATATCCTTGAATATCCTGTGAGCTATGGCTCCATCATTTCTGCCTACAACCATTAATCTGGATTCTTCTCTGTTTTTTATAGGTTCTTGAGCTACCAGCTCTTTAGGAAGATGGTAGAAAAAATTCTTAAGTTCCATGCTTCATTCCCATTTCAAGTGTTCTGATTTCATCAGGAATCAGGTAATGTTTGTTCTCGGGCAGAACTTTATGTATGGCTTCTATTACAAAATCTTTTCCCAAAACTCCGGTTTCATTCAAAAGCTTGCCAATTAATATCATGTTGGCCATCTTTGCAACACCTGATTCAACTGCCAATTTTGTTGCAGGAATTTCTATTACTTGTATATCAGTTCTGCTTGTCTTACCAGTAACCGCAAGACTGTCTGCTATAAGCAGGCCATCTTTTTCCAGAAGGTTTTCATACTTTTCGAATGCAGGCTTACTCATAACAACTGCAGCTCTGGGATTGGTTATATATGGAGAGCCTACAGGTTCATCCGAAATAACCACGTGGCAGTTGGAGGTTCCTCCTCTTTTCTCAGGACCATATGAAGGCAGCCATGACACATATTTGTCCTGCAGCATGGCAGCGTAGGCCAAAAGGCTCCCAGCTGCGAGAATCCCCTGACCTCCGAAACCAGATATAACTATTTTACAGGTCATAATTCTTTTCCCCTTTTAAAACCATTCTACACAGCATTGATTTACTATGCAGTAATATCCTTATAAACACCCAACGGAAACTGTGGAACCATATTTTCTTCAAGCCACTTAAGGGAATCAACCGGACTCATTCCCCAATTCGATGGACAGGTTGAGAGAATCTCGACCATTGAAAAACCTCTTCCTTCAATCTGCATCTCAAAAGCCTTTCTGATAGCCTTTTTGGCTTTAATAACGTTTCTCACATTATGAACCGAAACCCTTTCCACATACGCTGCTCCCTCAAGCGTTGCAATCATTTCACAAACCCTTATGGGATACCCATTATTTTCTATGCTCCTGCCGTAGGGCGTTGTTTCAGTAATCTGCCCGACCAGGGTAGTAGGAGCCATCTGCCCATTAGTCATCCCATATATTGCATTATTCACAAATATTGCAGTAATTTTCTCGCCTCTTGCTGCTGCATGAACAATTTCTGCAGTTCCGATTGCAGCAAGGTCACCATCACCCTGATAGGTAAAAACAATGTTGTCGGGACTCACTCTCTTTACTCCTGTTGCTACAGCAGGAGCTCTCCCATGAGCTGCTTCAATCATGTCACAGTTAAAATAGTTGTATGCAAAAACCGCGCATCCAACCGGTGCTATTCCAATCGTTTTTCCTTCAATTCCAAGCTCATCTATAGTCTCGGCAGCAAGTTTGTGGATGATTCCATGGGTACATCCAGGACAGTAATGAGTAGATATATCTGCTAAAGATTTGGGATGCTGAAATATTTTCTTCATATTTGACTCCTTTGCTGCAATACTTTTCTTACAAGTTCTGTAATGTCATTCTTCAAAGGTACCATTCCTCCGGTACGACCATGGAAGTACACTGGACACTTGCCTTCAACCGATAACTTAACATCCTCAATCATCTGACCTGCACTCATTTCTACCACTACCAGCCCCTTCAACTTCTCTGCCAGCTGATTCAGCGCCGTACTAGGAAAAGGCCATAATGTTACAGGCCTGAACAACCCCACCTTAATGCCTTCATCTGCGCATTCCCTGACTACTTCCTTGGCAATTCTTGCAACCGACCCATATGCCGCAATTATTACATCAGCCTCTTCGCAGTTAGTCAGTTCGTACCTAGCCTCATTTTCCGATATCTTTGTATATTTGGCCTGCAGCTTATTATTGTGACGTTCCAGTTCTTCCCCTACAATGAGAAGAGAATTTATTACGTTATGGGGCCTCTTGCAGCGTGTCCCGGTTACTGCCCAATCCTTCGGTTCAAGCTGTCTGCTTTCCGGCACTCTGATTTCCATTGGTTCCATTACCTGTCCAAGATGTCCATCAGCAAGAATCATCACTGCTATTCTGTACAGGTCGGCAAGTTCAAAGGCCTCATATGTCAGGTCGTACATTTCCTGGACGGATGATGGTGCAAAGACTATCATCCTGTAATCACCATGTCCCCCGCCCTTGACAGACTGAAAATAATCTGACTGGGATGGGAGTATACCTCCAAGACCTGGCCCACCTCTCATAACATTTACAATAACACATGGGAGTTCACAGCCTGCAATATACGATAAACCTTCCTGTTTCAGACTAATACCCGGGCTTGACGAGGAGGTCATGGTCCTTGCACCCGCACTTGCAGCCCCATATACCATGTTTACAGCCGATATTTCACTCTCGGCCTGCAAAAAAACACCCCCGACTTCCGGCATCTTGCCCGCCATATAAGCTGCAATCTCAGTCTGGGGAGTTATAGGATAACCGAAATAATGCCTGCATCCGGCCTGTAATGCCGCCTCGGCAATTGCCTCATTACCTTTCATAAGTACCTTCCTGGACATCTTAACCTCCCAAATTCATATTCATCTCTCTATCTCTATTGCAACATCAGGACACATGATAGCACAGGAAGCACACCCTGTACATTTGCTCTGGTCGGTAACACGGACACCGTAGAAACCCTTTTGGTTTATTTTCTCCCTGTCAATTTCAATTATCTGCTTGGGACAAAACCTGATACATAATTGGCACCCTTTGCACCTGTCCTCACGGAAGACAACCTTAGCCATACTCTATCTCCCATCATAATTTATTCCCCTCGGAATTATTTCCAAGGAAGTGTATTTCTGACCTTGTGGGTGAGGCTTGACTGCCTCATTGCTCCGGGCAGAACGTCAATAATCTTCTCATCAGCAC
Organism: Clostridia bacterium; assembly: GCA_041687355.1. GTDB lineage: Bacteria > Bacillota > Clostridia > Acetivibrionales > UBA4821 > JAWLCD01. The sequence goes on along the minus strand of JAWLCD010000050.1, from coordinate 1,914 downwards.
ATATGAATGCTATCGGAATTCCCTTCTGTATACTGACTTTATTTAACATCTGCTGTCCCTCAACCACATCCTCGACTTGAGTTTCGTCAGCCAGGTTTGTATTGTTAACCAATGCAGTAACCCTGATTCCCGAAGATTCCTCAATCTGGCTAATGACCTTTATTATCTTCTCCGGAGTATTTGTTTCCGGTCTTCGTATATTTACCACACAATATATCCTGTTAGGGAATCCTAAAATATGTTCCCTATAACCCGCCAGTACTCTTGCTCCTATATCGTCCCCACCAACATCAAGAATTGTCCTGCTTCCATCTTCATTCAGTGCGGTAAGTATCTCTCTTGGCAGGGCAGGAGACTCAATATTGGTTCCGGCATACCGGGAAGCAATAACATTAATTCCGCTGTCTTCAAGGTCAGGCCGGAAGTCCACAGTTCTGAAAAAGGGATTTACAATGTCCATATCAACTATATTTATCTTCTTCTCAAAGTCTCTGAGTTTTAGCGCAAAATTCACAGCTGTCTCGGTCTTTCCGCTTCCGAAGTGGCCGACAAATACATAAATTTTGTATTCTCTAAATTCTTTTAACATTATATCACCTAAAATAAAAAAAAAGTCAACCATCTAAGAACAATATTTCTTAAAAAACAAAGATTTGGCAAGTTTACTGATACATTTCCTTATATTATACAGTCATACACCAAATACCTTTAAGTTCCTTTATAGAGTTTATCTGTAACCAATTATATCACGTATTACTTCTCCTGCAATCATCAGCCCAGCAGCTGAGGGAACAAACGACATGCTTCCCGGAACTTTACGCTTAAAGATATTACTTTCGTCTTCCTCTTCATTATTGCCTCTGCAGCAGCTTTCGGCCACCTCCAAAGGTTTAATCGGTTCTTCAGCCGAATAAATAACCTTCAGCGATTCTATATCCCTCTTCCTTAGTTCCTTTCTTATTACCCTTGCTAAAGGACACACACTTGTATTAAATATATCGTCAATCCTAAGCCTATCAGGATATATTTTATTTCCCGTTCCCATTGAGCTGATTATTGGTATGCCCCTTTCTTTCGCTCCAACTATCAAGTCAATTTTTGATGGGACAGTATCTATTGCATCCACTATATAACTGTAATTTTTATTAATTAACTGCTCGGAGCTGCTGCCACTATAAAATACCTGAAAGGTTTCAACAACTGCATCCGGATTAATGTCAAGTATTCTTTCCTTCATTACATCTACCTTGGGTTTCCCAAGTGTACTCTGAACAGCGTGAATCTGCCTGTTGATATTAGTTTCACATATATTGTCATTATCGACAAGAGTAAATTTCCCCACGCCGCTCCTTGCCAGGCCTTCAACAGAGTAAGAGCCAACTCCCCCTATACCGAATATGGCTACCCAGGAACCTTTTAATTTTGCCAGGGCTTCCCGCCCTATAAGCACTTCTGTTCTCATCAAAGAATTCATCACTATATACTTCTCCACATAAAGAGAGGTATCTGAAAAGATACCTTCTTCCTCTAAACTATATTAAAAACCCAACCTCATGTTTTCATCCCCACCGGGCCGTGTTCTTACTCCGTTTCCGGTAACCTGCTCCAGCAGGTGGGTGCCTTCTCAGGTGTTTTACATGTCCCCGGAACCAACCAGTGGGGCTTATGCGCTGCATCTGAAGTAAGGCTCCCTGAATTATTGCGTAGGTTACAAAACAAAAGAGTAAGCACGAACTCAGCAGGGACCAAAGCCGCTTGTTTCTTACTTTTATTATAGCATATATAAGAATGATTTTCAACTACTGGAAACTGGAGCGATTGCGTCAACTTACTGTAGGAAAATATTTTTTAGACTACACCCTTAGAAACGCTTATAGTGCTCGGTATCTAAGTTGTTTTAGCTCTAAAAATAGT
>JAWLCD010000049.1:0-8254 GCA_041687355.1 Clostridia bacterium | reverse complement strand
GGATTCAAGTTCGCCGTTTTCCAATAGTTTTTTGTATCCCGGAGTATGCATTCTCTTCACCAAAAAAACACTAATCACTTGAGTAAAATAGATGTATATATATAATTATGTAGTGAGGGTAAAAATAAACAAGAAATATTTTGAAAGGAAGATTGATGTGAAGACTAGTCAGGACCTGAGACAGATACTGAAAAGAATTGAAGGTAAGGGTTATGGGGCATACAAGGATATAACCGGCCAATACGGATTTGACATGTTTGATTTGTTTTGTGACCATATACAGTCCGACCCGTTTGCTCCGCCGTCCCGGATAAGGGTAAGGGTACCCCGGAAATTCTCCCGGATTCCAGAAGAGCTTTTCAATACAAGGGTAAAGAAGGTTGCACTTGAAGACCACTTTACACGTGAGATTAGTTCAGCTGCCAGGAAGATTTCTGAAGGTAGAAGGGGAACAGGAAAAAGCGGATTGGTGGAATGTATAAGTTTCGGACAGGAAATTCTGGCGAGAACTTCGGTCATCATTAACAAGGAATACATAGAGGCCAGGCTGAGCATGGGAATGCCGGCTGTTGGAAGGAGAATAGCCTCCCGTGAGGCAGAAGAGATGTTCTTCACTGAACTGCCGGGCATAGTCGAAAAAGCCATGATTTTTAAGAATATAAATACCTCCAGAGCCGAAGAACAGGTAAGCTTGTCAGTAGACCAGGAGCATATAAGGCGTAAGCTCGGCGATATGAACCTTGTCTGTTTTGTTGCAAATGGTTCCATACTTCCAAGGGAAAGTGGAATCAGCGACAAGCCGCTCAAAAGTGAAGCAGTTATACCTTTCAAGTCTCCCAAGAGTCTGGAGGTTTCAATCCAGCTGCCGTCGGGCAAGGTAGCTACTGGCATGGGAATTCCCAGGGGTATTACCATGATTACCGGTGGAGGCTATCATGGTAAGTCTACACTTCTCAGGGCTATTGAAAGAGGAGTATATAACCATATTCCCGGAGATGGAAGAGAATACGTTATAACGGTAAGTGACGCAGTAAAAATAAGAGCTGAGGATGGCAGGTTTGTTGAAAAGGTTGATATCAGCCTGTTTATTGATAATTTGCCTGGAAGAAAGGATACCTCCAGATTTTCAACAGAGAATGCCAGCGGCAGCACATCACAGGCAGCCAATATAGTTGAAGCCATTGAAGCTGGAACCAGTCTTCTTTTGCTAGATGAGGATACGTGTGCAACAAACTTTATGATAAGGGATGCAAGGATTCAGAAGCTGATAAGGAAGGAGTACGAACCTATTACTCCGTTTATTGACAGGACCAGGCAGATTTATGAGCAGAAAGGGATTTCCACAATAGTTGTAATCGGGGGAGCCGGAGATTACTTTGATGTAGTGGATAGGGTGGTTATGATGAAGGAATACATTCCTATTGAGGTAACCAATGAGGCCAGGGAAATAGCATACGAGTACAGAACCGAAAGACAGGTGGAAATAAAAGATATACCTATTGACGTAAAGGACAGGACACCTTCTCCCGATACCTTCAGACTACAGTACGTTAAAAAGGACAAGGTCAAAGCCAGAGGAACCGATAGCATAAGCGTAGGCCACGATGAAGTAGACCTGGGAGATGTCGAACAGCTGGTTGACAGGAACCAGACTTCGGCAATAGCTTTGATTATCAAGTACATGAGTAGATTTATAGACGGAAGAAATAATCTTACACAGGTAATTGACAAGGTTTATGATGAAATTAAAGAAAGAGGTTTGGATGCAATATCACCTTTCTACCCTTTGCACCCCGGAGATATGGCAATGCCCAGAAGGCACGAGGTTTTTGCGGCCATCAACAGATACAGAAAGCTTAAAGTGTTGTAGAATTATTCATCATTAGTCCTGCCTGTTATCCTTCTATATGGTACAGGTATATATTGCACCGAGGGCCTTCTTTGAGGGTGCTGTGGGTACAATTCCATCAACTCATACATCTCTCGTATCAAACCCTTTGATACGGGCAGTCCCATACCTATGAGTTCTCCGTAGGTTATTGGATAATCGTGTGTCCATCGACCCTCGGTCAGTGCCTCTGAGAGCTGACGAGCTTTTTCAGGTTCCCCGGGAAACTTTTCCCTGAGTATATCATAGATGCTGCTTCTGACCTGGTTCATTGCTTTTTCAGCTATATCAGCCAGTATCAGTGTATCATCATCAATACGGTTAATGGGCTTGTTCCTGATTACATTCAATATAGAGGCTGCTGGAAACTGCCCAATTTGCGGGTCTACAGGACCCAGCACGGCATTTTCCTCCATGACTATTTCATCTGCAGACAGTGCTATAAAGGTACCTCCCGACATTGCATAGTGAGGGACAAAGACCGTTACCTTAGCCGGGTGGGTCTTAATAGCATGGGCAATCTGTTCTGCTGCAAGAACCAAACCCCCGGGTGTATGAAGAATAATATCTATAGGCATGTCATCGGGCGTAAGTCTGATAGCCCTTAGAATTTGTTCGGAATCCTCAATATTTATATACCTTGAAATGGGCAGACCCAGTATGCTTATTGATTCCTGCCGGTGAATAAGTGCTATTACCCTTGTGTTCCTCTTAAGTTCTATCTGTCTAATCTTTCTCAGCCGCGCAATTCTTATATTCCTTTGTTTATACAAAGGCATGAGACTAACAATAATAAACAGAAGCCAAAAAATGCTCAGAATATCTGCAAACATAAATAGATCCTTCCTCTGCGGTTATTAAACTATTATTCCCCAAAAATAGAAACTCATTTCAGGATAATATATCTTGTTTTCTATGCGTATTTACTGTACCTGTTGGCATAAGAGGTTGCTGCGTATGAGTACGGCTTTATTTTGGTGCTTACTCCCACTCCAGAGAAATAAGAAACCATTTCTTTTATGAGCTGGCGTGTAGCACCGTTTTTTCCTATATCCAGGTGAGCCTCAAAAATGAGGTCGGCTCCTTTTTCCATGTGTGGTAGAATCAGGTCGTATATGTCGGTTAGAGTCTGGTCTGAAAACTGAAGTACAAGATTAAGTGTGAGGGATATCTCCATTGCAATTTTCTCTTTTGTGTTGGTTACTCTTCTTCTTATTACGCTTTTGGAGATACATCCCCAACTGCCTTTCCCAACCCTGTGTACATGTACTGCTGTGGCAAATACGGTTTTCTGTCCTACCACTTGGGAGTCGGTACCTATTGCAAGTCTATAAGTGCTTGCAGGGTCTTCCTGTATAAACCGTTTAATCTGATCTATTACATCTGATATACTCATATTCTTTTGTCTTGAATTAAAGAAGCATAAGTCGGGCTCTGTATACATTTTCCTCACTCCTGAAAAACCGTATATGAAGTTTTATTTGTATTATAGCAAGTGCTAATCCCTGATATCAGAATATTACTACTTTATCGGAATTAATTCAATATAATTGGCCAAGTGTAAAATATTACATTGATACCCCAAAAATAAAGAACAGGCATTAACCTGTCCTTGTAGTTGTTTATCCGATGACTACCGCCGCTAAGACTCTCCTCTTCTTCAATCCAAGAATTATGTTTATCCGATCAAAGGTTTGTGGGGCTAAACGCAAAAGGAAGCAGATCAGAGATAGAAGCAACCAAAGCCTTGGTACCCGCCTCATTCAGGCAAATAACAGGAGTATCGGGACTGCTGTGTTCAAATAGTCTTTGTCTGCAGCGGCCGCAAGGTGTAATAAAGACATCATCCTGGGGGTGAATGTTGTTGAAGGCTTTGCCGGCTACTACCACAAATTCGATTTCCTTGTCCTTTGCATTGGTTACATATGCCGCAACTGCGCCTGCTTCTGCACAGGTTCCGTCATAGTTGCAGGTTTCTGCATTTGTTGCAATGAATTCTTCGTCATTGGCTTTTATAAGGGCGGCAACACCGAACCCGGAATATGGAGCATACGCTTTGCGGCTTTTCTCCATTGTCTTTGCTGCCAGTGTCTGGATGAAATCCGGAAGTCTTTCGATAGGATATTTTTCCTTGCTGTTAAATTCCTTCCAAAAACCGGTTTTGTTCAACATAAATAACACTCCTTTTATCCCCTCAACTAAGGTACATGCATTAAGCCTAGTCAATTAACTGTTCTTATTATAGCATATATAGTTTACTTTAGAATAATAATTATTCCTGCATGCCTATACTCATATCATAACGGCGACAGGGCAACCAATTGGCTTAATAGGATTTGTTTTATAAGACCTATTCTCAAAAAGTAACATTGTAGAAATTTGTATAGAATTATATAATTGTCAAAGGAAAACAGTTATAAAGTCGAATGCCTGATTTAGTTTTAAAGGGGGAAATGACATGGAACAACAGCTTGAATCCCAGGTAACAATAACCTGTAACCCCAGATACATGTACGCAGGGTTCTGGTTAAGGGTCCTGGCAAGGTTCATAGATGGAATTATTCTTTGTATTAGTCAAGTTATTGTGGGCGGAAGTCTTGGTGCAGCTATTGCTTTTATCGCAGGAGGCAGAGGTGGGGAAATCTGGCTGTCTGCGCTGGCCGGAGCATATTTGGGTCTGTACGTCCTCGGAATAGTTGCCGGCTGGCTTTACTATACAATACTTGAGAGTTCACCGCTTCAGGCAACGCTGGGGAAAAAGGCAATGGGTATATATGTTACCGACCTGAATGGAGGCAGAATTTCATTTGGCCGTGCAAACGGCAGATACTGGTCGAAAATCTTATCGTTTATGACCTTCGGCATTGGTTTCATAATGGCGGGGTTTACTCAGAAGAAGCAAGCTTTGCATGACTTCATAGCAGGTACACTGGTAAAGAGAAAATAAGTGGAGCTGGAGGATACGGGTTATGAAAAAGGCACTATTTGTATTGGTATTAATAGGGGGATTACTTTTTTCAGTGCTCTTAATTAAAGACAAGCTGTATGTGGATTCCGGTCAGGATATTCCTGCCTTTAAAGAAATAACTGTAGGTAAGGAAAAAGTTGAGCTCGAGAAAAAAAGAATATTGAATAATCGAGTGGAAATACTTCTTCCCAGGGGATTTAGCATTATGTCGGAGGAAAAGGCAAAAATGAAATATCCCTCAGAAAGAAGACCTACCCTCATTTATACAAACCAAGACGATACCGTGAATGTAGTATTTGACCACACTTCAACTAAAATATCAGTTGGGCAGCTATACGAGTACAAGAAGAACCTGAGAAAGACCCTTGAAAGCATTTACCCCTCTGCAGACTGGTTTGATGATAAGGTAATAAAGATAGGAGGAAGAGATGTCGGAACCCTTCAGCTTTTGACTCCTGCAATTGACATAAAGATATATAATTCAATGTTTTTTACCGAGCTGGATGGAAAGCTTCTCCTTGCTTCTGTTAACTGTACGGAAGAGAAAATGAAAGACTGGAAGTCTGCTGCGAGGGAAATAATGAACTCGCTCAGAGTGGTTAGATAATGGAGGTGTCTGTTTTGATTATTGTAAGTTCATGTCTATTAGGGATGCATGCAAAGTATGATGGGTCTATATCAAATAAGAATGAATTGCTGCAGAAATACAGTCACCTCGGCAGGTTTATACCGGTTTGTCCAGAACAGCTGGGCGGACTTCCAACCCCAAGACCACCTGCAGAAATAACTGAGGGCAGTGGTGAAAGTGTACTTGAAGGTAAAGCTCGGGTAAGAAACATCCTTGGAGAGGATATTTCAAGCCGGTTTGTAAAAGGAGCCGAGCAGCTTTTATATATTGCGAAAGCCTTTCCTGTAAAGGCAGCTATATTAAAAGAGAGGAGCCCTTCGTGTGGAGTTCACGGAATCTACGACGGGAATTTCTCCGGTTCTGCCAAAAAGGGGAGAGGGGTTGCTGCAGCACTGCTGAAGCAGAATAAAATACCTGTATATTCAGAGGAAGAACTTACGGAAGAGCTGCTCAGGAAACTGCTTGAGGTGGAGAATGGGCAGATGTGAAACAGACTATACCCTTTTGCTTACTGCCATTATCCAATAATAAAGCGATAACACAATAGTAAAGCCTAAAGTATTTAAGAAGAAAGACCTTACAGGGTTCCAATTCTGACCGTATTCAAAATATCCAACCCATGACATTATCAATTCAAGACATAAGAATAGAAAAGCTGCGAGCAAAATATATGGAAGCTGTATCCAGGTTCTCGACGGGAAAAAGTGCACAAGTAGCATTCCTCCAAAAAAGCCGCTGAGCAAATAAAATATGGGTAAACCTGACACAAATAGTATCGGGAATTTATATAAGAATGCACCCAAGGATACGAGCGTCGTATCAATAGTATAAATAGCAGTCATAGTTATCAGCCCTGCAGGCCAGAGTACTTTAAATTTTTTTTGCGGAACCAATAGGATTGTTGTCAGCAAGGAAGAAAGAAAGAATATTAACCATGACAAGGCATTCCCTCCTCAAAATAGAATCTAAATACAACTACAACTATTATTACCAGAAAATATTGAAAGTATTTTGAGGGGATGTAGTATACCTGGCAGCTGTAGGGAAAAAGTAGTATGAAGCTAGGTCGGCTTAACGTTTAATGGAAGTTCTATGGTGAATTCGGTTCCATTTGTCTCATCCGAGGTTACTTTTATCCTGCCGCTGTGTTTTTCAATAATATTATATACTATTGAGAGTCCAAGACCGGTTCCGACACCGACTCCCTTGGTAGTAAATCCCGGGTCAAATATCTTGTTCAGATATTGGGGTTCTATAGGTTTTCCGTCATTGCCCAGCTTAATATATATTTTATCATTCTCTGTATGAGTTTTTATCCATATGGTTCCCTTGTCCTTGATAGCATCAATTGCGTTTGAGATTATGTTCATAAAAACCTGATTGAGCTGATTCGGATAGCAGCGGAATATTGGTATATTTCCATATTCCTTCACTATCTCAATACTATTCTTTATCCTGTGTTCCAATAGAACAAGAGTATTATCTATACATTCATGGATATCTGCTTCTTTGTAATCAGCTTCATCCAACCGGGCAAAGCTCTTGAGACTGTGCACGATTCTTGTTATCCTTTCACAGGCAAGCAGGCTGATTTGGTTGACTTTGGAGAGATTTTCGATAATATCGGCTATCTCGCTGTTATCACTGCACTTGTCTTCCATGATTTTTACTAGAGAGGTATAAATATGTATATTGTTATTTATTGCACCCAGCGGATTGTTGATTTCATGTGCTACTCCGGCAACAAGCATACCGAGTGATGCCATTTTCTCATTTTGGATTAACTGCGATTCTGCCGCCGACAGCTCCTGATATGCCCTTTTTATCTGCTCATTTGAATCTGTAAGTGCGTGGTTGAGCGACATAAGCTCCTCCTGCTGGGCAACCAATTCTTCATTGAGTGTTTGCAGCTCACTAGTGCGTTCCTCGACCTTTGCCTCAAGGGACTGATTCAAGTCTGCAAGCTGCTCTTGCTGTGTATTTACTATCTCAATAATTTCCCTGGATTTTTTTGCATACAGCCAGAGAAGTAAAACAGCCAGGAGGGAGGTGCCGAATATGTCTACGTAAAAAACAACCTGGGTTATTTTAAAATGCAGGTTTAAAAAGTTAAAAGATACCAGCAGCACTATGGACAGCAGATTGAACAGAGCTGCTGAGAATATGAGTTTGCTGTTATAGTATAATGCTGCAGCGATAAACAGATAGAAACAGCCTCCCAGAAGAAAAGGGTCCCTGGTTGATGCCAGTATAAAGAAGAGACAGGTGGCAATGACAAAGATTATCAGGTATTTAACAGTATGCCTGTATCTACGTGTCCTTATTGTGTAGCGGTGCCAGTACTCGGACGCAGCACATAAAAGAAGGCTTGTTGGAAAAAAGATTAAAAGTGTTGTGTAAGAAATATAATTGAGTCCCAAAGCCTTATTTATTATGAATATAGTGTATGCCAGAAAGAGAATAATCCAGTTGATGGTTAGAAGAAATCTATTGTTCTTTCGTTCATTTTCCATGAAGATATTTACACTCATTGGGACCTCCCGGGAGAATCAATAACGAACTGTAGTAAATCAAGATAAATTTGACAAAGGTATTTAATGATAAAGCTTCAATAAATTCTGTTAATTAATTATATCAGTTGTAAATATAGTTATCAAGAAAGTACTTACCCTGGATAGCGTCAATATTTTGTAGGAAAATATTTTCCCGAGTTTGGTCAAATTACTTGCCACCTTGTTTGCTGTAAGGTTTTTAAAGCAGGGAAGATTTC
>JAWLCD010000048.1:0-8686 GCA_041687355.1 Clostridia bacterium | reverse complement strand
GGGGATGATAAAGGCATTGAAGCAGAATTATCCCAAGTCCAATATTGTTGCAATAGACTACGACCCGGGTGCAAGTGAAGTCAACCAGCTTAACAGGATAAAGCTCATGCTTTCGGTAGCGTTCAAGAATCTTGAGGAATCAGGGCGAAGAGAGGATTACCGCGAGATTATTACCGATGTGAGCTTAGGAGGCAGTCTTATAAGCCTTAGCAAGAGTGCAGGATATGATTCTTCAAACTAAGTGAGAAGCCATTTTCAATTATATATGATTCCTGTAGGCCCACGCATTGGCTGGGTTCAAGCCCCAGCCGTATGCATGGGCTACCAAAGAGTAAACTATGAACAGCTGCGCTGAGATTAATGAAACGAAAGAACCCCAGGAAGTGTTTCCCGGGGATTCTTTTGTCGTTTGAATGAGAGATGAAAGCCAAATGCAGTTTTTAGTTCAGTTTGCGTAGTATTTAATCTGATGGAAAGTCTGACCGATAGGAGTATAAATTTGCATAGGAATCTTGACGGTTGTTCCACTTACTGCGGAATCGATAATATCACAGCTTACATTTCTTACTCTTTCACCGTCAATATTTATTGTTATATCAGTATTTCCAAGGTCTGCATAGTCTTTTGAAAGTTTGATAACCTTACGATATTCAAAGCTTCTTTTTGTTACATGGGTTCTGCTTATTGAATCACAATCCCAATGACAATGTCGATCTCCATCTGAGTCTGTATGACAGTCCCTGTCAGGGTCTTCCAGGCTTACCGACTCTCTAATATATTCATCTTTTTTCTCTTCAAGATTACCACTAAGTGTAATGGTTCTTCCATCTTTATCTTTAACTGTGAAAGTATAAGTTACTGAATCAGGAGACTCAGCATCTCTGTAGTTAGTGGGGCTGCAGCCGTGACTGCTGCCGTATGCCTCACCTACGGTATTGAATGAGACTGATATAATGAATTCCTCTCCGGCCGGAACTCTGGTGTAGGGTAAATCTGAAGGCTCTGAGGTTAGTTTGAGGTACGGTATGGGGCTTGCAGGATTGCTTGCTCCCGATTCTACCACCTTTGCGAATCCAAGTATATTTTGCTTTACATAGTTAATCCCCTGGTTTTTGGCCATATTTTTTACTTCAGCTACCGTAGGGAGCCGGCCCGGTGCAGCGGAAGCTGTGCCGGCAGGATAAAAGATGCACATTGCAATGACAGTGGCAATAATCTTTCCGAGACTATTGTTTAACAAATGTATCACTCCTTTCCATTACCATTTCTGCTGGGTCGAGTAATCGTCAAGAGCACTCCAGTCGAGGTTGAAGTAGAAGGCATTTCCATGTCCTCCTGCACCTGTATCGTAAGGCGTTGTGAAGTTCAAGGGTGCGCTTCCGTTTGAAGTATTCCAGGTATCCTCGAATTTAGTATAGTTATACGATGTCAGCTCACGGTCAAACGAATTCATAGTTACCATCTTCAGATTTACAAGTATTGCTCCAGTCAAAGGCTTGCCTGCGACCGGGTCAAGTGGGTTGGCCCCTTTAGGTATGGCTTTAACCCTTGGGTGCAGAGAATATGTGAATGCCCAGGTATTCCTGTAGCCGGCATAGTCTTCAAAGTAGTTATCATCGTCAAGCTTTATGCCGGTTTTGCCGTTTCCTCTAAACTCCCATGGGGATGTACCTTCAAGCAGCATCCTTGGATCACTGGTTTTATTCTCAAAGTACCTGTCTTCATTATATTTTACATCCAGCAGGCCGTAATCAAGCTTCAGGCTGTATTTTCCGCCTTCCTGCTTAAACATGATATTATTGTATTCGGTCCTCTTGGCGCTTCTTTCCGAGGCCGGGAATGCTGTGAGCACCCTATCCAGCCTGCGGTTGAATTCTGCCCTGGACAAGTCAATCAAGTCATCCATATCCTTGATTAAATAGTTCTCGCCGCCGGTTATTCCGTTTTGGATAACCGGTATGGGAACATTGTACAGGTTGTCGTTGGTGATATCGAAGTAGAGATCCACCTCGTCAAAGCCTGTTCCGTTGTACCACCAGAAGGACGGCAGGACTACAAGCGAATCTCCGCTGCGGTACAGCCCTTCAGCGTCAACACGGCACTGAACTGCATACCCTTTTGATATAAGCCTGCTGCTGCTTGATTCATTGCCGGCAAGAGGCAGTTTTGTGATGCCAAACGGGGGCTTGGTTTTCTCACTCTCCTTCTCCCTAAGGTCTCTAAACTTTGCACTCCCATCTGAGTTATAAAGTATATGGTTACCGCTTGAGTCGCTGAATACATACTTCCAGTAGATATCCTTGACGTCGGTTACCCTGAAGTTGAAGAGCTTGGTTTGCCTTACGACTACATAGTAGTATAAGGGATTGATTTCAGCATAACCGAACTTTGCGCTTTTGCCGTTATGGTCGAATGCTTCAAACTTAAGCCTGTCAAACTGTATTTCATTTGCCTTTGGTTCAATATATACAGTATAGTTTTCAAGGTCAAAGGCAAATGTCCAGACAAGCTTTTCCTGTGCAGTCCTTGAAAATACAGGTGTGTCAAGCGCAGGCAGTATGGTCTGCTTGCTGACATTTAGTGATGCGTTATGTATATACCTGTCTGACTGGGATACCCCTCCGTCTTTTGTAAGGGTAACGGTATAATTGTCGTTGAAGGTTACCTTTACCGTATTGACGTATGTGCTTGTCTCCATGATTATTTTGTTCTGCTTGTAGGTGTATAGTGTATCGGTATCAACCTTGATAGGCTGGTTAATCCTGTTGTATATGTATTCAAAGCTTTTATACTCATGTGTTCCCGCTGGAAGTGAGCCGATGTTCAGGGATACATCAGCTATATTGTTGTTATAGCCCGATTCCCCTATGGCTCTTGGGCCCGCGGCATTTATATCAAGACTGCCGATAGGATAGGGTATATCTTCATCAGGATTCGGGGGATTAACCACAGCCCAGAGGTATATGCTGTCTCCGTAGTCTGCCTCCCATTCGAATGTGAATTCTTTGGTATCTCCGGTATTCCTGAGGTCTGCAGGAGTGATGAAGTTGGTATTGTCATCATATGCCCGCACTCCAAACCTATCATAGCCGAACCATAACGGGATTTGAGTGGTGTCGGTGGCTGGAGGCCAGTTGGTGTTATCCACCAGGGTGACTACCACCTTGGCATTAAACTTGAAAGGAGGTGTTCCCATTGCTGAAAAGTTTGGGCTTGTAGGGTAGCCGCTGGAAACGTCACTTTCAAGGTGTTTGATTTCAACTTTGAGGTCTGGGGTATTCTTCGGTTTCCCGTACCATTTGACCATTAAAGGCATATGCCAGCGCCAGCCCTCGGCGACATTACTGAAAGTCAGCGGTGATAAACCTAATTGGTCCCTTATATCTGAATCTTTTACATTCAGTGCCACACCAAGTACCGGATCCAAGTCAAACTTTCTTGTTGCGATAATACTGCCGCTGTTTAAGCTTGAGCAATCCAATCCTGTCAGCGGTATTTCGTAGTTATTGGGAACGGAACGTAAGTATGTCTTATCAAAGTCAGTAAAGTTTTTATATGCTCCTGAAAAACTTGAGGAAAACATATTATCATAGATGTATTTGTATTCATCCTCAAAGCTTTTGCTTGGATTAAATACCGTTGAGCTTCCATCTACCTTATAAACAATGGTATTGTCTTTGGAGGCATCTTGATAAATCAGTTCAATCCCTGTAACGGTATAGTTGGATAACAGGCTGCCGGGGAGTTTGAAGGTGTCATCAATACTTTTTTCCCAATGCTCCGAACCGCCCGGACAGGATGCTCCAGATGAGCAGCTGTACCGGGGTATATCCCTTGTACTGTCGTGGTCGGTATCCTGCCAGGTGCCGTCGGTATGCTTCCAGGTATCAAAGGATGCCGTAGATACCTGGCTGTATATTACTTCTCCTTCCGGCAGAGTGGAGCCTGAAGCTTCGGCAGAACCGAAGGGAAAAGCCAGTATAATGCATAAAATTACTAAAAGCCTATAAACCCTTTTTAATGCCATCTCAGTTTCCTCCTTTGTATAGAGGATTTTTAATTGCGAGGATGCTATTGGCATACAGAACCATAATATGCGATATTTTTGTTATATCGGCCTCGGGCAGGCCAGAGTAGGTCAGCTCAGGCTGATAGTTTATATCGTATTTTGACGTGAAGAGATATGAATCTTTATCACGAGGAGCTTGGGGTCTTGACCTGGATACATCTTTGCCTTCGGACAAAACAACTGGAACTGAGACGACATCACTCCCAAGCTGTTTTATATATACAGCGTTATCCTCAGGCTTTACCGACACATCCAGTATGACTTCAAACCCGTCTTTTTCATCTCCTAACTTGATACCGTTGGGCTTGAGGTCGTCAATACTGATTTCCCGGATAAGGGCTTTGGACGTAAACCCGTAGGGAATTCTGCTTATCGAAGGATGCACGTAGTATTCTTCAAGGTTTATAGGCGTGCCTTCAAATGGTATTGCGTTCTCATAGATACTTTTATATTCACTTGCTCCAGGCTCCTTGTCACCTTTCCAACGCTTTATCATCACCAGAGCTTCAGCTTTGGTAACATTCCTGCGCGCACCGAAGGATTTGTCGGGGTACCCTTTGATTATTCCCTTGGAGTAGGTCTTCTTGATTCCCGGAAGCGCCCACTGGGGTATGTAGTCCCAGAATGGAGAGAAGATTGAAGGAGTATCCTCATTTATAAGCCTGCTTATGATTACTGCAAATTCTGCACGTGTAATATTTGATTTTGGTTTCAATGTACCGTCCGTGTATCCCTGGATGATGCCGTTTCCCACAGCAATATCCATTCTGTCCGCAGCCCATGATGATGGCTGGTCCAGAAAGTCACAAAGACAGTCTTTCTTATTAATATCAAATCCCTCAAGTTCAATGGTTTTAATAGCTCCTATAAGCATCCAGATAACTTCTTCCCTTGTTGCCGCTTTGTTGGGGTTGAATTTGCTGTCTTCGACATAAGCCCAGCCCTCGGAAGCAGCAGAGGAGATTTCATTTGAAGCCCAGTGGCTGCCGGTATCTGTAGGCTGGCTTGCGGCAGAGCTTGTATCGAATGACAGAGCAAACAGCAGGATTAGCAGCACAGCTAACACTGCAATATAAGGCTTTATAATTCCGATTACATTTTTCATGTGTATTTCCTCCTTGTAATAGCCGTCTCTTTGAAATGCAGGAATAAGTCTGAGAGTAATTTGAATACAGGAACCGTGTGTATAAGTGATTTTATAATACTATTATACAATATAATACTACCATTTTCCAGTAATAAACATCAAGTATCAAATTGCAAATATTTACTGTATATAGAAAAAAAGCTCCCGAAGGAGCATTAGACTGCAAATTATTTACTTAACATAGAGGATTTCCTAATTGCAAGAATATATTCACCGTACACAACCATAACGTGTGTTATATTTGTTATATCAGCCTTGGACAGATTGGAGTACGTCAGTTCAGGCTGGTAGTTTATGTCGTATCTTGCCGTGAATAGATATGAATCTCTATCACGGGGCGCCTGGGGTCTTGACCTGGATACATCCTTACCCTCGGCCAAAACAACAGGAACTGAGACGCGGTCGCTCCCGGTTTGTTTTATATATACAGCATTATCCTCTATCCATGCATCAAGTATAACTTCAAACCCGTCTTTTTTGTCTCCCATCCTGATGCCATTGGGCTTGAGGTCTGCGGCATCGATTTCCATAATACTAGCGTCAGCTTTAAACCCATAAGGCATTCTGCTTATCGAAGGGTGCACATAGTATTCTTCAAGGTTTATGGGTGTGCCTTCAAATTGCTTAGCCCTGTCGAATAATTGTTCGGCTGATAAGGATTCGGTTGATGGTGCCGCAAGAACCGGTTTGCCGGAAGACACCGCTACCTGTTTATTCCCGGAATTGGAAGTAATGGCTATTTTCCTCTCTTCTGCATTCCATACCACACCTACACCAAGGAATTCACCCACCAAGCGGAGCGGCACCCTTACACGGCCGTCTACCAGGATTGCAGCATCACTGGTATATGAGAAGCCTTCTCCATTGACAAAGTATATCTCGGTTCCCGGGGACAGCATTATGGTCTTGCCGTCAACCTTCATTGTGACAACCTGGTTCTTGTTGTCCCACTCAACCTCTCCTCCGAGTTTCTCAGTTACTGTTCTCAGGGTAAGATAGGTACATCCGTTGACAACCAAAGGCTGCTCATTTGAGGCAAACTCAATTTTTTCGTTGTTTAATGCAACGGTTATTCCCGGGTTTGCCGACGCCGCGCCGGCCATAAATGACATCAAGACCAGTACCATCAAGGTAATTAGGATTGTTTTACGTCCTTTCATTTTTTTAACCTCCTTATATTTTTAACTTCTTTAATAACTAACGTCCGCTTTATTTAAAACCCGCATACAGCAGGATAAATCCCCAGAAGGTCATACGTCATCACCGAAAATTATCGGCGACTCATAAAGTAGTTTTACGTGTAAATCCAAATGCAGTCCGTTCAATTATATATCATAGAGAGAAAAATTTCCAGCGTTTTAGCTTTTTTTCTTTAGGTTTTCTTTAGGTCCCGAAATAAAAAGCAGTTTTAATTACGCCGAGAAGAGCTATCAAAAATACCAGAGAAAGAATTAAAATTATGTGTATTTTTTTGCTTAATAAGGTTTAGCATTGAAGCACCCCCTTTCAAAAAGAAATAAATACATTAATTCCATATTTTATTATTAATGTAAATATATTATAATACTCGTTACATCAAAAAACTATTTGGGATATGTGCATGGTTTGGATTTAACCGGTGCGGAAGTGAAACTAAAAACAAGAACGGCCAAAATTGGAGGTTCATGTGAAAGGAGGATGAGGCTTGAAAGAAGAAGGTCAGAAGTTAGGGCGGACGTAGGAATACATGGATGTCTGAAAGAGAGGGGACAAGATGAAAAAGCACGGGACGTATAAAAAATTTGCTGTCTTGATGGCTGCGTTCATAATGCTTTTTTGTATGCAGTACGCAGCTGTGCATGCAGAGACGCCCGACTATAAGCTTTCAGGAGATTTCAGTATCTCAGGCGTGTCAACCAAGTCGGCCTATATGCACTGGGTATGCAGTCCGGTACCTGAGTACAACATGATTTACATCAAAGATACCTCAACCGGTAAGCTGGCAGCAGAAGACAAAGTAACTCCAGACAGCAGAGGGGGATTCGACTTTCTTATAGGTACACTGCAGCCAGGCACAGAATACAAGGTAAATGTTCAGGCTCCGGGAGGAAAAGTCTTATACATCGGGTACTTTACCACAGTAAAGGCTGAATGTACTCATGATGGAAGCACATACAAGGTTCATACCGACACATCACACCAGAAGTACTCTGCATCCCAGCACAAAGAAGTCAGAACATACGATATTCACTGCAGTGAATGCAGAAAATTATTAAGGATAGAAGAAAATTTCACATATGAAGACCATAACTGGATTGGAAATGAATGCTCACTCTGTGGGCAACAGCAAGAATGCAGACATACTGGTGACAGAAACAAGAAGTACTACGAGTCAAGGTACTACCGGTACTCAGCATCTCAGCACAAAGAAGTAACACCGTATGATGAGTACTGCAGTAACTGCGGTAAATACATGGGCAGCCATGAGGAAACAGACTACGAGGAGCACGACTGGTCAAATGACGAGTGTTCACTATGCGGAGAAACCCGGGAATGTCAACACACAGGAGGCACATACAGGGAGCTGGATGATGTAGACTATGAGCAGTATTCTGCGGAGAAGCATAAGGAAATAAAAGACTATGCTGTATTGTGCAGTACCTGTGGAGAACGCTTGAGAACAGAACAGGAGACCGGGTATGTAAGTCACAGCTGGGATGGCGATGAATGCCGGGAATGCGGTGAGCAAAGGCAGATAGAGCAGCCCGAGGTGCCGGAGGAAGTTGACAACACAAAACCTCAGGTTGAAATAACCAGACCAGGAGATAAAGACAGGTTTGTCAAGGGTGATGTAATAAACATCTCCGGAAACGGCCATGACGACAAAGAGATGAACGGCGTTCAACTGTATCTTGACGGTAAGCCGGTAGGGAATAAGGTCAAAGAAGGTAGTGTCAGTTACCGCTGGAATACAAGCACGGCAGCACTTGGACGCCATACAATAAAGATAAGCGGAATGGACAAGGCCAACAATACTAACCAAAAGAGCATAACTGTCTACGTCGACCCCGAACCGGAGAGAGTTCAAGAACCGGATGACAGCAGCGCAGGGGAAGAAACAGGGGATACTCCTGAAAAGAATCTGGAAATTGAACGCCAGATAAAGGAACAACAATATATATGGAGTATCGCACACCATGCAGCAACTCCGGAAATCAGGGACGAAATCCGGAAAGTAGCACATATACGTGCCAACGTTTACCGGGAAGCCCAAAAAGGTAACCTCACCGAAGCATATTGGAGACTTGAAAACAGGGAGTACCTTGCCAGAGTTCAGTATGAAAACTTCAGGAAAATTGATGTGGTAGGTGAAGCTCAAAGTTTCCTCGATGCCATAGGGTATCCCTTTGAGGAACTTGACTCCAAGTATGGGCCTGAGAGCTTCAGGAATGTAGCTTTATTCCAGGTAAGGAACAAAAAAGGTGTAAACG
>JAWLCD010000047.1:0-8982 GCA_041687355.1 Clostridia bacterium | reverse complement strand
CAAGATTCCTCCTTTGGTGTTTGGTGTTTCGCAACTTTCATTCTACCAAACGTGGGGTTATCTTGCTTTTCTTTTTCCTACAAAAACTTTACACTATGCCTACTTTCAGCTAATATTTAATAATTCCATAAAAAAACACGGCCGCGATGCTGCTGCCGTGTTTAACATGCAGCGTTCAGTCTTTCTTCTCGAGATATTCATTGAGTTCCTTCACCAGCTTGTCCGGATCAATTCCATGGACCATACATGCTTCCTCAATGCTCTCACCCTGGGATGATGGGCAGCCCAGACAATGCATGCCGTTGTTAAGAAGAATAGGAGCTGTTCCTTTGTCCAGCCTGAGGATATCACCTATTAACATATCACGAGTAACTTTTGCCATTATACTTCCTCCCTTAAGATTTGCTACCAATTATTATACTTTATTATTTAATAAAAATACACAATAAATTAATTATGGGCTTATGTATACTTGTCTTGACTAAAACTGTTTAATTCTTCGGACAACCTATTCATTTGATTTGCAATATCCAGAAGCGTACCTATTTCTTTGGTCTGTAGAGTGGTTATGGAAAGTACGTCAAGGAATTTATTCCTGCTATTTTCCGATGTTTCTTTAAGAGAGCGGATGAATTCCATGATTTTTTTGTTCTGTTCACATACATCTTCAATAAATGACTGAACCTTACGGGTTCCTTCATATGAGTTTTTTACTGAGGAAATCATGTCTTTTAAATTAACTTCAATTTTTTCAATTCCACCCAGAGAATTGTTAACAGCTTCCTGCCCGGACTTTGTATTCAGGAAGGCAGTCTCAATAGTATCGATAATGTCTTTTATACTGGTGTTTACTTCTTTTATTGCTTGTCCGGCTTGAACAGCAAGTGCGCCGATTTCATTGGCAACAACAGCAAACCCCTTTCCAGCTTCACCGGCTCTTGCAGATTCGATGGACGCGTTGAGGGCAAGGAGACTGGTTTGTTTCGAAATAGAGTTAATCAGTACAATAATATGGTTGATTTCCGAGGATTTTTCCTGGAGGGTTTTGGTCGTTGAGACGTACTGGTCAAAGATCTGAGCTATATTTTTTATTGAACCAAGTGCTTCAATGATAAAGGTTTCTCCTTTTTTTGCAACATCAAGGGTGTTATCCGATTCAGCAACTGCTGATTCATAAATTGACAGAGTGTCTACAAGAACCTTGTTTATTTGTTCCATATTATCTGATACGTTATCGGTTTCCTTATATTGGTATTCAATATCCTGCGCTGTGGACTGGGTGGTGGAGTTGATGTCATCAATGAGTTTCTTGTATTCTATAGAGAAGTTATGTAGAGTGCTGTTGGTATTTTTGAGATTATCCGAAGTCAGTCTGATACAATCAAGTATTTCTTCAAGACTCTGTATTTGTGTCAAAGATTCTCCTTGTTGTTTCAGTATCCTGCGAGCCTCATTACAAATCCCTATCGAAATAATCAGAGCAAACGTATAAATTACAAGTATTGAAATCAGGGACACAACTGCGAAATTACCAGCATATACTGCGGGGACAAAAATATAGGTAAATACGTTCAAGAATATAGATACGCAGCCTGTATATACAGTAACTTTCCAGTTAAAATAGAAAACACTTAGGAACAGGATTACAAAGAATACATAGAGTACAGACCGGTTGGATTCGCCAAGCATGATTAGTATGGCATGTATGTAAATAATATTTAGAGTCATTGAAATGTATTTTACGGATTCGGTTTTCCACGACAGGTATTTCGGAAAATACTTTAGAAACAAACAGAGAATAACTCCAACAAGCCCAAGTATTATTGTAGTTGGCCAGGGAAGTTTTACTACAAAGATATAAAGCAAAATGGAAATAACTACAAGGAACTGCAGGATATTAGTTATGAGCCTGTCTGAGCGCTTCTCACTTTCAACCAGAAGGTCCTTAAACATATAATCATCCTTCCTTCTTATTTGATATAGACTAAGATTTTTGCAATAATAGGGCTGTGTTTGCCTGATAGAGAGCTTTTTATTTATAATATCTAAAATATACTTCCTAGACAACAGAAATCAGTATTAGGCTATTACAATATAAGAGTGATTCCACCGTAAGGAATGCCAATTCCCAAAGCAACCAGTATGAAAATTATAAGAACGAGGGTCATAAAATTCTCAGTGAAAAGAGAATAAAAAACATACTGATAATACAAAAACAGAAACACAGCCCAAAGGGCCAGATAAAGTATAGAGAACCATGTAGTCACTTTGACAGGGCCGATACCTCCATTAGAAAAGAAGAAGAATATCTGGACAATAAACAGGAAAAACAGAAAGTAAAAAATAGCCGTCCACAGCCACCCCTTTTTCATCTTTTACCTCCAAACAAGATTTCTTTATGTGTATTTTATAATATTTTGACGAAAAATGCCAATAATAGAAATGCTTTTAAAAATAAACTAAAAACTTAAAGGCCATCCAGACGCGGAAAGCCTTTAAGTCACAATTCTCGGGCAGCTTTATTTCCTGCCCATAGATACGTGCTGCACTTCAAATAAAGAGTATGTTCAATGACTAGCAAACATCTGGCCTGCCGCCAAAGAAACCATCATTACAGAAGCAGCAAATTAGCAGAATGATGAGTATCAGGCATAAGCAGTTGTTAGAACCAAAACCGAATCCACCTGTCATGTAATCATACCTCCTGTTTAAGTATTTTAATATATACTATGATTTTTAAAATGAAGTGTTACTGTAATATGCCAGTATATAATTCTGGATGTTAAGGATTAATTAGTATTTAAAGGCATGATTTTCAGAATAGAGAATTTGATACGTTAATGCTAAAATTATATATACATACCTGAGCGAGAGGTGGTATTAGATTCTGTTCAAGGGTGGTTGAAAATGAAATATTTGTTTTCGCTTTGTCTGGTTCTTTCAATATATGTCTCTCTGAATGTATATTCAGCAAGCAAGGGAAGTGGATTGGCCAGTAAGCATGAGGAATTCGAGGAGTATCATTCCCAGGCGAGGGAAAATGCGGCCGGACAGAAGAGCTTTATAAAGGGTACTTTTCTTCAGCCCAATAGTATTTTGAGCTGGGATGAAAAAAGCTTTGACCGCCATATCCAGCAGTACAGGGAGATACAATTTGAGCACGTCATACTTCAGTGGACTGAACACTATGAGTCATCTACAGGAATCAGGCATATATACTATTCAAGCGGAGATAAAAGGAAGAAACCGGACAAAGATATTCTTACCAACCTGCTTATATATGGAAGAAAGCATAAAATGAAGGTTTACGTCGGACTTAACTCAAGCGACAGGTGGTGGGAGGCATTTGCCAAATCTCCGGCTGAATTTGAAGAGTGGTGGAAAACTGAAGCCGAAGAAACCATCCGGCTTGCAGATGATATATGGGGAGAATATAGTGGTTTTGCGAGTTCTGACCAGTTCAACCCGTTTGCCGGGTGGTATATTCCGTTCGAAATCGATAATATTAGCTTTGCTTCAAAGGAAAAGCAGGACGTGCTTTGCAAACAATTGGCGGTGGTATCCGACCATCTGAAACAAAAAACAGGTCTTCCGGTTATGGTATCTCCGTTTTTCTACAGATCACTTGAAGCAATCTCCGGCCCTAAGGAATGGAAAGACATGTGGAAGAATATTCTATCACAGACCAGTATAGATATTATTGCCTTGCAGGACGGAATAGGACGGAGGAGGGAAATTGGTTCAAGCGGTGAAGAAAGCAGGGATAAGGCCGTCAGAAATGTTGGAAGATGGTTTAAATCAACCTTAGAAGCCGTAGAAGAGTCGGGAAGGAAAGCAGAGCTGTGGGCAAATGTAGAAACCTTTACGGAGGTGAATTATGAGGGAGAGAATAAATTGATTTCTTCGAGCATTGATAGAATTGTCAGACAGATAGAGGTGGAATCACCGTATGTTACCGGTATTACGTCTTTCAGCTTTCAGGCCTATCAGGACCCTGACAAAAATCAAACCCTGTTTGGTCAGTACAAAAGATACTTGGAGCAGATAAAGAAAAGACCCTGAAATAAAAAAACTCTAGCTTCCTTACCACCAGGTGCACCGGTTCACATAATATGCAGAGAGTGAATATACTGAATCAACAAATATTATGTGAGGTGTTGTACTCATGAGTTATCAGTACAGACAGCAATGCCCGCCGGGGACTGTTCCATATACAATACGGGCCGGAGATACGGTTGCAAGACTGGCTCGGCAGTTTAATACTACGGTGCCGGCAATTATTTCGGCAAATCCATTTATAGAGCCTACCAATCTCCGCATAGGACAGCGGATATGTATCCCTCGGCAGCCAATTTATCCTGCATGCCCGGAAGGCAACTACTATACCATTCGCCCTGGAGATACCCTGTATCAAATAGCAAGAACTTTTAATGTTTCTCTGGATGACCTGGTTGAAGCAAATCCGGGAATTGACCCATTCAGGTTGTTTGCAGGGCAGATAATTTGTATTCCTCTTGCCACGCCGCCGGTTACCTGTCCTCCTGGAACCACCACCTATACAGTGAGGAGGGGAGATACTTTGTACGCAATTGCCCGAAGGTTTAACACAACGGTACAGGCGCTTATATCAGCCAATCCAGGAATACGGCCAGAGGCTTTATTAGTAGGGCAGGAAATATGCGTGCCTAGGTAACAGGGGTATATTTACTTTAATTACAGAATATAGAATGAAAGAAAAGTATTATAAACCAGTAGAGATAGTAAAATCGGTTTTGAAAAAAAGGACTTGACCGGTAAAGAAAACCTGCTAAAATATTTAATTATGTGTTAGAAAATATTTTTTTAAGTCAGTTTTTATAAGGCTGTTTAGAACCCTGACAATCACTTTTGAAAGGGGAACAATTATGGCTCAAAAATCAAGGAACAGCACGGAATTTTGTTCAGTAAAGACGTGCCAAGGAACCTGCATAGCTGTGGCCGCATTAGCATTGTCCCACTACGTGCTTCAGAGATTGGATTTTCTTTGTAAGGCACAAGCTCAGGATGCAGATGGGTGGATGGGAGTAACTCACCTGTTTATACTGGTTACAGCGGTATTAATGTCTGCGGCATCAGTTTACCTGTCGAAGGTTGGGATTGATTTAGTTTGCCAGGCAGGTTCGGTCGCGGCTCACTTGTCTTGTGAATTGAAGGACTGGATGGAAAAGGCTGTCTTAAAGATTTCTTTTAAAAAGATATATCACGGTAAGACTCATATTCCATGGCACTAGAAGCCATGGTTTTTCTTTGAGGTTAATAATCCACAGCGGTTTATTGTTGGTGATTTGAGTATATTTGTGAGAAATACATTGCTTAAGCGATAATAATTTGATAAAATTTTATTAGAAACCAGTACACGGTTTACACTTAAAACTTTCTATGTGCGGAAGCGAATTCCTTACATAATCTAGCCTTTCTGCTTCCTTGATGTGAATTAACTGGTACAACTGAATGTCAATAAATGTTCAAAAAGATTTCAACTGTGAAGAAAATATAATAAAATGTAGATTGTTTGAGCTAACCAGGAATAATGGACTGAAAAAAGAAGAGGGTATGAAAGTCTTATTTTGGCTAATCGGGGGAATTATTCTTGAATAGTATTTTTAATATTAAAAGGACAAGTTCGAATCAAAAGAAACTAGACAAAAGACCGGGCTGTTCAGAAAAAAAAGTTCATCAACTTAAGATAGCCACAAAAATCAACATGGCTTTTCTCGGAATTATAGTTCTTTTTGCTGCGGTTCTAATTTTAAACATTCTTATGATTAATACAGTTGTTCATTTAAAGACCAGGCTGTCTGCTTCTTACGAGTGCCTGAATTTGCTTAAGGATATGGAAAAGAACATATCCATTCAAATGAGTAATCATAACAGCGTTTTATCTTTCGGGAAGAAAGGCTCAAGCTCAGGGACATATGTGGTAGCTGTAAACGGATTTAATACGGCTAAAGATGCTCTTAATAAAAGGAAAAACGTGCTGGCACATGAAGAGATAGCCCGAATGGATTCACTGGCCAAATTGCATGACCAACTGTCTGGTATGTTCTTTAATACTACTCTTACAATAGGAAAAAAGATTTCAAATGGTATTGCAGAGGATGAAGAAACTGTTGCAGAGAGAAATGTAGCGTTCAAAGCATTAGAAGAATTTGACATCAAATTAAGGGACGAAATAACTGGTCTGGAAGCTTCTCTGCAGAAAAAAATAGATGTGTTCAATGAAAGCATACAGAAGCAATTCAATTCTATTCTTCTATATTTTGTTTCTGCTACCCTAATTGCAATAGCTCTTACCATAGTATTTTCGGTTTTTCTGTCAAAGTCGATCCTTTCAAATGTAAAGCTGCTGCAGGCTTCTGCCAAAGCTGTAGGTGAGGGGAACCTCCAGGTTGACGTAAAAGTGAAAGCAAGCGATGAAATTGGTTATCTTGGACGGGTATTTTCTGATACAATTGAAAAACTGCGCTCACTTATAGAAAAAATCTCATTCTCATCCCATACTATTTTTGCGGCAAGTGACCAGGTTTTATCTTATAACACCCAATCTCAGAACAACATAGAGAGTGCGTCCAGACTAATGTGTTCTATTGCTGAAGGGGCAGAAGGGCAGCAAAAAAACATTGAGAAGATATACTCAAATGCCGGGATTATTTCTGAAAATATCAGTGAGACATCAGCCAGTGCCGACCTGCTGTTCAAGTATATCACCGAGACCAATTCGGTAGGGATATCAAGCTTAAGTGGCTTGAAGGAGACCGTAGGACAGATGACACACATTAATGACGAGATACTTTGCACCAAGGATCTGATTAATAACCTTCAGGAGAAATCCAAGAGCATCGAAGGCATAGCAGATATTATTAAGGGAATTGCTTCACAAACAAATCTACTATCTCTGAATGCCTCCATTGAAGCAGCAAGAGCTGGTGACCAAGGAAAGGGCTTCAGTGTTGTTGCTGATGAAATCAGAAAGCTTGCCATACAGGTTGGTGAATCATCCAAGGATATACTTAAAATAATAAGAGACCTGAACGATGAAGTAAGATTAATACATGAAAAGATGAATGCAAATACCGTTGAGAGTGAAAAAGGGATAGCTTTAGTGCAGAAGACAGGAGAAGCTTTCAATACCATCATTACGTCAGTAAATCAACAGCTTGAAAGAATGACAGTGCTGTCAAGCAGTGTTGCAAGTCTATCCCAAGGATTTAATAATGTGAATCAGTCCATACAGGAAATTCTGCAATCTTCACAACAGATAACTGCATCTACAAAGGATGCGTCCGATACCTTGAGTCAACAGTTCTCCATGTCCCAGGAATTAACCTCATCAGCGTCAGAGCTCTCCAAAGTGGCAAGCGAACTCCAGAGTCTGGTTTCGGTTTTCAAGGTTTAGGGCTGGCTTTAAACCTTATTAAAAATAAACAAAATAAGAGGAGGAATAACAATGAAGAAACTGATTTTTTCCATGCTGGTATTGACTCTATGTATATTTACTCTTGCAGCATGCAGCCAGAATGTGCCGGAAGGCACAACTCCGCCTGTTTCGGATACATCCGGGCAGCAGCCATCCGGAGATGAGCAGAAGCCGCCTTTGAAGGTTGCATTGGATGCGGCATACAGGCCGATGGAGTGGGAAGAGAATGGTAAGATAGTAGGTTTTGATGCAGACCTGATTAAAGCAATAGCAGAAGAGATGGGCAGAGAGGTAGAACTCCTGAACATAGGCTGGGACGACATTTTTGATAAATTGCACACCGGTGAATATGATGTAATAATATCAGGTGTTTCAATAAATGATGAGAGAAAGCAGTCAATGCTTTTCAGCGACTCGTACTTCGAATCCTCGCCGACAATTCTAACCAGGGAATCAGCAAATATCAAATCGGCAAGTGATTTAAGCAAAAAGAAAGTTGCCGTGCAGAAAGATACAACGGCTGATGAAATCATATCAAAAAATATTGCAGGAGTTAAGGTAGAGAGGTTCGACAGTGCGGAGCTCGCGCTGAACAGTTTTGCAAATAAAGAGGTAGATGCTGTTATTATTGACGCACCAGTGCTTCTTGACTTTGCTAAACAGAAAAATGATCCGGAATATGAAGTTGTAAAAGATGCAGATACCTTTCCCAAGGAAGATTTCGGTATAGCTGTAAACTTAGGCGGCGAAGAGCTGATATCTGAGATTAATTCAGCACTGCAAAAGCTGAGAGCAAACGGGGAATACCAGAGAATATATGATGAGTACTTCAGAACAGAATAGGCCCGTTAACTGAGAAAATCAAATTCATATAGTCAAAGAGACTGAGTTTAACAGTCTTTTTGACTATATAGTTCTTTCTGAGACCCGAGTCCGGAGTTTACAGATTAAGAGTCCATATGGGCGTCTGAGTATTGTGCTGAGTGTCTTTTCTAAAAGTTAGAAGGCAAGTTTATTGGTGACTAAGTTAATACTATCAGATAATATTAAATATAATAGCACGTAGATGCACTTCAGAAGTAAGAATATTCTTGACTCATCATCCGAATTGATACAGGGGGAAGACTTTGCTGATAGAAGAGTTAAAGAGGGTCTGCTAAAATGGTGAATATGTTTGGATGGTTTCAGGCAGCTGAACAGAATAGAATTGAAACAGTCTATTTCAAGATGTCACGTAGCTGATGACATTGGGGACGGTTCCGGTTGACAGCAATTGTTTTCAGATAAAAATAATTCAGAGATGACGTTGATAAGGTATTAAGCGATACAGGTAAATTGGTAAATAGGTTCATTAAAGAATATTGCAAAGCGTTGGATAAAAACCAAGGTAATTAAGAATATGATGAGAAAGCCCAAGGGTGACAACAAGAACCGTCCGAAACCACTGAAAAAAACCTTATGATAATTAACAACTGAAGAAAAAGATACCCAAGATACCAATATTAAAACATATAAAAAGACCCCTC
>JAWLCD010000046.1:0-9576 GCA_041687355.1 Clostridia bacterium | reverse complement strand
ATAAGAGACCTCCTTTATTTGTGGTGTTCAGCAAATTCATTATATCTAAAGGATGTGTCTCTTATCTATTTTTTTCCTACAATAACTTTACACTAAGTTATGACCAAATTTCTTACGGCAGATTTAACGCAGTTTAAAGCTGCGGGAATAAGCGACAGGCGTATTAGTAAAGTATGTAGAGGCATTAATAAAACAGCAGACGGTTATATATGGCGATATTACGGCGAGGCGTAAAAATAACGGGAGCTTTCGGGCTCCCGCTTTACATAGACTTAATTCGTAATTTAGAAAGAATGCGAAATAACTCAATTACACATTATGCTTATAATCTCAATTACAAATTGGAATTTAACTACTGCTTTTTGCTGGTTTTCTTATTAAGTTTTAACACAATATTTCGCTTTGCTGCCATAGTTTGAAACAGGTTTGCTGCAAGTGCAGCTTTTTCTTTTAGCGTTAGATTGTCCGATTCTGTTTCAGTTGCAATTTGTTTTACTACGGATTTTACATCTTGCATTTCCAAGAGATTTACAGCTATGCAGAAAAAACTCTTTCGCCGCCCATCGTTGTAGTTTGCCAATAGATATTTTAAAATTTCTATTTTTTCAGCAAGTTCAGATTGATAGGAGCCTATCCCTATTTTCTTGACTTTCTTAAAATCCTTTAACTGATTACGATGAGTAATAAAGGAGTCAAACGCATCTATACCATCATATTTTTCACAAGGATACTCATCACACAAATAGCAATATTCAATTCCGCCGCGCTGTTGGCTACACCTTGCAATTGCACATGGTTGATTACCAGCTCCACCTCCACAACCAGGACAATAATTATCCAAGTGCATTGAACACAGCCCACAGTTTAAGCCACAAAGCGAAAATAAAGGATAGTACCTTTTGAAATTTTTCATTTGTGTACCTCCTCTGCTAAATTCCTATTTATCGGTAATGTTACATAAATAATCGTTAGTTCGTAGTTTCAAACTTATATGCCCTAATTATAATGCAGCAACTTAATTCATGCAATATTAGCCCGCCAATTTCGGCCAGGTCCTTATTTATGCACAAAACAGGACTTCAATTTCATAAGTCTTAAGGTATCCAAATCCCTATTTTCCGAACTTAAATAGAGTATCCATTATAGGTGTATAATCTCATATATTCACCCCGGGGGTTTTTACTGTCATGATATGAAAATAAAAGATCACTTGTGAGTTTAACACACAAGTGATCTGAAAATCTAAAAACTAAATCAGAACTAGACCTGAATTTCCTTGCTGGATATCATACCTATAAAAGTATCCACAAGATTGGAGTCGAGGTTCTGCTTGTCAGCTTCTTCCTGAAGTATCTCGATTACCTTGTCCAGGGGAAGCTTGCTCCTGTAAGGTCTATCGGAATAAAGCGCATCAAATACATCGGCAACCGAAAGTATACGGGCCTCAAGTGTTATTTCTTCACCTTTCAGGCCGTCAGGATATCCTGAACCGTTTAGTTTTTCATGGTGGTGCCGAATCATATCATACAAATCGCTGAAATTAACAAGCGGCTTGCAAATGTTTCCGCCGATTACGGTATGGTTTTTAACAAGCTCAAACTCACAGTCGGTTAGCTTACCAGGTTTATTCAGAATAACTTCAGGAACTCCGATTTTACCGATATCATGAATAAGCCCAGCCATCTTAAGCTTGTCTATCCTTTCCTTTTCAAGACCAATTTTCTCTGCAAGCTTAACAGCATATTCACTTACCCTTTGAGTATGTCCTACAGTATACTTATCCTTGGCTTCTATTATGTAAGCAAGGGACACCATGACGTTTTCTATACTCTCAACCTGATACTTGTAGTCCTTTTGAAGTATGTTATACAGTCTGTTGATTTCATCCTTGGAATTTTCAAGTTCGTTAATCTTTTTCTTCAGCTGCTTAATAAGTGAAGCCTTCTCCAAGCCGTTTTCGATTACCTTAATCAGGTTATCGTTATCCCAAGGCTTTTCAATATAATAATATACACCTACCTGATTTACCGCTCTGATAACGTTCTCCTTGTCGGCGTAGCCCGTAAGAAGTATCATTGTGACATCTTCCTTCATCTTCTTTACCTCAAGCAAGAAATCAATGCCATTCATGTTGGGCATGAGGTAATCGGAGATTATCAAATCAATATCATTCTTCTTAACTTCATCCAGTGCGCTAATAGGGTCGTTGGATGTGATTATGTTCAGGTTGGTGGAAAGGCTCAAGTGCATGGAAAGCGAATATGTAATTATTTCCTCATCATCTACGATTAAAATGGTTTGAGGTTTCTGTTGTTCCATAACTGACCCCCTTGGTGGAAATGTCATCTAATTCTATTATATAATAAAAATCGCCATAAGTCATCGAATTGAATTAAAATATTTTTAAAAAAGATGTAAAATATACTGAAATGTAAAATTATGGGCAGATATAAGTCTTAAAAACTACTTGCTTGAAAAAGTAGCCCATAGGTTATATAATTTTCCCGGCTGCAAAGATGGTTGGTAAACTATTTGTAACAATAAGTTCATAATTTATTAAAAAAGTTGGTGTTTAATTTTAGTATCTGATAGAAACGGGGGGAAGAAAATGATTGAAGTAAGGAACCTAACCAAGTCATATGGCACTTTGAAGGCAGTCAACAACCTGAACTTCGAAGTTGCAAAAGGTGAAATTCTGGGGTTCCTGGGTCCGAATGGAGCCGGAAAATCTACGACGATGAACATAATAACGGGGTATATACCTTCCACCGACGGTACGGTGAAGGTGGCAGGGTATGACGTTGCCGAGAACCATAGAGATGCAAAAAAGATAATCGGATACCTGCCTGAAAATCCACCCGTTTATCCTGACATGACGGTTGAATCATATCTGGGTTTCGTCAGTCAGCTTAAACAGGTTCCCAAAAAGTCAAGACAGGCTAATATTGATGAAGTAATTGAATTAGTAAACCTTAAGGACGTAAGGAAAAGGCTTATCAGGAACCTGTCCAAGGGTTACCGCCAGAGGGTAGGTTTGGCTCAGGCCATGATTGGCGACCCTGAAGTACTGATTCTGGATGAGCCGACCATTGGTCTGGATCCCAAGCAGATAATTGAAATCAGAAACCTGATTAAGCTTCTGGGAAAAAACAAGACCATAATATTAAGTTCCCATATATTACCTGAAGTAAGCGCTGTATGTGAAAGAGTAATAATTATCAATAAGGGTGAAATTGTTGCAGTGGATACTCCTGATAATCTGTCAGCACTGATTGAGGGTTCAAGCAAGCTTCTGGTTACGGTGGAGGGGCCATCTGAAAAGGTTCTTGAGGTAATCAAAAGCATTGAAGGAGTCAAAAATGCTCAGATTCAAGGCCCGGGTGAAGGTGATTATACAGAATTCATAGTGGAATCGGATGCCTCGGCAGATGTAAGGAAGGACTTGTTCTTTGCCATGGCTCACAGCAAAATGCCTATACTGGAAATGAAGAGACACGGGCTTAGTCTTGAAGACGTTTTCCTTCAGCTTACCACCTCTGACTATACCAACCAACATGAGGACCAGCACGAAGAAAAGGAGGGGGCTTGATTATGTGGGCTGTTTTTAAGAAGGAAGTAAAATCATTTTTTCTCACACCGACAGGATATGTGTACATGGCCATATTCCTGTTTCTTTCAGGTGTTTTCTTCACATGGTCGCTTACGGATCAGGTGGCTAATTATACAATGGTACTGGGAACCATGACTTTCACACTATTATTCGCAACGCCAATACTCACAATGAGGTTGATTTCGGAAGAAAGGAAAACAGGCACCGAGCAGCTGCTGCTTACATCTCCGGTTAGCCTGAGTGGTATAATCATTGGCAAGTACCTTGCAGCCCTTTTTGTATTTGCCTGCACCCTGGTTGTTACATTTATATACCCGCTAATACTATATAAGGTTGCCGCCATTGATATATATGTAGTTGCACTGGGATATCTGGGATTCTTTCTGATAGGAGCTATGTTTATAGCAGTAGGGCTGTTTGTATCATCAATAACAGAGAATCAGACCATTGCAGCTGTTATCAGCTTTTGCTTCCTGCTGCTTCTCTGGGTTTTTGAAGTGGTAAAAATCATATTGCCTCTATCGGAAAAAGGACAGCAGATTTTTGATTGGTTTCTGGTATTAAGGAGGTATGAAGACTTTGAAGCGGGGCTGCTTAACGTTGGTTCGGTAATTTTCTTTTTAAGTGCAATAGCGGTATTCCTGTTTTTAACCTATAGAAGTATAGAAAAAAGACGCTGGAGCAGGGGGTGAAGATATGGACTGGAAAAAGAGATTGAAATATGGCTCGTATGCAGTGGTAACTACGTTGATAGTATTTGCAATCTTCGTAGTTGTAAACCTGATAGCAGGCAGTCAGAACTGGAAAATAGATTTGACCGCCAACAAGATATATTCACTGTCGGATCAGACAAAAGAGGTATTGTCCAGGCTTGACCAGGATGTCGAAGTATATGTTTTCTATAAGAAGGGAGAAGAGGACCCAAAGGTAAATCAACTCCTGGAAAACTATAGAAAGGTTAATCCACACATAAGTATACAGTACCTGGATGCAGATATTAATCCCGAAAAGGTCAGGAAGTTTGGCGTAAAGAGCTATAACGCCGTGGTTTTCAAATCTGAAAAGAGAGAGAAAATTATAGACTCTTATGAACTGTATTTTTACGGTATGGGGGGTCAACCTGAGTTTGTCGGAGAGCAGAAATATACAAATGCAATCAAATATATAACCTCCGAGAAGGTTCCTACCGTATACTTCCTACAGGGACATAAGGAACCTGGATTCGAATCGCTGGGGATGCTGAATGAAATACTAAAGGTAGAGAATTACAAAGTAAATACTCTGGACCTTCTTACCCAGAAAACCATTCCCGAAGATGCAGACATAATAATGGTTGTTTCACCGCAGAGACCTTTCCTGCCTGAAGAGACCCGTGAACTGGAGAGGTTTTTCGCAGAAGGCGGTAAGGGTATGTTCTTTTTAGATCCACCTGGGGAAGAGACTCAGGATATTTCAAGCATCAAGACCATGCTTGGAAAATGGGGAATTGGAGTTAATGATGATGTGGTGGTTGAAGGGGATGAGTATTTCTACTACCAGAATCCTACACTGTTGATTCCAGAAATGCAGGGACACGAAGTGTTGGACCAGTTGAAAGAAAATAATCTTGGAGTACTCATGGGGTATACAAGAAGCCTGAAACTGAGAGAACAGGATCAATACGACGTGCAGCCTCTTCTCAAATCCTCAACAGACTCATGGGGAAAAATAAACATTAATAATACTCTGAACAAGGAAGAGGGCGATTTGGAGGGCCCCCTGACCCTGGCTGCAGCAGTATCAAAGAAGCTCGAAGGGGAAGACGGCAGACAAATGAAAGCTGTAGTATTTGGAGCCAGCAGCCTGGCCAGTGACCAAATCCTTCAGTTGGGCAGAGGCAATAAGGACCTTATACTCAATGCTGCAGGATGGCTCAGGGGTACGCCAGAGGAAATAACCATAAGGCCCAAGCAGATTCTGAATGCTCCGCTGACAATAAGCAGGAATCAGATGCTCTTATATTCCGGCCTGGTGCTAATATTGATACCCGGGGCAATACTAGTTACAGGATTGGTTCTATGGTCCAGGAGGAGACGTTTATGAAGTTTTACAGGAATCTTTTCGTACTTGTGGCTCTTCTTGCAGCATTAATTGCAACCTATATATATATTCCCAAGCAGAGCGATGAAAAGACGGTTGGTGATACAATAGAATTAAGAACCATTGATGAGAGCAGGATGACAGAGGTTGAGACTAACAATCAGCATGGCCGGATTGTGCTGGTAAGAGACGGAGAACAATGGAAAATGTCTGAGCCTGAGGACTGTCAGGTTGATGAGCTTTCTACCGGAAGTTTCATTGATCTGATAAGCGGGATGGAAGTTGACAGTATAGTTGAAGAAAGCCCTGAAGACTTTGGAAAATATGGACTTAGATACCCGCAGTCCCAGATTACGGTGAAGACATCAGATGGTAAATCTACCGTGTTTATGCTGGGAGATGAAACCCCTATGGGTGGAGAATACTACATCAAAACATCTGACAGCAGCACCGTTTATAAAATTAACAGCACCAAGGCAGAAGAACTTCTCAAACCTGCAGCTGAATTTAAAGCAGCGGACACAGTCGTTGGGGATTCGGATGAATCCGCAGGTGAATAGCTAAAGTGCTGGGGCTGAAAGATTACCTTCATATATGGTACTGCCCTGTCATAGAGATATATAAATATCATCTGTGGCAGGGCGTTTATGTTTCTTGAGGTTAAAAACATCATAAAGGTGGCAAGCGTATTCATAGGTGCTGTAGTAGGAGCAGGGTTTGCTTCAGGTCAGGAAATCCTTCAGTTTTTTACCGTTTACGGCCAAAGAGGAGCTGCAGGCCTAGTACTTGCCGGGCTGCTCTTTTGTCTGGTGTCAGTCTCAGTTCTGGACTATATATACAGGTTCAGATATCACAATTACACCGACTTTATTACATCACTTATGGGCAGATATGCAGGAACCATAGTTGAAGTGACCGTAATGCTGTTTCTGCTTATAAGCTTTTTTGTCATGACCACTGGCTCAGGGGCCCTGTTTCAGGAATATATAGGAATCAAGGCCGTATATGGGGCAGCCATTATGTCAGCTGCCTGCTGCATAGTTTTTCTTTTTAATTTTAAAGGTATAGTAGCCATAAACACCGCCATTGCCCCTATACTGGTGCTTGGCATAGGTTTTCTGGGTGTATATATCTGTTTATTCCTTAACCTACCTGTATACAATGACCAGGAAAGCCTCAGATATTTAGGAAACTGGGTGTCGTCGTCAATTGTTTACGTAAGCTATAATAGTATAATACTGGTAACTATACTGGCAACACTCCTGCCCTATCTCAATACAAGGCGGGTAGCCATCGGAAGTGCTGTTGTGGGCAGTGGTCTGCTGTGTATAACCGGGTTGGTTGTGTATGCCCTGACCAATCTTTTCTACCCGGCGGTCCTTGATTATGAAATACCTCTGCTCCAGGTAATAGAAAGGTTTAATATCTCAATACGCGATTTCTATACCTTCATCTTGTTCTTTGCCATGTTTACATCAGCGGTATCTGCAGGATTTTGTTTTCTTAACAAGGTTTCAGGGGGATCAACCTTCAGATTCAACTTATGTGCGGCAGCCATGTGTATTACAGCAATACCTTTATCGCTTATAGGCTTTTCAAACCTGGTAAAGGCTATGTACCCACTTTTCGGGTATATGGGTCTGTTCCAGGTTCTTATGATTGTACTGGCATATTTATTCAGATTCAAGCCAATTGGTTTGAGAAGAGGGGTGGAAGATTAGATTTTACTGAAAAGGTGCCTCTTGGAGATTTAAAGTTACTGTGGTAAAATATATCTACCGGTAAGGAGCAGTATATAGGGAGGAATATCCTTGAAAGAGGTACAAGAGATTAGTCCCGAATCCAACCCCAAGGCACATTCCCACGGTATGTTGAAGTTGGTTCTGCTGTTAGTCATATTATGTGGGAGTATGGCCTTGGTTGTTATGCTCAAGTCGGGAGAGTTTCCCCTCACAAATATGGTGAACTCAATAAAATACAGATTGCTTAATCCTTCATCGACAAGCGTAAGCTTTATAAAGTTTGGAACAGGTATCCAGACAAGTGTCATTCCATATGGGAGAGAGGTTATATGTGCCGGAGATAACGGTGTGAAGATATATAATATGCAGGGTCAGGAAACATGGAGCGATAAGAAGCCTATTTCCAAACCGCTGGTCAGGGCGGAAGGCAGATATATGGTTGTGGCAGACCTGATGGGAAGGAATATATACTTCTATCATAACAAAAGGGAGGTATGGAATCAGACAGCTGGAGGAGAAATCCTGACAATATCGGTTAACGATAGAGGATATGTTGGAATTATTTATAAAGAGAAAGAACACAAAAATATTGTTAAGGTTTTTAACAGAGAGGGTCGGGAAATCCTTGAGAAATACTGTTTCAACAACTATGCCCTTGACGTAAGGGTTGAACCTGAAGGTCAGTATGTGGCCATTGGAGAACTCAATATTTCTGGTCTAAGAACTTCAGCAGGGATAACAATTGTGCCTTTGGATGGCAAGGATGAATCCTGGCTGTTTGAAGATGATTCAATGCTGCAGTGCATGACATTTATGGAAGGTAACCTGGTTGCTGGTTATGACAAGAAAATAGTAAATATCGACAAAAAGGGTAATAAGACCATCATTGCTGACCTTACCAAGGAGAAAATAACCCATCTTTCTCTGGGCGAGGAAAAACTGATAGCTAAGGTGCATAAGGCTGCAGGATTTTTGAACCCTCAGCATGTAATTGATATTCTCAACAGAAACGGAAAGCATAATGGGACTTATGAACTCAGGGAAAGGGTTCTGACTGTTGATGCAGGAAAGGATATAACTGCCGTGAATGCTGGAGACAAGGTGATTTTTTTGAACAACATGGGGGAAAAAATCAGCCAGTTCAGGCCCAAGAAGGATGTAAAAGATGTACATTTATTTGACAATGATGCGTATGCCGTTATCATCTATATGGATGGCGCAGACATAGTAAGTATTTTTTAACCGGATATGAAAGCCATATAGTTTGTTAGATACGTTCCGGGTATATCGTGCGGTAGAGAACAAGAAACGGAGGAATAGCGATGAATTGGATGGACTATGTGGTAATAGGAATTGTTATCGGGTATTCGTTTATAGGATATGCGCGGGGGTTTGTCTACTCTGTTTTTAAAGTAGCTTCTTTTTTTGTCGCAGCATTTGCAGCCCTGAAGTTCTATCCGTATGTATCAAATACTATGGTATCGGTCTTTCATTTGGATGCGGCAATCAAGGATGTGATTTCGAAGAACCTGGCGGCTGCGACCAGCCAAAATCAGATTGAGCAAGGACTGGGAAGTGATACTGCCATTAGCCTGATAGGTTCATGGAATCTTCCACAGCCGGTTGAAGCTTTTGTAGTAAAGAACCTCTCTGTGCAGGCAAGTCAGGTAGCAGGGAATATTGTTGAAAGCCTGAGTGGAAGCCTTTCAATGGTTGCAGTAAATATAATCAGCATTATAGTTATATTTGCAGTGGTGAGTTTTGCTCTGATATTCGTCAGAAGTGTAATGGAAGGTATAGCGAGACTTCCACTGTTCAACCAGATAAACAGGGCAGGAGGGCTAGCCTTTGGGATGCTGCAGGGAGTGATAATGATTTACATAGGATTTGCAATACTTACGCTTTTTGCTGCCACTCCGGAGATGCAAGGTATTTTTACTGCAATAAATTCATCAATAATTGCAAAAGCCTTTTATTCAAACAATCTGCTGTTAATGTGGGCATTTGGGGGAAGATAGATAGAAAAACAGAGAAAAGGATCATACACTTAGTGTAAAGTTATTGTAGGAAAAAAATAGATAAGAGACACATCCTTTAGATATAATGAATTTGCTGAACACCACAAATAAAGGAGGTCTCTTATGG
>JAWLCD010000045.1:0-9756 GCA_041687355.1 Clostridia bacterium | reverse complement strand
GGGGATGATAAAGGCATTGAAGCAGAATTATCCCAAGTCCAATATTGTTGCAATAGACTACGACCCGGGTGCAAGTGAAGTCAACCAGCTTAACAGGATTAAGCTGATGCTTTCGGTAGCATTCAAGAATCTTGAGGAGTCAGAGCGAAGCGGCGGGGATTACCGTGAGATTATTACCGATATGAGTTTGGGCGGCAGCCTTTTAAGCCTCGGTAAGAGCGCAGGATATGATTCTTCAAACTAAGTAAGAAGCTATTTTCAATTATATGATTCCTGTAGGCCCACGCTTTGGCTGGGTTTAAGCCCCAGCCGTATGCGTGGGCTACCAAAGAGCAAGCTATGAGCAATTGCGGTCATATTCCGGGTTATCCCCTGTATACCTGTACTTAAATTTCTTCTCATAGAAAGTCTGACCAGCAGGTGTATATATTTGTACCGGAATTTTTACGACGGCACTATCATCACCTGTGTAAGTCACTTCTCCGTCACTTGGAACAGGAGTTACCCCAGTCAGGTTTGGACCACCCTTAATATTAATCTCTATATAGGTGCGTTCAATATCAGGTGTCCCACGTGGAACTGTAATGGTCGCCCTGTATTTATACTTTCTTTCAACCAGCTTGCACGAGTCACTGCCGTCACAGCTGTAATATGAGCAGTCGTCGCCGCATGAGTGTCTCCTGCATCTATACAGGGTTATGTCATCATGAGTAATTTTACTGTAAAATCTCTCAAGATTGCCGTTCGATGACAGGAAACTATACCTTACAGTGTCAGGAGAGCGTGCCTCAATATAACTTTTAGTGACAGTTGAACTGCAGCGACTCCCGCATCTGCCTTCAACTTTTTCTCCCTTCGTGGAGAAATCTACTTCAATGATAAATTTCTCTCCGGCCGGAACCCTGGTATATGGCAGATTTGCAGGCTCTGAAGCCAGCTTGAGGTACGGAGTGGGGTTTGCCGGATTGCTTGCCCCCGATTCTACCACCTTCACGCATCCGAGTATATTTCGCTTCACATAATCGATTCCCTGGTTCTTTGCCATATTTTCAACATCAGTCAGTGAAGGCAGGCGGCCCGGTGCTGCAAAAGCAGTACCAGCTGGATAGAACATGCATATCATAATAAGAGCAGTGATAATCTTTCCAAGACTATTATTTAACATATGTATCACTCCTTTACATTACCATTTTCAGTTAATTGCAAAATGCAGTAACCCTTTATAATACTTAAGTTTGTGTTAAAATATTCACAATATTCCTCCATCGTTCGGCCTATGTCATTACGAGCGGTATACAATACTTGTAAATCCTTCTTAGCGTGGTAATCTCAGACGGAAAAGAAATACTTAAAAGGCTGTAAAGATATACTTATGGGTCTGAGATTCCCACGTCGCTCTGCTCCTCGGAATGACAAAGTGAGGCAATGTAGTAAATAAAAAGTCTAAATTACCATTCTTGCTGGGTCGAGTAGTCGTCAAGAGCGCTCCAGTCGAGGTTGAAGTAGAAGGCATTCCCATGTCCTCCTGCTCCCGTATCGTAAGGTGTTAAGAAGTTCAAGGGTGCGCTTCCGTTGGAGATATTCCAGGTATCCTCGAATTTGGTGTAGTTATACGATGTCAGCTCACTGTCATAGGAATTCATGGTTACCATCTTTAAGTTTACAAGTATTGCTCCGGTCAGTGGTTTTGCCTTAAGGGGGTCGGCTCCTTTAGGTATGGCCTTTACCCTTGGGTGCAGGGAGTATGTGAATGCCCAGGTATTCCTGTAGCCGGCATAGTCTTCATAGTAGTTGTCGTCATTAAGCTTAATGCCGGTTTTGCCGTTTCCTCTAGATTCCCACAAAACTGTACCTTCCATTAGCATTCTCGGGTCATTGTTCTTGTTATCAAAGTACCTATTTTGATTATATCTTACATCCATAAGTCCGTAATCAAGCTTCAGGCTGTAGCTTCCGCCTTCCTGCTTAAACATGATATTGTTGTATTCAGTCCTCTTGGTGCTTCTTTCCGAGGCAGGGAATGCTGTAAGTACTCTGTCCAGCCTGCGGTTGAATTCTGTCCTAGACATACTGAGCAAGTCATCCATATCCTTTATTAAATAGTTCTCACCATCGGTTATACTGCTCTGGATAACCGGTATGGGTACATTGTACAGATTGTCGTTGGTTACGTCGAAGTATAGGTCTACCTCGTCAAAGCCTGTCCCGTTGTACCACCAGAAGGACGGCAGCACTACAAGCGAATCTCCCGTGCGGTAGAGTCCTTCGGCATCAACACGGCACTGCACGGCATAACCTTTTGAGATAAGCCTGTTGTTACTTGATTCACTGCCGGCAAGAGGAAGCTTAGTTATTCCAAACGGGGGTTTG
This sequence comes from Clostridia bacterium, assembly GCA_041687355.1. Classification (GTDB taxonomy): domain Bacteria; phylum Bacillota; class Clostridia; order Acetivibrionales; family UBA4821; genus JAWLCD01. Next base: position 7,386 of record JAWLCD010000045.1, on the reverse strand, counting down.
GCTGTTTCACCTTCCCTGAGGTCTTTAAATTTTGCTTCTCCATTTGAGCCATAAATCAGGTGGTTACCGGTTGAATCGTTAAATACATACTTCCAGTAGATGTCCTTGACATCGGTGATTCTGAAGTTGAAGAGCTTGGTTTGTCTGACCATCACGTAATAGTATAGGGGATTGATTTCAGCATAGCTGAATTTAACGCTTCTGTCATTATGGTCAAATGCTTCAAACTTAAGCCTGTCAAACTGCATTTCATTTGCTTTTGGTTCATTGTATACAGTATAGTTCTCAAGGTCAAAGGTAAATGTCCAGACCAGCTTTTCCTGGGCAGTCCTTGTGAATATTGGGGTGTCAAGTGCAGGCAATACAGTCTGCTTGCTGACGCTTAAAGATGTGTTATGTATATAGTTATCAGCAGGTTGTGATACTCCTCCACCACTTGAGAGAGTGACGGTATAATTGTTATTGAAGGTTACCTTAATGTCTTTGATATAGGTGCTTGTTTCCATGATTATTCTGTTTTGCTTGTAGGAATATATTGTATCCGTATCAATCCTGATGGACTGGTTAAGTCTGTTATATATGTATTCATATCTTTCATATTCTCCAGGACCTATTGAGAGTGAGCCGATATTTAAAGATACGTCGGCTATATTATTGGTGTAGTCGGATTCCCCGATGGCTCTTAAACCTGCGGCATTTATGTCAAGACTGCCTATAGGATCAGGTATGCCGTCATCCGGGTCTGGAGGATTAACCACAGCCCAAAGGTAAATGCTGTCTCCATAGTCTGCATTCCATTCGAAGGTAAATTCTTTGGTGTCTCCGGGGTTACGGAGGTCAGCCGGAGTAGTAAACATATCTTCATGTTGGTCAGAACGCGCACCGCTTCTATCATAGCCGAACCATACAGGGATTTCAGTGGTGTCTGTGGCTGGAGGCCAGTTGGTGCTGTTGTTTAGTGTTACTATTACCTTGGCCGTGAATTTAAAAGGCGGTCCGGATACTCCGATAAGCGAGTCCGGGTAGCCGTCAGGAAGGTCGGTGCTCTTCTGGTATTCTATGCTTACCGACAGGTCGGGAGAGGCCGGAGCGGCTACAGGCTTTGGGTATATTACGAAAGTCTGGTACCATATTGACCCGTCGCTGTTTTGGTGCCAGCCGACTACGCTTACCGGGAGATAATCTATTATGGGGTCATTCCAGGAGCTTACCGGAGGGCTCTGAATTTTGAGTTTTGAAATCAGGTCATCTCCTGTAAGAGCAGGATTTTTGTCACGCCATTTTGCAAGCTCATTTGTTGATGGGTTAACTCCTTCTATTCTACCGAGCCATTGGACAGCTTTTTGGTATTGAGGATGGCTTGCGTCCCAGTAGTTATAATCTGGCTTATCAGTTTTTCCATATATATGAGACCATGGCCCAACTATCCAATTCTTCTCCCAGGGAGCCCTTCCGCTGTCGGCATCATTTGGAAATAAAATATTTGTGAATTTATTCCCGAGGGCATCAAACCCGAGATACCTGTTGTAGCCATCTCTCATTTCATTTCCCGGTACATCACTTGGCTCGCCGTATACTATCAGTCCACGGGTATTATATAAGAATTCATTATATGGCAGAACCTTACCGCCAACAGTAATTTGTGGGTCGATACCTGGTGGCAATGAGGCTGCATTAACTGGTAAACATATTATTATATAAATTAGTATCAAGATGCTAATATGACTAACCCTTTTCATTAATTCCAACCCCCATTAGTATTTTTCACCCTTAAATCCAATATCAATGTTAATATAATTTTGTTTAAAACATGAGAATAACCTTTCATCATAATAGTTTTTAAAACTTTCACCAGATTCTATAACTAATAGTATCTGATTATATACTTCTTCAGAGTTTTCTGGATAGAATGCGACCAGTATCTGTTTTACTACCTCCAAAGTTTTTTGGTCATATTCTTTTATCAGCATCTCATAGGAAGAAGGTGTTTTTTGGACTAGAATAGTATTATCTGCTGAATACATACCGGCATTCCCTTTAGGACTGTAGTATACAGTATCATATTCGCAGACTGTATTATCAACAGTTTTGAGGATTTCCTTAAACTCAGAAGGTATTGTGTCGGAAGTTGATAGAGCGGAGTACTTACTCTTCCAACGTTTAATCATCACAAGAGCTTCTGCCTTGGTAACATTCCTGCGCGCACCGAAGGATTTGTCGGGGTATCCTTTGATTATTCCTTTTGAATAGGTTTTCTTGATTCCGGGAAGTGCCCACTGGGGTATGTAGTCCCAGAAAGGGGAGAAGACCGAAGGAGTATCTTCATTAATTAACCTGCTTATGATTACAGCAAATTCCGCACGTGTAATATTTGACTTTGGTTTCAATGTACCGTCCGGGTATCCCTGGATGATGCCGTTTCCTACTGCAATACCCATTCTGCCAGCAGCCCATGAGGATGGCTGATCCAGAAAGTCACAAAGGCAGTCTTCCTTGTTGATGTCAAACCCTTCAAGTTCAACTGTCTTTATTGCTCCTATAAGCATCCATATTACTTCTTCCCTTGTCGCTGCCTTGTTGGGGTTGAATTTGCCGTTTTCAACATAAGCCCAGCCTTCAGATGCAGCAGATGAGATTTCATTTGAAGCCCAGTGGCTGCCGGTGTCTGTCGGCTTAATTGCGGCATAAGTGGTAGAGTGTGTAAATATTATTACAGCAGCTGCAAGTATAAACCCTATAATATAAGACCGTTTAATCACTGATAACGCGTGCATATAGATTTTCCTCCTTTTAAAGCTTTAGTGTTTTTGGTGTATAGAACTTAAGAATGAACTCATGAAGAGAAATGCTAAGTTTATTTAAGAAAGAATTTATTTTAGACAGAATTAATTCTATTAATATTATTATAGAACAAAGTAGTATTAATTTCTACGGCTTAAGATAAAATTTGTTATTTTTATAATATTTTACATATTGAAACTGACAAATATAAGAAAAGCAACTCTAAGATAAGAATAATAGATATAAAGAATTCCAGTATTTATTGGTACATAAAGGGAATCAACTGGATAAACAAAAAAGAAACCAGGGATAGGTAACCCTGGTTTAATACTTGGTTCCATAGAATCCAATATCTATGTTTATATAGTTTTGCTTAAAGCACGAGAAGAACCTTTGATTGTAGTAGGTTTTGATTTGATTCCCAGATTCTAGTACTCCTAATACCTGGTTAAATACTTTTTTATATTCAGTAGCATAAAAAGTAACCAACATCTGTTTAGCTATTTCTAAAGTTCCTGGATCGTACTCCTTAATCACCATTTCATATGAAAAAGGTGTTTTTCGAATAAAAATGCTGTTGTCTGGCGAATACATACCTGCATTTCCTTTAGAACTGTAATAAATAGTACCATATTCACAGACTACACCGTCTACAGTTTTAAGGATCTCCTTCAGCTTTGGGTCGAGGTCATCCGGGATAGACTTATCCGGCTTTTCAGGTTCAGAATCTGCCAGCGCCTTGGCTTCGGCCTCGGGTGAACTGAATATGCGTACTGCACGGCCATCCCACTTAACAATTGCACCCAATGTCTCACTCACAAACCTGACCGGTACCCGGGTAACTCCGGCTGAAACAACCGGCGCTGCATCAAGGGTTACGGTATCTCCATTGACCACTGCGTATTGTTTGCCGATGTAGAGCTGGATGTCCTTACCGAAGCCACGTATGCTGATGGTCTGAGTCTCACCATCCCACTTAACCTCTGCGCCCAGCTTCTCGCTGATAAATCTTACCGGTACAATGGTGCGTCCATCTACCACAAAAGCGTCAAGCTCAACAGGCTGATTATCAAAGTAGAGGTCGACAGGTTTAGCAGTATCAGCCAGGGCCGGACCGGCAAAGCACATCATCACGATAACAATAAGCGCCATCAGAAGAATCCATCGTCCTTTCATTTTATTACCTCCTTTATATTTTTAACTTCTTTAATAACCAACGTCCGCTTTGCTTAAAGCCTGCATACAGCAGGATTAATCCCCAGAAGGTCACACGTCATCGCCGAAAATTATCGGCGACTCTTAAAGTAGGTTTATGTGTAAATCCAAATGCAGTCCGTTCAATTATATATGATAAAGAGAAAAATTTCCAGTATTTTTAATTAATTGTTTGATTGTTTGATATGAGTTTCCCTTACTCTTTAATTAATACATACCAAGTGGCAATTAGAATGGGTAAAATATATGATACAGTAAATTCTATCAGGAAAATCTCAGTATATATAGAAATAAGTAAAAGTGAGAAAGTAGTAACAAGAACGACCCATTGTGTGATTTTTTTATTAAACCTTATTTTGATAATCCTTCTTATAAAATTCTTGAAGATTACTATTAACATACCAGCAAAACAACATATTCCTATTACTTTAAATTTCATACTGACACTGTTTATGAAAAAAAGTCCTCCAAACCCAAAAATAAAAATATACAAATAAAAAAGCCTCTTATTAATGATATTAGTATCTTTCATATCAAACCCTCCTTGATGATTCACCAGTATATTGGTATATATTATGGATTATATCATGAATATTTTACCATTTCATTCAAGTTTGATTTAAAATTTATCTGAATTATTTAAAAACTTGTGCTATAATAAATTTTGTAGTAATATTAAATTAAATGTATGTAGAACAGTAGTCTTTGAAGTGGGGGGAGAAAAATGTTTGATGCGATAACGTTTTTTTTTGTAGCTGTAAATACAGTACTAGGTATTATTCTTTTAGTACTGCTGTACAGATTTCTTAAAAATTATGGAAAAAAAAATAGAGGTTAGCAACCTCTATTTTTTTAAGGTCTAGTAAATGTATAAGTGTAAGTTTGAGGATTTTCATAAACCTTTACCAAACCATCAACTATAAAATAATATTCGTGAACTCCACGTACAGTTACTTTAACCTTTCTTCCGTTATCTTGTATTTCATACCTGACACTTTTTTGTACCCAGTCATGTCCGAGGGAAAAACCTGCAGAGTATGAAACAACTTCAATAACTTCATCGAAAACATTACATTTTAGTTTTGAATTCCAGGTACAGTTGTAAGTTAAGTCAATATACATACCTCCACTAACCCATGTACTCACCTTCCCAGTTTTAGTATTTGTATAATCTGCATAAGCAACTTCTGTAGTACAGATTATAAACAATGCTACTATTACACTAAGAATCGTAACTTTTATACTTCCGGCCATGTTATCACCCTCCTTATTTTTTTACATCTAAACCTTGAATATTAGGTGAAGAAAAATATACAATCTTTCGCATACTTTCAACCTTTATCACTCAAAACTTCCTGAACTTGTTTACATCCACTTTTCTAGCCGTTTTACATCCCCCCTTCTTATTTTAGTCAGGGTGAATTTTTACAAATATTTCAGTAAAATAGCTGTAAATATTGTCATAATTATTTGAAAATAGACGATATAATAATATCATGTCTTAAATACAGTTGTCAACCAAATTTTACAAAAATATTAAAAATCCTACATAAAATTACTTTTAAAATATAATGGGCAAAAATCATAACAAATATTGTGTAAAAAAGTCTTCGAAAATACTTTGAAGAGTTCATATAACAAATACTTTCTCTCCCATCAAGGGATAAGTAAACAGCAGGGATTTTGGCATTACATGAAGAAACATAAAAAAGAAAACATAGTTTAATGTTAATTATTGGTTGTGAATTTGTTCATTTATAGATTAAAAATTTCTGTTATTTTTTACAATCTGAATTGGAAAATATAAGAGGAAAATTCAATATGATTGGGTTAAAAGATAGTAGAATATAAAAGAAGAAACCAGGGAAGTGAAAATCCCTGGTTTAGAGGTGTTAGTATTTTACACCATCAAATCCTAAGTGCATAGCAATATGGGTACGTTCGTAGCATGAGAAATATCTTCCATCGTAGTAGTCTCTATAATCTATTCCATGTTCTATGACTCCTAGCATTCTATTGTATGACTGCTCGTAGCTGTCAGGATAGAAAGGAATCAACATCTTCCTAATAACCTCTTTTGTTTTTTCATCATATGTGTTTCCATCAAATTTTTCTACTAGCACTTCATATGTTTTAATACCTTTTCTAATTAGTATTGTGTTGTCTGGCGAATACATACCTGCATTTCCTTTAGGACTGTAATAAATAGTACCATATTCACAGACTACACCATCTACATTTTTAAGAATCTCCTTCAGCTTTGGGTCGAGGTCATCCGGGATAGACTTATCCGGCTTTTCAGGTTCAGAATCCGCCAGCGCCTTGGCTTCGGCCTCGGGTGAACTGAATATGCGTACTGCACGGCCATCCCACTTAACGATTGCACCCAATGTCTTACTCACAAACCTGACCGGTACCCGGGTAACTCCGGCTGAAACAACCGGCGCTGCATCAAGGGTTACGGTATCTCCATTGACCACTGCGTATTGTTTGCCGATGTAGAGCTGGATGTCCTTACCGAAGCCACGTATGCTGATGGTCTGAGTCTCACCATCCCACTTAACCTCTGCGCCCAGCTTCTCGCTGATAAATCTTACCGGTACAATGGTGCGTCCATCTACCACAAAAGCGTCAAGCTCAACAGGCTGATTATCAAAGTAGAGGTCGACAGGTTTAGCAGTATCAGCCAGGGCCGGACCGGCAAAGCACATCATCACGATAACAATAAGCGCCATCAGAAGAATCCATCGTCCTTTCATTTTATTACCTCCTTTATATTTTTAACTTCTTTAATAACCAACGTCCGCTTTGCTTAAAGCCTGCATACAGCAGGATTAATCCCCAGAAGGTCACACGTCATCGCCGAAAATTATCGGCGACTCTTAAAGTAGGTTTATGTGTAAATCCAAATGCAGTCCGTTCAATTATATATGATAAAGAGAAAAATTTCCAGTATTTTATCTTTGTTTGATTACCGATGAGTAAGACTAAGTGTTGGTTAATTAGAGATGCCTTTTAAATCCTCTTCTCAAAATGTATATGAATCCCCCGCCTACAGCTAAAATACCAGCTATAATTACTAAATATAAAGCAGTTTTTATTATACCGAAAAGAGCTATTAAAAATATCAGAGAAAGAATAGAAAGTATTGGTACTTTATTTTGTTTAATAAGGTTTAGCATTAAAACACCCCTTTCAAAGACAAAAAAATACATGGATTCCATATTTAATTATTGATGCAAATATATTATAATACTTTTTACATCAAAAATAAATTTGTGATATGTACTTGGATTGCGTCAACTTACTGTAGGAAAATATTTTTTAGACTACACCCTTAGAAACGCTTATAGTGCTCGGTATCTAAGTTGTTTTAGCTCTAAAAATAGT
>JAWLCD010000044.1:0-11433 GCA_041687355.1 Clostridia bacterium | reverse complement strand
AACCCCTTACCTTCTCATATGGCCTGACACGGTACAAGACTCTCATAAGTAAATCGCCGTACACAAGAGCAAACATAGAGTCCCTAAGCAAACGCGGTGTAATTGAGAATCCGGGATTCTTCTCCAGACCGGCAAAATTGATTGAAATTACGGGTATGTTGGAGAAACCCGCATCCTTCAATGCTTTCCTGAGAAAACCAATATAGTTTGTTGCGCGGCATCCTCCTCCGGTCTGGGAAATTATAACCGAGGTACTGTTCAAATCATACCTCCCTGATTTTAGAGCTTTGATAATCTGGCCGACAACAATTATGGAAGGATAGCATGCATCATTATTGACGTATTTCAGCCCCTCATCAATAGATTCCCTGTCTACCGAGGGAAGAACCTCGAGATTGTATCCCGACATTCTGAATGCTTCCTGCAGCAAGTCAAAGTGTATAGGTGACATCTGGGGAGCAAGAATTGTATGGCTGTTCTTCATTTTCCGGGTAAATATAACCCTGTCTGAAAGGCTCTCCTGCATCTCATCCGGTTGACTGCCACGTATACCGCGTTCTTCAAGCGCAGCTTTGAGTGAACGTATCCTTATCCGGGCCGCTCCGAGGTTGTTTACCTCATCTATCTTTAATACCGTATAAATCTTTCCTGAACGGTCAAGTATTTCCTGTACCTGGTCTGTTGTCACGGCATCCAGCCCACAGCCGAAAGAATTAAGCTGTACAAGCTCCAAATCAGGCTGTGAGGCAACATAGCTGGCGGAAGCATACAATCTTGAATGGTACATCCATTGGTCTACAACTCTGAGAGGCCTTTCAACCCTGCCCAGGTGCGATACCGAATCTTCAGTCAGCACTGCCATTCCGAAGCCTGTAATTATTCCGGGTATACCATGGTTGATTTCAGGGTCAATATGGTATGGTCTGCCGGCCAGCACAATTCCTTTTATTCCGGTACGGCGGATGTACTCAAGGGTCTCTTTCCCCTTCTGCCTTATGTCTTGCCCGAAGTTTTCCTCTTCCTGGATGGCTTTCTTAACTGCCCTTGCCACCTCTTTCAAAGGAACTCCGAACTGCTTGAGTTCCTCGTAGAGTCTCTTAACCAGTTTCTTTCTGTCATCAAGGGGAAGGAAAGGATTGAAGAACTTTACCTCTCTTTCCTCAAGCATACCCATATTACTCTTTATAACTTCAGGGTATGATGTGACAATGGGGCAATTGTAATGGTTGTCTGCTCCCTCGCACTCCTTCCGCTCATGTGGAATACAGGGATAGAAAATCATTTTCACCCCTCTGTCAATCAGGTCGGTAATATGTCCGTGAACCAGTTTTGCAGGGTAGCATACCGATTCAGAAGGTATGGTATCTTGTCCGGATTCATACATTTTCTTTGAAGAGTGTCCCGACAACTCTACTCTGAATTTAAGTTCTGTAAAAAATGTGAACCAGAACGGATAATTCTCAAATATGTTGAGCACCCTCGGAATCCCGATTACTCCTCTTTCTGCATCTTTGATATCAAGCGGGGTATATCCGAAAATCCGCCTGTATTTATAGTCATAGAGATTGGGAGTATCATTGTTACTTTTACCCAAACCTGCTCCTTTTTCACACCTGTTACCCGATATAAACCTTTTCCCTCCCGGGAATTGGTTTATGGTAATCAGGCACTTGTTGCTGCACAAGCTGCACCTTGTCAGATTTGTAGATATCTCAAATGAGTCCAGTCTGTCCGGTGTTATCAGCGCACTTTCATACCCTTCCACATATTTTTCCAGGGAAATCAAGGCAGCGCCGAAGGCACCCATTAGGCCTGATATATCAGGTCTAACAGCCTCTTTCTCCGAGACAAGTTCAAAGCTCCGTAATACCGCATCATTGTAGAATGTACCCCCTTGAACAATTATTCGCTCTCCTAATTCTTTGGAGTCTTTTATCTTGATAACCTTGTAAAGTGCATTCTTTATTACCGAGTAAGCAAGTCCGGAAGAAATGTCGGCTGGAGTAGCACCTTCCTTCTGGGCCTGTTTAACTTTGGAATTCATAAAGACCGTACATCTTGAACCAAGATCAACAGGCTTATCAGCCATAAGGGCAATGTCGGCAAACCTGTCTACCGTCATGTCAAGTGAGTGTGCAAAGGTTTCAATAAATGAACCACACCCCGAAGAGCAGGCTTCATTGAGCATAATGCTGTCAATGACTCCATACTTTATCTTCATGCACTTCATATCCTGGCCGCCAATATCCAGGATAAACTCCACACCCGGCAGGAAAAACTCAGCTGCCTTGTAGTGCGCCATTGTTTCAACCTCACCCAAATCTAACGAGAAAGCTGCTTTGATTAGTTCTTCTCCGTAACCTGTAACCGCCGAATTAGCTATGACAGCTTTAGGCGGGAGAATACGGTAAAGCTCCTTCAGTATCCTGACTGTAGTATTAAGAGGGCTTCCCTCATTGCTTCCGTAATATGAATAAAGCAGTTCCCTATCCTTGCTTACCAATACAGCCTTTGTGGTGGTAGAACCTGCATCAATCCCCAGGAAACAGGTTCCTTCATAATCCTTTATATCCCTTCTTTTCACCGAGTTTCTTGCATGTCTCCGGCGAAAGCTTTCAAGTTCTTCGCTGTTGGCAAAGAGTGGCTGGAGCCTTTCAATATCTGCATCAGAGTAGTTCTCCAGGCCTTTCAGCCTGGCTCCCAACCATTTAAACTCGGCAGGCTCATGGGAACGGGAGGCCAGAGCCGCACCTATAGCTACAAAGAAGTGAGAGTCTTTGGGGGATATTACCTGACTATTATCAAGGCTCAGGGTTTCTATAAACCTCTTTCTTAACTGAGGGAGATAGTGAAGTGGTCCTCCCAGGAAAGCGACATTTCCCCTGATTGGCCTTCCACATGCCAACCCGCTGATGGTCTGGTTGACAACAGCCTGAAAAATGGACGCCGCAATATCTTGCTTGGTTGCCCCTTCATTTAGTAACGACTGCACGTCGGTCTTTGCAAAAACTCCACAGCGTGCAGCAATTGGATAAATAGTCCTGTGTAACCTCGCAAGCTCATCCAATCCCCTGGCATCTGTCTTGAGAAGGGCTGCCATCTGGTCAATAAAGGCGCCCGTACCCCCTGCACAGGTACCATTCATCCTTTGGTCAATTCCGTCTCCGAAATAGGTTATTTTGGCATCTTCACCACCCAGTTCTATAGCAACATCGGTGGCCGGGACAAATCTTTCGACTGCTCCGGTGCATGCAATTACCTCCTGAATAAAAGGAATATCCAGCTGCTGGGACACCGAGAGCCCCCCTGACCCTGTTATCATTACAGTTATTTTATTATTGCAAAACATATTGCAGGCCTCAGCAATGACCTTGGATACAGTATTCTTTATATCCGAGAGGTGCCTTTGATACTGGCTGTAGACAATACTGTCATTTTCATCCACAGCAACCAGCTTGATTGTAGTTGAACCAATATCAAGCCCAATATTTAATACCTTGTTCATTATCCTTGCAGCCTTTAAGCTGCTTCCCCCTTTACTCCTGTTATCATTGCACATTGCGCATGCCGTTCAGGAATATGTCTACCGTATTCTCTGCTATTTCTGAGTTGCTAAATTCCTTGGATGATGGGTTAACAAGTCTATCTATAATTAAGAAGGACATCAGAATACCTATGAACGACCTGGCGGCAAACTTGGCATTTATGTCTCTCAACTCCCCATCGGCTTTTAGCTTGTCAAAATACGCGGCCAGCTTCACATAAAACTTACTGATAACTTTATTATATAAAAGCTCACCCGGTTCGGTGAATCTGCGTGAATCACTTATTATTGCCCTAAGCAGGTTAATCCTGTCCTGCTCATCTATTGCCTTCAGATAGTCATCCGCAAGTTTCTTTAAAACCTCGGCCGGACATTGGTCTGTATTTATAAGCAAAAGGTTATCAAGCCCGCTAAGCATGGTATCTTGTTGGACAGCTGCGCAGAATATTTCTTCCTTGCTATTATAATACTGATAGAGAGCAGCCTTCGAAATACCACAGATAGAGGCAATATCCTCCATTGACGTACCAAAGAACCCCTTACGCCCGAAGACAGTCAATGCTGCTTTGAGTATTTCTTTCTGCTTCTCCCTATAATTTGGCCTTAACGCTTTAAGTTCAGGATGGTCTATACTTTCAAAAATAGCTTTCTTATTTTTGAAATACTTATAGATAGTCGCTGGAGAAACTCCGGACTTTTGAGCTATGTCAGCGATTTTGGTTTCCCTGTAACCTTTATGTGAGAAAACTTCAAACGCAGATTTACGGATTTTTTGATACTTATTATTCTTCATAAGACCTCACAATAATATATACTTGTCAAGTAAAAAAAATATAACCGGGCAGTCATATTTCATTATATCATTTGATATTTTTTTTTGAAATGCCATATTCTACAATATACGATAGAATTCGAGGAATAGTAACTGATTATTGCATATTTCAGAGGTTTGCTATTACTTTTGTTGAATTATCTCCGTAAATTGGCATTTTTAAAGCCCCGGATCTATGTCCCGGAGCTTGAATCTAAGTATGACACCATTTCCAATTTTGATTCCTTTGAGTAGCCCACGTATACGGCTGGGGCTTGAACCCAGCCATAACGTGGGCCTACAGGAAGGGTACAATTGGAACTGTCTTCTTGCCTAGTCGATGCATTTAGCTTTAGTCTACTGAAGTATACCCACTGTAGGCATGTCGGTGACGGTCGTTTACCGTTGTAACGCCACGGTAGTAATGAATATGGCCTCTACCTACCCTGATGTCTGGGCCGGTAGCTGCTGAATAATAATGAATATGGCCGTCATTAAAGGTTGTAGCACCCCTCATATAATGTATATGTCCCCGGACGTTCGGGTCGGCGCTGGTTATTCCATAATACCTGTGTATATGACCGTCATTAAAAGTTGTATCACCGTTAAATCTATGAGTATGCAGTCCGTATTGCAAATCTATCACCCCCTAGGATTATTTTATGTTAACCCGACAGAGGGTGTTACTTTTGTATAGTTTTAAACCCTATAGCTGTCTCAGCCTGGGGTTTATGTCAATTGATAATAATTAAATTTTATTCTTCAAGCATATTGAAATGACGTCTATATCTTTTTGGTATGTTAATTTTTGCCTGATATCCTATACTAGTAATTGCCTCTTCAATCTTTATAATTCCATCATTATAGAAAGTCTCAATCCTTTTATTCTTTTCTTCTATGCCTTTATATTCGTTGGGACACACAAAAGTCCAGTCTGCACCTTCCTGATTTACTACTACTCTGAAAAATTTATCTATATCAGTTTCTCTGTAACCCATTTTCCTTAGTAGAATAATATGCTCAAATGCATCATCAATATTAGATAATAAGACTTCGCTGCCATCATACGAGACCAGCATTAATAGCGGATCATTAACCTGCATAGCTTCTTCCACAGTCTCCTGGTCAGGATAATACTTATGAAACATATTGAACACACACCTTCACTATTTATATTCTATTATAGCACAATATACTTCCACTCATTATATTCTACCCTGGAAATCCATCCTGCCTCCCTCAATCTTCATAAACCCTCCAATACTCTTTCTCAGCTTCCCACTTTTCTAAAACATCCTGCGGAGGGCGTATAATAACTGCGGTACAGGTGGCTGTTACAGTTCCATCCGGAAGCCTGAGCTCTCCTGCAACATGCGCAAAGTTCCTTGATTTCTTATTTATCCACCCTACTGCTGTGAGCTGCTCCCCGCAGGGGGTAGGCTGCTTATATATCACCTCAAGCTTAGCCGTTACCATGAAGTTGTCCCACTGACCATCAAGGAGAATGGACCTTCCTGCGGTTTCGTCAAGAATTGCAGCAACAACCCCTCCGTGTACTATTCCAGGATAGCTGTTATATTCTTCAGGTACAGTCACCGTTCCTACTACTTTCTGCTCATCACAATCATTAAACCAGCTCATCTTCAGGCTTACATCATTTTGCCTACCACATAAAAAACACGTGCGTGAATTAGGCTGCTTCTCCATATAATCCTCCTTTGTATAATACTTCTAATGGAATTATAATCCTTAGCGGCTAAAAATCCAAATACATATTTTCATGTTTACAACAAAAGTAATATAGAATATAATTATATTATTATATGATTAATATTTAATAGTTTTACAATTAGTAAAATGTGACTGTGTCTTATATCAAATTCTTAAATTTTCAAAAGCTTTAATTCTCTGGTACGTGTTATTAAAAGTCTTAACTTTAGAAAAAGCAATCTAAAAAATCTTTCTTTTAATCTATTACAATCCCACCTGTAATCGGAAGAATAATTTGGTTTTTAATAATCCGGAACAAACTATTCAGGGATTAGTATAAAGAGAGGCATTACAAAGGCTTCAATATAAGTATTATTACTTGCATTAGAAATTTTTCAACAAAATCAGGGAGTGCTAAAAAATGTTACAATATAGAAAAAAAAAGAGTTCTTTGAATATTAAAGGTATATTCAAAGCTATTAAGAAATTATTATCAAATACTAAAGAAACATCAGTTAAATTAGGCAAAAAAATAAGAAGCCTGCCACAAAAGATAAGAGAACAAATTATCTTTTTTAAAGAAGTGGTTAGAATTTCAAAGAGTTTAAAAAACAATGAAAGATTAACTCATACTGAAGCTTACAAAAACAAACTAGAACAGTATGAAGATAAAAGTAAAAAGAATAAACAACATATGGAAGAACTTATTGATATGCTTGAAGTGCTTAAAGAACTAAACAGTCAGCAGACAGAAGTTCTGGTTGGTTTAGGTGGTTCAACAGATACAATTGTAAGTCAGGTGCTTGAAGTTTCACAAAATTCAGCTCACGAAAGTTCTACAATAAAGCAGTCCCACGATGCCGTAAATTTTATAGTTGATAAGGTATATCAGATTAACGGGTTATCAGAAAACATTGGCGGGCAAATGAGAAATTCTACACTTCATGTTAATCACGGAAATCAGTCTATAATAAACATATCCGAACAAATGGAAAACATTAGTGAGAAAGTCTTGTTTCTTCAAAAAGTGGTGCAAGAGTTTACACATCGAATGCAGAAAATTAATGATATGAATCAAAGTATAAATGATATAGCTGTTCAAACAAAATTACTAGCTTTAAATGCAACTATTGAGGCCGCAAGAGTTGGAGAACATGGGAGAGGTTTTTCTGTTGTAGCAGAGGAGATATCCAAATTATCTGCACAATCGAGTTTAACATCAAAGGATATCTCACAGCTTATTAGTGAACTTAAAAAAGATGTCAGCTCTATTTTAAATGAAATAACCCTGGGAGTAAATGAAGTTAAAAAGGGTATGCAGGTTACATTAACTGCTCAAGAAGTTTTTAAAGATATACAACAATCCGTAACAGATGTTACTAACCATATTAATAAAGTTACCGATGCTACGCAGGAAATTACCCAGAGCGTACAATCCCTGGCAGTAGCTATGGGTGATATAACCGATAAAGCTAAAGAGAATGCCCAAAATGCCTCAAGCGTTTCACAGCTAGCACAAGGACAAACCGGAGTAGTATTAGAAATAGCAACTTTAGGTCAGCAGGTAGAAGAAATCCTGAATGAGGTAAAAAACAAGGTAAGTAAAGTCTAAACCCCTACATAACTACATTTTCTTGAACAAGGAGAATAAATATTATAAATGTCAGAGTAGAATTTGATATTTATAATATTTATTAAATAAAACATTCAAAAAACTATAGGAGGAATTTTAATGAACCTAAAAAACGGCTATGTTCAAAACATTGAGAGTTCCCAAGCTGCAGCTGAAGAGTTAGCATCTCAACTTAACCAACCGGGCACCAAGCTTGTGGTATTTTACGCTCCCAATACCTATGATCACGAAGTATTAGCTAAAGAAATGAAAAAACACTTTGAAGACGCAATAGTTGTTGGAAGTAGTTCCGGAGGACAGTTAATACCAGGCTTCGGTTATGATGAAGGAAAACTAGCTGGGTTTTCGATTGCAGGTGATGATTTTGAAGTTTCAGCAACTTTAATTAATGATATAAAGGTTAGGGCACCACTTAGCAAACGACAGATTCAGGAGACTGCTGATAAAATCGGCTTTGACCAATCCAGCAAGGGATTTGGACTATTATTGGTTGATGGATTAAGCTTTTCAGAAGAAAAGATTTTATCTACCATTAATTCAACCATACCACATATTCCTGTCATAGGAGGTTCATCTTCTGATAGCTGGGAATTCAAAGCAACATACTTAAGTTTTGATGGAGAAACCACTATGAATGCAGCAGTACTGATATTGATTAAAACCAATAAACCCTTTATTTATTTCAGAGAAAATATTTATGATGCTACTGAACATGAGTTTAAGATTACAGAAACAAACGGATTCAGGTGTATTTCAAAGCTTAACAACAGGCCGGCAGCAGAAGTTTACGCAGAGACATTAGGGTGTTCCATAGAGGAATTACCTAAAAAGTTTATGTATAATCCATTAGGACGAGTATTCGTAGATGGTATTTGGATATTAACTCCTACTGAAGTTACCAAAGAAGGGGGAATTATAGTTTTTGGCAATGTAATGGTAAACACAACTGTAAAGATACTAAAAGGCTTAGATCCTGTAGAAGTTGCCGGGCAAACTGCTAATAGAATTATGGACTCACTATCCAATCCCAAATTCATAATAGGCTTTAATTGCATGATGAGGCATCTGCAATTCCGGAATGAGGGCAATGGAAAGCAGGCATATGATAAAATAAACAACGTTGCTCCTTTTGTCGGGCTCAGCACATATGGAGAACAGCTGGAAAAGATTCATTGTAACCAGACATTAACTCTGGTAGCAGTAGGCGATTAAACAGAGTGTAAATAGTTTATATAAAATAGTCTCCTCCTTGGTCGTTATTTCCTATTATTACCAGGAAGGAGACTTCTTCTTTGCCTTTGCAGATTAATTTCTTATCCCTATTCTACCGTCACACTCTTTGCAAGGTTTCTCGGCTTATCCACATCGCAGCCCTTCTCAACAGCCACATAGTAGGCAAACAGCTGCAGAGGTACTACTGTCAGAATGGAGGTCAGAACAGCGTCGGTCTTAGGTATATACAGTACAAAATCTGCCACTTTCTCGGCCTCGGTATTGCCCTCCTGTGCTACCGCAAGTACTACCGCTCCTCTTGCCTTAACCTCTTTTACGTTACTCAGCATCTTGTCGAATAGCCCCTCCTGCGTGGCGAGGGCTACAACCAGCGTACCCTTTTCAATCAGAGCAATGGTACCGTGCTTTAATTCTCCTGCGGCATAAGCCTCGGAGTGAATATATGAAATCTCCTTTAGCTTGAGAGAGCCCTCCAGAGCAACGGTATAGTCAAGCCCCCTGCCGATAAAGAAAATATCCTTGGCATTATAATGCTTTGAGGCAAAGTACTGGATTTTCTCCATATCCTTGAGTATGGCTTCAACCTTCTCCGGCAGCTGCCTCAGGTGCTCGATGATTTCTTCAGACTCCTTCTTGCCCATTAACTCCTTCTTCAAGGCAAAATCAACGGCAATAAGATACATTGCAGCAAGCTGGGTTGTATAGGCCTTTGTCGACGCAACAGCAATCTCCGGCCCCGCCCAGGTATACAGCACATTATCCGACTCCCTGGCTATAGAGCTTCCCACCACATTTACTACCGATATAATCCTGGCTCCCCTCTTTTTAGCCTCTCTCAGGGCTGCAAGCGTATCTGCCGTTTCACCTGACTGGCTTATTATAATAACAAGCATCCTGTCATTCAAAACCGGATTTCTGTACCTGAATTCAGAAGCTATATCAACCTCAACTGGTATCCTTGCCAGCTTTTCAATCAGATATTTTCCTACCATTCCTGCATGGTACGCCGTCCCGCAAGCTACAATGAATATTTTATCAATGTCTTCAAGGTCTTCCCTGCTTATACCAATCTCCAGCTCAGGTTTACCGCCCTTGATTCTCGGGCTGATAGTATCTTTAATAACCTTTGGCTGTTCACATATCTCCTTCATCATAAAATGCTCATAGCCGCCCTTCTCGGCTGAAGATACATCCCAGTTTACATTGAATACCTCTTTCTTTACTTCCCGCTTGTCGGTATTGAAAATCTTAACCTGGTCCTTGCTCAATACCGCAATCTCCTTATCGTCAAGAAGGTAGACCCTTCTTGTATGCTCGAGTATTGCAGGAATATCCGAGGCAACAAAGTTTTCTCCCTTGCCCAAGCCTACTATAAGCGGGCTATCCTTCCTGGCTGCTATAAACCGGTCGGGGCTGTCCTTGCATACGATTCCAAGAGCATATGAACCCTCTACCTTTGCCAGCACCTTTATTACAGCCTCTAGAATGTCACCATCGTAGTAATACTCAACAAGGTGAGCAATCACCTCGGTATCCGTATCGGACAGAAATTTAAATCCATTGGACTGCAGGAATTCCTTTAAGCTCAAATAATTTTCAATTATTCCATTATGAACTACAGCAATATCCCCTGAAGTACTCAGATGGGGGTGTGAGTTTACATCAGACGGCTCACCGTGTGTAGCCCAGCGGGTATGGCCTATTCCCATAGAGCTTGAGATTTCTTCGGATTTTAATTTGTCCTCCAGCACAGCCAGCCTTCCCTTACTCTTGACCACATTTACGCGGTCTTCATCCAGCACTGCAATTCCTGCAGAATCATAACCTCTATATTCAAGCTTCTTTAAACCTTCTATCAGTATAGGTACTACTTTTTTTTCTCCAATGTAACCAACTATTCCACACATAATACATACCTCCTGTTGATTGTTCCAAAAATGGTTAAACAGCATGGGCAAAGCTCCCCTAAAGCAAAAATAGGGATGCATATGGAAGGTATTCCCGCAATTCAGGAATAACCACTCAAATAGCCCTTGGTTTCCAACCACCTTCGGTAAATTGCTCCTGGAAATAAAATAGAAAATAAACTCTGAACCGACATTTAGACATAATAGGAACAAAGGACTGCACTTTCACCCGCTTTTATTGCCCGGTCACCCGGGGGTTTGTACAGATGATTACGAACGTGCTATCCGGGAGGCACCCGCCGACAAACTCGATTAACCTCCTCCTCGTCTGCTGACACTTAAGCCAGCACTGGCGCTTGACTATTCAATTGTCTCTTTCCCTTACCCGAGCATCACCTCCTATACATTCTATGCAGGCCAGACTCCATTAGTACCCAGGATGCATATATAAGTATACATCATAATTTTATTCTTTACAAGCAGGATAGGTTTGACTGATAGCGTCAACTTACTGTAGGAAAATATTTTTTAGACTACACCCTTAGAAACGCTTATAGTGCGCGGTATCTAAGCTGTTTTAGCTCTAAAAACAGTT
>JAWLCD010000043.1:0-12608 GCA_041687355.1 Clostridia bacterium | reverse complement strand
AGAATGGTAATTGAACTTAGTTTCTAGACTATATCATCTGAAGAAATTGGACCTAAATACTTAATTATACAGCCTTTTTCAGCAGTCTCGGACGGTTCTGATTGACAAAAAGAACTGGTATGACTCTAACAATCTGACATACTGTCTACTCCCTCATGACTGATTCCTTGATTTTTCCAAGCTTCTTTTTAGCTAATGCAGTATACTTTGAGGCCTTGTCTTTTATAGTCGGCCTGTCATCCATCCCATGGAGTTTTTCCATTGGCTCTACTTCTATTGTTTCAAGGGTATTCTGCTCTCTGTTGTATTCATAGACATTAAGGCCGGATTCCTCGTCATGCACTGCAAACAGATCCGGGCGGCCGCTGAAAGCATGAATTCGAGGAGCCTTTTTATCGGGGAAGTCATTACTTGCAAAATGGTCATTTAAAGCATCCCTGATACTTGCTTCAAATGGGGTGAGGTCTTGTTCATTGTTTAAATCCCTGGTTAAATATATAGTCGGTATGTGCTGCTGCGTATTTCTACTGTTTCCTATGGTCTCAATGTCGTATACTTCAAGCTGTCCGTTTCTGCTGATAAACAGCATATTGCCCAGCTTGGGATTGGAGGATAATGAAAAGGTAGTATCCCTTATATCATCATTTGTTATGCTCCCCTCGATATATTCTTCCTGAAGCAGGCTTAGTGCTGCAAGATTGGCAGTTCTTTTTTCTTCAGGAACCTTCTTTGCATCCAGATACAATGCGTTCGCATACATTCTATTCTCGGCACGAATCTGGCTTCTGAAATAGTCCAGTCGACGGGTAGAGTTAATGGAATGTGAATCAGCATGTAAATTTGGCTCTTTTTCTTCCCTGCATATGTCTTCAATATAGGTTGTTATATGTCTACTGCCGTTAATATTTTCTTTTACGTTGTTTATGAATCTATTCTTCTCAAATGCAGACCAGATTTCAAATCCCATTCTTTCAGCCTTTTGTCTGCTTCTCTTAACCATATCCTTAACCTGGCTGACATTAGGGACTTTAGTTTTTTTCATATTAAGATTATTGCATGTAACAATATCAAGATTATGCCTTAGTTCATTGTAGTAGTTGCTGCCCATTACATTATCTATGGTGCTTTCCAGTTCTTCAACATTTGCTGACTTGTACAGCTGCTTGAACTTCTCAATACCTATGGCGTGTGCAACCGCTCCCATGGCTATGACCTCAGATTGATACATAGACCCGTTGAAGCAGCTTATATCTCTTCCGGGAATCCTTTCATTTTGCTCCAGGGTTTCGTATATTGACAGGAATTGAGTTGCTCCTTCAGCTGCACCTGTGCCCCTTGAGGTAAGACGCTGTAAATATTCATTGTACGTATCTATTGAAAATCCGCTTCTAACTTCATAGTATTTTGTCTGCCCATTGGCACTAGGTAGTTCAAAAAGATGGCTGGAATCATAATGATTTTGTTCATGAGTCTTAACCGCAGTGTTTGCATAGTCCTCTCTGACATTTATAGACTTTACCAGAATTACATTACCTTGTTGATCACGTCTTAAAGAAAGATTAACAAATCCCCAATTACTATTTTCTTCTTTTGCATAGTAATTGATTTGGACGTTATCTCCGGACTGCCTATCTTTTTTAAACCTGTTCAGGAAGTCCTTTAAAGCCATTGCCATCACCCTACGCTATTTATTGTTGAATCGTTCTTCAAGCAGTCTTCTATGCTCGAGAATTTCGCCGATTTTCTTGCTAATGCTGCTGGTGTCACCATTTGCAAATTCAAGGTCCAGCAAGGTTTGTTCCGTAACCTGATTGTAGAACTCATTTAATTCTTCTCTTTCCGAGAAGGCATCTTTAAGCTCTTCCATATACTTTAGAATATCAATTCTCTGTTGGTCATAATTCTCAGGAACGGCTTTGTGATTCAGATAATGGATGGCAAGCTGATGTGCAAGATTTCTATATAAATTCAGAGCATCTATGTACGGTCCAACTTTAAACATATTTATTCTTTGCTGAGGCGGCAGACTGAAAATGCTTAAGTCGTATTTCCTTGTGTTAAGTAAAAACCATTTGATTTTTCCGTCTTCCAGACTCGATGCTGTCAGCAGACTGTCATCAATGAAATTGTCAACTCTATCTCTGTAGCCTTCTTCCACCAGACTTCTATCGTCATGGCTTTCAATTCCATCAAGAAGAACATCTTTTACATTATTAAATACATAATCAACAATTTGCTCCCTTGTAACCATGCGTCACCTCATAAACAGGATTCTTGGATTCAGGTGGAGTTTTTTTCTCCAACTGAATCTTAGAATACGTTATCCAGGGATGTAGCGCCGCTTGTCTCCCGCTTGAAGAAGAGGGAGTCTTAGCGGCGGTAGTCATCGGATAAACAGGATTCTTGGATTCAGGTGGAGTTTTTTTCTCCAACTGAATCTTAGAAGCCGTTATCCAGGGATGTAGCGCCGCTTGTCTCCCACTTGAAGAAGAGGGAGTCTTAGCGGCGGTAGTCATCGGATAAACAGGATTCTTGGATTCAGGTGGAGTTTTTTTCTCCAACTGAATCTTAGAAGCCGTTATCCAGGGATGTAGCGCCGCTTGTCTCCCACTTGAAGAAGAGGGAGTCTTAGCGGCGGTAGTCATCGGATAAATATGTATAATATAATATTATTTTACCATAATTTATTAATAAACAAAAGGAGTATAGAGCCAATGTACAGGGCGCTTAACATTTTAAAGGCTTAATTGATGATTGAGTCGATAACGTGTCACAATACAACTGTCCTATTCTGGTTCATATTTTAATATTGACAGGTGAGTTGAACAGGATTAATATTATTATGTGCATATGCACATAATAAGGAGGGCGATAGGTTGCCAAGACCGAAAAAATGCCGAAGGGTAGGTTTTATACCTGAAATAGAATACTTTTTTCCTAAGAGATGCGGGCAGTTTGAACTGCAGGAAGTTACCCTTTCCATTGAAGAATTGGAAGCAATAAGGCTCTCAGATCTTCACGGACTCGAACAGACTGAAAGCGCAAAACAGATGGCAGTATCAAGAGGTACATTTCAAAGAATATTGAACTCAGCAAGAGAAAAAGTTGCAGATGCACTAACAGCCGGTAAAGCAATAAGGATTGAAGGTGGAAATTATTCGAGAAACTTGTGCCGGTTTATATGCCCAAACTGCAATAAAACATTGCAGGATTCATATGAAAACTTCCTTGAAGGAAAAATCAACTGCCCACAGTGTGATAACAAAGAATTGGTATGTGAAAAGCATAATGACTTTTGCAAACGGTACTGCAGAAGATTCAGAGGGCGTTGTGACTATTAATTCTATGAGGAAGGTGATTTTCATGAAAGTAAGAGATACCTACGGAGCAGGTTTTTGGAAAGTTGAAAGAGATTTCAGAGGAAGAAGATGTAGGTCGATACCATTATCTAGAGTGAATTCATCATTTCCAGGAAGATGGAGGGCGGATGAAGCTACAGTAAATAATATTATAGTGTTGAAGAGTAATGTATATGCACTTCAAAGGCAGTTAGATGCCGTGAATGACATAATAAGCCAATTGCACTAAAGTACCTAATGGAGGAGATGGAGAGCTATGAGCCAGAGTAAGCCTGAGAACCAGGGTGCTTGTGAAAGTAAGGAAACATGTTCAATAAGTAAGGAAAATGCGAATCAGTTCAGTGACATAAAGAAGGTAATTGCAGTACTAAGTGGAAAGGGAGGAGTAGGAAAGTCATTAGTTACCTCACTATTAGCCTCAAGTATGAGAAGAGAAGGTTTAAATATTGGAATACTTGATGCAGACATAACCGGACCTTCAATACCCAAAATGTTTGGCATCGATAAAAAGGGCGAGGTGGGAGAGTACGGGATAATACCGGAAAAGTCACAAAAGGGAATAAAAATAGTATCAATAAATATGTTTCTTGAAAAACAAGATTCACCGGTAATATGGAGGGGTCCTATACTATCAAATACAGTAAAACAATTCTGGACAGATACAGTATGGGGGGAGTTGGATTACCTGTTTATTGATATGCCGCCAGGAACAGGAGATGTGCCTCTAACGGTATTTCAGTTGATACCACTGGATGGAATAGTAATTGTTACATCGCCACAGGATTTAGTGAACCTCATAGTCAGGAAATCTTACAACATGGCAAAAGAGATGAATATCCCTGTAATTGGAATAGTGGAGAATATGAGTTATATTCAATGCCCGGATTGTAACAAGACAATAGATGTATTTGGAAAAAGCAGAACCGAAGAAATAGCACAAGATTTTGGAATAAATCTAATAGCAAGACTCCCTATTGACCCTAAGATAGCAGCTTTGGCAGATATAGGTAAGATAGAGGATTATGATAAGCGGTATTTCAGAGATTTGTCAATCTGAACGGAGGTGTGAAATTATGAAGATAGCTGTACCTGCAGCAGAAAAAGATATTCAAAGCCAGGTAAGTATTACCTTTGGAAGAAGTTTGTATTTCATAATAGTAGAATCTGATACTATGGATTTCCAGGCAATTGAAAACCAGGCGGTAAATGCCCAAGGTGGAGCAGGAATACTTGCAGCTCAGACAGTATTGGACAGCGGTGCAGAAGTACTTGTAACACCACATTTAGGACAGAATGCAGCTGACGTACTCAAAAGGGCTGATATTGAAATAATGCAGGCAGTGCCCGGTACAGTAAAAGATTTGGTTGACATGTACAAAAATGGGGAATTAAAGGCACTTAAAGAAATACACCCCGGCTATCATGGCGGACACAGGTAAAGGGAGAGGGGTATGAGGATATCGGTATTAAGCGGAAAAGGCGGAACAGGGAAAACCTTTATATCGACAAATTTGGTCAGTACTATTGGAAATGTCTATATAGATTGTGATGTAGAGGAACCGAATGGAGCTATTTTCCTGAAACCTGAAATTACAGGACAAAAAGAAGTAAAAGTAAAGATACCGCAGTCAGATGAAAATTGTACCGGATGCAAGGAATGCGTCTCTTTTTGCCGGTATCATGCTCTTGCATATGCAAAGGATAAGCTGCTTGTTTTTCACGAACTCTGCCACAGCTGTGGAGGGTGTGTAATGGTATGCGGACACAATGCACTGCATGAGACAGAAAGAAGAATAGGCATAATAGAATACGGAAAATCACAAAATACAGAATTCAGGCATGGAATACTGGATAGTGGCAACCCGTCAGGAGTTCCGATAATCAAGGAGCTTCTTAGAGATATGGATAAAGACAAAATAATTGTATTGGATTGTCCGCCTGGAAGTTCATGTACGGTAATGGAATCAATAAAAGATAGTGATTTATGTATACTTGCAGCTGAACCGACACTCTTTGGAATACACAATCTGAATATGGTTTACAGGCTTACCAATCTTATGGATATACCGGCAGGAGTCATAATAAACAAAGCCGTAGAAGGTAATACAATTGTTGAAGAATACTGCAGAAGCAAGAATATACCCGTGATTGGAAAGATACCATATAACAGACAGTTTGATATATGGAATTCAAATGGTGAACTTGTAAGCCAGAAACAAGGGTGCCGGCAGATATTCAAACAAATCTATGAGAACATCCTGGAGGTAGCAGCAAATGAAACAGCTGGTAGTACTAAGCGGTAAAGGGGGCGCGGGAAAAACCACCATTACAGGAGCATTATTAAGACTGGCAGGAGAAAACAAAGCATTTGCAGATTGTGATGTTGATGCACCGAACCTATACATTATTTGTAATAACCCGGAACAGGTAGAGCGGAAAGACTATTATGGAGCGGAGAAAGCAGTCAAACATGAGGATAAGTGTATCAACTGCGGAGTATGTAATGAACTGTGCAGGTTTGATGCAATTAAGAATAACAGCATAAGTACTATGGAGTGTGAAGGATGTGGAGTGTGCTCATATTTCTGTCCTGCAGGGGCAATAACAATGGAACAAAACATTTCAGGTGAAACTAACATATCAATTGTAAGTAATGAAATTTTTTCTCATGCAGAGCTGCTGATTGGAAATGGAGCGTCCGGTAAGCTTGTTACAGAAGTCAGAAAGAATCTTTATGACAGGATAAATGGCGAGCAGCTTATCATACTGGATGGTTCACCGGGAATAGGTTGCCCCGTTATTGCCTCGATAACAGGAACAAGCAATGTGCTTGCAGTAGCAGAGCCGACATTATCCGGCCTTCACGACCTCAGAAGAGTAATTGATACGGCAAAAAGGTTCGGAGTACAGTGTGCAGTGTGTATAAATAAATATGATGTAAATCTTAATGTAGTGAAAAAAATAGAAGAATATTGTAAGACAGAAAATATACCTGTAGTAGGCAGAATACCGTATGACAAAAAGGTAGTTGAAGCTGTTAACAACAAACAGTCAGTAATGGACTATCCTCAAAGTGCCGCAGCACAAGCAATAAGTCAAATGTGGAACTGCCTTAAGAAAGTATTAAATTCACGAGAGGAGAATGAATAATGAAAAAGGTTGCAGTTGCAACGGATAATGGAAATGTATCACAGCATTTTGGACATTGTGAGGGTTTTACAATATATAACATGGAGGGCAGAAACATTGTAAGTAAAAGTTTTGTAAGCAATCCAGGACATCAGCCGGGCTTCCTGCCGAATTACCTGAACGATATAGGAGTAAATACAGTCATTGCAGGAGGAATGGGAGGGGGAGCAGTTCAGATATTCAATCAAAAAAAGATTGAGATAATCACAGGAGCTGAAGGAAGTACAGATGATGTTATACAAAAATATTTAAGCAGTAATCTTCAGCATTCAGGTAGTATATGTAACCAACATAAGCATAAAGGTGAATGTGAAGGGCATTAGAATAAAAGGGTGGCTCTGCCGACAGCTTTTACAGATATCTAAAAGTTGCCTTGAAATGCGTGGATAATTCTGAGAGAATATTTAAAGAATAATACTAAAAGAAATAAATTGGAGAAGAGATATGTTTGCAAGACTGGTTTTGCTTTTTACGTTAGTGCCGTTGATAGAACTGATTCTATTATTCAGGATAGCCGAAGTGACCGGCTGGGAGTTTACGCTGGCGCTGGTTGTTGCTACGGGACTGGCAGGAGCTTATCTGGCAAAGAGCCAGGGACGTCAGATACTCGGGAAAATCCGGACCGAGTTGTCTGAAGGCAGACTCCCGGGGGAGGAACTGGTAAACGGTCTTTGTGTACTGGTAGGAGGGGCACTGCTTCTTACACCAGGTATACTTACTGATATTACAGGATTCATACTGGTTATTCCATTTTCGAGGAATCTCATTAAGAAGTACTTGCGGAAGAAGTTCGAAGGGATGATTAGAAGCGGCAGGGCAGATATCTACTACGGATAGGAAGAGAACGTAGGGAATTTACAAAAGGGGGGGAAGAATGGTTCAAAAACTTGGCAATAATAAAATTCTATGGTTTTTATCTGCGTTTTTATCTCTTACGGCTGCATTGGCTGGAGTAATGTATCCTGACATTTACAGCAGCGTAGCAAGCACAGATGTTATCTCCGGAGTAATATCACAAGATATAGTAACCATTATATTATCAGTAATTATTTTATTTTTTGTGGCTGGAATCAAAGAGGATGATTCAAAAAAGCAGATTATTATTATAGGCATACTTGGCTATCTTTTCTATGCATACGGAATCTACGTAATTGAGCGGTTCTATAATGGACTGTACTTTCTCTATATGGCCATATTTGCGCTAGCTTTTTACTCGATAGTATATAGCGTGGCAAATATCGGTAAAGATATTCTCCAAAAAGTTAAGCTGCCCAGTGCTGTTAGGAACGTCTCTGTGGGGTTTTCCCTGCTCATACCCGTACTTTTTACTATTCTCTGGACCAGCCAGATTCTATCATTTATCCAGGCCGGTACCAAACCTGAGTTCATGTATTCCATCTTTATTCTGGATATGTGCTTTATTTTCCCTGCGTTTATTATCATTATTATTAAGGCCATAAGAAAAGAAGGGTTAGGATTGTTATTGCTTCCCGTTACGTTTATCAATGGATTCACCTTGCTTTTTTCGGTTGCCCTTGGAGCATTACTGAAGCCACTCTTTAACCAGACCATGAATGCAGGAGAGTTATTACTGTACCTTGGTGTATCAACAGTCTTCCTGATTTTGGCAGCCGTATATTTCAAAAGCCTGAGAATCGACCGGGAAGCAGTGTAATGGTTAATCTGCCCCAAACTAATTCAAGGAGTTTATAATGGGGATACGTCAAAGCCTATCAGCCTTACGGGTTTCTGGCCAGCGGCATTGTAATACAGCGGAAGGCTCCCCCCGACTTGATAATTTCCGAAATATCCACTTCCACTACATCATAGCCATGCTTGCGGAGCTTTCGGTTGACTTTTTTGTTAGCCGGAAGACCGATAATAACTCCTTTTCCAAGAGATAGGACATTGGTTCCAAGCCGGAACTGCTCGTCGGCAGTAACTTCAACCAGCCGGTAGCGGGAGGCAATCTTTTTTAAGTCCTCTGGGTTAAAAGCCGGAGGGAATATAAGCGCTTCATCAGCCGAAATCATATTGAAGACGCAGTCGAGATGCAGGTATCTGTTTTCAAAATCAAGGGGAATAACCTCATAGTTATTCAGCCTGTCCTGCAGTTCTCTGACTGCATCCACTGAAGTACGGTAGCTGATGCCAACCCATACGGTATCATGGTCAACCAGAACATCCCCACCTTCAATGCTTTGATTGGCCATCTGGATATAAGGTATACCATGGGTATCCAGCCAATCCATTAATACTTTCTCTTCCCCTTGGCGTATTGCTCTTTTGAGTTGTGCGATGAACAGAGTATCTCCAATTGTGAAACCAATATCCCGGGTAAAAACCTGTTCAGGAAAGACTCTTAAGGAAGGTAGAGTTATTACATCTACGTTATAGCTTCTCAGGGTCTTGATAAGTAAATCGTGCTGTTCCACAGCCCTTTTGGTATCTATGTTCTCTTCCACAAAGTACTGCTGGGTCTCGTTTATTACCTCCCTGATTTTCATGTATAAAGGCGAGCATAGAATTACATGGGTTAATGAATCATATTCTGCGTGACACGCTGCTTTGATTGCATTTTTTGACGTTCGCTCCAAGCTTTTTACCTCCATCCCGATAAAATATTATTAATTATATTATACCCCATGTCAAAGGGACGGTTCTATTGACAATAATTGTTAATAATTGTATATTTATTCCGGAGGTGGTTAACATGCCAAGACATTCCAGGAGTCCAAGCTCCAGCCAAGTTTATCACATTATGTTCAGAGGGAATAACAAAAGAAAAATATTCATGGAAGATGAGGATAAGGAAAGATTAATCAAGATACTCTACAACAAGAAGGAGAATGAGGCCTATTCAATATATGCATATTGTATAATGGATAATCATGCTCATCTTGTTGTTAAGGAGAAAAAAATAGTCTTGAACGGCTGACTAAAAGAATTGGAGTGAGTTATGCGGGTTATTATAACAATAAACACAAACGTGTAGGACATGTATTCCAGGACAGGTATAGAAGTGAAAGCATTGAAGATGACCGTTACCTGCTTGCTGTGATAAGATATGTACATCAGAACCCTGAGAAGGCAGGCGTAAGCCCAATGAATCAGTACAGATGGAGCAGTTACATTGAATACATAAATGCTGAGAGCGGTATAATCGATGCAGATGAAATTTTGAAAATGTTTTCAAACAATAGGACGGCAGCTATCAAGGAATTTGCAAGGTTTAACCAGAAGAAAACCGACGAAGTATTTATCGATATTAATCAAGGGAAGAAAATTGATAATCAGAATGTATATGACTACGTGGAGGAATATCTGAATACAAGAGGAATTAGAATAAATGAGTTGAAAAACTACAATATGAAATCTGAAAGGAATGAATTAATAAACTACCTTCTGGAGGAATCAGACCTGTCCAGAAGACAAATAGCTGCAACTCTAAACTTAAACAGGGAACTGGTTAGGCAGGTGGCGCTGTCAAAAGAACCGCCCCTTTGACAGGAAAATGGAGGGGAATATTGATGGAGAGAAAGGCCTCTATAAGGATATCGGGTATGTCTTGTGCATCTTGTGCAGCGAGGGTTGAGAAGAGATTAAGCAGTCTCGAAGGGGTAAAAACTGCGGCCGTAAATCTGGCATCAGAGAAGGCTTTGGTAGAGTTTAATCCGGATGTTGTAAATATTCCGGAGATTTTAGAATCTGTACAGTCTTTAGGGTATGAGGCTGTGGAAGATGATGGTGGAGATAAGGGAGAAGAGGAGAAAAGAGATATTGAGTTTAAAAATCTCCGGATGCTTGTATTGGCTTCTGCTGTTTTAAGCGCTCCACTCATTCTTGGTATGGTGCTTCATCTAGCAGGGGTGGAATTGTGGCCCCTTCACAATGGATATTTTCAGCTTGCTGTAGCTACACCTGTACAGTTTATAGTAGGCTACAGATTCTACAGGAATGCGTATTTGGCACTGAAGGCAGGGGCCCCGAATATGGATGTGCTTGTTGCAATGGGTACTTCAGCTGCATACTTTTTCAGCACATATAATGTATTCTTCCAGAATACTGCGCCGGGTGAAATGAAAGACTTATATTTCGAGGCTGCAGCAGTAATCATAACCCTAATTCTACTGGGGAAATACCTTGAAGCTGCGGCAAAAGGGAAGACATCCCAGGCCATAAAGAAACTTATGGATTTACAGGCGAGAACTGCAAAGGTGGTAAGAGACGGCAAAGAAGAGGATATACCGGTTGAAGATGTTAAGGCCGGAGATATTATAGTGGTGAGGCCGGGAGAGAAAATTCCTGTTGACGGCAGGATAATTGAAGGATACTCCACAGTAGATGAGTCAATGCTTACCGGAGAGAGCATACCTGTTGAGAAGAAGGTTGGAGATTCGGTGATAGGAGCTTCGATAAACAGGACCGGTACCTTCAAATTTGAAGCTGTCAAAGTTGGGGAAGAAACTGTACTTTCCCAGATTGTAAAGATGGTAGAAGACGCTCAAGGGACGAAAGCTCCAATCCAGAAGATAGCAGACCGTGTCTCGGGTATTTTTGTGCCTGCAGTGATAGTAATTGCAGCTGCTACATTCCTCATATGGTATTTTGGTTTCGGAGATTTTGGTAAAGGTCTGATAAGTGCAGTATCAGTACTTGTTATAGCCTGCCCCTGCGCTCTTGGACTTGCAACTCCGACTGCAATTATGGTTGGTACCGGAAAAGGTGCGGAAAATGGGATTCTGATTAAAGGTGGTGAAAATCTTGAGAGGGCTTACAGGATTGATACCATTGTGCTGGACAAGACCGGTACAATAACTACCGGAGAACCCGAGGTTACCGACATTCTTTTGGGACGAGGGGACGGTTCTCCCGTCCCACTTCTTGAAAAAAGTGGGACGGGAGAACCGTCCCCTCGTCCCACCATATCCTGGCAAGTACTGCGATTTGCATCGGCTGCTGAGAGAAAATCTGAGCATCCTCTGGGTGCTGCAGTATTGAGTAAGGGGAAAGAGATACTCGGTGAGGATGATATACCAGAGCCTGAGCAATTTGAAGCTGTTCCGGGCAAGGGAGTGCGGGCCAGGGTTGAAGGCAGGACGGTGCTGGTTGGTACAAGAAAGCTTATGGGTGAAAATCACATTGAATTTGAGCCAATGGAAGACCAGCTTAGGAAGCTTGAGGGGGAAGGAAAGACAGCCATGCTTGTTGCCATAGACGGCAGGATCGAAGGGGTTCTGGCAGTTGCTGATACAGTCAAGGAAAGCTCGAAGGAGGCAGTTCAGCGGCTGCAGACAATGGGCATTCAGGTTTATATGTTGACCGGAGATAATAGTCAGACAGCTCAGGCGGTTGCCAGGCAGGTTGGGATTACTCATGTCGTTGCCGAGGTTCTTCCGGGAGATAAAGCCAGGGAAATTGAAAGACTAAGAAATACTAGTACACAAACCAAGCAGGATACCACCAGCCAAACCAGGGTCGTAGCAATGGTAGGGGATGGCATAAACGATGCTCCTGCGCTGGCAGCTGCGGATATAGGTATAGCCATGGGAACCGGAACGGATATTGCAATGGAAGCGGCAGACATTACACTAATGAGAGGGGACCTAAGGACAATCCCAATGGCAATAAGGCTTTCCAGAATGACAATGATAAAGATTAAACAGAACCTGTTCTGGGCGTTTATCTATAACATAATAGGTATACCTTTTGCAGCGGCAGGACTGCTTAATCCGATTATTGCCGGAGGGGCAATGGCATTCAGTTCTGTATCTGTTGTTGCCAATTCACTAACCCTGAAGAGGTTTAAAGGGTAAACAAATTGACATACTCAACCCTTGAGTATGTCAAAAGAACCGTCCGAGACTGCTGAAAAAGGCTGTATAATTAAGTATTTAGGTCCAATTTCTTCAGATGATATAGTCTAGAAACTAAGTTCAATTACCATTCTATAGAAAAATACGAGGCTGTAAAATATTTTATGTAAACTAATTATCTCCTTCTATGGTAGAATACTAAAATCATAGGAGGAGATTTTTATGGCGAGAAAAAGAATCATTA
>JAWLCD010000042.1:0-14526 GCA_041687355.1 Clostridia bacterium | reverse complement strand
TTGCTGGGACTTTTTGAACTTTTTTTCCGTAAAAATTTTGAAAAACGTCCCTGCCGCTCGTATGGTGAAAAGGGGTTTCTAGAGTGATTCACAGATTTTCACTTAACCGATATAATATAGTTCTGGATGTATACACTGGAGCTGTTCACGTGTTGGATGATATAGCTTACGAAGTGGTTGGAAGCCTGGAGAAAGGACTTGATGAGGAAGAAATTCTGAAAAAGCTGTCAAGGAAGTATGTTCCGCATGAAGTTAGTGGGGCATTAGGAGAAATTAGACGACTTGAAGAACAGGGAATGCTGTTTTCAGAAGACCCGTATGTCGGCTGTCAGGAAGCTCATACCTCACCGGATATCGTAAAGTCCCTTTGCCTGAACGTATCTCATGACTGTAATCTGCGCTGTGAGTACTGCTTTGCATCACAGGGTGGCTTCGGAGGTTCCCGCAGTTTGATGCCGTTTGAGGTTGGGGCAGCTGCGATTGATTTTTTACTGAAAAACTCCGGAAACAGAAAAAATCTTGAAGTTGATTTTTTTGGTGGAGAACCCTTAATGAATTTTGATGTGGTAAAGAAAATTGTTCAATACAGCCGTGAAAAAGAAACTAAGTATGGTAAGAGGATTAGTTTCACCATTACCACCAATGCAGTTCTACTTACACCGGAGATAAACGATTTTATTAATGAAAATATGGACAACATAGTATTAAGTCTGGACGGCAGGAGAGAGGTAAATGATAGAGTCAGATACAGGACGGACAAGTCTGGTACCTATCATTCAATACTGCCTGCAATAAAGGAACTTGCCGCATCGAGGGGGCAAAAGGATTATTATGTAAGGGGTACATTTACAGGATACAACCTTGATTTTGCAGACGATGTTCTTCACCTGGCAGACCTCGGTTTAAAACAAATCTCGGTCGAACCTGTCGTAGCCAGTGAGGATAAGGGGTATGCACTCAGGGAGAACCATATTGATAAGGTATATAAGGAATATGAACGGCTTGCGGTTGAATATATTGATAGACATAAAAGTAATAAGGGATTTAATTTTTTTCACTTTGAATTGGACCTTAACAACGGTCCTTGTACGGCAAAAAGGGTTAAAGGGTGCGGCGCAGGCTGTGAATACCTAGCAGTAACACCGGATGGGGAAATTTATCCCTGCCACCAGTTTGTTGGGAATATGGACTTCTATCTTGGTAATGTTATGGAGCCAGGCATCAATCATGAAATAAGGTGTAAATTTATAGACTGCAATATATTTACCAAGGAGAAATGCAGAGACTGTTGGTCAAAGTTTTTCTGCAGCGGTGGATGTGCGGCAAATGCCTGGCAGTTTAACAGGAGTATCAGTCAACCGTATGAGTTGGGGTGTAAGCTCCAGAAAAAAAGGACCGAATGCGCCTTGATGATTCAAGCCGCATTAACCCAAGCCTAATAAAAGAGGATTGATTCCTGGTGTAGACCATAGAAGAAGAATATAGTATATGATATAATTCAGTAATCAGGAGAGCAAGTAGCATCAAAGTATATCTGACTTGCAAAGTTGATTACAGCATGAAAGAAAGTCAGCAGCTTGCTTGTCTCAGGCTTAGTCTGGTTTCTGCAGCGTAATGAGGCAATCAGGCTTATCCGGGAGGAAGAGCATTGGGAATAAAACTTGATGATGTTAAAATGAATCCTGAAGTAAGGATTCTACTGGAAATCGGGCAGAATCAGCTTGATGCATTGGATTTTACTGAGCATTCATTCAGGCATGCCGATATTGTATCCAGCCTGGCTGGATATATAATGAATAAAATCGGAGGGAGTCATAGAGAGACTGAATTGGCTGAGATTGCTGGGTATTTGCATGATATAGGAAACTCAGTAAACAGGAACAACCACCCGAGCAGCGGAGCTATACTTGCATATAGGATTCTCAGGGATATGGGGATGGATGCAGGTGAGGCTGCCGAGATTATGGTTGCCATCGGAAACCATGATGAACAGACTGGGGCTGTTGTAAGCAGGATTTCTGCAGCATTGATAATGGCTGATAAATCGGATGTGCATAGAACAAGGGTAAGAAATACCGACTTTGCCACATTTGATATACATGACAGAGTGAACTATGCTGTTAAAGAGTCCCAAATCAAGGTGGATAAGGATAAGAAGATAATAACTCTCCATCTGACCATTGATACTTCTATATGTTCATTGATGGAGTATTTTGAGATATTTCTTACAAGGATGATGCTTAACAGACGAGCAGCAGCATTTCTAGGATTTACGTTTGAATTAATAGCCAATAAGACAAAGCTCTTGTAAATCTTGAAACAATAATGCAGCTTCACCAGATATGATACCTGTTACAGGTGTATTTGAAGAAAAAATTGTGAAAGAGGTGTCGGTATGAACAGTGTAAGGGTGCGATTCGCTCCAAGCCCGACAGGACATTTGCATATAGGTGGTGCAAGAACAGCCCTGTTTAACTATCTTTTTGCAAAAAGAATGGGCGGCAGATTTATCCTGAGAATTGAAGATACTGATTTAGCAAGATCATCTATTGAATCAGAACGGGTAATAGTAAATGATTTAAAATGGCTTGGTATACAATGGGATGAAGGAATTGATGCAGGAGGAGATAACGGCCCGTATCGTTCTACCGAAAGGCTGGACATATACAAACCTTACATAGACAAGCTTATTGAAGAAGGGAAGGCATACTACTGCTACTGCACACAGCAGGAACTTGAAGAAGAAAGAAAAGCGTTATCTGAGAAAGGTGAGATGCCAAGATATCTTGGCAAGTGCAGATGCCTTACAGAAGAACAGAGACAGGAACTGGAAATGGAGGGGAGGAAGCCGTCCATCAGATTCAAGGTTCCTGAAAGTAAGATGATTGAAATAAACGATAAGGTAAGAGGAAAGGTTGAGTTCGAAAGCGGAGGTATAGGTGATTTTATAATTGTAAAATCTGACGGTATACCGGTATACAACTTTGCAGTCGTTATAGACGATGCACTTATGGGAATAACCCACGTTATAAGGGGGGAAGAACATCTGTCCAATACTCCGAGACAGGCACTTGTTTATGAAGCGTTCGGATTCAAAGTGCCTGAATTTGCACATGTCTCCCTAATCCTTGGAGCTGACAGGACAAAAATGAGCAAGAGGCATGGTTCGACATGGGTTGAACAGTACAGAGACGCAGGATACCTCCCTGAGGCCATAGTGAACTTTCTTGCACTCCTTGGATGGTCGCCCGGAGAAGAACGCGAGTTTTTTTCACTGCAGGAGCTGACAGATAAATTCAGCCTTGATAGAGTATCCAAGAATCCGGCAATATTTGATATAGATAAGCTGAATTGGATGAATGGCCAGTATATAAAGGACTCACCTGTGCGTAGAATAACCGAACTTGCCGTTCCGCATCTGGAGAATAAGGGTTATCTCAACTCTGCCTCATTTAAAGACCTTGACTGGCTTGACAGTGTAGTGAAATCGGTACAGGATGAACTGTCATATGTAGGTGAAATTGCAGACAAGGTAGACATATACTTCAATGATAATATTAGTATTAATGAACCGGAAGCCAAAGAAGTCATGGGAATGGAGCATGTACCTGAATTATTGAAGGTTTTAAGGGATAAGGTTCTCAGCATGCCGGAGATAGACGAGGACTCTGCGAGGAATCTATTAAAGGAAATACAAAAGGAAACAGGAATAAAAGGGAAGAACCTGTTTATGCCCGTTAGAGTAGCCTTGACAGGGCAGACTCATGGACCGGAACTGTTTGAGGTTATAAATATACTTGGTAAGGATAGGATTGCTAAGAGGCTTAAACAGATAATAGTTTAATCTTCGGACGTTGCCTATTCAAAAGACATATGATAGAATTGATTTGATAAAGCCTTCAAAGCATACAAGTCATTTCGAGTGATTCAGTTTTAAAAATTATTCCCCGGGTATTTATCCGATGACTACCGCCGCTAAGACTCCCCCTCTTCTTCAAGTGAGAGATAAGCGGCGCTACGTCCCTGGATAACGATTTCTAAGATTCAGATGGAGAAAAAAACTCCACCTGAATCCAAGAATCCTGTTTATTGAGGTGGAGAACTATGGGCAAGCCTTTACGGGCTGTAGTTGTTGAGGATACAGCCATTTTTAGAAAGATTCTCAGTATGGTTATTGAGGAGACAAAAGGAATCGAGCTGGTTGGAGAATTCCAGAATGGCAGGAGTGGGCTGGATGGAATCCGGAAGCTTGAACCTGATGTCGTTCTCCTTGATGTTGAAATGCCGGAAATGAATGGCATTGAGGTCCTGAAGGCTATCAAACAGGACTACCAGGAAATTGGGGTAATAATGGTTAGCGGGGCTGACCAAAGACAGGCAGATAATACCGTAAAGGCACTTCAGTTGGGGGCAATTGATTTTATTCCAAAGCCCGCTGAAAAGAGTTTAATAGAGAATGTTGCAGTTCTGAAAAGAAAGATTGGTCCTCTAATAAATGTTTTTTACACCAGAAAGAATCTTGATAAGATAAAACAGATAACCCAAAGAATACACAGTGATGGCAAGCAGAAAGAGAGTACAGTCAAACAGGAGGACTTGTCTGCAGAGAAAAAAATTCTTACCTATCCAATAGACTTGGTTGCGATAGGTACATCCACCGGAGGGCCCTATGCACTGGGTGAGGTTATACCCAAGTTACCATCTAATCTCGAAGTTCCGGTGGTTGTAGTACAGCATATGCCGCCAAACTTTACTGCTTCACTTGCAAATACCCTGTGCAAGAAGTCAAACGTAACTGTGGTTGAAGCAAAGGATGGGGATGTACTGGAGCCAGGGAAAGTTTATATTGCTCCTGGAGGAAGGCATATGATTATGAAGAACAGTGGTTCTGCAAAAGGCAAAGTGGTAATAAGGCTGGACGACAGTCCTCCTCAGCACGGATGCAGGCCTTCTGTTGATGTATTGTTTAAGTCTATAGCTGACAACTTCCAGGGAAATGTTCTGGCGGTCGTAATGACAGGAATGGGGTCTGATGGAACCGAAGGGGTCAGGGCTATGAAAAAGGGAAGATGCTATTGTCTTATACAGGATGAAGCGTCATGCGTGGTCTTCGGTATGCCCAAGGTTGTATTTGAGAATAAACTTGCTGATGAAATGATTCCTTTAAGTGGGCTCGCAGGCAGAATTAATGAGCTTGTCAGGCTCAGCAGACAGGAAAAAAAATCCTGCTGAAGTTGACATTCCGGATTTTTTAGCATATAATTATAACAATTAAATAAGATACTATACAGAATCTGTGATTCGCTGAGTTCTCGAAAGAGAAGCGGGGGAACCAATCTATTGGGGTGAATCCTGAGTATTCCTCAGGTAGGGCTAGCTTTTTCGGTCCGAATCCGTCAGCTAACCTCGTAAGCGTTGAAAGAGGAGGGTTTTG
The DNA here is from genome assembly GCA_041687355.1 of Clostridia bacterium. Lineage (GTDB taxonomy): Bacteria > Bacillota > Clostridia > Acetivibrionales > UBA4821 > JAWLCD01. The sequence continues at coordinate 9,092 of JAWLCD010000042.1, read as the reverse complement.
TATGCTTTATATGAAGAGCCTTTAGGCCAAATAAAGCTGCGGAAAACTCCGCGGCTTTTTGTTGTTGATTTTAGTTATTGATGGCGGTTAGGATTATTAGACGGACAATAAGGTTATGACTTACGGTAAGGAGGTATGTTATGAAAAAAATTAAGAATTCTGGTTATGCTTATCCAATAAATATTAATTTCAAGAAAACATTAAACAACAGTGTTAGTGTTATTATTCCTGCTTTAAATGAGGAAAGGACTATCGCGAGGGTTATTGAGACAGCAAAAGCCGGTGCCAATGTATCTGAGGTAATCGTAATTGATGACAATTCAACAGATAATACCGTAGCTATTGCAAAAGCAATGGGTGCAAGAGTAGTCACAGGAACAGTCTTGGGAAAAGGAAGTTCCATGGCTGATGGCTTGAAGACCTCTTACGGGGATATACTGGTTTACCTTGATGCAGATGTTGAATCGTATGATACCGATATTGTCTCCCTACTGGTACAGCCAATTCTGGATGGAGATGCTGATTTTGTGAAGTCAACATTTAATAGAAAGGCTGGAAGGGTTACAGAGCTTGTTGCCAAACCTCTGCTGAGTATGCTTTTTCCTGAAGCTCTGAGGTTCAACCAGCCGTTAAGCGGCATGATAGCTGGAACAAGAGAGGCCTTTGAGAAAGTGACTTTTGAAAATGACTACGGTGTAGATATAGGTATTCTACTGGATGTACTAAGTACGGGTGCCAGAGTATCTGAGGTTGATATTGGTACTATTGAGCATAAAATGAAGTCATGGGACCAGCTTCCCAAGATGTCAAGCGATGTAGTCAGGGCTATACTTAAAAGGGTAAGCATACCTGAAGACAGAACATTGAATCCATTTGAAAATATTACAATAGTAGATGAGCAAATGGTACCAGAAATAAAAACCGTAAGGGATGAAGGTAGGAAACTAGCTATATTCAGTATGGAGAATACTTTAATTAACGGTAGTTTTATTAAAAGATCGGCTCAAACCTTTGGTTTCAGGCAGCAGCTATTTGAAATAACTTCAGAGAATCAAGAATCATTTATTACTACAAAGCTGATTGCGAAGAACTTTAAAGGGCTATCTATTTTGCAGTTGAAATCAGTCTTTGAACAAATGAAATTAGTTAATGGTGCTAAAGAGACCATAAATGAGTTAAAGAGCAGGGGCTATATTGTTGGTATCATTAGTGACAGCTATAGTATTGTTGCAAATTATGTCAAAGAGATGATAGGGGCGGATTTTGCTATTGCAAATGAGCTTGAAATAATAAACGGTGTTGCTACAGGTGAAGTAAGAATTCCATCATCCTTCCTGCGTGAATGCAATCCTATATGCAATCATAGTATTTGCAAGACTCATGCAATGTCGAGCATAGCATCGGAATATGGAGTTGAGATGGATAATTGTATGGTAGTAGGGCATGGCGAAGGGGACATATGCATGGTAAAGAACGCAGGACTAGGTATAGCCTTTTGCTCCAATAATAGAATTCTTAGCAGTATTTCGCACCACTGTATATCTACGAGGAATTTAGGGAATTTAATTACGTTGCTGGATCAAAAAGAGAGGATTCAGGTTGGTCAGCGGGTTAAAGTAGTAGATTTATATAATAACGGTAGTTCAACTACTATATGCAGCTAACTGATTCATAATACTATAGGATAAACTGAAGGGGGAATATTTTTGCCGGAATTAGCCCAGCATGAACTAATTGAATTCAGGAAGAGAGAATTTCAAGAAAGAGTAAACAGGCTGAAAACCGCAAAAAAACAGAGGTTGGTTAGAAGTCCAAGAGACAAAAAACATCTGCATATAGTATATGTTATGCACCAGGTAGAAGTATTTGGAGGAGTAAAAGTTATACTTGAGCATGCCAACAGGCTAACAGACAAGGGTGTAAAAGTAACTCTTGTATCCAACTTTCCAATGCCAACCTGGTACCCGATAAAAGCTGAGTATATTTCTGTTCCTCTTGACAGAGAAGTGACAACTGGTATACCGGAATGTGATGTGATTGTAGCTACTTCCTGGAATCATATAAATGCGTGTATTGAGACAGGAATAGCTCCTGTTGTCTTCTTTGAACAAGGTGGGAGTCACTTGTTTGAGTGGGATAACCTCCCTGTTGAAAGAAAAGAAATTTTAAAGAAGATGCTCAGTCTTCCTAAATTTGTATTTACTGTTTCAAACACTGGTGCCCGAAAGTTAAAAACCATTTATGGAATAGAGAACGTTCCTGTCTTTTATAATGCATTGGATGATAAGATTTTTTTTCCAAGAAATCAACCTCCTGGACAGACACAAGAACCATATATGCTGATTGTAGGAAGTGATAAAAACGAATTTAAAGGTATACCTGATTTAATAAAAGCATTTGAAATAATTAACGACAGAGGCTGCAGCTTGAATTTGGTATGGATTACCAAGGATAGACCGGAAAGGCCTATGGGACGAGTATACGTAGCCCCACCTCAAGAAACAATTGGAGACCTGTTTAGGGGTGCAAGTGTTTATGTGTGTGGGTCATATTATGAATGCTTTGCATTGCCACCATTGGAGGCCATGGCTTGCGGCTGTCCAGTGGTAACTACCAACAATGAAGGGGTTTTGGAATATGCAAAGGACAGGGACAACTGTCTCCTGGCTGCTATGGGAAGCCCCGAATCTCTGACAGAAAAGGTGATAGAACTTCATAAAAATCCGGAATTATATAGTACTATTCAAAAATCTGGAATTAAAACTGCTGCAAAATTCTGTTGGGAAGAAATAATTAATAAATTATTGAATTACTATGAGGAAATCGCTCAATACAGGCCTTACTAGGATTAAAACCTGATAATGGTGCAATTTCGTGGCTCAAATTTGCAGCTATTCAGATCAGTAGGGTCAAGAACATTAAAGTACGAATATATGACCTTCATTATTACTCCGTGGCATACTAATAAAGTTTTTTTGTGAGCGTACTTTTCATATAGGTATCCCAAGCCTTTTAATACTCTTTCTGTTACTTGGTGGTTTGTCTCACCGGTAGGGTATTCATTAATGTTCCCATCGGTTTGTTTACTTATATGCATACATTCTTCTATGGTTTTGCCTTCAAAGATGCCGAAATCTTTCTCACTGAATTCATCCAGAATTTCACTAATATCCAAATCAAGTTCAGTACTGATTATTTTAGCAGTTTGAACTGCACGCCGCATGCTTGAACTGACTATTATATCAATATTATGGCTTTTTAATTGCTCTGCCAACCTCTGTGCCTGCTTAGCCCCGTTTGCATTCAAAGGTATATCCAACGACCCTTGAATTCTGCTTTGCCTGTTTAAATCTGTTTCTCCATGTCTGCAGACAAATAGCCGTCTATCAAAGTTATACACCGGATAGTGGATACGGTGGCTGGCTTCAGGCTTTTTTTTCTTTACAGAGCGGCAAGTATGAACACAAGTCTTGGTTGTATTATGCTTAGACATAAAAATCTACTCCCTTAATTTCAGAATCAGGCAGTCTAATAACACTACCTAGATACTAGTTTAATATACGTTATAATAATGTGTCAAATCTGACCATGGAAACATGATTTAAGTTTTTGCATTGAAATTTTGCCATTCTTATGTTATAAAATAATTCAAAGCATAAATTCCCAAGGGAGAATATATAAATATATCTTAACACGAAATATTTACCATACACTGTCAAGCAGCAGAAGGGGGGAGCTTTATGGACGCTATTGTCAGGAAGTTTGTGATTGATGATGCTGAAGAGTTAAATAATGTAATTGAGCATACAATAGAGGAAAGCTATAAATGGATATATCCCGAAGAGGTTAGAGAAGTCTTTAAGGAAGAAAACAGTACTGAACAGCTGGCCGAAAGAGGGGAAAAGGATTACGTCCTGGTGGTTGTCGACCCTGATGATGAAAACAAGATAGTAGGAACAGGCTCATTAATAGACAATAGAATCTTTGGGGTTTATGTTCACCCCGAATATCAAGCCAATGGCATAGGTGTCAGAATTATGGAACAGCTGGAAGACCGCGCTTTGGGTAATGGCATAAAGAAATTGGTGCTGAGCGCTTCAATAAGTTCAAAGGACTTTTACAGGAAACTAGGTTACAGGGGAGAACCCAGAATAATTAAACTTGACGGCCAAAGAGAATATATTGTTTATGATATGGAGAAAGATTTAAGTTAAGTACAGAAGGAATTGTGCTTTGATGTAAATGTCAGGCAATCCCTGTACACTTAAAAATATATCTGGCGATTTCTGGACAAGCTAATTTCATATTCATGTAGTTAAGGAGGCATCACTTGTGGACTTCAATATGCAAGTAATCATAGCCATAGCACTGTTTATCATTTCATATGCCGTGATAGTTACAGAGAAGCTTCATAAGACAATAATAGCATTAGTTGGAGCTTCTTTGCTTGTTGTTGCTCAAGTTGTATCACAGGAGGAAGCTGTAGAATATATTGACTTCAATACCATAGGCCTCCTGCTTGGCATGATGATACTGGTCTCTATAATTAAACAAACAGGCTTATTTGAGTATATAGCAATAAAGCAGGTCAAAATGTCTAAGGGGAAACCTTTAAGAATTCTGGTATCCTTTATGGTTGTAACTGCTGTCCTGTCGGCATTTCTTGATAATGTAACTACCATAATTGTTATTGTGCCAATTACGCTGAATATTTGCAGGGTATTGGGTGTCAGTCCCATACCTTATGTCATATCGGAAATATTTGCGTCAAATGTTGGAGGCACTGCTACTCTGATAGGGGACCCCCCAAATATAATGATTGGCAGTGCAACACATCTTAATTTTGCCGATTTTATAATTAAACTGGGACCGGTAGCAGTTATAACGCTGGCTGTCGTGGTGTTGATTTTTAGAAGAATATATAAGAGGGAATTGACCAAGAACGGTTCAAGCCATGAGTTATTAAATCTGGATGAGACTTGTACAATAACAGACAGTACCCTAATGAAAAAAAGCCTGGTTGTTTTGGCCCTGGTAATATTAGGTCTCTTTTTTCACAGCACCCTGCACCTCGAGTCTGCAACGGTGGCTATGGCCGGAGCGGCCATACTTCTTACCATAGGGAGGGTTGATGTAGAGAAAGTACTTGACGGTGTGGAATGGACAACCATATTTTTCTTTGTCGGACTTTTTATCCTGGTAGGAGGTCTCGAGAAGGTTGGAATTCTTGAATACTTGGCAGGACTAACCTTTGAAGCTACCGGAGGCAATATATTCCTTACCGGGCTTGCCATACTCTGGACATCTGCAATACTATCGGCATTTGTTGATAATATCCCGTTCGTGGCCACAATGATTCCTATGATTCATACTTTTACCGGATTGTCATCTGCAGGCAATACCGATTTCCTCTGGTGGTGCCTTGCTCTTGGAGCCTGTTTCGGTGGTAATGGAACAATAATTGGTGCATCTGCAAACGTAATTGGTACAGATTTACTAAGGAGTGGAGGATACAGCCTTACATTCAAGGATTTCTTCAAGGTTGCTTTTCCAATGATGATATTGACAATGCTTATTACTACAGTATATGCAGTTGTATTCTTATATAAAGGATAACACTGCAGTACACATTTCATTTAATAGATATAAAGGCCTTGGGTTACTAGTATATTGACCTGTAAGGCTTTTTCTTATAAAATATAACAACACTCTTTATTTATCATAGAAAGCTTTTAACCATCTATTGGTTAATGGAAGTAGACAGACTGTTGTCTGTTAAATTATTAACCTTAACTAGGGGGGACTTTAGTGAAAACAAAGGAAGTGCGGCTCAGAAAACCAAAGCACATAGGTGAAGTAATACCTGTGGTTCAAATTCCAGGCAGTTCAAAAAAATTGGTTGAAGTAAAAAAGGAGATGGAAAGCAGGGGGATTGATCAACGCGCTATGGTGTTGTGCGAGGAAGGACTTTTTGTATATACGGTTGAGGACTATGACCGAGGAATCTGCATGGCAAATAAGGATGCCCGGCTGCTTCTGGAGGGATCGACCGGAATAGGCATGCAGAATAAGACGGCAATTTTTGTCCAGAAGGTCTGCGGGAAAAATGGAATAGAACTTCCGGGCCATCCCTTTAATGCCGAAAGGGAGAAGTGCGTTATTTCCTTTAGAGAAGAAAACGTGAGTCCTGAATATAGCTTTAAGGAATACCAAGCGCATATTGCAGAAGAGATGTATATCATAGCTGTGTTTTTACGGTCGGATTTTCTCACGGACAAAAATAGGAGAAGGTTGATCGAGAGGTATGCCGCCTCTCCGGTTAAGATTACTGTTTCAAGGTGTACGTATACACAATACTCGGATAAGGTACTGACACCACTGGAGTCCAGAATGGTGGCACCGGTTCGCTATAATAACCTGTGTTCGCATTCGGCCGAAGTAAAAAATATTGAAGATGGAAGTCAAAAACAGGTTTATAATAATATTAAGGAAGAGTTGGATTTTCACAATTGCAAGATGTTTCTAAAGCCAATTTCCGAATGCACGGAAAGACTCCTGAGCAAGGCCAGAAAGTTGATAGAAAGAAGAGCATGAAGAATAAAGGGTAAGTAGGTCTTACTAAAGAGCCGGGAAGACCGGCTCCCTTTTTATTTTCGCAGCAATATTTTTAGGGAATATGATACTTTATGCACAGTCAGTATTAGTGATTCAAGGGAAGCTTTGCACCCCACCTGAATTTAGATGTGCTGCCCAGAAGCGTAGTGTTATAATGGTTGTTTGTTGCATGACGGATAGCTGCTGGATATTTTTTACTTGCATACTATTTATTTAGGGCTTTATTTTACAACAAAAATATATGATAATAGAAAATGAATTATTCTTATCCTGAAAACACAAAATAATTTCCTCAAAAAGGTAAAGGGATGGTCTCAAATGAAGAAAAAATTCACTTTAGTTGTTTTTGTAGTGGTTCTGATTTCAATTCTGGCTGTGATTGCGTACTTCTTTGTACCCAACAACAGAGTTGTAGTTGCATATCCAGGCAAAACTACAACTCTTGTAATTGAGGGCAGTGTTATTGACTGCGAAAGTCCACCATTTTTTGAGAATAATCAAATATTACTTCCTATTAATATTATAAAAGAGCATTTTGATGAAACTGTATTCTGGGATGACAGCGCCAATAAAGTAATAATAACCACCCAGGACAAAGTGGTAAAAATGAATACTGACAGCCTGACTGCATATGTTAATAACAACCCTGTTGAACTAAGTGTTACAGCCAGGAAGATTTCCGAGACGGTGTACCTTCCAATTGACTTCCTCGAGGATATATACAGAATTGATGCAAGCTTCATTAAAGAGACCAATGTTGTTGTAATTGATTACAGGAGCAGAATAAAAAAGATTGCAGAAGTTATAAGTGAAGAGGCTCCGGTGAGGGATGGAATGTCCATAAGATACCCAATCCTTAACAAGCTGAAAAAAGGAGCACAGATTTGGGCGTTTGATGAATATGAAAAGTGGTATAAAGTGAGAACAGATGATGGTGTAGTAGGATATATAGAAAAGAGATTTATAAAGATAACCTCATTGACTTCTTCTACCTATACTGAAGAGACCAGTTCGCCGGTACAGGACATCTTGAAGGGTAAGCTCAACCTGACATGGGAGCAGATAGAGAACCGTACACCGGATATGAGTAGAGTTGGTAAAATTGCCGGACTGGATGTAGTTTCTCCCACGTGGTTTCATCTTACTGGGGAAGACGGCACGGTGATAAGTAGAGCCGATCTTGGATATGTTCAGTGGGCAAAGAGAAACGGATACAAGGTATGGGCGCTGTTCTCAAACAGCTTTGACCCTAAACTGACATCAAAAATACTAAACAGCAGTGTGCTCAGGGAAGAGGTAATCAAGAGGATTCTGGTTTACGCGGAGCTGTATAAATTGGATGGTATCAATATTGATTTTGAAAACATGTACCTTAAAGATAAGGACATGTTTTCGCAATTTATCAGGGAGATGGCTCCGCTTCTCAGGGCACAGGAGCTTACAGTATCTGTTGATGTCGGAGTACCCGGAGGTAGTGATCAATGGTCAAAGTGCTATGACCGTAAGGCATTGGCCAAGGCTGTAGATTATATCATGGTAATGACTTATGATCAGCACTGGGGAACCAGCCCGGAAAGTGGCTCGGTTGCACAGTATGTATGGGTTGAGAAAAAACTAAAGGAAACCCTGAGAGATGTTCCTTCGTCTAAGCTTTTTCTGGGACTGCCTTTTTATATCAGAGAGTGGAAAGAGGTAACTGGTCCTGACGGAAAGGTAAAAGTAAGTCAGAATGCAGTGCTTTCTATGGGCAAGGCTAAGGAACGTATAAGGGCAAATAATGCAGAGGTAAACTGGGATAGTGAGAGCGGACAGTTTTATGCAGAGTATAAGAAGGATGGAGCTGTCTATAAGATGTGGCTTGAAGATGAGAAATCCATAAACCTTAAATCTTCACTGGTTCACAAATATGGACTGGCTGGAGCGGCTTCTTGGAGAAGGGGTTTTGAAACAGAGGGAGTCTGGAGCGTTCTCAATACCAATCTCAAGAACAATATCAATTACCTTGAATGGGCTCAGGCAAATAGCAATCACGAGTATAAATACGAATAAGACAGCTAGTTAGACATGTAAACAGGCCTTTTATTTTAAGGTCTTTTTTTTACGGTTTGAAGAGAGCAGAAGCCTTGACATAATTATAACAAAACTATATAATAATAAATACTGTCCCTCCTGAAAGCACTGCAGCACATAGAAAAGAAAAAATAAAAACGGTGTTGACAGTGTATAACAGGATGTGTTAATATATCAAAGCTGGTCTTCAAAAACCGGCCTGTACATTGAAAAGTAAACAGTGTGAAAGAGTAGAAAACCTTGTGGAAGCAGAGGAATCTGCTGAAGCAAAAAAAAAGTAAGAAAGAGCCAAGAAGGCTTTCGATATTTTTTTTCGAGAGTTTGATCCTGGCTCAGGACGAACGCTGGCGGCGCGCCTAACACATGCAAGTCGAGCGGTCCATAGTAGGAACTTTTGAGCAATCGAA
>JAWLCD010000041.1:0-15071 GCA_041687355.1 Clostridia bacterium | reverse complement strand
TAGAATGGTAATTGAACTTAGTTTCTAGACTATATCATCTGAAGAAATTGGACCTAAATACTTAATTATACAGCCTTTTTCAGCAGTCTCGGACGGTTCCCAATGACACCCGTGTTAATCGAGATACTTCCGCACATCGAATATGCTTATACTGGCAAAATGAAGTATTGGAGGAGTTGCTATCCATGGCAGCATGCTAAATAAGGGATGCCATACGTTTTACAACAACGAAAGACCTTGATTTTTCAAGGTCTTTCGTTGTTGGTGCGCCATCGGGGACTCGAACCCAGGGCCCACTGATTAAGAGTCAGTTGCTCTACCAACTGAGCTAATGGCGCATTTTTCTCGAGCACTTATATATTATAAGACCAAAGAAATTACTTGTCAACGGGGGATTTTATGCAATTAGTGTTAAAGGTAACTAACAACCATATCCCCGACTTCAGATGTACTGTATCCCATCTTCCCGGCAGAAAGACTCTCAAGCTTTGCCACAACTTTAATAATAGCATTTTCAACCACCTGGGCAGCCCTCTCCTCGCCGAGCTGCTCCAGCATCATCTGAACCGAGGCGATTGATGCTAAAGGATTGATTATATTCTTACCCGTATATTTTGGTGCTGAGCCGCCTATGGGTTCATACATTGATACTCCCTGAGGATTGATATTACCTCCTGCTGCTATACCCATGCCGCCCTGTATTACTGCTCCAAGGTCGGTTATTATATCGCCGAACATATTATCGGTCACAATTACGTCGAAAAATTCGGGGTTTTTGACCATCCACATGCATATGGCGTCAACATGGGCATAATCGGTCTCAATATCCGGGTATTCACTGGCAACCTCATGGAAAGTTCTTTCCCACAAATCAAAGGCGTAGGTAAGTACGTTAGTCTTTCCGCATAAAGTAAGTTTCTTCTTTTTATTCCTCTTGCGACAGAAATCAAAAGCAAAGCGGACACACCGCTCAACGCCTTTGCGGGTATTTATGGACTCCTGTACTGCAATTTCATCGGGGGTTCCTTTTTTCAGGAATCCTCCACTCCCAGCATAGAGTCCCTCGGTATTTTCTCTTACAACTACAAAGTCTATATCCTCCGGCTTTTTGTTCTTTAATGGTGTATCAACACCAGGATATAGCTTTATTGGACGCAGGTTTATGTACTGATCGAGGGTGAACCTGAGGTTCAGAAGTATGCCTTTTTCAAGTATGCCTGGCTTTACCCCGGGATGCCCTATGGCACCAAGAAGCAAGGCCTGCTTGCCTTTGATTCTCTTTAAATCATCCTCGGTTAGTACCTCCCCGGTCTTAAGATACCGTTCTCCGCCCAGCTTAAAATGATCCAGTTCCACCGAAAAGCCAAACTTGCCGCTTACCGCATTGAGAACTTTCAAAGCTTCTCTTACAACCTCTGGGCCTGTTCCGTCACCCGGGACAACACCAATCTCATACCTGGCCATATAAAATCACTCCTTTAAATATTATAAACAACAGTTCGGTTTGCAAAAAACAACCTGCTTTTGTCACTCAGATTAGAAAATAAAAATGTTTTTTAAATACTACCAGCCAGACATTGAAAAGTCAATATTCGGGTTTGACAAGGCCGCGCTGTACAAGTAATGATTTTCCTGACAAAAGAGGATTTTAACCACAATATGTCGAATAGATAATGAATAAGCAGAAAGACATCTCACCGTATTTCCATCAGTCTAGAAGTTTATCCGAGAACAGGCAGAGAAACAAGAAAAATTCCTTAAAGAGGTGGATTTATGAAAGGCTGTATACTCCTGGTTGACGAAGTCGGTATAGTGAAAATTGAGATAGGCAGCATCTTAAAGGACTATGGAGTTGAGGTTGTTCACGTAAAAGATGAAATAAGTGCATTCAATTTTCTGCATGCCAGCAGCGATAAAGTTAAGCTTATCCTATGGTCATACGTGTCCCAGGATTACTCCGACTTTGATACCATTAAGAATATAAAGAGCAAGGAGGCCTACCAGCATATCCCGGTGGCAATTGTTTCGAAACTTACCGACAGAAAATACATAATTAAAGCAATTGAAGCTGGTGTAAGCGAATTCATTGCAAAACCTTTCGATAAGGACACCGTAATAAGGAAAATCGACAAACTACTTGGCAGTTCAGTCCTGGGCGGAGCCGAGAGGGAAATCGAGGATATTCTGACATACAGCTTTTCCGATATGCTTAACAGGGAGATAAAGGCGGCAGGAAGAGGGAATCATCCGCTTACCATAATGCTGTCTACGGTTGTAGACAGTGAGGGTTCAGCTAAGAATACCAATGAATATTATGATGTTATTGACAGTATAATCAAGATTATCAGAACAAAACTCAGGGATACAGATACAGTTTTCCACTACGGGTCAAACAATATTATTACCCTGCTGCCGTTTTGCAATAAAGCTGGAAGTTCAGTTGTTGAACAGAAAGTAAGAAGTATATTCAGCAGCCATTCAGCCATAAAAGCGAAGGAACGGGGGCTTGCTCTTGTATCATCAAGTGTTACATATCCTGAAGATAGTAAGGTGAAGGAAAAACTTCTGGAAAAGCTCTCAAAGAACCTGGTAAATATTTCAGGCATATCATGATTTAGAATGATAGATAAGTAAATAATCAAGCCAAAAGTCCAGATGTGTCTATAAATTGACAGAACCGGATTTTACAGAAATACAGCCCGGGAATATTATTTTTATAAATGATAATAATATTTCTGGGTGATGCTTTTATGGGACAAATAACACAATTTCCAGACTTTCAGGGCAAACTTGCAAGGAGCGCCAGGGTTTACATTATATTCGGATGGATATGCGCTGTAATCTCGCTAATCTTCTTTCCTGTACTTTTCGGCATACTTGGAATAGTAATGGGTATAATTGCAAGCAAAAGGGGCCATAGGGGGGGAAAGGTTGTAATAATAGCAAGTATTATTATGATGACAATAGGTATCTTTGCAGGAGCAATATTGAATACCTATTTGAGAATGTTTATAGGAGCCTTTCTTATCTTCAATTCATAAAAAACCGTCTTCACGTGTGAAGACGGTTACGAAAACTATGCTGACATGACTAGAGTTCAAGCATAAACTCCGGCAAGCAAAAAACCAGATGCTAATTTGTCTGTTCTTCAACATTAGAGCTGTGTTTGTTTGCTAGTTTTTTCAGGTTTTCAATTGCTTTTTCAAGGGAGTCGGAATTCCTTTTAATCTGCATCCTGAGGTAATCAAGATCATAATCCGAAAAGTTTTTAACATCAAAGTTGTTTATATTGAAATTTGTAGAACTGAACTTTTCCTGATTAAATACCATTAGAATCACTCCTTACTTAAACTCAAATTAATTACCAACATTATATTACTTTTAGTTTTAAGATTCAAATTTTTTTTCCATATTTACAGTTTTCCTCTTAAAGAAATTAAGACATAATAGTGTTTACTTAATAATTTTGTAATCAAAAAACTATTGAGTTTACAATTAAATATTGAGATAATATGAGATAGAGATATAAAAACCAACGTTAAGGGGAACTCAATGAACACAGGTATACAAGAGGTTTTACATAAACTAAACAACAGAAAGGTTATTATTTTTGCTGTAGTTATTTTCGCAGTCGTTCAATTCTTGTTCTCCATAGGGCTGTTAGCCCAGACCCTTGATTATGACAGGATTTATAAGGGTATTTATATAAATGATATCTATGTTTCCGGCATGACGCCAAAGGAAGCCGAAAAAATCCTGAGAGAGAACTATGTCTCAAGGGATGAGACAATGGGGATTACTTTAAAGGCTAATCAAACAACCAAGGATGTTAGTGTTAAAAAGATTATAAATTCATTGGAGATAGAGCAGGCAGTTCAATCTGCATTTGACGAAGGAAGAAAAGGCAACGCAATAACCCGACTCTGGTCCATAGCCAATACTTCAATGCACGGAAAAACCATTGGCCTTAAACATGACTTTGATGAAGGTAAACTGCAGCAGCTTATAGGCAAATTTGCACTGGACGTGCATAAGGAATTAATCCAGAGCTCATACCAGATTGTGGAGGACAAAGTAGTTGTAAATTTTGGTCGCGCTGGAGAAAGCATAGATGAAGCTGCCTTAATGCAGAAGCTGATTGATAGGGTAAACAGCTTTGAACCGGGCGAACTGGAAATTCCAATTCAGGTTACCAAGCCCAATCCTATAAATGTGGATGAAATATACAGCAGGGTATATACTGTGGCCAAAGATGCTGCTTATGAGGTTAAAGATTATAAATTGACTATAATTCCACATGTTATAGGCAGGGATTTTGACCTTGGTAAGGCTGAGGCACTTGTAAACGAGAATCAGGATAAGGGTGGCAGCATAGAGATTCCCTTGAAGCTGACATATCCGAGAGTTTATGAGCAGGAAGTGGCGGAAAGTCTGTTTAAGGAGAGCATTTCGTCATTCTCTACCAGGTACAATGCAAATGAAGCTGATAGGAGTGAAAACGTAAGACTGGCCACATCAAAGATAAATGGAGTAATACTGGGGCCTGGAGATGTTTTCTCATATAATGACGTGGTTGGTGAAAGAACCGTTGAAGAAGGATATAAAAAGGCACATGTTTATGTAAGTGGTAAGGTAGTTGACGGCATCGGAGGAGGAATATGTCAGGTTTCTACAACTTTGTATAATGCGGTGCTGTTTGCAGACCTTGAAGTTGTTGAAAGAAGAAACCATAATATGATAGTCGGTTATGTGCCACCCGGAAGGGATGCCACGGTTTCATACGGAAGTATAGATTTTAAATTCAAGAATACCTTCAAAGCTCCTATAAAGTTGGAGACATCTGCAGAGGGAGGATTATTGAAAATAGATATACTTGGCACACAAGAGAACCCCGGAAAGAAGATTGAACTGGAAACAGATACTCTTGAAACCTATTCCCTTGATGAAAAGGTTATTGAAGACCCAACTCAGCCTGTAGGGTACTATAAAGTAGTACAGAAGGGTATGAAAGGCTATAAGGTAAACACATATAAAATTGTGAAGCAGAATGGAAAGACCATTAGTAAGACGAAAATTTCTACTAACAGGTACAACCCTTTGCAGAGGATTGTAAAAAAAGGCACGAAGAAAGAGAAAACTCAATAAGAAAAAAGATTTGTACAGACCTCTCGCCCGACGGCGGGAGGTTAATTTTTTAAAAGGTTTTCCAGCGCTATCTCAAAGTCTTTATATTGGAAGTTGACCTTCTTACAGAATTCAATTACTTTTGAATAGACCGTCAATGTATCCTGTACTCCTGCGTCTTTCCCGTAGTCGTCAATGTCCTGGACAAGAGACCTTATTGTATCAAACAGGTAGAAGCTTTCCTTGAAGCGAATCTCATATAGACTTGAAGTGCTCTTGTTTGCGAAAGAGTTAAAATGCTTATAATGCACGAAGATAGTATCTCCAATATTGTATAAGGATATGGATGTATTGTGAACCTTAATTTCAATGTGCTCATTAGCTGCATTCAACCCAGTAAGGACAACTTTCTCAAGCAGCGGAGAAATGTTTTCAACTGACTTCATACAATCGCCTCCCAAAAACAACCCCCTCATATTTTATAATGAGGGGTATCTGATTATAAAACTGCAGTGCGCACTGCAGGGAACCAACCACTAAATCCAACATACTAGTTTACCATGCAGTGATTCTCAGCATACGCCACGGGTAAAGCATCTTTATTCTGAATATAAAGGCTTTGAAACATATCCGAGGGTTCAAAACCTTCGCCACTTAAAACAGCCTTTCTATAAACAGTATCAATACAGAACTTTACGTTTCTTTTGTAATTGCATGACAGAACCTTAAATCTTTTTTTTGCCGGTATAAAGCTGTATAAGCATTTAGCACCACAGCTGCTGCCGGTTTTTCTAATAACAGGAATAGTAATTACAGTTGTCTTATCGCACCGGTTAACTTCAAAGTGCCGAACAGGTTTGAGCATAGCTGCGCTATCATAGATATCTAACTCAGTATACTGATTATGCCAAGCCATAAAACCATCTCCTTTGATATAAGGATAGATTCTGCCGGATTCTCCATATACTTTATTATGCTCGTTTACCTCAATATTAATCTCCAAGTAGAATAAAAATTATAATACTCTCATATTTATTTCACGGGATATCTTGCTTATCCTTGCCTGTATTTCTTTGGTTAGTGACACTGTCTTAGCAACATTCAGAGATAGTTCATCAATGTTTTTCTTGATACTGCTGATATTTGCAATTTGGTTACATGCACCGGTATTTAATTCTTTAGCAGGATAGTCAGAACGCTTAATAGTTGATTCAAGCGTATTCCCGGCACCACTCATAATATCACTTCCTTTCACCAGGGGAAAATACCAATTTATCAATCTTCAGCCCTAGATAACATTTATTTCTTAACAATATTCTTTAATCCCAGAGCATAAATTTCCGAGATAGTACTAAAAAACTCATCTTTATCGGTCTCATCTTTTTGCGTCGTAGGATTTTCTTTAAGGATAAAGAACTGGAATATCGAACCATAGTACGCTTTAACCAGTAAATCCAGTTTATATTCATCAGCCTTGCCATCAACTATCTGCATGATATTTCTCCGAAGCTCCTCAGCAAACCCCTGCTGTATGGTAGAAACCATTTTTGCTAGGGCTTGGTTGACCAGTGCCTCACTAAGTATTACCAGAATAAGATCTTTTCGTGCCTGCAGCATATCATAGACTCTTGAAGACAGAACCTTCAGGCTGTGTTCAATGGATTCGTGCTTGCAGGAGTTAATATAAAAATCTCCACCAAACTCCTCATGAGATAATTTTTCAAATACGGCCAGCAGCAGCACCTTTTTTGTAGGAAAGTAGTGGTAAATAAGTCCTTCAGAAATATTCAAAAGCTTTGAGATTTCCTTTACAGCAGCGCCGTTAAATCCTTTCTGTGAAAAAAGCTTAAGAGCCGCATCCAGTATCTTCTCTCTTGTTTCCATAGCTGCTTTTTGCCGGGAAGTCATCGCTTTCATTAAAGCCCTCCTTATTTCGCTGAGTATTTACTCAACCTCAATTTGATTATAACCTTTTTCTTAGTGTTTGGCAATAGAATATAAAAATAATTTGAATTTTCTAATAATTATATCCACATAACCCATTACATTTTAAATATAAACAGTGTATTTGAAAAGAGGTTTTTAAGATTTTTTGCTTTTTGAGTTTGAGATATACTTTTAGCGTAAAAAAGCTGTACGTAGTAATATTAGATATTGCTTGTCCGGGTGTATTGAAATAAAATTAATAGCAGGCAGGTAAATACGTATGGTCTGGTGATGAACGCAATGTCTGACTGGGTAGTATTGATGGAACAATGCAGTAAGTGTACAAAATGCAGGCTCCACGGAGAACGAACCAATGTTGTTTTCGGCGAAGGTAGTATCGATGCAGATATTATATTTGTAGGAGAGGCTCCGGGTGCAGATGAGGATGCTACTGGGAGGCCTTTTGTAGGAAGGGCTGGCAAGCTCCTCGACTTGGCACTGAAGGCGCTGAGATTGAAGAGAGAAGAATGCTATATAGGAAACATATGCAAGTGCAGGCCCGAGAAAAACAGAATACCTTATGATGATGAGGCTTTATCCTGTCTACCGTACCTTAAAAAGCAGATTTGCATAATAAAACCCAAGGTAATTGTATGCCTGGGGGCAACTCCTTTGAAATACCTTGTGGATAAGAATGCTCAAATTACTAAAGTCCGGGGCCAGTGGGTAGAAAAAGACGAATATGCCATAATGCCTACATATCATCCTGCGGCCCTGCTTAGGGATGAAAATAAAAAAATACCTTTCTGGAATGATTTGAAATCAGTGAGAGACAGGATGAAGAAGTAAAGGATAATTTGTTTTGGGAGCATTAAAGAGTACTAATGAATTTCTCCTAACGCTTCAGTCAGGCCTAAGTATAGACTGCCGGCGGCAGTTTCTATGAATCCGGAGGTTTGAGCCCTGGCTCTATCGTCCTTGTTTGAAAGGCATACTATTTCCACAAGGGCGGCCGGCATGGTAGTGTACTTCAACACAGCAAGGTCATCCCTTGCATCTATCCCAAGGTTATTGGTATTCAGGCTCCTAACCAATGCACGGTTCATTATGGATGCAAATTCTCTGGAATCGAAATTACTACCGGGAACCTGCTTGCCATAAGGATTATATAGGGTTGAGGTGCCGTTGATTTTTTTGTCCGGGTACCAATTGTTATGAATACTTAAAAACAGGGATGCGCGGGCCTCATTGGCAATCCTGGCTCTTTCCAGCAAATCAACATCTGTGTCCTGCTCGCGGGTCATAAGAACCTGTATGTCGTTTTCTTTGAGGATATCCCTAAGCCTCAACGCTATTGCAAGATTCAGGTCCTTTTCTTTTATGCGGTCTTCCGGAGCACCCTTCTGGCTTCCGCCGTGTCCAGGGTCAATAACTACCAGAGGTTCACGTGAAAGAGGTGAAGTAACCGGATTTGTTAGCGTACCTAAGCTTTCATTACCTGAGAACTTACGACCGGCTGCCTGTTGGGCCGGTGGAATACATTGGTATATCAGGACTGCTGCTACAGTCAGAACGGCTAAAAGTATAAATCTGAACTCTTTCAAGCTACCACCCCCATAGAAGTTAGAAACAATATATACCACCGTGACTGGAGAATTTTAATTGGGTCTGTTATGCTGCTGAGGTTATGGGATATTGCAATTTGATTAATAATGTGAAAACATATATATATTATATCATGTTTTAAGGCAAAGGGGATATGCAAGATTATGAAACATGAACCTGATATTCGCCCTACAAGGATGTATGTGGATTTAGCGGCCATTGAACACAATATACGTGAAATAGGCAGTAAGCTTGGACCCCAAACCGGCATGATTGGTGTAGTAAAAGCATCAGGATATGGAAGCGGGGCGGAAAATATTGTTGATACTCTGATAAGAAATGGTGCAAATATGCTGGCTGTTGCCATTGCTGAAGAAGGAAAACAATTAAGGGAGCTGGGAGTAGATATTCCGATTCTTGTACTTGTCCAGCCTGGACATGAGGACCTTAAAGAGATTGTTAAGTTTGGGCTCATACCAGCGGTCTCAGACTACGAACTGGCTGTTGAACTGGATAGTATTTCACGTGCAAAGAACAAGGCTGTTAAGCTACATGTCGAAGTTGATACAGGCATGGGGAGGACTGGAATCAGACCTGACCAGGCTTACAGTTTTATAACAGCATTGAAGGCGCTCAAGAGCGTAAGTGTCGAAGGTATATTTACGCATTTCGCCTGTTCAGATACTGACCAGGAGTACACGGAACTGCAGATTGGGAGATTTGAAAAAGTCTTACAGGAACTAAAAAATAAAGGGGTGGAAGTGCCTCTGAAACATGCATGCAACAGTGCTGCGATACTGAACTTCCCGGAGACACATTATGATCTGGTAAGGCCGGGGCTTATGCTTTATGGATATTATCCCTGTCAAGACCTCAGACAGAAAATTGATCTGATTCCCAGTCTTGCTTTAAAGTCAAGGGTGGTTTATCTCAAGGAAGTACCGGAAAACACCTCAATAAGCTACAGCAGAACATTTAAGACTAGAAGAGCTTCCCGTATAGCTACCATACCCATTGGATATGCCGATGGGTACAGAAGAGAGCTGTCAAACAAGGGAAGCGTTGTGATAAACGGTGTCAAGGCTCCCATAGTAGGAACGGTCTGTATGGATATGTGCATGGCTGATGTTACCCATATCCCGGATGTTAAGGTTGGAGATGAAGTTACTCTTTTTGACCGGTATAATATAACGGTTGAAGATATTGCCGAAATATGCAGAACAATAAACTATGAAATAATATCTACTATTGGTGCAAGGGTGCCAAGAGTGTATATAAGATAATGAAGATACGGCTAAAAGCATAACCTATTAATCAGTTAAAGGCTCACAGCATATCCATAATGGACTCAATGGCTTTTGCCAGAGCCTTTTTTTGTTTAGCTGTTAGCAGTTTGTTTCTGCGGTTTAAGATTAATTCTCCGTGAGGAAAATAGATTCTGGTTACTTCAGGAACTTCCTTCCTTGAATATTTAGCCGAAGCGGTTCCGCGTAAAAGGAAATCAATTGAAACATTAAAAAAATCTGCAAGCTTCTCCAAAGTCTCAAAATCCGGCTTGCGGCGGCCTTGCTCATATAAGCCTATGGCTGCCGGAGTCAAATCAAGTATTTCCGAAAGTTGCTTTTGTGTTAAATTGGCTTCACGCCGGAGTTTCTTTAAAATCACCGTGAACATAATACAGATACCTCAAAATATTATTCGACTTGTTGTGTTGGAGCTCCGTCTTGGAGTCGCAGAATATAGTTTTTTGTTTGCAAATATGCAAATATATTGCCACTTTAATATAGAAATTATTTGACTTGTGAAGAAAATGTAAAGCTTTATGCAGCAACCCCTAATTTGGCAATTATAGTATCAGGATTAATTCCTTTTGTTGTACAAGCATATGCGTATTTATCAAAACCAAGTGAATTTTTGTAATACCTATAGCTTGATTCGATGTCCCAGCAACTCTGGCAATATCCAGGTATTGTGGAAGTGGTAAGGCTTATATCCGTACTTACTATAAAAGCAGGGGTATAGGATAAATCTTGTTTGCTCCAACACGTTAGTATTACTGCATTCTCAAGGTCGTTAATTTCATAGGTGTTATCGCTCGACGTAATTGGGCAGGTTTTGTCCTTCCAATATACTAGATGGTTTTGCCGTCGCTATGGGAATGGTTATCACCATTCCCTCCGATTCTCTAAGTAGACATATCATACTAGTTATTCCACTTGCTGTTTCCTAAAAATCCCGAACCACAGCTTCTATCCCGGTTGCATGTAAACTTGTCGTAAATTGAAGAAACTGTTTTATTCCCTTCGGTATCAATTATACCTGAAACTGTTGGTCATAAGGTTTTGCAAAGCCGCAGAATAAGGCAATTTTAGCAGATTTATATATTTGATTGTATCCTAGCTTTGTTCTATTATTTTCTCAGATACAAGTTTAACTCTCATAGGAATTTTTATCTGCGTAATATAAAACTACCGTATATGGTTCACAAATGCTCTAACATTACCAATATATTGGTAATACAATTATTTGCTTTTCGATGCACAAGTCAAAATAGATATTTATTAATAAATTTCTATATACAGAAAGCAACAGATTTGATTATTTATTACAATAATATTAAAGTATAAAAAACCCATAGACATCAATAAACAATTTGTATATAAGCGCAGGCAAGTAAGGATAGAATGCGGATGCTTCTAATACTAATAGTTCCCAATTGAGTAGAACTATTAGTATTATTATATATTGTCTTGGCTATTTGTGAATTGCAGGACTACCTTTCTAACGGGAAAGAAGAGGCCTTGTGCAGCGAAAAAACTGGGGTTTGCAAAAAAGCAATTCTGTTAACAGAGAGGATGAATATATACCAAATACATATATTGACTTATATACAATATGTATATATAATTAATACTTGAATGAATTATATGCAAACAATAATTGCTTATTTACGTACTAAAGGAATTTCTTTGTAAACAATATAAATTGACAAAAGCTTCAAGTATCCAGTTCAAGAACCATTTCAATTCTGTTTTCATGAAGAAGTTAGCAAAGAAGGTGTAAAAGGAATTGGCAGATGTCTGTGTATTATAGCTATAAAAGCAAAACAAAAGGATTGCAAATTTGCTTGGTGAATGAGCAAAAGAGGCAGCTTATCCATGGGGAGGTGAAATTGGAAATCAAATAAATTTCGGTAGATACATGTAGAGAATAGTAAAGGGGGTAAGTTAATTATGGAAGTTGAAGGAGGAAAGTATCTAACATTTGTCTTAGGACAAGAGGATTACGGTATTCCTATCCATAAGGTAAAAGAGATAATAGGTATGATGGAGATAACCTTCATACCCAAGACCCCGAAGTTCATAAAGGGAGTTATTAATCTAAGGGGAAAAATAATACCTATAATGGATTTAAGGCTAAAATTTGACATGGAGGAGAAAGAATATACCGAGAGGACATGCATAATAGTGGCGGAAATACAGCTGGACAAGATGAAAAAACAGATTGGTATGGTTGTGGACGCCGTGTCAGAGGTAGTAAATATTCAATCTGCTGAAATAGAACTTCCGCCTGAATATGGTTCCTATGAAAACGTTGAATTTTTGACCGGAGTTGGTAAGGTGAGGGAAAAGGTAATACTACTTCTTGATATTGAAAGAATTCTTGATTGCGATGAACTTGAAGTACTTAATAAGATAAAGCTGGAGGGGTCAAAATGCTAAAGAACATGAGGTTAAGTTATAAACTGATTGGAGGTTTTGTTTTTATATTAATTCTAACTGCAATTATAGCTTATATCGGTATTACTAGTGCTATAAGCATAAATTCACGAGTAGAAAAAGCTGATGATATGAATAGGTTGGTTAAGTCGGCCTTACAAATGGGAGATGCCAGAAAAACCTTTACCAATACAGGGGATAAGCAGTATGCTGACGAGGCTGCAAATTGTGCGGATGAGATGTTAAAGCTGGCAAATGAACTTAATAATAAACTCATAATTGTAGATGATAAGCAGAGAATGAGTGAAATAATTAATCAAATTGGCCTATATAAACCATTACTTAGTGATTATATTACTCAGCAAGGGAATATAAAGACAATCAACAAAGAGTCCCAACCTGCTGAATATAATTCGGCTGCGCAGGAGATTAAGAGATTAGAAAATGAAATGAGGAACGTTCAAGTCAAAATAACGAATACATGTGAAGAAGGACGGGCAAGCCAGAAAGAGCTGATGCAGAGGGAAATGATGGCGAATAGAAATCTGATAATAGTATTTTCTCTAACTGCGATGATACTCGGACTGTCATTAGCCATAATACTAACAAGGGGAATTACCAAACCTATTAATTTTGTAGCTGAAGCTTTAAATGAGAATGCTGCTCAGGTAGCATCGGCGTCCGAGCAGCTTTCTGCAACCAGCCAGCAGCTGGCAGAAGGAAGCTCGGAGCAGGCGGCGTCCATAGAGGAGACATCCTCCACCCTTGAAGAAGCCTCATCCATGATACAGCAGAATTCAGAGAACACCAAGCAGGCAGCTGTGCTTGCAGGTCAGGCTAAAGCTTCAGCAGATAAGGGTAATGCAGAGATGCGGGATATGATGGAGTCCATGGAGGAGATAAAGAAGTCCAGCGATCAGATAGCAAAGATAATAAAGGTTATTGACGATATAGCATTTCAGACCAATATACTGGCGCTAAATGCAGCAGTTGAAGCTGCAAGGGCTGGAGATGCAGGAATGGGATTTGCAGTGGTGGCCGAGGAGGTAAGAAACCTTGCTCAGAGAAGTGCTCAGGCTGCAAAGGATACGGCAGCCATAATAGAAAGAAATATTGATATGTCCGAACAGGGAGTAAGTATATCAAAGATGGTAGCAGAGTCACTGGGAGAAATAACACTCCAGTCCAAGAAGGTAAATGAGCTTATGGATGAAATAGCCGCAGCCAGCCAGGAACAGACACAGGGCATGATGCAGATAAACAAGGCAATAGCGCAAATGGAAAAGGTAACCCAGCAGAATGCCGCAAATGCTGAAGAGAGCGCATCGGCATCAGAAGAACTCAGTGCCCAGGCGGTAAGTATGAAGGATGTAGTGGGACAGCTTATAAAACTGGTAAAAGGCAATACAGATGTAAATACTTCGGATAAGCAGCTTAGTGCTAAGACCGGTAGCTTAAGAACTGCCGAACATGGGAGCAGAGCTTTCGGGAAACTTCCGTCCGGTGAAGCCGGAACAAAGAGGACAAGTAGGAGTGTGACAGCAAAACATGGCGCAAAAACCAGGGAGATAAACCCTGAAGAGGTAATACCTTTGGAAGAAGATACCGAAAGCTTCTAAACCCTTACTTCCCTATAGAGTAGAATGCGGCGGACCCGGAATATTCCGGGTCCGCCGCCGTCTACTTGTGCAAATATGAACTGACAGCACTATATAAATACTAAAATCGACAATAAAAAAGCAATTTTGACAAAATTTTATTTATAATGTAATATTCTGTTTGTGCAGATATTATAGTCCTTTGCGCCGGGACTAAGAGCCAAACAGAAGTTTTTATTATCAAAAGCCAAGCACGTAAAATACTTTAGGGGAGGGAAGGGTGATAATGTTAGGAAATCTCAAGCTTTCAACAAGAATTCTTTTGCAGGGAGTAATAATCACTATTTGTTTTTCGCTACTACTTGCGTGGCTGTATCCAAAAATAAGGAATACAATGTATGAAGAAAAAGAATTAAAAACCAAGCATGTTGTTGAAGGTGTCTGGGGAATACTGGATTACTACTCAAAACAGGCCAAGGCAAAGGTCATATCTGAGGAACAGGCAAAAAAGATGGCAAAAGAAGTAGTCAAGAATTTACGATATGGCGATGGAGAATATTTCTTTATCATCGATATGAAAGGGTATATGCTTGCCCACCCCATTTCTCCAGAGGAGGAAAATACAGACTGGACAACTGTTGAAGACCCAAATGGAAGAAGATTCATTTTAGACTTTGTTGACCTCTGCAAAAAGGAAGGAGAAGGTTTTGTAGATTATGTCTGGACTAAGCCCGGAATCAGCAAACCTGCGCCTAAGATTTCCTATGTAAAATTGTTTCCGGAATGGGATTGGGGTGTAGCAACGGGCATTTATGTCGATGATGTCGAAAGGGAGCTGACCCAACTCTTTATGGTTGTTTTTGGTGTTGCTATCGTAATAATAGTAGGCAGTTTATTCTTTTCATTCTTTATGGCCCGTTCAATATCGATACCTATACTTTCCACGGCAAGCAATCTGGATCAAAGTGTTTCCCAGGTGGCTTCAGCCTCCGACCAACTGTCTGCAACCAGCCAGCAGCTGGCAGAAGGAAGCTCGGAGCAGGCGGCGTCCATAGAGGAGACATCCTCCACCCTTGAAGAAGCCTCATCCATGATACAG
>JAWLCD010000040.1:0-15758 GCA_041687355.1 Clostridia bacterium | reverse complement strand
ACCCGTTCCCATACCGAACACGGAAGTTAAGCTCCCTCGTGCCGAAAATACTTGGCGGGAGACCGCCCGGGAAAATAGGTAGTCGCCGGATTTATATATCAAAAAGAGCAGCTAACAGCTGCTCTTTTTGCTGTGTTTTAAATCTATAGACAAACCAAAACATTGACAGTTTAAAATCTAGTTTTGATGTAAATAATAAATTCTTGCGTCGATATATTACAAAGAAACAAAAGGAGGTGAAATAAGTGTACGATACCTTGGTACAGCAAAATTTGGAGGTTTTAAAGCAAAGGTACTCCGACAATAAGGAAGTTTTCGAAAAGCTGTGTGCACTCAGCTACCTTCTAAAGAAGAATATAATACCTGTGGATCTTGTTGTGCTGTTCAGTAATGATGTAGATATTCTAGAGAAAAATATCAGATTACTTGCCTGAGCGGTTGGCAGTCAAAATGTATTATTATAAATTAGGGGTCCTAGAGATAGGACTTTTCTAATGTACAGAAACTATTTGATACTGTCTGCAATAACAACCATATTCTTTCCACTTTCCTTTGCTTTATACAAGGCTGTGTCAGCATCCTGAAGTATGCGTTTTACATCGCTCGAGGTTGACGGATACTCAGCAACACCAATACTTACGGTAAATCTGATTTTTTCTCCATCGTCGTCTACACTGCATGACTCAATATTCTTTCTTACAACCTCGAGAGTTGTATAGGCTGTTTCCAGGCCTGTATTTCTCATAAGTATTACAAACTCCTCACCGCCATACCTGGCAACAAGAAAGTCCTCGGAATTCGCAGCACATGTAGTAGAGCTGATGATTGATGCAACTTTCTTGAGTACAGCATCACCTAGCATATGACCATAAGTGTCGTTAATCCTCTTGAAATTATCAATATCTATCATTGCTACTGATACGTAGGCAGACTTGGAAAGATTGGCAAACTCACTAAGGCACCTTTCATTGAAGTACCGCCTGTTATGAACCTGTGTAAGTCCGTCTATTGTGGCAAGCCTCTCCATCTTATCGTATATGACGGCATTCTCTATAGCAATGCTTACCTGATTGCATATAGTGTTAATCATGTTTTTCTTTCTTTCCTCAAAAACTCCGTCGAAGCAGGATTCTGCTACTATAACGCCAAGAAAATTTCTGTGTGACTGCAGTGAAGTAATAAGGAAAGATTTTATATCCCTTTCAGCTGCATTGGGGTAGTTCTCAAATTCTTCAATCCTGCCCTCATCCATTGTTAATCCTCTGGATTTAAATTTCGAATAATATTTTGATGCTACAGTAAGTTTAATATTCTGGAGTACTTCCTTGTCACGGATATTCGTTGCCTCAAGATATATATTTCCTGTGGCATCATCAATAAGGAAAATAGAACAGTAATTAACACCAATTACGCCTATAATCATATCATTTATTATATTGATAAGTTCCTTGATATTAAGTACGCTGTTTGCAAATTTACTGATTTCCTGAAGTGTACTGAGCTCAGCTATTGTATTGTTAAGCAGGTAGTTGGTCTTGGTAGCTTCATCGTGTGCGAGTTCAAGGTCGTTAAATATCTTTTCATATGCAGATGTAAACAGGTAGGAAAAAAGTCCTATCAGGGCTATGGATACCGCATCAAGAATAAATATATATATATCGGCCTTGCTTACAGGGGCAAATATATATCTGAATACGGCAGATAATACGAAGCTTGTAAGGGCGGTAATGGAAATTATCACTGCCCCTTTTGAGCCCTTAAACAGACAAGTGGCAATTATCAGCACTGCCAGCATAAAAAGAGTGCTTAAACTTATATCGCCCATGATTATTAGCATGGAGACAAAGCACAGTTCTACAAATCTGAACAGATAGAATATAAAAAGCTTCTTATTGGTAATTTCTACAGTAAGAAGGTTTACTACACTGATAAGTATTATTCCAAGGTAGGGATAAAGGAAGTAGCTTTTAATTCCCGAGAACAACAGGTAGTGCTGAATAATTCCAACTAAAGCAAACACAGTTAATATTATAGAGAAGAATTTCTGACCCTTAATTACGCTAGACATTTGTGTGCCCCCTAGATTCAGCATATATTGAGGGTTTCAAACCCTACTGGATAATGTTATGTGTATATAATTTTACTTTAAGTGCAGAACATAGTCTGAAGATAAATTAGAAGTGCGGATTACGACAGCAATAACTTACAAAACAATTATAACAGATTGTAACTCCAGAAAACAGATGTTTTTAAAAATATTCTATTTCCTCAGTATTAATTAGGGGGTGAGGGTAATACATACGTTAAAGCATATAGTGAAAAGAAAAATCCACTTTTTTTTAGTAAGAAGAAAGGGGGTTCTATTCGGAAGAAGGAATGACGGGACAAATTTTTTGATATTCTCCTTCTTATTCCTACTGACAGCCATGGTTATGTTTAACTCAGCCAGTTCACAGATTTCACCAGTAATTACTGCTCTGGCTGAAGCCAGGGTTAAGCATGAGGCTACAGTAATTGCTACTGACATCATGAATGAGAAAATGGCAGATATAAGGTACGACGACCTGATACTGCTGCAGAAGGATGAAACCTCAAGGATTACTGCAGTTCAGGCCAATATAGTCATGATGAATCGGATTTCAGCAGAAATGGCCTTAGCAATGCAGGAGAGGCTGGGACAGATGGATTATATGTATGTGAAGGTTCCGCTGGGGAATATATTCGGCAACAGTTTTCTGGCAAACCGCGGGCCGGAATTTACTGCAAAGGTTATTCCATATGGAAATATAGATATGGATTTTAAAACAGAGCTTGTTTCGGCAGGAATAAACCAGACAAGACACAGAATTTACCTTGAAATCACAAGCAAGCTTTTGGTTATTGTCCCATTTGTGAAGAAAGATTCAAAGGTGGTGACAAAGGTTCCGGTTGCTGAGACGGTGATTATTGGTGATGTACCGGATAGCTTCATAAATCTAGAAGGAATGGGGAGAAACTAAGTAATTTGTAGAGTATGAAATGAGGATGTGTGCTATAATATACATGAATTACTAAAAGAGGAAAGCAGGGGAAGCTGCATGGCGGTGCTTGTAACAGGTGGGGCCGGGTACATCGGCAGCCATACAATAGTGGAGTTGCTTAAAAAAGGAGAAAAAACAGTTATACTGGACAATCTTGAGAAGGGCCACAGGAATGCTGTCCCCGAAGGAAGACTCTATATTGGCGACCTTAGGGATGAATCGATGCTTGATGCGGTTTTCAAAGAAAATGATATTGAATCGGTCATTCACTTCGCAGCATACTCCCTTGTAGGAGAGAGTATAGAAGCCCCTGGGCTGTACTACAACAATAATCTAGCAGCCACACTACTACTGCTTTCAAAGATGAAAGAGTATGATGTAAAAAGGATTGTGTTCTCGTCAACTGCAGCAGTGTATGGCGAGCCTAAGACCACTCCAATACAGGAGCAGGATGAGACCATTCCCGAGAACCCTTATGGTGAGACCAAACTGGCTACAGAAAGAGCGCTAAGGTGGTTTGATAGCGCCCATGGTATAAAATATATTTCCCTTCGCTACTTTAATGCAGCAGGAGCACATCCCAGCGGAAAGATAGGCGAAGACCATAACCCCGAGACACATCTTATACCCATAGTGATGGAGACTGCACTTGGAAAAAGGGAAAAAGTCCTTATTTTTGGTAGTGACTATAATACACCGGATGGAACATGTATAAGGGATTATATTCACGTAACCGATTTGGCCGATGCTCATCTTCTTGCACTAGATTCACTTAGGGTAGGTAGAGAAAGTGGTGTGTACAACCTTGGCAACGGCAGAGGATTTTCTGTAAATGAGGTAATTGAAGCCGCCGAAAGAGTTGCAGGTAGGGGAATAAACAGGCAGACAGCACCCAGAAGACCTGGAGACCCTGCAGTGCTGGTTGCCTCATCAGAAAAGATAATAAAAGAACTCGGATGGAAACCGAGGTTCAACAGCCTTGAAACTATAATCGATACTGCATGGAAGTGGCATAGCACCCATCCTGATGGGTATGGGGACCGAAAAGTATGATAAAGTAAGGAGGAGAGCAATGACTCGTCAAGATGGCAGACAGCCTGATGAATTAAGGCCAGTAAAGATTACAAGAAATTATACTAAGCATGCCGAAGGTTCGGTTCTGATTGAAGCGGGAGATACAAAAATCATTTGTACGGCTTCGGTTGATGACAAGGTGCCGGTTTTTAAGAAAGGGACCGGACAGGGCTGGGTTACGGCAGAGTACTCCATGCTGCCGAGAGCAACAGCTGTAAGGAACATGAGGGATATCAGCAGACTGAGGCTCAACGGCAGGTCAAGTGAAATACAAAGATTGATAGGAAGGGCTTTGAGGTCGGTGGTTGATATCGAGGCTCTTGGTGAAAGGCTTATAACCATTGACTGTGATGTAATTCAGGCCGATGGAGGTACAAGAACGGCTTCAATAACCGGAGGTTTTATTGCCCTGGTGGATGCCTGCAGGTGGATGGTTAAAGAGGGAATGATAGACAGGGTACCTGTTACAAATTATGTTGCGGCTGTAAGTGTCGGGAAGGTCGATGAAGATATACTCCTTGATTTGTTTTACGAGGAGGACTCAAAGGCAAAGGTTGATATGAATGTAGTTATGACCGATGCCGGAGAATTCATTGAAATCCAGGGAACCGGGGAGGAATCGCCCTTTACCAAGAAGGATTATGAGCAGATGATTTCTTATGCTGAAAAAGGTATACAAGAGCTTATTGAGGTTGAGAAAGAAATTCTTGGGAAGCTGCAAGTGGACAATGTGAGGTGAGGATGCTGCACAAGATAGTGATTGCAACAAAAAATGAAGGAAAGGTAAGAGAGATTAAAAAGATTCTTTCGGACATGCCTGTTGACGTAGTATCCATGAATGAAGAAGGTATAGATATTGAGATAGAGGAGAACGGCAGTACATTTGAGGATAATGCGCTGATAAAGGCAAAGTCGGTTAAGTCCCTAACCGACGGGATTGTCATAGCCGACGATTCCGGCCTTGAGGTGGACAGCCTGGGCGGCGCACCGGGAGTTTACTCCGCAAGGTTTGCCGGAGATGAGGCTGATGATGGGAAAAATAATGCTAAGCTCCTTTCCATGATGCAGGGATTAAGCAATCGTACTGCCAGATTCGTATGTTCGATAGCAGTGGTTCTGCCGGATGGTTCGCACTACGTTGTGAGAGGGGAATGCAGAGGAGAAATTGCGCATGAGCCTGCAGGGAGTAATGGATTCGGGTATGACCCCTTGTTTTACATGCGGGAGTACAACTCAACTATGGCTCAGCTTGATATTGATATGAAGAACAAGATAAGCCACAGAGCCAGGGCCCTGCAGCTTATGAAGGATAGACTGAGAGAGATATTATAAAAGAAAGGCCTTTGGATATCCAAAGGCCTCTTAATAAGTCTACAGGGAATCGTATTCCCAGCTGTGACTGCTGTTGGACTGGTGCTGCCTGTCCGGGTAGAGCGGGTCGATAGTTTTCTTCAACCGGAATGTATTTCTCAAGGGTGTATATACCTCAAGTTCAATATTCTCATTCAAGTCAAGACTTCTGTTATCGGTAGCCTGGACGGTTATTGTGTACCAGTTGTCCCGGGTCCCCTTGGGTACGGTTATTATTTTCCTGTACTCAAATTCCTTCCTGGTACAAACCCAAATCTGGTGGCAGGTTGTTTCGCCTTTACTATTAGTCCTGCAAACAGTTACCCAGTTGTATGTATCCTTCTGGAAGGATTTTACCAGGTTGCCGGAAAGTATTATCGGCTGTCCGTATGAAGGGGATTCGGGGTTGCAGTCGGTGCCCAGGCTTACACGGTATTTAACCCTTGAAGGATTTCTTGCACTCCTGTAGCTTGAACCGCTTTCATTTTTCTCACCGCGTGTTGAGAACTTGACGCTGAAGATAAACTGCTCAGTTGCCGGAACCCTTATCTCAGGCCTTCCAGAAGGCTCAGCCGGTTTTTCAACCTTTATGAGGCCAAGCTGGGATTCAATTGCGCCAAGTCCATCCGATTCAGCCTTACTGTCTATTACATCAGCCGTAGGGACGGTAATGGGTGTATCTTTCTGTACATATACTATTGCAAGTCTCGGAGCACTCTGCCTGTTTACCCCGTCTGTTACCAGCAGGGAGAATTTGTATACGCCTACCTTTGAAAAGGTTGCATTGATATCTTTTTCATAAACAAGCATGCCCGAGGCATCCGGGGTAAGCTCCGGAGAAGCGTCTATTGCAGGGTTTAATGTAATATTGGGACCTTCGACCTTACCGAATGAAATGTCCATGCTGTTGTTGTTATATTTATTGTACGTGACAGCCTTAACCTTTATTTTAATGGTTTCACTTGTACCCTCTTTCAATCTGATGTAGCTTTTTTCAGGAATAAGCTCAGTATCAGGCTTGCTTGTTATATCAATATTAATCTGATTGCTGCTGCCTGCAGGCGGATTGAACCCGGCGCCGCACAACTGGGCTACGGTTTTCAGATTGACGAATTTATATGGCGGGTCAATTTCTGATGTTATGCGGTCATCGTCACCGCAGAACAGACAGTACGCATATTCATCGTAGTAATCAGTCCTGGAGGTTACACGGACCACGGGAGTATTCTTCTTGACATAGTTGTCTTCCGAAATGGATACGCTCCATATGTTTTCAACAGGGTCATAATTGCAGCCGTATGAACCATTGAACATGCTTATCCAGTCACTCAGGTCTTCTTCATCAACGTAGAAGCTGCTTCCGATTTTTACGGCAGTTCCCACTCTTTCTGAATAGCTGCCGTCGCGCAGATATACGTAGAATGTAGACCGGCTGACTATCTCACTTTTGTTTTCACTTTCATGATGCATATAGAACGTGGTTTTGTATGCATCATGCGAAAAATATATTGGTCCGGTAACCACAAGATTACTGTCCGGACCAGTATAGCCGTAACTTGCCAGTGCAAAACTACCGGAGCTGAACAGTACTGCAGCCAGAAACAGTACGAACAGAAGTTTTTTAAATGCAATCCTTTTCATATATATCACCTCTCGCAATTGGTTGACTTCTACCACTTCTGTTGTGTAGAGTAATCGTCAAGCGCGCTCCAGTCAAGGTTGAAGTAGAAAGTATTTCCATGGCCTCCGCTTCCTGTGTCGTAACTCGTGGTGAAGTTCAGGGGAGAGCTGCCGTTGGAGTTATTCCAGGTATCTTCCAGCTTGGTATAGTTGTACCAGGTATTATCGGTGCCGTTGTTGGATACAATCTTTAAGTTTACCAGGATTGCGCCGGTCAGCGGCCTAGCCGTATTGGGGTTTGCGCCTTTCAGAAAGGCTTTGGTGGCCGGATGCAGCGAGTAGGTGAATGTCCATGTATTCCTGTAAACCTGAAAACGCTTATAGTAGTTGTCCGGGTTATCCAGGCTGTTGCTCCTGAATTCCCATATCTTTCTCCCGCTCATCAGTATCTTGTCCTCAAACAGTTTTTCAGCAGGTTCTATGGTCAGGCGGCTGTAACTGTCTAGCATATTATCTTTATAGACCTGCCTGACTGCACTGCGCTGACTTACCGGATATGCGCTTACCACCTTGTCGAGTTTATCTGAAAGTATAGTTGAGTCTGATTCAATGGGTACATTGTATAGATTTTTATTGACGATATCGTAATACAGGTCTGCTTCCTTGAAGTCTTTGGCGGCGGCATCATACCACCAGAATGAAGGCCTGATTACCAGGGAATCATCTGAGGCCTGGAGCCCTTCAGTATCTATCTTCATCTGAACTGCATAGCCCTTGGAAATCAACCTGTTGTTGTTTGCCTGATTGCCGGCAACCGGCATCTTCATAACGCCGAAGGGCGGTTCGGACGGCTTGCTGTCCTGCAGGTCGTTATATTCCTTTGGGCTGCCCGAGGAATGGTTGAATACGTATTTCCAGTATATATCCTTAACATCGCTTACCCTGAGGTTGAAAAGCTTTGTTTGCCGTATGTTTACCGAGTAATACAGAGGATTGATTTCGGCATATGGGAACTTTATCTTCTGACCATTATGGTCAAAGGCCTCAATCTTGAGTATGTCAAACTGGGGTTCGTCCGGATGGGGCGCCGGGTATATGGAGTAGTTTTTGAGCGAGAACCTCAGTGTCCATACTTTTTTCTTTTCTGCGGTATACTCATATGAAGAAGTCGCAGCTGCAGAATTTACATTAACCTGTTGAACAGTCAGGCTGACATTGTAGAAGCAGTCCGTATTGTTTGAACCCCTTTTCTGCTGGTACGAAGGACTGCCGTTTCCTTTCTGTGTAAGAATAAGCTTATAGGTGTCACGGAAGGCTATTTCAATAGTCTCGGT
Organism: Clostridia bacterium; assembly: GCA_041687355.1. Lineage (GTDB taxonomy): Bacteria > Bacillota > Clostridia > Acetivibrionales > UBA4821 > JAWLCD01. Next base: position 7,360 of record JAWLCD010000040.1, on the reverse strand, counting down.
ATATATGCTTGACTCCATGATTATGGTGTTGGGTGTGTATGTAAATATCCTGTGTTCATTTCTACCGGCATTAGTACTTGGGTTAATTTTTATCGGGACAACAGGATGGAATTCATATTCAAACTCAAGAAACTTTTTCTCGTCGGCATAAGGCGAAGGGGAGCTAATGTCAGCCTCATCAAAGTTATTATCGTAGTCGGTCTCATTAATCAGCCTTTTGCCTTCTTCAACCGGCGTCCAGTCGGCATTGAAGAGTGGATTGCCCGATTCATCAAGTACAGGATTAATTATTGCCTGGATTAATACTTCATTTCCCGGTTCGGCTGCCCAGCTAAGCTCTAAGTCCTGGGTTTCGCCGGTTTTGGTAATGGTAAGCTCGTCCACAACCCAGGGCTTGACCTCGCCTCCAACTATACAGCGGTAGAAGACCCGGGGTACTGTACTACCCAAACCGGTGTCGTTCACTATTGTGGTTCTGATTTTTGCCTTGGGTGAGCTCAGGGTTCCTGTCGATACTATTTCAACTGCAAGGTCGCAAGAGGACGGCGTTTGTGGAGGTGTCACGAAAGTGTTGTAGTAGAGGGTTCCACCCTTCATATGCCAGCCCACACAGCTGAATGCCGTATAGTCGGTGAGGGGGCTTACTATGGAAAAGTATCTTGTCAGGTCTTGGCCGTAGTAGCTGCTGTTCTCATAAGTGCCGTCAAGCTTGCTGCACATGTTCATGTCTTTTTTTACGTTGCAGAACCATTCCTTGTCTTCGTTGTCAATGGCCTCTCTAATCCATCCAATGGCCTCAAAATGTTTGGGGTGGCTTTCGTCGAAGTTGCCTGGCACTAATGGTTGAGGGGGATGAGCTCCATTGGGTTTTTCCCAGGCTTCCCAAATCCATTTGTTAGCCCACTGGGAATCCGAAGGGCCTGCATCATTGGGGAACCGGTCATTGGTAAAAGGAAACCCGTTAGGAGTAAAGCCCAAATACCTGTATTCCATCTCCCCGCCGTATGCCGGATAAGCTTGTTTTAACTCCTGCGGAACTATTCCGAGACCACTGGTAATTACACTACTTATATCGGTTGGTGTACCATATACTATAAAGCCGTATTTTTTAGCTACAGCGTTATTGGCTTCATATGTTTTCCCATCAAGTAACGTAATGCTTTCTTTAAGTTCTCCGTATTTATCCCCATAATTATCATTATAACTCTTTATCATCTGCCTGACCAGACTGTTTTCGGAACCTAGTCCTCCAGCTGTGATTTCTGAAAGAGTGACACTTTCTGCGGCAAAAATAGGAAGAGAGAATAGAAGAGAGAATAAAAGAAGTATTATTAAACTCAAGATAAATCTTTTCATATATGTATTTTACCTCCTTAAAGTTTTTAAGGATGAGAGTATCACTATACCTTATATTTTAATTATACATTGTAAATTATCAAAGTTCCAGTATATCCATGGAGATTCATGTTACATGTTAAATGTTAGAAAAAAAGGAAAGCCGGAGAATTCCGGCTTAGGAATATACTACTGCAACCATCTTTAGCATATAACAGTTTAATTTTCAATGTGTACAACTATATATCCGGGAGTTCCTGTAATATTAATAGTTTTACCATCCAATACAAGTTTCTTTTTTCCCATAAACGGAAGGGAGGTTATTTCTTTTATTAACTGACCAGAGCTGGATGGCAGGAAAGGTTTTGAAGCTATCCTTAATGCATCCAATGTATCCTGATAGAGGTCATTAACTATTAAAGCGAAGATTCGGTCACTTTCTTTTCTTAAATAAAAATTTTCCGAGCCTAGTAGGTGTCTTTCTTGGTTATTATAGTAACACAGTATTTTATTATCGGCACTCAGTTTTGTATTCATCATAAGGCTTTTGCGAATCTGACTGAATTCGTCGCAGATTCCTTCTTGTGTCGATACTGCCGCAAGAACCGGCGTGTTAACAGATGCTACTACCTGCTTGGTGCCCTGGGTGGAATCAATTTTGACCGTATTTTTGTTGCCATCCCAGGTTATGGTGACCCCAAAGGATTCGGAGACCATGCGTAGAGGCACCCAGGTGCGTCCATTCATCATGAGCGGAGCCATATCCTGGTCGTATGCATAGCCTGCTCCGTCAACATAGTACATTCCTGCATCAACCGGGAGCATGATGGCCTTATCATTTCTAACCAGGGTAACAACTCTGTTTTCACCGTCCCAGGAACACTCTGCGCCAAGCGCATCGCCAACAGTCCTTAGAGTGACATAGATGCGTTCATTGATAAAGACCGGTTCCTCACCTGGATTGAATGCCACCTTCTCTCCGTCCACCTGTACTGCAGCTATGCTGACCTGGGGCGCATCTGCATATGAAATGCTTACAGTCAACGCCAGTGTCAACACCAACAGCAGTACTACCTGAAGCATTTTACGTCCTTTCATTTTTTTAACCTCCTTATATTTTTAATTATTCGTTTCCTTTATTAACAACGTCCGCGTTTATTTCAACCTGCATTACGCAGTTAACATCCGCAAGGAATCCGACGAGTCCCGGGAAATGACCCGGAATATGTAGAATAATGATACTTCGATGAATACATTTTTGCTACTATATTATATTACATGATTTAAAATATTTCCAGTATTTAGAATAGATTATTTTATTTTCTTATTTAGAATACTTGTACTATAAAAAGAAGCTGACCCGGAACTAATGGACCAGCCTCTGATAATTGTTTTTGATATGAGTTTTTCTTATTCTTTAATTAATACATACCAAGAAGCTCATATAATTAGCTATTTTTCGCCTATAGCATTTGCAACTCCCGCAATTATTGGGAAAATATAATATACAACGTACTTAATTGTAACGTCAACACCTGCAAGATTTACGAAAAGAAAAGAGAATATGGTAATTACTATTATGTTTGAAAGCACCTTATTCAACTTGGCATTATTAATTCTCTTCTTTATTATAAACCTTCTTATTAAGCTTGCTGTTACCGGGTTCATCATGATTGATACTAACAAAAGTGCATATCCTAATTGAAGTGTATTGATATTTGGACTAAATAAAAGGAATACTCCCAAGATGGCTAATACTATCAACGTAAGATTCCTGAGATTTTCTTTAGTTATTTTCAATCTATTCACCCCTCAATTTAACAAAATATAATTTCAATGTTAGTATATCACAGATATTAAAATAAAAGGTATACCAGGTTAAAATATAATTCCTTGATTAAACTTATGTTTGCTATAACTAAAATTAGAGCTGCCTTTTACTTGGCAGCTCTAAAATATAACATGTTAATATTTACTTGCTTCTGTATGTTCTTTCAAGCTGGCCTGAACTTGGATACCTGATTGCATCACTTAGCACAGGGTCTGCTCTATGCAAAACCCTAGCTGGTGTAATATTTATACCTATATCGTCATCATGTGCAGCAATTGGTGTCCAGTTACCTTTAAAAAACTTGCTGAATGTAGTCTTATTTGTTTCAGTATCCACTATCCATAATTTATGGTCTACCTTCTGCTCCCAGTAATATACATTAACTAATGGACCCGAGAACCGGTATTTCCGTTCCGGAACTTTTACTTTTCTTAAGTATACTGCCTTTGATAGCTTATAGTAATACTGAGTAGATGTATATACCCCTGTCAACTGTGTAATAAGAAGTTGAAGCGATTTAACCTCGGGAGCAATTAAATATCCTGAAAATGACGCCATAGCTGCCGTTGCACCTGGACCTCCAGTAACTTCATAATATACGCACTTAGATGGATATGGTCTAAACTTATACGTTTCCGGATTACCTTTTTCAAAAGTATACTCAGCTAATACAGGTTGAACACCAAAAACAAAGAGAAAACATATTAACGCTATTACACTAGCTATTTTATATAATTTTCTTTTTTTCACAGGAATTCCTCCTTTACGTCCTTGTTTAAGTGAAACCTTTCTTTTCAGACTTACCGTTCTTCCGCATACTTTCAACCTTAATCACTCTGCACATCCCCAAAATGCTTACGTCCACTTTTGCAGCTGTTTTACATCCCCCCTTCTTATTATAGTCAGGGTAAATTTCTACAAACATTTTAATAGAATAGCTAAAAATATTGTCATAATTATTTGAAAATAGATAATATAAAGATATCACGCCTTAGATACAGTTGCCAACCAAATTTTACAAAAATGTAAAGAATACTACAAAAAATTACTTTAAATTGTATAATAAAATTCAAAAATTCTTGATGCATATATACAGGTCTTAAATCATTTGTCGGGAACATATAATATTTATTACGTTAAAAGTTAATAACTGGAAGTGAGGCAGAGTTCAACTAATCCGGTGCAGAAGTACGTAGCCCCCCAAGGTTGGGCTGCATCTACTGTAAATTATCAGAGTTCCAGTATATTCATAGAGATTTATGTTAAATATTTAAAAAATAAAAGCCGGAGAATTCCGGCTTAGAAATATACTACTGCAACCATCTTTAGTATATAACAGTTTAATTTTCAATGTGTACAACTATATATCCGGGAGTTCCTGTAATATTAATAGTTTTACCGTCCAATACAAAGTTCTTTTTCCCCATAAACGGAAGGGAAATTAATTCTCTTATTAGCTGGTCAGAACCAGATGACAGGAAAGATTCCAATGCTTTTTTCAATGCATTTAACGTATCCTGATTGAGGTCTTTAATTATAAAGGCGAAAACTTGAACACTTTCTTGTCTTATATAGAAATTTTCAGAGCCAGGAAGCTTTTTTTCTTGTTCATTATTATAGTACATCAGTGTTGTGTTATCAGTACTCAGTTCAATATTTGGTATGCTTTCAAGAATCTGCATGAACTCGTCGCAGGGAGGCGGGGGAACCTTGTCCTTCCATCTCTTTATCATGACCAGCGCTTCGGCCTTGGTTACATTTGAGCCGGGCTTGAAGGTGCCGTCGGGATATCCTTTTATAATATCCTCAGACTGGATTTTTTTAATACCTTCTAACGCCCAGCCGGGGATGCTGTCCCGGAATTTCAGAGCTGTTCCGGACGACGGTTCCCTTTTTACAAGGCGGCTGAGGAGAACCGCAAATTCGGCACGAGTTATAGGGTTTTTAGGCTTTATCGTATTGTCGGGATAGCCCTTTATCAGTCCGTTGCCGATGGCGGCTGCCATCCTGTCTTCCGACCATGGGGATGCCTTATCCTTGAAACTGCTCATGTCGGTTTTCTGATTGGCGTCGAAATTGTCCAGCCAGACCATATCGCAGGCTCCAACAAGCATCCAGACAACCTCTTCTCTTGTGGCAGACTTGTTCGGATTGAATTTACTGTTTTCTGTATATGCCCACCCTTCAGAAGCTGCAGCTGAAATGTCCTTGGCTGCCCAGTGATTTGATGCATCTGTCGGCTGGCTTCCCACTGCATAAGAGATGAAAGAAACCGAAATTATGAATACAGCCGTAATAATATGTACAAACCGGAGTTTAATAATGGCCGGGATATTATTCATGGTAATAGAAGACCTCCTTGAAGTTTTTCAGGTTCAGAGTTGGACTCTCTTATATTAATTATACACTCTAAATTACCACAGTTCCAGTATATTCGTGGAGATTAATGTAAAATATTAGAAAAAAATGAAAGCCGGAGAATCCGGCTTAAGAATATATTATTGTATGAACGTACATTCCATAACCCTTGATTGTAACTTTTCTGCCCTCAAGGGTGAGCGCTACTTGCCCAAAATCTGGCAGCTTACGTATTTCATTTACTATTGTAGCTGCGCTTTTTTCACTCATAAGACAGGCAACCGTCTTCTCAACATGGGAATATGTTTCTTCATCCCATTCATCCTGTATGATTCCGAAAATATTACCTGACCTTCTGATGTAAAATTTACCCGAGTCATATGTGGCTATTTTCCCTTTTTCCCCAAAAAAGCATATAATATTACCAGCCTTGTTTATCTCGGTGTACGGCACGTTCTCCAGGATGTACTTGAATTCGTCGCAGATTCCTTCTTGTGTCGATGCTGCCGCAAGAACCGGCGTATCAACAGATGCCACGACCTGCTTAGTGCCCTGGGTGGAATCAATTTTGACCGTATTTGTCTTGCCATCCCAGCTAATCTTGACCCCAAAGGATTCAGAAACCATGCGCAGAGGCACCCAGGTGCGTCCATTCATCATGAGAGGAGCCATATCCTGGTCGTATGCATAGCCTGCTCCGTCAACATAGTACATTCCTGCATCAACCGGGAGCATGATGGCCTTATCATTTCTAACCAGGGTAACAACTCTGTTTTCACCGTCCCAGGAACACTCTGCGCCAAGCGCATCGCCAACAGTCCTTAGAGTGACATAGATGCGTTCATTGATAAAGACCGGTTCCTCACCTGGATTGAATGCCACCTTCTCTCCGTCCACCTGTACTGCAGCTATGCTGACCTGGGGCGCATCTGCATATGAAATGCTTACAGTCAACGCCAGTGTCAACACCAACAGCAGTACTACCTGAAGCATTTTACGTCCTTTCATTTTTTTAACCTCCTTATATTTTTAATTATTCGTTTCCTTTATTAACAACGTCCGCGTTTATTTCAACCTGCATTGCGCAGTTAACATCCGCAAGGAATCCGACGAGTCCCGAGAAATGACCCGGAATATATAGAATAGTGATACTTCGATGAATACATTTTTGCTAGTATATTATATTACATGTTTTAAAATATTTCCAGTATTTAGAATAGATTATTTTATTCTTTTATTCAGAATACTTGTACTATAAAAAAGCTAATCCGGAATGGGATAAGTAAGAATTAAAACCAATTTAGCCTCTGGGTCTGCCTCCGCTTCTGTCATTGCGACCCGGCACTCAAACTGCTTATTATATAACCTTTTTATTGAGTGCTGGGGTGGCAATCTCAGACCTGTTAGAAATTCTTAAAAAGTTAATTGGAAATGACTTCTTACTTAGCTTCTTCTAACTGTTTAATATGAGTTTCTCTTATTCTTTAATATATCATATATGAAGTCTTGAATCATTTACCGGAAATACATATAATATTTGTTACCTAAAAAGTTAATGTTTGGAAGTAGCGCAGCGCTCAACTAAGCCGGCGCGGAAGTGAAACTAGAAACAAGAGAGGCCAGAATTGGAGACTCATGTGAAAGGAGGAAAGCACGAAAAAGGAAGATTGTTCAACAGGCAGGTATCAGGAGTAAAGAACAGGACGTTTTAAAAAGGAGAGATATGCTATGAAAAAGGATGGTAAGCTGTTAAAAGCAGCAGCATTATTTATTGCATTGGCTGCTTTACTGGTTGTAGGGTTGTTCATACCTGCTGCGGTACAACAGTCCCAGGCT
>JAWLCD010000039.1:0-16117 GCA_041687355.1 Clostridia bacterium | reverse complement strand
GTTTCCGCACCTGCTACATCTATTGATTCTATTCTCGGACTTATAGCAGTATTTGTAAGTAAAGTAGATGCACCATCAACCTGCAGTCCGAATGTCCCATCAAGCAGGCTCTTACCGTTGAAGGTGGTTGTATTGGCTATCCTGTCTACTTCCGACGTGAGCTGAGTAATTTCTGATGATATAGCATCCCTATCCTCGGTGTTGAGGGTATCGTTTGCTGCCTGAACAGCTAGTTCCCTCATTCTCTGCAGGATTGAGTGGGTCTCATTAAGAGCACCTTCTGCAGTCTGGATAAGTGAGATACCATCCTGGGCATTCCTTGTAGCCTGTTCAAGACCTCTGATTTGAGCTCTCATCTTTTCACTGATGGCCAGACCTGCTGCATCATCGCCGGCCTTGTTGATTCTCAGACCGGATGAGAGTTTCTCCAATGATTTGGTTGACAGCGTATTATTTGCTGCCAGCTGTCTGTAAGAGTTGAGTGCTGCAATGTTGTGATTGATTCTCATAACCATTCCTCCTTGAAATAGGTATTTTCTTCCTTGATTATAAGGGCTTGTATCACCTTCCCGAAAAACGGCGCCTCATCTTCCGAAAGGGCGAAGTAAACCCTTACATATATTATATCGGATTGGTTTAACTTTTCCTAAATGACAAAATGGTCCAAATTACCTAAACTATTCTGGTTTGTGAAAATTAGCGCAGTTTTTCTGCCATAGTCTGGCTTTTTTCTTTTTATTTCGTGGTTTTTGCTTTTCGATGTGCTTATTTAGTAATCTGACTTGTGCAATAAATAGTGTATAGGGAAACAAATTAGATTGCGAATAAGTTATGGAGAAATCTTAGATAAACTATGCGAAGTTATGCTTAAATTTCAGAAAGAATTGACAGGACGTCAATTCTAGGAATTATTGAGCCTGGATGGTGAATTAATTCCGGTCTGAAATTTGTATAACAAGCATTCAGTTTATCTTGATTTCGTAGTCCTTATGAGCGGTTAATTTGTTTTCCTTATATATAAGGTAGAGGGACGCGTCATTCGCTTCGCTCAAGAAACTTCCCTCTTTGATTACGAGGGACACAGTCATTCGCTTCGCTCAAGAAACTTCCCTCTCTGTATAACTCAAATTAGTAATTATCTTTGTACCATCGGATGGTTGTTGATATTGCTTCTTCTACATCATGCCGGGGCCTCCAGCTTAACTGCTCTTTTGCCTTGGTTATATCTGAAAGAGAAAAGTGTATATCTCCCGGCTTACCGGGCTCATAGCTGATTTGCGAATCTGAACTGCAGCTTTTTATGATCATCCCTGCAAGGTCATTTATTGATGTGCCTTTACCTGTGCCTATGTTGAATACTTCGTTTGTGATATCCGAAGTAAGTGCCCGTATATTTGCATTAACTACATCCCTAACATAAATAAAGTCTCTTGTCTGGCTCCCAGCTCCATAGATTACTATTTCCTGGTTTCTCAGCACCCTGTAAATAAACTTCGACATGACTCCTGAATAGGGGGAATCGGGATTCTGATTCTCTCCGAATACATTAAAATACCGTAGGTTTATATAAGAATAATCAAACTCTTTGCTGTAGGATTCGAGAAGCTTCTCTCCTTCAAGCTTGGAGACTGCATAAGGGCTTAAAGGGTTGGGAGTATCGGCTTCACTGGCCGCAGTATTTACCCTGTCCCCGTAAACCGCACAGCTTGATGAGAATATTATCTTCCTTACTCCATTCTCTCCGGCTGCCTTTATTATGTTGAGGGTTCCTCCAACATTGACGTCCCGGCACTCGTCCGGCTTTTCCACGCTCATAGGCACAGAAACAAATGCGGCCAGGTGAAAAATACAATCGGCTCCCTTTGAAGCTTCAAGTACCAGCTTGTAATCCCTTATATCTCCATTTATTAATCTGGCAGAAGGGTGAACGTTTTCTTTTTTTCCAGCAGAGAGGTTGTCCAGCACCAACACCTCGTGGCCTTGTTCAACAAGCTCTAGCGCAAGCCTGCTTCCTATAAACCCTGCACCGCCGGTAACAAGTACTTTCATCCAACGCAAGTCCTTTCAAGTAGTTTCTGAAATAAATTCTCTTTGCTTGATAATGTATCAGAAATACTCGATATTTACAACTTTATATCGAAAAAAGGGCCGCATTTCTGCGGCGCCTTTACTTCCTAATAACTTAAATTACAGCTTAAGATTCTTTTTCAATTCATCCAGCGATACCTTCTTGTTCTCTGCCGCCTTCCTGTTCTCCTCTATTATCTGGAGATAAACCTCTTTCCTATATACAGGTACATTCTTGGGGGCAGTCACACCGATTCTTATCTGGTCATTCTGGATATCTATCACCGTTATCTCAATATCGTCATTTATCACTATGGATTGGTTCTTCTTACGTGTCAGCACTAGCATTCTGCTTTCCTCCTAACTTCCTGAGCTCCTCAACAATATTATGCCTGTATTCATATCTTTCATCCTCAAGCAGAAGCTGGCACCCCTTATTTTTCTTGGCATTGATAAGGATTGGAGCCTTGAGGTTTGCCGTCATCTGTGATATATCTTCGGGAATAGTTACTATACTGTAAACAATCACATCCGAGAGTTCTTCTATCTCAAGCTCACTTGTTACATGCTCATCAATCTTTACTTCATAATGGTCCTTGAACACCTGCGGCTGTACTATGACAAAGGCCAGCGAACCGTTATCCACCGACTGCAGCCACTTGAACGGATTATCGTTATCAACCTTGTACAGCACTACAAACCTCTTACTGTCTTCAAACCCGGGGAGCCCGCGTTCAAAGGTAATTATGTCTTCTTCTTTCACTTCGACATTGTCGAAATACTTGGTCTTTAAAATCATTTCTGTTTCCTCCCAGGTAATATGTAGTTTGTATATTGAGACACCTGTCTATGCATAGGTATCAACATTGCTTCCGATATACTGGATTCTTATAGAAGGCTGCTGGGCAACATAAACCCTGATTCCAGGTTGGGTGAAGTTGATCCTGACAAGGCCTTCATTAGACATTTGGGTATTTATTTCTCCCCTTTTCATTGAAAAACGGATATGACCATCAAATTCTATTTTGGGTCTTACCTTGGGAATCAGGTCTATGTTGAACTCATGCTCGGTATACGAATTTCTCAAGGCTATCTCGGCAATAGGGTTGCCCCCATGTTCAATCCTTGCCAGCGCATCCCCGTCCGCAGCATATCTGGCAGTATACTCCATTACCTGCTGCATGCCTTGCTGAGCCGCTTCCCTGGTAAGCTCATAGTAATTCTTCAATCCCGCAGTTGCAAAACACTCGCGCTGGTCAATATAGACCTCCGGGAGCTTCTTGTCAATCTCTATTTTAGCATGGGTCTGGTTCATCTGCAATTTATTTTGCCGGGAACTGACCCTTACCTGGGAATTCTGGGTTTCTATCCCTACCTTCCCATAAGTCTGCTCTATCCGTAGAAAATTCATAACTTTCACTTCCCTGTGAAAAGCTGTTGTAATTGATTCTAAATTAAAGTCAAATTGCTGGTTATCTTAGAAAGTCAACTAGTGTAGGCTGAATTATCCTCGCTCCTCCTGCCAGTGATGCCCTGTATACGTTTTCCTCGTTCTTAAGTTTCATGATTACCTCTGCAATATCGGCATCCTCATTCTGGCTCATGAGCTTAGTAAAGTTAGTATCGTCGGCCATAAGCCTGTTCTTTGTCAGGTCAAGCCTGTTTGTCCTTGCTCCCACATCAGCCCGTACCATCAGCAAATTATCAATGTTTTCGTCTATACGGTCTATCGCTGTTCTTACACCAGCCTGGTCACCGGTATTCAGGGCAGTGATAAAATTGTCCAGGTCTTCTATAAGCTTGGGCGGCGTTCCCGCTGTTCCTGCTCCTCCGAACAGTTCACTTCCCAGAACATTGATGTTTATCTTGTCCCCTATTCCGATTTCATACTTGATATCTTCTCTTAGAAGTCCAGCTGTTTCAACCGTAATATTATACAATCCCGTAGCCTCATCTATAAGATTCTGATCTGTCTTGAAGCCGGAGAATATATATCTTCCTGCATACGTAGTATTGGACAGGTGAACTGCCTGCTTCTTGAGCTGTTCTACCTCGATGGAAATCTTGCTTGCATCTTCTGTAGTCAGCGACCCATTCGCACCCTGGATTGCCAGTTCTCTTGCCCTGTGGAGCAAATCACCAAGATTCTGAAGTGATGCTTCGGTAATCTCCAGCCATGACCCTGCGTCCTCAACATTCCTTTTATACTGGTGTATCTCGGCCACATCAGTCCTCATTTTCAAAGACCGTGAGGCAACGATGGGGTCATCCGATGGAGCAGCTATCTTCTTTCCGGTTGCAAGCTGCTGCTGAATCCTGTCCATCCTTTCCAGGTTGTTTGCCATATTATACATCATGTTGTTTACAAGCATATTGTTGGTAATTCTCATAATTGTTGCCTCCTAACCAAACTAGAATCTTCCCATCCTGTTTATCAGCGTGTCATATATCTGGCTTAATGTGGTTACCATCCTGGCCGAAGCGCTGTAGGCATGCTGGAACTTAACCATGTTGGCCATTTCTTCATCTATTGATACTCCCGAATTTGAGCTTCTTCTATTGTCTATCTGTTTGACTATTGTCTCCTGATTCAGAGATATCCTCCCCGCCTGCTGGGAATCGATACCCAGGTTTGAAATCAGCGACCTCATAAAGTCTTCGGGCGTACCTTCATTAAATACCTTCGAATCGTGTCTGAAATCAATTATGTTGAGTAGAATCTGTCCATTCCCCTTTTCCCCGGCAGTAGTAGAGGTAAATATATTATCTACACTGTCCTGTATGTCCTGGGAAAGGGATAGGTTTCTGGCCGTTATATCATCATAAAGGGCATTTATATCATCCGGTAGAACAGCAGCTCCAACAAAAGTGGCCGAAGATACGGAATTCATAGTAAAGAACCTTATACCGGGCAGTGGGTCGCCGGTTACGCTGTTAAGCCCATATCCGTCAGCGTGGCCTATCTTATCCTCTCCGGCACCTATAAGGCCGTCACCGTCATAGTCGATGAACCCCTCATTGAATGCTTTTGCGAAAACCCTTACGAACTCGTTCAGCTTCCTTATATAATGGGGTACTCCCTTGAATTCATTATTGCTGTCTCCGGCGCCATCCCTCACATCTATGTAACCCTTCAGTTCTCCGCCCCCCGGGTTGAACGGTGTACCGTCCTCCCAGTAGAGATTGAATATTCCCGGGATGTCTTCAGGGTTATTCTTTGTATCACTTTGCTGGTATGTAATCTTATAACTCCTGAAGTTATCGACCAGAAACTTTCCATCAGCTACAATCTGGAATCTCTTGTCGTCCCTGCCGTTGGACAGCTTTCCTACCACGACCTCCTGGGCATCTACCTTTATAAGTCTGGAAAGCTTGTCAACCAGTACGGCCCTTTGGTCCCTGAGGTCGTTTGCAACATCCCCCTGTATTTCAAACTTGTATATCTGCTCGTTCAGCGACCTTATCTGCTCACTCAACGAATTTACTTCTTCAACCTTGGACCTTACTGCATAGTTGGTATCAGACTGGATTTTCTCCAGATGGGCTGCCGTGCTGTTAAAGTAGTTGGCCAGGGTGATACCCTTCTCTTTTACCAGAGCCCTTGTCGCAAGACTGCTCGGGTTTTTGGACAACTCGTGGACAGCCGAGAAGAATTCATTAAGCACTGTATTGAAGCCGCTGTCTGAGGGCTCGTTAAATACAGCTTCTATATCTGAAAGCAGTGTTTTCTTTATATCCCATTCACCATAAGATACATTTTCACTCCAGTATTTGAAATCAAGGTATTCATCCCTTATTCTTTGAGCCCCGAACACCTGTGCACCGTTTCCTATCATACCGGTTCCGTCGCTCATGGCTAGAGGTGTATCGGCTCTCTGATTTACCACCTGTCTAGAGTAGCCGGGTGTATTTACATTGGACAGGTTGTGGTTGGTTATATCCAGAGCCCTCTGACTTGCATACAAACCAGTCATTGCAAGATTTAAACCGAAAAATGATGCTCTCATACTTTCATCCTCCCAATTGGCTGTCAGCTTCCTGCTTTTAGCCAAAACTCTATCCTTGCTTCCTGTAGTCCCACGCCTGGGCTGGGTTCAAGCCCTAGCCATATGTGTGGGCTACTAAACTTATAAAAGCCAATAGCCAACAGCTAACCGCCAATTATCATCTTCCCTGGGTACCCAGTCTGTTTATTATATGTTCAAAACACTCATCCACCAGTGAAATAACCTTTGTAGCCGCATTGTATGAATACTGGTACTTAATCATGTTTGACATCTCTTCATCCATTGACACTCCTGATATCGCAGTCCTGCGATTCTCAGCAGACTCAAGCAGTTTTCTCTGGCCCTCAACAACCCTATTGGCTTCCCTACCGTTGTTTCCAATGGTAAGGATTATTGACCTGTAAAAGTCATCTCCATCCTGCAAATCAGATATATCTCCAAACAGCGACTTATGCCTTAGGGATATTATGTCCTCGGCCAGGGCATTATCTCCTGTAGCAGGCGTCCTGGCTGCTGCAACCATGTTCAGTGAAGATAATACCGGATTGATTCGGATATTACCCATCTTGAGTGAATAGCTGCTGTCAATCTTAACAAAGAAGTCTTGTCCAGGGTTCCCCTGCAAATCAACACCGGTTTTATGCAAGCTATTTATTTCCCTCATAATTATATTGATAAGGGCATTAAGTCGTCTTTTAACATCAGAGATTAAATCGCTTGAAGGTGGAATGGTACTGATTTTTTCGTTCACATCGCTGTTTATGGCCAGACCCAGTTCATCATAATCAACCGCTGCCAGGTCATACATTGCTCCACCCGTGCTGTTTGCAACACTCTGCCAGCCCGGTTCGGGGTTGGTATCCCCAAGATAGGCTCCATCCGAAGCAACAAATGTTGTCATGCCAAGCTGGTTCAGGTTATCAATCTGTGTCTGGAGTGCAGGAGCGGTTACATTTACGGCATCGCCCTGTATGGTTTCATTTGTAAATACCATAAGGTATTTGTTTGCTTCATCCCTGTATGTAACATCATTCTGGAGCCTGTTGACTACACTAAAGAAATCATTATCGGTAGTAACCGACCTTGTAGCCAGCCCGGCTACTGCTGCTTCAAAGGCTGCCCTATCGGCAAACTGCTGTGGCATATCAGCTCCCGGAGCCCCTCCAAAGGTTATAAGGTTCAGTCTATAATCAATTCCCTTGTTTTCAAGCCGGTCGATAAACTGGGCCATATTGGCCTGTAAATTGGCCAGATTGGCAGGCCCGAAGGTATCGTCCGAAAGGTCGATTGCAAAGGTTATATCGGCTTTTGCATTGGGGCTTCCGTTGCTCACACTGTCCACCGTTCCTACAACCGACTCACCCCTTGCTTCAAGAAGGCCTTTAAGAATACCGCTTCTTACAGCCACCAGCTGGTCATTATCCTCCCACCTTGGAGCTACGAATAAACTTCCCAGCACATTCTCTCCGGCATACATCTTGCTTGCTTCTCCCCTGGTAACCAAAAAGTGTCCAGCAACATCAATATCCACCATGGAGTCCTGTCTTTCAAATACGCTTATATTTACCAGTTTGGACAATCTGTCTATATATACAGCCCTCTGATCCCTGAAATCATTGGCAAAATCGCCGCTGTTTTCTGCCTTAAGTATTTTGATGTTCAGGTCGGCAATGTTGCTTGCCAGTGAATTTATCTCGTCTATTCTGACCCTTATTTCCGAATCAAGGTCAGCCTGCAATTTGTCCAGCTGTTCACCTATATGATTTGCCTGGTCAACAAACGCGCTTGCCCTCTGTCTCACAAGCGCTCTCACCGTCAGGCTTTCAGGTGACTTTGAAAGCTCATGCCAGCTGTCCCAGAATTGATTCATAACACTCTGGAGACCCTCGGTCATCGGTTCGCCAATTATTGACTCAATATCGTTCAGGGTTTTAAGTCTGGTCTCCTGGTAACCCAACAATTCATTCTCAGCCCTGTAGACGTTATCCAGGAAGGTTTGCCTTATTTGCCTTACCTGCTCTATAGTAACACCAAGTCCTACCGGGAACTTTGCCTGATTAACAGGTGCTGCAGCAGCCATAATTGCCTGCTGCCTGGAGAACCCGGGTGTGTTTACGTTTGCAATATTGTGGCCTGTAACGTAAAGTGCCCGCTCACTTGCAGTAAGTCCAGACCTGGCGATTTCATAACTGGCGAATCCTGGCATATTTTCACATCCTTACAGTTTCATATCAATAAGATTCTTCCTTGATTTATTTGAACTGTCACCTTTTTTACCGTAGTTATTGCTGGCCGCATCGGCATTTGCCATCAAATTCAGTGAAAACTCTATAAACTCAAGAGAGTTCTGTATCAGCTTGGAATTCAGCTTGTTTATATGGCCAAGCTCATCCACTATACCCAGCATTTTCCCCTGATATTCCTCCAGTCTCTTGCTCTGGGCTTCGCTGGTGTGCTTTTTGATTTCCGATATATTCATAGTTTTTTCACCGGAATCGGTCTCATTGCAGATTTGCTGCAGAATCTCTTCCCTTTTCTGGTCTATGCGGGCTATCTGCATTACAAGTGCCTGCTCCAGCTTCACTATGTTATCTAACTCAGACACCTTTCCCTCAACAATGATATTGGTTTTGTCCTTAGACAATCTTAATATATCTTCATAAACCTTGTATTCCTGCTCAAGTACCTCCAGAAGCTTATCTATCAGTTCTCTTTTCAACACTAACCACCCCTTTTATTTACACTGCGACTCCAGCAAAATTACAAAAAATAAAATACTCTTGGGCCATAGTAAAGGATTTGCGGGATATAATCCCGCAACCGGCCTTTGTCAAGTATTATAATTTCTTATCAACAATGGTCTTTATAATTTTATCGGCAATATCAGCGCCACTCGGTTCATACGTGTCGGTCTGCATCTTCTTCTTGATTTCTCTGACCTTATCCTCCCTGATGTCCGGAGCTTCCTTTGCCGCTTTAAGCGCAGCCTGAAAGTCCTTACCCTGGTCGGATATTGACACGACATCCTTCCTGGATGCTACACCCGAGGACTTATCGACCTTTGGTGCAGTTTTGTTCTTGTCATAGATTCCGAGTATTTGCTGGAGTCCCCAAATCTTCATAAAATCACCCCAAAAATATCCTTATCCCTATAAGTTTATTCAAACATTAACTATCGTTTGGCTTCTCTATTATATTTATCGGATTATTAAAAAATTTTTTAACACTTTTTAAAAAAATTTTTCTACACTTAATCTTAAACTTGTGTGCACCCAATAGTTAGTCGTCGGATGTCAAATATCGCATCCCGGTTTTTCTCTTCTTCTCTTCTTCGCCCTCGGCCTCTTTTCCACCTTTTGCAGACCTGCCTGATGCTGCCGCACTTATGTCTCTTTCTAGCTGCTTTGAGCAGGCTTCACAGAACCTGCCTCGTTTTATAGACCTCCCGCAGTTTTCACACTCCAATACGATGTTGGAGCCCTCTCTTACTTCCAGCCTTCCCTCTCTCAGAAACCTGGTAATCTTTTCAACACTTACCTCACACGCGTCTGAGACTTCCCTCATTGTTGCCCCCGGGTTTTCCTTAAGGTAGGTCCTTACATTTTCAAAATCTTCTTCGTCTTTCCTCTTGCAGAGGTCACAGATAGGCAGCCCTCCCATATAGCCGAACATTCTGCCACAACGTTTGCAGTTTCTAGGTTCCATAACGATCCCTCCGCCAAAATTAGTCATAATCATTCTTTCCGGTTGCTGCTGTTACAACATATACTTCTTTTGCACCGGCTTCGATGAGAACTCTACTGCATTCATTAACAGTAGCACCTGTAGTAATAATATCGTCAACAAGCAGAACTTTCTTGCCTGTTATTTTATCAGCATCAATTAACTCAAACGCACCCCTTACATTCACATTCCGGTCACGTTTATCAAGCTTGGACTGACTCTCCGTAGGTTTGCTTTTTACCAGGCTGTGCGTTGAAAGTGGTTTTGAGTAGTAATCAGCCAGCCTCCGGGCTATCAATTCAGATTGGTTGTATCCTCTTTCATTCATCTTGGCGTAATGTACTGGTACACTTACTATTATATCAAAATTCAGATTATTTGTCATTTTTAACTTTTCTATAATAAGCCAGGTCAGTGCCCTCGCAAGCTGTTTCCTTCCCTTAAACTTGAATTCAAGCAGTTTATCCCTTATTAGCCCTTCATATTCGCATGCGCTGTAAACCCTTGCGTAGTATCTCATCCCTGCACACTGTCCGCATGTAGTCCGGCTGTCGTCTCTCATACGTTTGCCACAGTAGACGCATGAATTGTCTTCTATAATTAAAGCCTCTTGAAGGCATGGTTCACATAGAGGAGCGTTTGGTTTCGGGAACCACTCCATCAGCTCCGAGCAGAACTCACATCTTGGTGGAAACAATAGATTCAATGCAAAATCATAAATCTGATTCAAAATTTTCATATTAATCATAATTCCTTGCCGTTGTAATCAAGGCACGACATTGAATTGACAATTAACAATGTACATTTACCTGCAATTTATAACTATTTGTTTTTATACTTTTTAATTGTAAATTGTTAATTGTACATTGCAAATTCTTTTAGGCTAGCCAACCTTAAAAGCAGCTGACGTGGAGCTCATTCTTTCCATAAGTCCGGAGTACCTTCTCACTTCCCTGAAGTTGTCTACCATAAACTTTACATCCTCATCACTGCCTACCAGAACCACCATCTCTTTGGCACGTGTAATTGCAGTATACAGCAGATTTCTTGTGACTAACATCGGATATCCTGAAAAAACAGGCATTACCACTACAGGAAATTCGCTTCCCTGACTCTTATGAACCGTTATTGCATAAGCAAGCTCCAATTCACCCAATGCATCATCAGTATAACAGACTTCCCTGTCATCATAAGTAACCGTCACCAGTTCTTGTTCTATTCCTGTTATTCTTCCAATATCCCCATTAAACACACCGGCTCCTACTTCATCAGAACCATCATTTTTTTTCCACATCAGGTCATAATTATTCTTTACCTGCATGACCTTGTCCCCTTCTCGGAATACCCATTCAGCAATATTTCTCTGTCTCTTTCCCTGCCTTTCCGGATTCAGTACCCTCTGAAGTTCGCTGTTAAGATTTCTCGCCCCAATTACTCCCTTTCTGGTAGGAGATAGGACCTGGATATCCTCAAGAGGGTCATACCCCCTGTTCTTAGGCAGCCTTTCACAACAAAGAGTAATTAGTCCCTTCAAAATTTCCGAGTGAGTATGTTTTCTCAGTATGAAAAAATCCCCATCCGCATTGTTGAGTTCCGGGTATTCACCCGCGTTTATCCTGTGGGCATTTACTACAATCAGACCTTGGCCAGTCTGCCTGAATATTTCGGTCAGTCTAACCACCTTCACGGCCTCGCTGGAGATAATATCCTTAAGCACATTACCCGGTCCAACAGCAGGCAGCTGGTCTGCATCGCCCACCATAATCAGTCTGGTGTCTTTTCCAATTGACCTCAGCAGGTGATTCATCAGGACTATATCCACCATGGACGTCTCATCAATAATTGCAACATCTTCGCTTATAAGCGCCGGTTTACGGGCTGCAAACAATTTATCGGCTTCACCATCATCCATATGTCCCAATTCCAACAATCTGTGAATGGTTCTGGCCTCTCTCCCGGTGGCCTCGGACAGCTTTTTAGCAGCTCTTCCTGTAGGCGCCGCCAGCACATAGGTAAGGCCTAATCTCTCCAGCAAACGGACAATGGTATTTACAACAGTAGTTTTTCCGGTTCCCGGCCCCCCTGTTATTACCACAGCTCCATTACAGATACATTCCTGTACCGCCTTTCTCTGCTCATCGGCAAGAATAATGCCCTGCTCCTCTTCGATTTCGGAAATATTTCCGGAAAGTGTTTCAAATGGATGGTTGAACTTAACCAGTGATAGGTGGAGCAATTTCCTGGATACATCTTCTTCGGCCTGGTTAAGAGATTTCAGATAAGCATTCTCTGTTCCCCGGCTCTTCTCAATTATAACTTTCTGGTTTACCGCAAGTGATATTGCTGCATCCCGGACCGAACCGGCTTCTGCCCCCAGCATACCTGAAACATATTCCAGAATATCTTCCAGCGGAAGGTACGTATGTCCATAATCAACAGCTGCCTGGATAAGCACATGGATAATACAACTGCCCACCCTGTTATCCGATAGTGGGTCCATCCCGAGTGAAAGCGCTATTCTATCCGCTGTCTTAAAACCAATGCCAGGAATCTCATCGGCAAGCCGGTATGGATTATCCTTTATTATCCTGACTGCCTCATCACCAAATTGTTTATATATTTTATTTATAAATACAGGGCCAATACCATACTGCTGAAGGAAGGCCGATATATCCCATCTCTTGCCGTATTCTCTGAAGGCTTGTCCTATTGCCAACGCCTTCTCCAGGCTGATTCCCTTTATTTCCGACAGCCTGTTCGGCTGGCTTTCCAGTATATCAAGAGCACCTTCCCCGAATCTCTCAATTATCTTCCCTGCAGTTGCTTCCCTAACCCCTTTTATTATACCCGAACCCAGGAACTTCACAATTGAATCTCCGGTTTTCGGGAGCTGTCTTTCACATAGTTCAGCCTTGAACTGCTCACCATAGTGTGGATGGTTGACCCATTTGCCTGTAGCTTTTATGGTTTCTCCTACACCCAGGCTGACCATATGGCCTATGACAGTTGCAACCCTGTCGTCACACTTTATACTGCAGACCGTGTAGCCGTTAATCTCATTCCTGAAGATTATGTCTTCCACTTCACCCTGAATAGTAATCATTTTACCCCCGCTGATTCCCTGCCTAAGCGTCTTTTGTATCCTACCTACAATTATATTAGAATTTATGTAAAAAATCATTTTTATTTATAAATAATTATTTATATTGTTAGGGAAACATGGTAAAATTAAATAGTTAAGAGAGCATTATTTATCGTTTCCAAGTATACTACTCAGCAGGTCCTGGGATTCCTTGCAGTCAACGACCCTTAGAAAAGAGTATTCATTGGAGAGTTTTTTCAGTATCTTCAAGGTATCATCGGTTGACCCCATATCAGCAATAATTATATTGTCAAATAGATTTTCGTTTTTGTAATAAATGTTCTTGAAAACAATTGAACGGACAATACCCTCGATGGAATTCTCTTGATTTTTGACCGCAATAAGTACGTACATATCCTTTATATTATTATTTACCAGTGCCACAGCATTAAACAGATTGATTAATATCTCCAGCAAACCGTATATGGCCAGAATCCATATAATAATTTGAAGTATCATAACCCAAACCACCTCACATTTCAAGGTATGCATCTGTGCAAAATTTTGCTACATAGGACATCATCGGCACAGAATTTTAAGAATAGAAGCAGCTGCGGGGTAGATCAAGCTAAAGCGGGGTGAATACATGAAAAAGATTCCTATCTCAGAACTTAAACCGGGAATGGTTCTTGCCAAAGATGTCTATAATCATGAAGATGGGAGACTTTTACTTTTAAAGGGCTTCTCATTACAGCCTCGGTATATTGAAAAACTAATGTCACTAGGCATTTTATACGCATATATTGATGAAGCAGCCCAGCCGGCCAAAGGAGAGGAATACAGTGAAGAAAAAGTATACTCCGAAGCTATTTCGGCAGTAAAAAATGTTCTTACCTCTGTACGTGATGGAAAGGGTCTTAGCGTTGCGCCGGTAAAAGAAACGGTAGATGAAATTGTCCAGAAGGTTATAAATCATGAATCCATATTTATGCAGCTTACCGGAATCAGGGATATTGACAACTATACTTTCCAGCACTGTGTTGACGTGTGTATATATTCAGTTATAACCGGCAGAAACATGAGCCTCTCTACACAAGAGCTTACTGAACTTGGGATGGGAGCTATCTTACACGATATAGGAAAATGTAAGATTCCTTTTGATATACTGCTTAAGCCGGGGGAATTAACTAAAGAAGAATATATGATTATGAAGCTCCATACTGTCTATGGCTATGATATAATTTCCAACACCGAGGGGTTAAACAAGAGGATAGCCGGTATTGCCTGCCAGCATCATGAAAAGTGGGATGGGAGCGGGTATCCAATCGGACTCAAGGATAATCAGATAGATGTTCTTGCCCGTATAGTAGCTATCGCTGATGTATATGACGCACTTACGGCAGACAGATGTTATAGAAGAAAAGACCTTCCTCATAAGGCTGCAGAGTTTGTAATCGGCAACTCAGGTACACTTTTTGACCCTCACATTACAAACACTTTCTTCAAAAGTATAGCAATATATCCTGAAGGCTCTATGGTAGTTTTAAATACTGGTGAAATCGGAAGCGTGGTAGAGGTAAACAAAGGCATGTCGCTCCGCCCCAAAATCAGAATAATTGCCAGGAAAGAAGGGCCGCCCATACTTGAACCCTATGTAATAGACCTCTCAGAAAAACTTACACTGTTTATTACCGAAGTTCTGAGTTAATAAAAAAGTCTAAAATCTATGATTTTAGACTTTTTGCTTCTCTTCATTTTTCCGATGACTACCGCCGCTAAGACTCCCCTCTTCTTCAAGTGAGGGAGAAGCGGCGCTACGTCCCTGGATAACGGCTTCTAAGATTCAGTTGGAGCACACAAGGTGGACAATGATTTCTAAGTTATCAAAGATAACAAGAAATTATTAGCCAAAACTCCTCCTGAATCCAAGAATCCTGTTTATATACCTGCTTGCTTCCGCAGAGCTTCAACCTTATCCAGCTTCTCCCATGGAACGTCCAGGTCATCTCTTCCAAAGTGTCCGTAAGCTGCAGTCTGCTTATATATTGGTCTCCTGAGATTAAGAGCTTTAATAATTCCCGCTGGTCTCAAGTCAAAATTCCTGACCACCAGCTCTTCGATTTCCTTGTCAGGTATCACACCTGTTCCAAACGTATCTACAAATACCGATACCGGCTTTGCAACACCTATAGCATAAGCAAGCTGTATTTCACATTTTCTTGCCAGCCCGGCAGCAACTATGTTTTTTGCTACATGCCTTGCGGCATATGCGGCCGACCTATCTACCTTGGTAGGATCCTTACCGGAAAAAGCTCCTCCTCCGTGACGGGCATAACCACCATATGTATCAACAATTATCTTTCTTCCTGTCAGACCTGAGTCTCCCTGGGGCCCGCCAATAACAAATCTACCTGTAGGATTAATAAGGAACCTGGTATTCTTGTCCAGCAGGTCTTCAGGCACAACAGCATGGATTACATGCTGGATTATATCCTTCTCAATGGTACTGTGGTCAACTTCAGGCCCATGCTGTGTTGATACTACAATAGTGTCAACCCTTACCGGCTTATCATTCTGGTATTCTATGGTAACCTGTGTTTTTCCGTCAGGCCTCAGGTAGTCAAGAGTATGATTCTTCCTTACCTCTGCCAGTCTCCTTGACAGCCTGTGAGCCAGTGCTATGGACATGGGCATGTACTCAGGCGTCTCATCACAGGCGAATCCAAACATCATTCCCTGGTCCCCTGCCCCGGTTGCCTCAATTTCTTCTTCCGTCATTTCACCTTTCTTTACCTCCAGAGCCTTGTCCACTCCCATGGCAATATCGGCAGACTGTTCATCAATTGTAGTCAACACTGAACATGTATCGCAGTCAAATCCATATTTTGCTCTGTCGTATCCAATTTCCTTTATGGTGCTTCTTACAATCTTGGGAATATCAACGTAGCACTCGGTAGTTATCTCACCCATTACCAGAACCAACCCCGTTGTAACCGCTGTTTCACATGCAACCCTGGCATTCGGGTCTATCTCAAATATTGCATCAAGCACTGCATCTGATATCTGGTCGCATATCTTGTCCGGATGACCTTCGGTAACCGATTCTGAAGTAAATAGTCTTTTTGCCATATATTTTATCCCTCCCTTAATATACTCTCATTTTCTTCGATTATCTTAATTTTTCACAGTATTTCATTTTAATTTTGTTGAGCCAACTCTCCAGGCATTTCATAAATCT
>JAWLCD010000038.1:0-18122 GCA_041687355.1 Clostridia bacterium | reverse complement strand
GAAATCTTCCCTGCTTTAAAAACCTTACAGCAAACAAGGTGGCAAGTAATTTGACCAAACTCGGGAAAATATTTTCCTACAAAATATTGACGCTATCGAAAGTAGGGCTTTGTTTGATTTTCTGCGTATATTCTGGTATTATTAATAATGCTGGGTAACAAGTAAAAACCACCAGTTATTATACTTCAATAAATGTAAAGGTGATGTCTTGATGAAACAGAAAACGGATTATGATGTTATTATCATCGGCGGGGGGCCTGCAGGTATTTTCACCGCCCTTGAACTGTTGAACGCAAACAAGAACTATAGTATTCTTCTCCTTGAGAAGGGACAGAGTATTGACAAAAGATACTGTGTATCGAGTGAAAAAGGCTCCAAGTGTATAGGATGCAAGCCCTGTTCAATATTGAACGGCTGGGGAGGAGCAGGCGCCTTCAGTGACGGCAAGCTAACCCTGACTACTGAGTTTGGAGGCATTCTGGACGAATATCTTTCAGTAGATGGCCTGATGGAGCTTATTAATTATATTGATACTGTTTATCTGAAATTTGGTGCTACAACTGAAGTTCACGGCACCGATACGGTAAAGATTAATGAAATCCAGAGAAAGGCTGCATCTGCAGACCTCAAGTTTATTCCCGCCAAGGTGAAACACCTAGGCACAGATAAATGCTATGAAATTTTGCAAAGAATGCAGGAGTTTCTTCGTGATAAGATCGAAATAAAATTCCTCACTTCCGCGCTGGACATCGTTACTTCTAACGGCGAAATACAGGGAGTTAAGACCAGTGATAAACAGGTCTACACCTGCAAATTCCTGGTAGCCGCTCCGGGTAGGGAAGGGTCGGACTGGTTCAGGTCCCAAACCCGCAAGCTCAAGCTAAAAACTGCCAAGAACCCTGTGGATATTGGGGTCAGAGTGGAAGTACCTGCAGTTGTCATGAAAGATATTACCGACTCGGTATACGAATCCAAGCTTCTTTATTATACGAAATCATTTGATGACAGAGTAAGGACTTTCTGTATGAATCCGCATGGCAAAGTGGTTATCGAGAACATGGAAGGGGTAAAAACGGTAAACGGCCACAGCTATGCAGATATAAAGACCAATAACACTAATTTTGCTCTGCTTGTAAGCAAGGATTTCACTTCACCCTTTGATTCTCCTATTGCATACGGCAAATATATTGCTACACTCGCAAACATGCTGGGCGATGGTGTAATTGTTCAGAGGCTTGGCGATTTGCTGGACGGCAGAAGGTCTACCCACGAGCGCATAAGGCGAAGCCTGCTCCAACCCACACTGGCTGATGCAACTCCAGGCGATTTGAGTCTGGTGCTGCCTTACAGGCACCTTACAGATATAATCGAAATGCTTCAGGCTCTCGACAAGGTGTCTCCCGGCGTATACTCCAAACACACCCTTCTCTACGGTGTAGAGGTTAAGTTCTATTCATCAAGGGTTGAACTAACCCCTGTCCTTGAAACCCAGATTAAAAACCTGTTTGCCATAGGCGATGGGGCTGGCGTTACCAGAGGACTGGCACAAGCCTCGGTATCAGGTGTTGTTGTTGCACGGGAAATACTAAACAGACTTGGTTGATAGTTCTTTGTTTAACCGAACCATTATATAAGGGGGATGCCACATGTCTACAAAAGTAATTATAGGAGCCCAATGGGGAGATGAGGGAAAGGGAAAGATTGTCGATATACTTGCTGCGGAATCGGATGCAGTTGTTAGATTTGCAGGAGGTAATAATGCAGGGCACACCCTGGTAATTGACGGACAGAAGTATGCTCTCCATCTAATACCCTCAGGTATTCTTCACCCCGGCAAGATATGTGTTATTGGAAACGGGATGGTTGTAGACCCGGAATTTCTGATTAAGGAAATGGATAACCTCACTGCAAGAGGGGTTTCTCTCGACAACCTGCTTATAAGTGACAGAGCACATCTGGTATTCCCTTACCATAAACTGATTGATGAGCTTCAGGAAAGCTCAAGGGGCAAGAATGACATAGGTACTACCAAGAAGGGTATAGGTCCTGCCTACACCGATAAAACCGAAAGGTGCGGCATCCGTATGTGTGACCTCCTCAATAGGAATACGTTTGCACAAAAGGTTCGAGCCAATGTGGAATTTAAAAACCTGCTTATTGAAAGAATATACGGTGGAAAAGCCTTTGACGCAGAAGAAATCATTGATAGATATTCATCATATGGAGAAAGGCTAGAATCATATATTACCGATACTACCAAAGTTCTTTACGATATGGCAAAGCAGGGGAGGAATATACTCTTTGAAGGAGCCCAGTCATCCCTTCTTGACTTGGATTACGGCACCTACCCTTATGTAACCTCATCTCATCCTGCAGCAGGTGGAGTATGTATAGGTGCAGGTATAGGTCCAACAATGATTGATGAGTGCTTCGGCGTGGTTAAAGCGTATACAACCAGGGTTGGAAAGGGACCGTTCCCCTCTGAGTTAACAGACTCTATAGGAGACAGGATAAGGGAAAGAGGCTGCGAATATGGTACAACCACCGGCAGGCCTCGAAGGTGCGGTTGGTTTGATACGGTACTGGTCAGGTTTTCGGTTCGGGTTAACGCTCTTACCGGAATTGTAGTCAATCGCGCAGACACCCTCGGTAGTTTTGAGAAAGTCAAGCTCTGCGTCGCGTACAAGAAGGATGGCCAGACTGTTACAGATTTTCCTGCCAGTCTGGAGGACCTTGGCAGAGTAGAACCTGTTTATGAGGAATTTGACGGATGGGATGAAAATCTATCGGGATGTAAACATTTTAGCGACCTCCCGTCAGCTCTTCAGAGATATCTGAGAAGAATAGAGGAATTGTGCGATACAAAGGTAGTTATGGTCGGAACAGGTCCGAGCAGGGATGATGTAGTAAGAATCTAGAATTAAGGGGACACACCTTAACAGGGTGTGTCCCCTTACATTATAATCCTCCAAATCCATACTGCAACAAGTATACCTACAACATCGGTTATGAGCGCTGCGTAAAGCGTATACTTTATATTCCTTATTGCAACCGTTCCGAAGTAAATAGTCAAGGTGTAGAATATGGTCTCAGTTGACCCCATAATGGTACAGGCCACTTTTCCAATATAGGAATCCGGCCCGAATTTATCCATTATGTCTGAAACTATTGCCAAAGATGCGCTTCCTGATACCGGTCTCATAAATGCCAGGGTAAGTATGTCTGCCGGTACACCCATAAGACTGAATAACGGTTTCAGCAGTCCTACTAGAATATCAAGGGCGCCCGAAGCCCTGAAAACACCGACAGCCACCATTAGACCTACCAGTGTCGGTATCAGTTTCACTACAGTGGTTATTCCTTCCTTAGCACCATCCAGAAAGGCATCAAACACCTTTACCCTGTTTATTATTCCAGTTAGAATGATTACTGTAATAATGGCCGGAATTGCTGCTGTGCTTATGTAGCCTAGAATGTTCATCTTGCCATTCCCCCATTAGCCCATCTCTGTCCGGCTCCGCTCTTTTTTTTCCATAGTCGGGCAAAAATTTTTCCTACAGCGATTCCCGTAACTGTTGTACATATTGTTGTAACCCATACGGCACCTATTATTACGGTAGGTTCAGAAGAACCTGCGGCACTCCTCAGTGCAATCAGAGTTGCAGGTATAAGCTGTATAGATGAGGTATTGATTATTAAAAACATGCACATATCGTCTGTTGCTGTGCCCTTATCGGAGTTCAGCTTTTGCAGTTCATTCATTGCCTTTAGCCCCAGCGGGGTTGCGGCATTTCCAAGTCCAAGAAAATTTGCAACCATATTCATGACCATTGAAGCCATTGCCGGATGGTCCCTGGGTACACCAGGGTAGAGCAAATTTGTCACTGGTTTTATCAAATTTGCTATGGTTTTAATCAATCCCGCTCTGGATGCAATCTCCATAATACCGGTCCATAAACATAGCACTCCCAGAAGCGCTATGGAAAGGTCTACCGCCGTTTTAGAGGAATCCAGTACAGCACTTGTTACATGATGGATTCTTCCATTGAGAATTCCTACAATAAACCCTATAAGAAGCATTCCCGACCAAATGTAGTTAAGCATATGAATCCTTCTGGCATCCTGTCAAATGTTTTGTAATACAAATATACAGACCTGGCAAAGCTTTTATTACAGCTTTCTCTTGATGCACAATCAATAATGCTGCAGAAATCATTCGTGTCGAATTATGTCGTTTTTTTATGGGGTTTTTACTGCAAAATATTACGGATTATTGTGCATGATACCTTGTTTTAGTTATCTATTATGTCGAATATTGTTAGTTGATATGTCTGAGAAAAATCCGGCATCTATCTTAAAACACCTCTATATTCCTCTTTGTCCCTTCTAATTATTTGGATAAGTGCCAATATATTTCTCATAAATTATTTAATATTTTATTGACGATAATTTACATTTATGTTATTATAAGAATCGCAAAGCATGTCGAAATTTGTATACCAATCTAAGGGGGAACCATATCATGAAATCAACTGGTATTGTTAGAAAGGTTGACGAACTTGGCAGAGTCGTACTTCCTATTGAATTGAGAAGAACTTTGGACATAGCAGAAAAGGATGCTCTGGAAATTTATGTGGATGGAGCTACAATCATATTGAAGAAATATGAACCGGCCTGCATTTTCTGCGGTAATGCAAAAGATGTTACCATATACAAGGGAAAGAATATCTGTCCTTCTTGTATGAAAGAACTGAAATCATAGGCATATTATTATTGGTAATTCGTACGACCCCTCAAAAAGGGGTCGTTTTTGTTTCTATATAAGCATTTTGTACAACTCTCTCCTGCTGATATTTCTGTCTGATGCTGCCTGCTTTATTGCGTCTTTCCTGCTCATCCCAAGATTTATGTATGCTTTAACATGGTCTCCGGCAGTCAGACCCTCCCATTCGACTCCGGCCTCCTGGGGATCGTCATTGTTCTCCAGTCCTTGAACTATTAACACAAATTCCCCTTTAGGCGCTTTTTCTCTGTACTTCTCCAGGGCTCCGGATACGGTTGTCCTGATAACCTCTTCGTACATCTTTGTTAGCTCTCTTGCCAGCACAATATTCCTGTCACCCAGAAATTCCAATATGTTTTCAAGAGAATATACCAGCTTGTGGGGTGCTTCGTAAAAAATTATTGTCCTTTCCTCTTTTCTAAGGTTTTCAAGCTTCTCCCGCCTGGAACGCTTATTCATGGGAAGGAATCCTTCAAAGATAAACCTTCCGGTTGGCAAGCCGGATACAATAAGGCCGGAGATGGCTGCTGACGCTCCGGGTATGGGTGATATCTTTATATCATTTTGAATAGCCAGCTGAACCAGCTCCTCTCCAGGGTCGGATATTCCGGGTGTACCGGCATCCGAAACTAATGCAACGCTTTGACCTTCAAGAAGCTTGTTTATTATGTATTCGCCTTTCCTGGCCTCGTTGTGCCTGAAATAGCTTGTCAGAGGCTTGGAAATACCGAGATGGTTCAACAGTTTCAGCGTCTGCCGGGTATCTTCTGCTGCTATAAGGTCAACCTCCTTCAGTATCCTTATAGCCCTCTGGGTAATATCTTCAAGGTTGCCTATGGGTGTGGCTACCATATACAAAATTCCTTTATCTGTCATATTATCATCCCCCGTAATATATCTGCATTACTTCTTCGGTATACTTGCTTTCTTCATAGATAATAAGCGGCTTTTCCACCTTCATGTATGGCTTTCCCCCTTTAAGCGCCTCTATGAGGACTAGCATCGGCGGCTTGTCCTTATGGGGATGAACAAATCTCATTCTCTTTGGCTCTATGCCGCAGCTCCTCAGACCGGATATTATATCCACAAGCCTGTCAGGGCGATGTACCATGAACAAGCTGCCTCCGGGCTTTAAGAGAGCTCTGGATGCCTCCACAATGTCTCCAAGGGAGCACAGTATCTCATGGCGCGCTACAGCCTTGGCATCATCAGGGTTGACTATACCACAGCCTTTGGTCCTGTATGGGGGATTGGTAACTACTGCATCCATTGAGAATACCCCAAGTACTGAAGGTGCTTCCTTCAGGTCTGCATTTATTATCCTGACCCTGTTCTGAACACCATTGAGCCTTACGCTTCTATCAGCCATATCGGCTGCTTCAGGTTGAATCTCTATTCCTGTAATGTGTGAAGCTTCAGTCTTGCCGGCCAGAAGTATTGATATTATACCTGTGCCGCAGCCAAGGTCTGCAGCCTTCCAGCCCTTTCTTATCCGGGCAAAACCAGTCAGCAGTACGGCATCAATACCAAAACAGAACCCTTTGGGGTTCTGGATTATGCGAAGTCCTTTGTATTGTAAATCGTCTATACGTTCACCGGGCTTGAGCAAACCAATCATCTCTATACTCCCATTATAGTCCTAAAGTATATTTACCACAGCAGAGCGATATATGTCAACAAGAACAAAAAAAGAAAGGGCTTTCGCCCTTAAGCAAATGCAGGTATGCTGTTTAAAAGCTTTGCTAATTCTTTATTCCCACCGGCAATTTCATGAACGCTGGAGAGCATTTTTCTAACATCCTCATCGTTCTGGTACGTTACTATGTCTTTTGCCCGTACCTTGTTGCAGATTTGCAAGTCAGAAGGATAATTCTTATCTCTTTTATTCATAAATTCTTCTACAATCCTTCCAACTCTGGTGCTGCTGTACCTTGAATAATTTTTTTCTTCCAACAGGTAATACACGGCTACCAAGGCTCTTGCCATGTCTCGCTTCAGTCCACGGCGGACTTTGACAAGCCATGGTGCCTTGTGTACTTTCGAAGAATAAGTAAAGGCCTGAAGTGCTTTCAGCACCTTGTACTGTTCTTCTCTCATCCAGATTCCACCTGCGTCCAGTACCAATCCATCTACCAGGAAATCCTCTAATTTTTCCTCAGTTCCAAATTTTTCAAAGATATGCCAGATTTCTGATACATCAAAGCCTGCCGTTCTTGCTTCGATGATGTCTGTTATGGCGTTTGATATTTTGTCGGCATACTTTGTTGCAACCCCTTCATAGGAGCAAGGTATTTGGCATGTAGAGGATAACCAGGTTTCAATGGTCAGACTTTTTTCCGCATCTACCGGATTATACTCGTAAAGACCGCTGTGGCTTGCCACACTATCGATAACTACTGCAGGGAGGTCCTTAAGATGTACAAACAACATCCATGCCCCCTGGATATTATGGCTTGCGCATGCAACCTGCACAGGGTAACCAGCAAACTTCCGCAAAAACCAATCGTATACAAGTTCAGATGGATGCCCAAAAGCGGAATGACCTAAATCATGCGCACGTAGACTTACTGAGACAAGCGATTCATTCAGCTTTAGCTTCCTGGCTATTTTCCGGCCAACCTTAATGCAACGTTTTGTATGGTCTTTGCGATTGTTTAGCTCCGGGTCTACTATCTGCGGCTTTCCTTCGAGCTTTTTATATAGTGTCGACTTTTTTATAACCGCATGATAGCTGGCGAAATCATCTTCATAAGCAGAACCTGTTTGTCCTTGATTTTTTACTTCCATTTTTTCCTGTACTAGCATTCAGTTTCTCTCCTTTTCTACGTCTTTTTTTTTGGACTTACTTACCAAAAATAAAAAATTTTGGCTACACAGTGCAGCTCACCAGCTCATATAATGAACTCTGCCGTCCAGCCAAAAAATAATTTTTGGTCTTAAAGTAAATATTTAGATAATTCAATCAATAATTTAATTATACTAAAATTGTCGAATTTTATCAATGTTTATTGCAATAAATTTTGTTAAATTTAGTTAAAACTTTACCATATTCGCTAATAACTTGCCTTTTTAATTAACTACGATTCTAAATCGGCTCGTATCTTATTCTGAATATGTATTATGTAGCCTTACGCATAATTCTTTATTTTGTATAAACTTAATTTTTTGTAGTAATTTGTAAATTGCTGCCTCTCGTGTACAGTCCAGGAAATTGTTCTGCGTTGTACTAATGGACGTACTTATGCTATTATATTATTCGTCTATATATTTTTATTATTATGGAACTAAAAATCCATAAAATCCGTCAATATACATAAACCCCCGGAGGTCTCGATAGATATACATGAAGACTGAGAAATTCATTAATACATTTATATTCTGGCTTGTATCCATAGGCACCATATCCTTCATCGGAATGAGCGGACTGTTCGCCTTCCGTGAAGGATTAACCGTCATGGGTACCAACTTGTCTCAGGTTGAGGTAAATGCAAATCCTACTAATACCCTGGAGGTTCCTGCATCCAACCGTCCTGAACGGTTCGGACTCAACTGGCTGATTCAGAGCAATGGACAAGTCTCAAAAGAATTCAACGGGTTTACCAACCTCTCATACGGAAATCCGTCAGAGTATTCCCAGGTTGATGGCGTAACCTGTTTCAGAGGCAATAATTACAGAAATTCCGCCAGCTTCGGAATTGCAGACATACAATCGGAGAAGCTTGAGCCTGTGTGGAGCCACAGTATAGGGCATATAGATTCATGGACAGGAGTAGGATGGAACGGCCAGCCTGCCATAGTCAGATGGGATGAAGAAGTCAAAGCCGGCATGAACATATTTGATTACAAAAAAAACAAGTCTGGTCTTAAGGAAGTAATTTACGGTGCGCTTGACGGAAAAGTCCACTTTCTTGACCTGGATACCGGTACGCCCACAAGAAATCCTATCAAAACACCTGGTCCCATAAAAGGTAGTGTAACCTTAGACCCGAGGGGATATCCCATTCTGTATGTTGGTCAAGGAATCAACACCGTGGGGGGGAAGAGGGTCCCCATTGGCTTCAGCATATACAGCCTTTTGAACCAAAAGAAGCTTAGTTTTGTTAACGGTATTGATTCCTTTGCACTCAGAAATTGGGGAGCTTTTGATTCGACGCCCCTTATAGATGCAAAGACTGATACTCTTGTTTTGGCAGGGGAGAATGGCCTTGTGTATATAGCCAGGCTTAATAGCAACTATAACCCGTCAAAAGACAACCTCATCATCAACCCTGAAATAGCCAGATACCGCTATCACACGTCAAAGAGCCGGCGTATGGGTATAGAAAACTCCATTGCCGCATACAGAAATTATGCTTATTTTGCAGATAATGACGGTATCCTGCAGTGCCTGGATTTAAAATCTCTTTCGCCTGTCTGGGTACGGGATGTGACCGATGATACCGACAGCACAATAGTTATTGAAGAAAATGACGGCGAAGTTTCTCTTTATATCGGCTGCGAAGTGGACTGGCAAGGTTCTGACGGCATGTCCTATATTCGCAAGCTGAATGCACTTACGGGTGAGACTATCTGGGAAAGAAGTTTTAAATGCCGCTACAGCCAGACAAATGGCGGTGTTCTGGGTACACCGGTCTTAGGAAAGAAGGATATTGAAAACCTTGTAATTTTCAATATTGCAAAAAGCTATAAACAGAATGGGGGCAGGCTGACCGCATTTGACAAGGAATCCGGGAAAACCGTTTGGGAACTCACGTTTGACAGGTATTCATGGAGCTCGCCTGTTGACATCTATACACCTGAAGGAAAGAGCTATATAGTTTTCTGTGACTCGGGCGGAAGTATGTATCTAATAGAGGGAACTACCGGAAAAATTCTGGACAGAATAAATATAAGGGCAAACGTTGAAGGTTCTCCTGCAGTATACAATAATATGATTGTAATCGGCACCCGCGGCCAGGAAATATTGGGAATCAAAGTAAAATAGTCCTTGAAATGTCTTCCTCCTGCAGATATACTTAAATCGTATATACGTCGTGTGAAATCATAATTAGGCCGGACCTTATCAGGTAACGGTGGACGTACCCCAAGATATATAATATAACGGGGGATAAATCAGTCAGTCTCTATGCGGTCTGGCAGAATAGAATTAAAAAAGGAGGATGTAAAACATGAAGGCTACAGGGATAGTTAGAAGAATCGACAGCCTCGGGCGGGTTGTGCTTCCCAGAGAACTGCGCCGCTCTATGGGCATTGATGAAAAGGACGCCCTCGAAATCTTTGTTGATGGGAATTACATCATCTTGAAGAAGTATGAGCTTAGCTGTGTTTTCTGCGGCAGTACGAGTGATATAAACCCATTCAAGGAAAAGATGGTATGCAAGGATTGCTCTACTGCTGTCTACAGCAAATCTAAATCGGTTTAGCCTTGTCCCCCTCGTTTGAGGGTTTTCTTTTTCCCTGCAATGTGTTGAAATAACTTGATAAAAGGGTATATACTATATTCAGTGAGGAATACTGTATTTGTTTTTAACTACATTGCTGCAAAATATAATACTTTGCCTTGAAAGGAGTACATATGAACACAATAGACTTAAATTCACTCAATGATATTTCAACCAGAATACGGATAGGTATTCTCGATGCGGTCTTCCATGCTCAGTCTGGCCACCCGGGCGGTTCCCTGTCGTGTGCTGATATTCTCACAGTACTGTATTTCCATGCCATGAAAGTAAAGCCTGAAGACCCTGCATGGGAAGACAGAGATAGATTTGTCCTTTCAAAAGGCCACTGCTCACCTGCTCTGTATTCCACCCTTGCAATTAAAGGATTTTTTCCTATGGAAGAGTTGAAAAATTTCAGGCAGATTGACAGCTTCCTTCAAGGGCATCCTGATATGAAAAAGGTACCGGGTGTAGACATGTCTACCGGCTCCCTCGGTCAGGGACTGTCTGCAGCAGTTGGTATGGCGCTTGCAGGAAAGCTTGATAAAAAAGATTACAGGGTCTATGTCCTTATGGGCGATGGTGAAATTGAAGAAGGTCAGATTTGGGAAGCGGCCATGTCTGCTTCTCACTACAAGCTTGATAATATAACTGCATTTCTTGATCACAACAAACTTCAGATTGACGGTCCTGTGCAGGAAGTCATGTCTCCTGAACCGGTGGATGATAAATTCAGAGCTTTCGGCTGGAATGTCATTTCAGTTGACGGACATGAACATGAGCAGATTATCTCGACACTGGATGAGGCCGGGAAAGAAGCTGGCAAGCCAACAATTATAATCTGTGAAACGGTTAAGGGTAAAGGAGTATCGTTTATGGAGGGTGTCGGCGGCTGGCATGGAAAGGCCCCGAACCAGGAGCAGTATAAGCAGGCAATCAGTGAACTTTCAGCTAGATTGGAGGATAGATAATATGTCAGATAAGGTTGCAACACGTGAAGCATACGGCATGACACTGGCACAACTGGGCGACAAGTATCCAGATGTGGTGGTACTTGATGCTGACCTCAGCAAGAGCACTTATACAAGCAAATTTGCGGAAAAGTATCCAGACAGGTTTTTTAATATGGGAATAGCCGAATCAAACATGGCAGCGGTCGCAGCAGGACTTGCATCCTGTGGAAAAATTCCTTTTGTAAGCACATTTGCCGTATTTGCAGCCGGCAGGGCTTTTGACCAGGTAAGAAACTCTATTGCCTACCCCGGGCTTAATGTAAAAATCGGCGCTACTCACGCTGGAATTACAGTCGGTGAAGACGGAGGTTCACACCAATCCATTGAAGATGTTGCCCTTATGCGCTCCCTTCCCGGAATGACCGTAATCTGTCCGGCTGACGCCATTGAAACTCAGGAATCCGTCAAAGCATCCCTTATACACAAGGGACCTGTATACTTGAGATTAGGCCGTCTTGCTGTGCCTTATATATATAAGGATATGGCCGACTATAAGTTTGAGCTTGGTA
The DNA here is from genome assembly GCA_041687355.1 of Clostridia bacterium. Lineage (GTDB taxonomy): Bacteria > Bacillota > Clostridia > Acetivibrionales > UBA4821 > JAWLCD01. Next base: position 6,376 of record JAWLCD010000038.1, on the reverse strand, counting down.
AAGCAGTTCAGCTTGCAGACGGTAAGGACGTCACCATTATTGCTGCAGGGCTTATGGTTCATGAAGCGCTGGAAGCCAGAGTCCTTCTGGAAAAGGAAGGTATCAGTGCCCGGGTCCTCAATATGCATACCATTAAGCCTGTTGACCAAGAGGCAATCATAGCTGCAGCCAGAGATACAGGCAGAATTGTTACTGCCGAGGAACATTCGATTATTGGAGGCCTGGGAGAGGCAGTGGCCGGTGTAACCGCAAGATGCTGCCCTGTTCCTATGGCAATGGTGGGTATCAGGGATATGTTCGGAAAATCAGGTAAACCAGGTGAGTTGGTTAAGCACTTCAACCTGACTGCTCTGGATATTGTACAGAGTGTAATATCTATAATATAGCGTAGGTAATAATGCATCAATTATTACAATCATAACTGTAGAAAAACATTATAAAAAGAAGAACCAGGGGCTATCCCTGGTTTTTTTTCTCATTCTGAAGCCTACACATTTTGGCCGCATCCTTTTGTTTATACATGGCAGCATCTGCTTCTTTAAAAAGGCTGTCCATCTCAGATTCGTTTGTAATCCTCCTGCCAGACCTCCATTCTGCCCTTCCTGATACTCCTATACTGGCGGAAGTCTCTATCTGCAGCCCCAACTGCTGACCTATTGATACAATGCCTGCCTTTACCCTTTTAGCTATATGTTGGGCATCACGCGGCACAGTGCCAGGTAAGATAATGATGAATTCATCACCTCCATACCTGACTATATGGTCTTCTGCTCGTTTAGCCGTTCTTCTAAGAGTTTTTGCAACTTCCTTCAGGTACTCATCCCCTGTTGCATGACCGTATATGTCATTAACGCTTTTGAAGTTGTCCAGATCGATAATGACAACTGAAATGGGGAGATTGTGCCTTCTTGCAAATTTGACTTCCTTTATAAAGAATTCATAGAAATATCTTTGATTCTTTAAGCCGGTTAAATCGTCTGTAAATGCATGCTGTTTAAGTTCAATGTTTTCTCCTTTTAAGCTCCGAATCCAGCATGCGAGGAAGGCTATTACAACTATTAAACCAACTATAATGCAGTAAAACAACTTTTCCATTAAACGTCCCCCCTGTTTATTGGAGTAATATATTAAAATCCTTTAGGCAAATAAAAAGCCAGCTGTCAATAAAACCGGTATACATACCGAATTAGCTGGCCCGTTAAATTGCTTATCGGGACTAAAAAATATTTTTAAAGCATATATATTCAAAATTATATCAGAAACCCAAACAAATGTTAATATTTTTTTTTGAATTAGCATGCCATTATATGAGATAGAACCAGTCCCTGCTTCTATCTCGCAAAATAATGCTTGCCGATTACAGTTACAATGGGACGCGACCATATCCATCTGCTGGTTGCCGTAGCAGGGTTAAAATAATATACACACCCACCGGTCGGATCCCATCCGTTCAATGCATCCCTAGCTGCATTATATGAACTGGTATCCGGGTCAAGGTTTATCTGACCGTCCGCAACGGCCGTAAATGCTCCTGGCTGGTATATTACACCTGCAATTGTCTTAGGAAACCTGGGATCCTCAACCCTATTGAGTATAACTGCAGCAATTGCTACCTTCCCTTGATAGGGCTCTCCCCTTGCCTCTCCATGTATGGCATGTGCAAGAAGGTTTACATTCCTTGAAACCGCAGCACCTGTCCTTGTTGCTGCAGCGGTCTCGCCCGTTGGCAGTCCTAGTGCCCTCAATGTCTCCGGTCCTGCAATTCCGTCAATCCTCAGCCCGTTCTTTGCCTGAAACCACTTTACGGCTGTATATGTGAGATATCCGTATATTCCATCTACTGACCCTTTATAATACCCCCATCTCTTCAACTTAACCTGTATATTGATGACTTCATCCCCCCTTGAACCATACTGCGAAAGTGTTGATATGGGCGTCGGGCATATATAGATTGCTACAGATATTATTGCTGTAAGTATGCATATTAAAATTGTTGCTTGCTGCTTTCTGCTCAAGATTATTCCTTCCTCTCCTTCTGATTATAGATATACATCAGATATATTTTCTTCATTTCTATGTAAAATATTCTTGCATGACTTGTCGGTTTTTTCAGAAATTTTTTATAATTTTATATATACCATGTTAAATTTTTTTAAAGTTCTGACGATAAATAAGATATAGGGATATATATAAAGTTCCAAGGAGGGAATCGATATGTTAAGTCCAATTAAAAACCCTACGGCCGTTTTTATAGATAAGGACCGTAGCAACAAAACCTATAGGGTCAACAGCCAACATCCGAAGCAGCAAGCCGATGTTGAGGTAACTATCGGCCAGCAGAAAATTGAGCCGGTAATCTACGATAAGCCTGTTTCAGCTGCTAACAAAGCAGAAATTGAATCTATGAAGAAACGTTTCGAAGATTTTATTGAGCCACTCAGGATATTTGTTGACAGGCTTGTCTCCAAGCAGGCTGAGATACTAAAGAAAGTTGAAATTCATGACCTGAAACCTTCAAAGGAAGAAATTCAGAAATTTAAAGAGTTAATTTCCGAGGACGGAGAGCTTGGGGTAAATAAAACTGCGGATAGAATAGTTGAATTTGCCAAAGCACTTTCCGGGGAGGATAAATCAAAAATACCTCAACTAAGGGAAGCTATTGAGAAGGGATTCAAAGAAGCTGAAAAACTTCTGGGAGGTCTGCCTGAAGTTTCTGTAAAAACTCATGATGAAGTAATGAAAAGGCTGGACGAATGGGAAAAATCTTAAATAATAACTAATAAAAACTCCTCAGATTATCTGAGGAGTTTTTATTACTCTAATGCTTATTATTGACACTAATAATACCGTACTTGGAATATGGATACCAATTCACTTCTCTGCCCAACTGCTCAGATACAAATCTTAGAGGGATAAGCATTCTGCCGTCTCTCTGCAAGGGCGCCATGCTTAATTTGACCTCTTTTGAATTAACCTTAGCCGTATTCCGGCTGCAGGACAGAATGACTTCTCTGGTCTGTTCGGTTATTCTGACGGTAGAAGTCTGGGAGTCATACTCAACGGCTGCTCCAAGACTTTCCGCGAGAGCTCTTATAGGTATAAGGGTATTTCCATTTATTAATACAGGCTCTATATTGCTGTACCGGTTAAAATCAACTTTCTTACCCTCTACAAAAAGCTTAATTCCTTTCTGCCCGCTGAGTGTATAAATCTCTCCTGCTTTCTGATATGATTCGGCAATCCCGGGTCCGTATTGTATTGCAGCCTCTATGTCTTTTACGGCATTTTCATTATCTCCTATCTCAGCGCGTAAAGCAGCAAGCTGCGCCCTGATCGATGGGTCATGCAGTTTCTCATCTGCAAAATCCTTGAGGAACGCCACTCCTTTTTCGGCTTCCCCTTTCAATTTATGACTCTGGGCAATTATCATTGCCGCTTCTTTGTTATCAGGGTCGTATGTAAGAATCTTTTCCGCTACGGTTATAGCGAGGGAATATTCCCCCCCCAGCTTATAAGCTACAGCCAGCTTCAAAAGCAGCTTTACATCATCCGGAGTTTCGTTCAGTGCTTCCTTCAGATTGTCTATAACTTTAGGCAGCCCTTCTTTTATCTTATCGCTTACTGTGCCATCACTTCCCTCAGCTAGTTTCTCAGCTTCTTTTGCAATCTCTTCTTCAACAGCGCTTTTGACCTTCAGGGCACCCTCCTTGACATCAGATAGGATGTCCCCAATACCAGATAATATTTTACTTCCACTATCTTTGATGTCATTCATCGTGTCGGTCTCCGATGCCTGCTTGAGTTTGCCATACAATGAGTTCTGTGCATATGCGATAAAGCACACAGCTATTACAAGGACCATAATTGCCAGAGATAGAATAATCTTTTTCATTATCTCTTCTCCAATCAAAGATTTTAATTTGTTTGAGCTGCTCAACTTAAAATATCTGATTTAATTATACAGTAAGTTTTCAAAAAATAAAATAAACCTAAAGTAATAAAAAGCAGGTGGCATACCTGCTTCGAAATTCCTGCTATCAAATATTCAGTTGTTCTTATCAGCCTCAACCAGGGAAATATTTCTCTCGAATGGTGCATCAAACCGGTAGTGCCCTTTAAACTGCGATTTCTTTTCTCCTTCTATCAGAAAATGTACTCTTTCTACTTCCTTCAATTCGGTCAGTGAATTGACTATTGAATAGATTGTAAGCATTTCGGCTGCAGAGCCTCCCGGGTGGTTATTTTCAAACTCCTTCGAAAGATTTAGTGTAACTGTACGGCTGTCTCTTTGTACTGACAAGACTTTCGTTCCTTCAGGTATGGTGGCTCTATCGGTTTTCTCAGATGGCCCTTTTATTAGTTCATTAATTATTGTTTTTTCAGCGTTTTCCAACACTGCCGCTCTATCAACCCGCCTTTTCTCTGCAGTCAGTTTGCCAGTCTGCCCTCTTGAGAAGTATAAAACTATGTCAACCTTTTCATTCTTCAGGCCCGTTATTTCCTCTCTGCTGGCTGTTTGGCCTTCATTTCCTTTTGGCATATCATTTTCCTGACTGTTTTTTCTATCATTCTCTGAACATCCGAGCATGATTACCAGACAAAGCATGGCTGCGCATACTAAACATCTTCTCATAAGCCTCTCCCCTTGTACGTATTTCCATACTATCTTTATGCTTTATGAATAACGTATATTCATAAAATAGTCATAAGGACCGTACATAAGTAAGGGCAATCTAGAAAATATCTGTATTACAAAATATTTGAGAACAGATGCAATTTCTCTGACGTTGGAGAGAACCAGCGTGACCTTTGACTGCGGCATCCCGGCCTTACCGAAGCTGGCCGTAATATTTAGGTCACGGGCAATCATTGAACTTCTGTATATGTGATAGTAGTTGGTAACAACCAGTGCGCTTTCTAATCCATGCTTCCCCATCAGTTCCTTTGAGAATGTCAGGTTTTCAACCGTATTGGTGGATTCCTTTTCCTCCATGATATGTCCTTCGGGAATACCTAATTTAACAAGTTCTCTTTTTATTACAACTGCTTCCTCAAGATTTTCTCCAAATCCTTTGGAGCCTGAAGCTATAACTCTGTCTGCATATCCGCTTTGGTATAACTCGAATGCCCTATTAATCCTCTCCTGCAGGGTAGGACTGGGTTTGTCTCCCCATACAGAGCACCCCAGCACAATAATAACATCTGATTTTTGTGGAACTGCATTCAGTCCGTTATAAAAGATATTTATTTCAATAATTATAACCAAGCAGGCCATAACGATAAGGGATAAGTTGACGGCAAGTTTTTTTCTGTTGAGTCTGGCTTTTTTCGGTCTGCCCACGCTCAATACTCTCCTTCACTTTGACCGTTTAGCATCTCTTCGGTTCTGCTTGTACCAATCCTATCACAGCCAGCTTTAATGAAATCAACCGCCTGCTTCAAAGTCTTTATTCCCCCAGAGGCTTTTATTTTGGTATCAGGGCTCAGGACGGCTCGCATAAGCTTTACGTCTTCAATTGTAGCTCCTCCTGTAGAAAATCCGGTAGATGTCTTGACATAGTCGGCACCAGCGGCTTCGGCAATTTTGCAGGCCGCTATCTTTTGTTTTTCATCCAGAAGAGAAGTTTCAATAATTACCTTCAGCAGACCTCCTGACTGATGGATAAAATTTGAAAGAAATTCTATTTCAGTATAGACATATCTTTCATTCTGGTCTTTTAACTTTCCAATATTTATTACCATATCTATTTCTGATGCACCATATTTTATAGCTTCAATTGCTTCAGCATACTTTATTCCCGTAGTCATACCGCCATGGGGGAACCCAACAACAGTACATACTGCTATGCCTGTATCGGTCAGTTCTTGAACTGCCAGCTGAACATGGCATGGCTTTACACATACAGATGCAATACTGTATTTCCTCGCAACTGAGCATGCTTTCACCACTTCATGATCTCCATCCGACGGACTTAATACAGCGTGGTCTATTTTGCCGGCAACCTGCCCTATATCTCTATTTTTATCCAAAATTGCAACCCCCTGTCCATGTTATATGGTTAATTGAATTATAACACAAACGCAGCCTTTCTTGTTGGCCTATCTGGAAGTAATTTGATTACTTCCTTCCCTCACTATGATTTTCCATATAAGCAGCATTGTACAATTCACCTGCTAACATTCTCTCTTTCTGACTTTTCATGATATTCTCTCCTGTATTTTGTTCAATATAAATGATAACATATACTTTAACAACAAAAAACCAAGAGTTAATGTCAGGATAGCGTCAATATTTTGTAGGAAAATATTTTCCCGAGTTTGGTCAAATTACTTGCCACCTTGTTTGCTGTAAGGTTTTTAAAGCAGGGAAGATTTC
>JAWLCD010000037.1:0-18817 GCA_041687355.1 Clostridia bacterium | reverse complement strand
AAGATTCCTCCTTTGGGGTTTGTTGTTTGGCAACTTTCATTCTACCAAACGTGAGGTAATCTTGCTTTTCTTTTTCCTACAAAAACTTTACACTATGATAAATATTAAAGTAACTTTAAGGAAATTGACTATTTAAGACCTTTATACTATTATATTACATACAGAGTATTCTTACTTTAAGGAGGGTGCAGATGCCATTCGACATTAACTATTTTATACTTGTTGTACCTGCAATTCTACTATCCCTGTATGCTCAATTTAAAGTACAAAGTACTTTCAAGAAGTACCAGTCCATTTCAAATGGAAGAGGAATAACCGGCTCTCAGGTTGCAAGAAAAATTCTGGATGACCAGGGGCTGCATGATGTTGAGGTTGAGCAGGTTGACGGTTATTTGAGTGACCACTACGATCCGAGGGCAAGAACCGTTCGTTTGTCGCCTGAAGTATACAATGGAACCTCAGTATCCTCACTTGGTGTAGCAGCACATGAGACAGGTCATGCAATTCAGCACAGTACTAGATATATTCCATTGAGTATTAGAGCCAGCCTTGTGCCTGTTGCAAATATCGGAGGCACGTGGATTGCTTTTCCTTTAATCTTCCTGGGTTTCATTATTCAAGCTTCAGGCCTTATACTGCTGGGAATTATCCTTTTCTCAGCCGCAGTTGCTTTCCAGCTTGTTACCTTACCCGTTGAATTCAATGCCAGCAGCAGAGCCCTTACTATCTTGAGAAACGGATTTCTGTCCTCCGATGAGCTTCGGCACACGCGAAAGGTCCTTAATGCTGCCGCACTGACCTATGTCGCTGCAGCTACAGTTGCTGTTGCTGAGCTACTGAGATATATTCTGATGTTTGTGTCATCTCAAGATGAATAAACAAAGAAAAGCGTGACAGGGGACGGTTCTCTGTCACGCTTTTCTTTGTTAAAGCTATTAGGGATTGTCTCTTGATCGAACTCAAGGTCATTCTGAAACCTATTCTGAAAAAACTACAATAAGTCAAGGAACCATCCCCAAACTCAATAGTTATAGAATCTCTCACGACCTATAGTTTTGTTAGCTTAGACAGAAGCATTTTAAAATCTTCAGGAAGCGGAGAATTAAATTCTATATAGTTTTCGGTTACCGGGTGAATGAACCCCAAGGTCTCGGCATGGAGCATCTGTCTCTCAGCCTTGATTTTAGGTTTTTTAGGCCCATACAATTCATCTCCCACAAGAGGGTGACCGATGTGTGACATATGTACCCTTATCTGATGTGTTCTGCCTGTCTCAAGTGATGCCTTTATGAGAGTATATCCGTCAAAAAATTCTATAACGTCATAATGCGTTACCGCCCGTTTACCCTTCCCAGGAACAACTGCAAACCTTTTTCTATCGGTCCTGTGCCTGCCTATCGGCGCATCGATGGTACCCCTCAGGCTTTTCAATACCCCGTAAACCAACGCTAGATAGTTCCTTTTCATAGTGTGCTCCTTCAGCTGCTCTGAAAGTTTTATATGGGCATTATCGTTTTTTGCAATTACAAGTATGCCTGTAGTATCCTTATCAATTCTGTGGACTATCCCCGGCCTTAAAACACCATTAATTCCCGAGAGACTATCACACTTATGTAATATGGCGTTTACAAGCGTACCCGTGGTATTACCGCATGCCGGATGAACCACCATGCCCCTGGGCTTGTTCACAACTATTATGTCATCATCTTCATAAAGAATATCAATAGGTATATCCTGTGCAGCAGCCTCAATAGGCTTTGTATCAGGCATAAAAATTTCTACTATCTGTCCTGGCTTGAGCTTCAGTGAAGCTTTTGCTGCCTGACCGTCAACCCTTACCATGCCACCTTCTATAAGCTTCTGTATATAGGACCTTGTCAGTTCCTGATTCTTACGGCTTATAAATACGTCAAGCCGCACCGCACCATCATGGCTTTCAGTCAGCAATTCAATCCTGTTCACTTCCCTTTTCCTCCGGGCAATTTTTTCTTTCCTCATCGGTAAATATAATATAAAAACCCAGCAGACAGGTACCAACAACAATCGATACGTCTGCAAGGTTAAAAACCGGCCAGACTTTAAAATCTAGAAAGTCAATAACATAACCCAACCTTACTCTGTCGATGTAGTTACCTACTGCCCCTCCCATAATCAAGGCAGCTGATAATACAATCATATCGCTCTTTCGGGCATTCTTTATTATATATATAGACACTGCGAGTAAGATTAAAGGAACGCCAATAAGAAAAAACCATTTTTCATCCCTGAGCAATCCGAATGCTCCGCCGGTATTCTGCACGTAAGTCAAATCAAATACGCCATTAATTATTGTCACTGGTGCGTCCGACAGCTTATCTACTGCAATGTATTTGGATATCTGATCAACAGATAATATCAGAAGCATGAGTAGGAAAAACTGCATAGTAATTCTCCTTTATAAATTTTATTTGACTTGTGCATCGGCTTTTACCTTTCACACTACATTTTTGCATACATCTCCGTAAAAGTAAAGGTAATAAAGGACTGGGCAAAGCGCTAGCGCCTTGCCCAACCCCTGGCGATTTTGGGTTTCTAGAGGACATCTACTTCCCTATTTATTTAGTGAGCTATCCCCTCCTTTTCCATGTAAGTATTTTTACTACTTATATTCATACTGTCCGCATCTTGCTCTCTCTCCCTTTGGCTGTTTGGTTCAGACAGTATGGTCTTTAATTCTCCCCCAATGAGGAGAAATACTGGGACAACTACAAGAAATACAAAACCTTTTTCACTTGCTGCAAACTCGGCTATTCTTCCTCCATATGGAACAGCAGCACCCAATCTGCCTACAAGTTGCTCCGGCGTCACCAAAATACCATCTTCAAGCTTATTGGCATCTCCCTTGGTTCTGAATACAGGCTCTCCTCCTGAATTTATGACCTCAATTACCCTATGTGTTACAAGAATATCATTCATCCAGTAAGTTATTACATCACCAATCTTTATATCACTTGGCTCTGCATCCTTTACTAATATCAGATCACCAGGTTTAATAAGCGGCATCATGCTTCCCGTTAAAACCGACATGGGTTTATACCCAAATATAGATGGAATTTCCCCATGATTATTCTGTGCGCGGAATATAAAAATTACTGATAGAGTAATGACTGCAAACAGAACCATCGATATGGTAAAACTTATCATGTTTAAGAACTTTTTAAGCATATATCCTCACTTCCCTCCCTTATCATTTGCATACATTCCTACTGCTTGTCTCTGTATATATTTTACATGCATCACCAGGAAAAGATTGTTGAAACCGGCTGTCAATAAATAGAATCGTTCTATCTTTTACAGCATTAAACGATTGTTTTCCTCTTTCCTTCCTATAAGTAAACAAAGCGTGACAGAGAACCGTCCCCTGTCACGCTTTGTTTCGGTGGACAAAAAGATACCCCTTACTAAGGGGGGGTATCTCTCTTAATGACTATTTATTTAATTAAGATTCTCTGGTTCCACTCAGGGTGAAATTTCAACTGACTTTCAGCTCCAGTCTGAGCTTATCGGCAATCATAGCAATAAATTCTGAGTTGGTAGGCTTCCCCTTGCCAACATTTATGGTGTACTTGAACAAGGAATCGATTGTCTCAACCTGTCCTCTGCTCCAAGCTACCTCAATAGCGTGCCTGATAGCCCTCTCAACTCTACTTGGTGTCGTATTATACGCCTTTGCAATAGATGGATACAACTGCTTGGTAATGGAGTTTATCAAATCAATGTCTTTAACCACCATCATTATTGCGTCCCTAAGATACTGATAGCCCTTGATGTGAGCCGGAACACCAATCTCGTGAATAATGTTGGTAACTTCCGCCTCGAGGCTTTTTGCCCCTGAATTTACATATGGTGTCCTGCCGTCAGAAACATGGTCGGTTCTAATCATAGTAACCCTTTTAAAATCTCTTAGCTCCTTAATGCGGTTAACCAGTATGTCCATATCAAAAGGCTTAACTATGTAGTACTCTGCTCCAAGTGCCAAGGCTCTTTGGGTAATCCTGTCCTGGCCAACTGCTGTGAGCATAATACACTGTGGTCTGTGCGACAGTTGAGAATTATTGAGTTTTTCCAGAACACCTAAACCATCAAGATGAGGCATTATTATATCAAGAATTGCAATGTCGGGCTTATGCTCAACTATCATATCAAAGGCCTCTACTCCATCCTTGGCCACTCCTATTACCTCAATGTCATTCTGAGACTTTAAATACTCTGACAGGATTTCACCAAATTCTTTGTTATCGTCAGCTATTAGTACACTAATCTTTTTTTCTGCCATTTTTTTCCCCTTTCATAATTGTAAAATTTTTGTATGTTGTTATTATAATTGGTATTCGACAAATATTCAAGAGGAAACTGTAAATTTTTTTCAATTTTGTTAATTATGCTAAAATATCTTACCTGCTTATTCAACAGCAGACTACTCGAATGTTATGATATCGCCAACTTCAGTTTCTGTTTGTGCTGCCCTGTATGGAGGAAGCTCAATTACTTTATCAGCCTTGAAATAATAGCCGGAAATACGGTAAGGACTGAAGTGTTCTATTATTTTAACCACTTTTCCCTTTTTGTCTACGAATATTGCACAAATGGGAAATCTCATAAATATTGAATGAATACTTTTGCAGCCCGTAATAACAAGGCCTTCATCACTGTTAAGTATCTTTCTTCCTATCAATCCAACAATTCTGCTTGGTAATGTATCGGCAACATCACAGCTGCCGCAAATCAGCTTGTTCTTTGTTGAGTTAACCACTTTCATTTCTCATACTCTCCCTATCCATATATTTATTACTACAAATACAACAAATGAAAGCAAAATAAAGGGCGCGAGATAAATGTTCTTCTCTTTTTTTACTTTCATAAAAAATAATGCAGCCATGAAAGCTATAAACAGGAAAAACATTATATCGTCCTTTACAACTGGTCCCAATGACGCAATTAGCTTTATATCGCCGCCTCCCAAGCTGCCTGCATCGTCGTCGGCTTCATCCTTTCGTTTGTTAAATAGTGCTTGTACAATCAGTAATATTAGAAAAAGCGTGGAGCCCACAATAAATTTGAGTCTCAAATCTTCTGACGGCAACACTAACCCTGCAGTTATTCCAGCCAGTATGATTATATAGCCCGACAGGTTCTTTCTTATATCGCCTATTGTATCAACAATAAAGCCAAGCAGCAGAAGGGGAATTCCGGCAAGGAATATATAGAATAAGTAATCTCTGATAGTTCCCTTCTCTAAGAAAAAGCTCAGCGTGCTTAGTATAAGCACCAGAGCTGCAGCATAATTTGGGATAATCCTCTGTTTCATATCTTTATATGCAATATATCCGAGAACTACAAGAATTACTGCGTAGATTGCGTAATTATAAATCATTTACTGGTCAGCCCTCCTGAGTGAAGCGCCTCCGAAACTGAACATGTGAAAAGACCTGTCCGGTTCATTGCTGAAGAATGATTTCATAGGTATCCCTTCCACCAGGCAGAAAAATGTTACATCCTTTACCGCGCTGGAGAATCCGCTTCTGTCGAAGTAACCCAATGTAATGTCATAGTCCTTATGATTCAGTTTATATGCATTGACAAAGCTCTCTATACTGTCTTCAACTATTTCAGCAAGCATTCTTTGCTTGAATTCCTCAGTAATACCGTATGTATTAGGTAGGTTGTCACTGTTGGGTGTTATTATGGAGCAGTAGTTCTTGTTGGCTTCCAGATTCCAGGACTGATTAACGTCTCTGAGGGTATAGTATCTGCTCCCAAGCGTCAGAAAGATTTTGTGTCCGGTTGCTCTATCAATAAAAAACATTGGATAGGACTGCCAATCATCGTCATATGCAGACAGCCAAATGGTATCATATTGTATTATAGCCTTTAAAGGTACGTACCTCTTGAATGCTTCCTCCCTTGTTCTGTCGCCAGATACAATCTGCATATTCCTGAATAGTACCTGATAGAAAACCTCGCTGAATTTTTCCTTGTCTACCACAAGCCTATTATCCAATGTATACCCTAAGGCTATCTTATCAAGATTGGTACCCAGGTTTTCATCCTGTTCGGTTGACAACTCAATAGTAGACACAGCAGTATTGACTGACATGTCAACAGCCTTGGTATATCTGGCTTTCTGCAGTCTGAGCAGATTAGTATCCAACTGCTTACAAAAAATAATTGTAGCAGATACCAGGGATATAGAGAGTATCAGAAATATGGGGACTACCGACCCGTCACCTTTTATATTCTTCAGATACTTAAACATAGTAATCAACCCGCAAATCCAAAATATTTATATGGCAGTAATCTAATTATTCATCTGGTCAATTTCAATACCCAGGATTTTGTTCGTTACAGGGTCAGGTCTTATTGTCTTTTGATACCTTCCTTCAAGGTCTATCCAGTTCGGAGAACCAACGGGTGTATTAGTATCATATACATCTCCTCCGTCATATGTATGGTTTCCCCCTTGCAGTGTCCGAACCCTGACTCCAAAAGTTGTATTTGTATACCTGGTAATGGTCTCAATAACGTCCAAACCGCTGACATAACCATTGGTACAAATCATCCCAGAGCACATTGACTGCATCTTAAAAGATGTCTTCTCACCGCTTCCAAAACCGAAAGAAAAGCTTCTTGTCAGCATCTGGGCAAAGAGCGGCGGATTTTTGGATTCCGCCAGAACTTTTATAAAATCACCAACCTTCAACGGCCGGTCAAGAATATAGTCGGTAGAGAAATATTTCGAATACCTCCCGGTATTATCCTGTGCTTCAAGTGTAATATATACGTCAAAATTGCCGTATCTACTGATTTTCTTTATCAGATTCTCGTATTCCTGACTTGTAAATATTCCTTTGGTTCTAACGATTTCCACTTCAGACCTTACAATATCATCGACAATCTCCTGCGTTTTGAAGAATGTCTGCATAGAGGTGTACGACACAATAAAATACACCACAAATATAATAAAGAATATGAACATTAGTATATCGGCTACCTGACCACTCCGGCCGCCAATTCTTTTTCCGATTTTCATTATTCTCACCCTATCGGAATCTATTGTTTTGTGCATGGCTTAACTTAAAGAAGTGGATACTGAAGTAATTTGATTCAGCAGATCTGAAACTCAAATATTCCAGTATCCACACTCCTTAGCTTTTGCTTATAATACCGTCCGATCAATTAGTTTATCTGGTTGAACCTTATGCTTCTAAGCTTACCGCTGTCATACTGCTGAATCTCTGATATCCTGTACTTACCTATCTTATTAATCTTATTTGTCTCAGAAGTTATAGTTGCTGCCTCATACTCGCCATAAGTCTGGCCTGTGGCTCCACCTACGTATGATATTAGTGTACCACTTGTGTTTTGATAAGCTACTGTTACGTCTGCATCCTTATAGTACTTGTTCCAGGTGTTAATAACGGTCTGGCCTGTAACCTCGTCACCTTCAGTTCCAATAGCTGTTCTGAGTGCATCAGCCGAAAGGTCGGCAAGCTGCTGGGATGCAGGGTCAACCACACCTTCAGTCTGGTTGAACATGGGCATTACGTACCTCATAATACCCAGTACAGCAACCATGATAAGTACGAGAACTACCAGAATCTGTCCTATCTGTCCTCTTTGGTTCTTGAGCATTTTTCCTAGCTTTGCCATAATAACACTCCCCCTAATAATTTTTTTATAGACTGAAATTGCCCATTATGTGTGAAAATGGTTCAAACATGTACATACATACCATAACCAGTACTACCAGGATAACCATTATGCCCAGCAGGTCCTTTTTCTTAAGCTTGTTCTGCTCCTTGATGTTCCTGAATTCCTTATTGCTCCTCCTCTGGTTTTCAAGGTTTTCAATTGTAATTTTCAAATCCGATTCGGATGCCTGCTGAAGTGTCTTCATCAGGTAGCGCAGGTCCTTGTTTGTGATTTTCTCCAGGACCGAATCGAAAGCCTTACTGTGACCATTTTTTACATCAAAGTAGTTGTATCTTACTTCATCAATATACCTCTTGAAGTACTTGCTGTTTTCAGACATTACATTTAGGATTTCCTCCACGGTTATGGGCTCCAGTTTTCCCACCATTATTGCAATGACTTCCATCTGCAGGTACTCATTATATATAAGGTACTTGATAAGTATACTCCTGAGATAGAGGTAAGCATCCGGTAAGAAGAAAGCTGCCATTGTAAATAGTAATACCGCAAACCAATCTATTTGTTGGACCTCATAGTATCCTACCAGCTTCTTGTGCATCCTTCTGGCAAGGTCACTCACTTCCTCATCCGGTGTTGCCAGATTGTTATGAATAAGGTCTGCTGCAATCAGGCTAACTGATTCAACCTGATTGTTCTTGAGCTCCTGCAGACTAAACCTCTTTCTCAGATGTTCAAATATCTTCCTTTCATTCTCCCTCCTCACCTTTAAAGCTTCTTTGTCTACTTGCTGTGTAGAATCATCAGCAAAAAGCATTGAGGATTTATTATTTACCTTTTCGATTATCTCGTTTGCCTGCATATAAACGTTTGTTCGGATAACAAGCATTACCAGCAGAAAGGTTGCAGCAGTTGCCAGCAGCTTAATGTTGAACAAGTCGTCAACACCTATATGCAAGAGCGCCTTATCGATTAACCTGCGGTAAAAGGCATAAGTCTTAGTCTTCTTGTCAGGATACAGCTGTGCAAGAATATTTTTGTAAATGTATGTATCCTTATAGCTTCTTTTAACAAGAAACTTTTTTCTATGCGAAGTAAGAATATTACCTATGGGTGCCACCACCTTTAGCCCTATATCTTTTCAAAGATGTGGAGTACAAAGTAGCTGATTATACAGACAATAAGCACAGACGCAAACGCATTGTAGCCGGCAACTGAATTATAGTATTCAGCAATATCTGAGCTCATCTTTATGTTTTGTTCCTTCATAAACCAGGCCATAAACGGGGCTCCAAGCACAAACAGTTTATACAGCTGAATCAGCATCCTATTTGATTCCTTTATCAGAATCTCCTGCGAAATTATTCCGTTCAGGTTCTGCAGCTGCTCGGACAATGCCCCCTCCTTATCACCTTTTTGTACTGCCAGCAGCATAAGCGTTAGTACTATCTTAAACCACTGATTCTTGACCCTGTTTCTAAGAAATACTATAGCTTCTTCAAGGTTGTCCGATTCTGCCAGTCTGGCAAATTCCTTCTTAATGTCTTTTGGCATATCCTCGTATGCTTCAAGGATTGCAAGCTTGAGTCTCTTCTTATTGTCATAAGCAATTTTTAAATCATTTAAAGCCTCAGGCAGCTGTTTTGACAGTCGTGTCTCCTTCATGTCGGAATAGAAGCTCATTAATATGTAGATAATCAATACGATTACAACTATATACAGAAGATAAAGATACCATACAGTGCCCCCAAAGTTGATTATCATTACAGCAAAAATGGCTATTGACATAAATACAACGCTCACTAGCATAAGCAGAGCATTCCTGTAGTTTACCCTTGGGTCGTATGAGTTAAAGTATGATACCTTGTACGCTATCTGCTTTATCAGTCTCTCAATAAACCTAATTTCAAACAGCTTGTCAATATATTTGTTCAGGAAACTGGTTTTGAGATAAATAAACTTGGGCTTGGATAGTTTCCTTACTTTTGCCTTTTCGATAATATCAATTATAAAGTAAGCTATTACCAGGAATACAATAGCCCCTAGTAATAAAACAAATAAATGCTCAATTGATAATGCCTGTCCTTCAACCGCCTGCTCTTGCAGCATAAATCCTTACCTCATTTATGTATTCGTTCTCTTATTTTTCTATTAATCTCATCAATCTCTTCCTTGGTAGCTCCATACTTAATGAGCTTTTCAGCAAACCCATCAGAAATTGTATTCTTGAATACAAACTCACCGCTAACTCTTTCCATAAGGTTTCTAGGCCTGAAGTTAGATGTTACGGCAGACCCATCTGAACTGTCGGCTATAGGTTCAATTTCTGCAATGCTGTCCACAAACCTCATTCCCGTACTGTCGTGATTCATCTGAATTACAGTATTTACCGCATCAACCACGTCTGCCTGGGCGACCATCTCGTTGTGGTAGAATCCTGATTTGAGAAGTAGGTTTCTAAGATTAATTATTACCGCCTTGGGACTTTCACTATGGAATGTACCCATTGAACCTCTGCACAGTCTCAGCATAACGTTTATGAGCAGTGTAGCCTCTTCTGAGTTGGTTATCTCACCAAGGATAATAATATCCCTTGCCTGCTTGAGCATGAATTCAAAGGCACTGGATATTGGTTTTCCAGGAACAGCTTGAGCCTCTATAATGTTTTTACTCGGGTGTCGTGTCTTGAGCCTTAATTCAAGATTTTCCTCAATGGTTCCAATAGCTCTTGAACCCGGTACGTAGTTGATTAAGGTCATCAGCATAGTTGATTTTCCATCACCCATACCACCCGATATTATAATATTTGACCTTCCCTTTATTAAAACTTTAAGCAGGTCTCTTGTCAGTTCATCTATGGTTCCCAGCTTAATCAGCTTGTCCACGTCAAAATTACCAAGGTTGAATTTTCTTAAATTCAGTGTAGGTTCACTATAAAATGGCTGTAGTGAGCAGGTTATACGCGAGCCATCATATCTCTGACATATAACTCCCGGATTACTGGGACTTAGGTCAAACTTCGAGTTAAAGCTGACAGCATTCTTGCATACATTATTAAGTATGTTGTTATCAGGATATTCCAGGAATTCAAGCCAAATCTTACTGCCCCTGTGCTGAATCCAGATGTATTTGTAGCCGTTGGCCCCTACTTCATTTATGTCCATGAACTCAAGCCTGTCTATTATGGATAATCCGTATGCTTCTGCGTAGATTATATTGGCAATGATATTTATCTTTTCTATGTAGTCCAGCATTAGATTATGCTCGGCATTTTCGATTTCAATTATTTTGGAAAATACCTCTTTGGAAAAAACATTATTTCCTCTTTCAGAGAAATCAATTATATTGAATTTTTCATTATATTTGTCTATCAACTGGGAAATGTCGTATCTTAACGAAATAACATGAAACTGGTGGTAGTGAGGAAGTTTTTCTACATTATCAAAGTTGATTATATAGTCAATGTTTTCATGGTTGACATCACACTCAGTGGTCAGTATTTTTATTATTCTATTAATTACGAAATTCTTTGCATTCTGGTCTCCGGATACAGCCTGCCTTATCATGTCTGATAGAAGCTCCCTTTTTCTCTCGAGCTTCTCATCCTTATTGTCAACATCCAGCCTCTCTTCCATAAGCTTTTGCTGAACTGTTTCCAATAGTGTTCCCAGTGAGTATTTCTCTAATTTCTTTTTATCCACTAATGCTTCCAATTGGATAACCCCCTTGGATGTTCAGGACTACCAGAACAGTCCCTTCTTCTTTTTGGTTGTCGAGGCCGACTCAACTACATTTTTATCTACGGCATATTCTTTTTTGATTTTAAAGCCGTAAGTTTCAGACAGGTAATTCATAAATACTTTCATGTCTTCAATAAAGCCATCATTCTCATTCAGCAGATATCTGTCGATTATCCTGTCGTTAAAGGCTTCAATGAGCTTATCTGAATGTCTTAAGGTAAATACCGGAATATTGATTTTATAATCGTTTATTATATGATTTCTGTTAAACTTTCGTCCTTCCCAGTACTTGTTGATTACAAGAACTGTATTGTCCATATTATACTCTCTGCTTCTCACATACTTTTCAAATATGAGAAAGTTCTGTTTAGCCAGCTGGACGTTAAGATATTTATCACTGGTTCTCCCTTTTTCATTAAGGAAATTTGCCATCTTCCTGGTAGGAGAATCAACAATAATGATATCGAATAGTGACTCGGCTATATTAAAAATGCTGTTATAGTTGATATCATCCATCTCAAATCTGTTGTACTGGGCAATCTTTGAACCGGTTAGTATATAGAAGTTCCCCAGTTCAATGGTTATATCCTTAAAGTGCTTTTCAGATATTTTATTACTGTTCAGCAGGTCCAGTACATCATCCAATCCCCTATCTGTCTCTATACCCAGTATTGTATCTATGTCAGAATACATATAACTCGCATCAATCAGCAATACTGTATAGTCCGTTGCCTGAGACAACATAACACCGAGTGATATTGAGAATGTAGACGTTCCACTTGCCTTTCTAATGTTGTTTACCGAGATTAGCATTTGTTTACAACTCCTTGTAGTTATTTTGTGGTAACAATATATCCCACTGTTTAATTCCCTGTAGGAACACTGGCCTATTGACCACTCTGGCTGCTGGAATCCGTATTCTGCGCAGCACCTGTATTTGTATTTCCGGTCGTATTATTCTCTTTTACGGTAACGCTGTAGTTTACTTTATTTTCCTCAGCACTGTTAAACGTATGTTTGCTTGCCTCCTGAGTGGGCAGCACATAAAGTCTTGTCATAAGCTTACCGTAAGTCATAGCTTCGAATATTCTCTTGTGTTCCTTCTCATTGACCATAAGAGTCACTCTATAGTCATCTGTATCAATCAATGCAGGATTATTCTGGTCCTGGAGCGGCGAATCAGCACCAGGGCCCGGGACTCCACCCTGTTGGTTTACAACCTTGGGAGTCGGCATGCCGGGTTGAAGGTTTGGGTTATTCTTTGCTTCTTCTCCGTCCACAACCAGTTTCTTATCATAAATTACTACTTTAGAAAGTACCACATCATATTTACCGTTTCCTTTATCAACCAGAATATCAACCAGCGAACCCTTCTGCACGCTGCCATTAACAAAATTGTAGGTAGGTATGTCAACTGTTATGTATCTGGCACTCTGTTCCACATTCAATGACTCGGGCTTGCCGGGTTCCTGGGTTGTTTTCGTATCCAACCCCACATCACCAATCTTGTTATATACTACCTGTTCATTCATATAAATATTTGTCTTGGCAACCTTCCCTACAACCTCTTCGGCACTGTTGATAACCATTTGATTTATACTTTCATATTCAGTAGCCTGCGCATCGTCTACACCAATAATATTTTTGCTCGGGATATCCTCAAGCTTGATATCTTCCCTAGTGATGACCGAGCCGACAGCAATATCCCTGGCTGCTACAACTACTTGAACAGGTCTTTTATTGTTATTGTACTCTTGCTCAATCTCCTTTTTTAGAACAGGTCTATACATTCTATCCATTGCAAAAAAACATATGCTGCCGATAATGATTACTACAATTAAGATTAATAACGTTGCCTTGAACTTCTGTGTATCCATTACGATACCCCCTTGCCTAGAAATGCCTTGCAGCAGAACAGTTTCTTTTATTTGTTAATTATGACATAATGCGACTACATCACCTATAATTATATTATACCTTAATAATTATATGCTTTCAATTGTCATCATAGATAAAAAATCAGACTTTTTTGTGCAATTTAACGAACTGATTTGGGGAATAGTTTTAAGATCTGATGTAATTAAACTCATCCTGGTCTACATCTTCAAAGTGATAGGAGCACTCTGTGGTATCGTGAAAGACCATCCTGACTCCTTTACTACCTGTATCAAAAATTATGTCTACACTCTTATGCATATCAATTCTAGCCCTCTGAAACAATTCAATATCAAGTATTCTTAGTACTTCTTCAATATGTTCCAGGGGATTATGAGTTGACCTGGGTTCAATAAGGGCAACCACTTTTCTGGTTTCATCAAAATTAATCAGCCTGACATAAACAGTACCGATATCGTACTGCCCTCCGGCTGAATACAGAATGCAACGCTCATACAATATGTTATAATTACTCATTATTATTCCTCCTGGAGTATCATGATATAAACCCACAACTTAAGGAGGTCTAGACCTCCCTATCTTCCAGCAAATCCCTATCGATATCTATAGCCTCACCAAGTATTCTGTACACGTCAGATATCATCCTGTCAAAGCGGAACTCGCACTCAAAAAATTTACCTATTTCAGGATTTGCAATCAATATGTTGTAAAGCTTCTGCAGGCTTTCAAGCTTGTCCTTGTCCGGCTCTTTGCCTGCTAACTGTTCACCCTGAAGCTCCAGCTGTTTCCTCTTAAAATCTATAATCATCTCTTTGTTCTTCAAATTACTGTATACTGCATTCTTCATTCTCTTGAATTCCTTGTTTTCCTGGCTCTCCCTGATGGCACGGGCTAATTCATGAGCTTTATCGTATACTATCATTTATGTAACCTCCCGACATGACTTTTCCAATTTCGATTATAAATACCTCCAGAGCTAAAGTCAAGCCCTCCGGTGCAAGTAGTAGGCATACTCCCCTTGATTCTCCCGGTTTGCAATAAGTCCTAATCCCCTGATATACCTTACATCTTTACCGTTACTAGTTTCGGCAATTACATTGTCCCCGTCAAGTTGTAGTCTTAACGAGATTTCCATTGCTATCATAGTCATATACTGTCGTCGTACCGTTTATAACGCTTTGTACCAGCCTGTTCCTCTCATCATATGAGTAGGTGGTGCTTTCCGTCCCAAGCACCTTGCTCAGCCTGTTACCTGCATTGTCATATGTGTAAGTTTCAGTTCCGAGCGCTGGGTAGCTGACTGTCTCCAGCATGTTGAGTTCGTCATAGGTATAAGTAGTGTCTGCCCCATTCTCCGTCCTGGTCATTTGATTGCCGTTATTGTCATAGATGTAGGAAAAGCTGTTGATGACTCCACCTTGCGGGTTTTTACGAGTCAGAGAAATGGCTCCTGCACTACAGAAACCATTTCTCTTAAATAACAACGTATTTATATTACTTAATGTCTACTTTTGGTGGCTTACTTCAAACCGTCCCCATTTGCTTTTTTCCACATTGATTTTATTACTTTAATCCAATCATAATCATATACTGTCAAATAGCTTTTAGGTGCATAAAACTGTCTAAATGAGGCTCTGTTAATTGGATAAATTATCTGCCATTTGTTTACATATAAATCAGCAATTAAGATATTTGAATTTTCTTCTTTTTCAAATCGTTTAACCTCTCCATTCAATAAATAGACGTTACTAATATCAGAAATCGGAAGTACTTCAAATTCTTTTGCTGATAGAGTCCCATAAGGACTATTCCCATATACCCTCACCAAGAAATCATGATCTAAATGTTTATTAAATCTCTTTATTGCAATCCATGGTATTTCAAGATGAATTTTAGACTCATTTATACATATATAATCTCCTTCTTTTAAGTTCATTTTTGTATCATCAATACTAATTGCAAACTTTACAGGGATAAAATCCAATATTATTAACATTGTTAGTAATAAAAATACTATCATTATCATTTTTTTAATCACCTTCATCTTGTAAACGTCACCTGCCTAGCCTTATCTGCTGCTTCAGGATAATAAGCAGAACCACTTTTTGAAAAGCCATAGTCTGCCCTTAATCCTTGAACAAGTTTCTTATACTGATTCCATGGACTTATACCAAGAAATCGTGTTACTTTGTTAAAAACACCACCATATTCTCTTGGAAACATTATGTAGGCATATGTTGTTTTACCTTCAAAAGCCGTAGTTTTTCCTCTAACTTTACTAGCCCAGGCTTGCGCAAAACTATTAGAACCTCCTGTTCCTGTATTACATGAACCGAACCATGAATCAGGATTATCAAAAGCATTACTATCAATTCTCGCAATGTCACTTGTATAAAAGTTTAAATTAGAATTATAAGATGTGCTATAATTATAACCTAGCATCAATTTACCCGTCATCCCATGTGAAAACACTGTAAACTTGGTGATTTTATCATTTTCTCTGCTATCGCCACATTTTTTATTGTTCACGTAGGATATCAACTCTTCTTTACTCCTTACTTTTACTATATCGACTTTAAGCTCCTCAACAGCTTTTAAAAAATTACTCCAATCAGTATTGCTCCAACCTGCATCAGCAATAAGCCATGCAATACTTTCATCTCGATTTGCTTTTCTATATTCTACTATCTTACTTATAGCAGGCTCTATAAAGTTATAGCTAAATCCCGGATGTACAGAATCATCAGAATAGTCTCCTCCAGAAACAACTATACGCTCAAGTCCATTAGGGTCTATGAATCTGATTGGATTATTTTCGCAATATGTATACCAATTTAATCCATCATTTATTGGGTCTTCCGTTATAAACCTTCCCACCTGTGGAGCATAATACCTTGCCCTCAGGTAATACTGCCCGGTCACCTTGTCAAACTGCTCCCCGGCATACATGAACCTGTTGGCTACAGTTTCAGTATAGGTCTCTTCATTGCCAAATGCATCATAATTATAACTATTAAGTATATCTCCGGTTCCATTTACAAGGTTTACTACATCACCGTGCGCATTGTGCAAGTAGTAGGCATATTCTCCTTGGTTCTCTTGGTTTGCAATAAGTCCTAATCCCCTGAGATACCTTATATTCTTCCCACTGCTAGTTTCGGCAATTACATTATCCCCGTCAAGGGTAAAATCACTTCGTATACTGTTTTCTACGACTGCCGTTCTCATTCCAAATGCATCATAGAAGTTATTCATCCAGGTGCCGTCAGGCATGTTTGTCTCTTTGAGCCTATTGAATCCGTCACAGGTATAGGCTGTTATTTCTGTTCCCTTTGTAGTCTTAACGAGATTTCCATTGTTGTCATAGTCATATACTGTCGTTGTACCGTTTGCAACGCTTTGTACCAGCCTGTTCCTCGCATCATATGAGTAGGTGGTACTTTCAGACCCAAGCACCTTGCTCAGCCTGTTCCCTGCATTGTCATAAATTTCCAAAAAATAGATGCCCAAAAAATTCATGATTACTGCTTAATGATTTCACTTCAAACTTGTTAAGACCTTTAATTTCAAGCTGCATTATTATTGGCACTTCGAAATTATTTTTATTATAATTCACGTAAGATTGAATATTAACTTCTTGTATTCCACTAACAAATTTGTCATTTCCACTTCCATATGAGCTATCCTCCAGCATTTTAAATTTTCTTACTTTAAAGGCTTCAATAACATTCTCTCGGAGATGTTTATATGTTTTTGATGTGCCATCATACGAAATAATTGTTTCTTCATCCAAATATTGATCAACTTGTTTTATATCATAACTACCAAAAACCTGAGCATACTTTATTGCGTATTTTGTATCGATACCTTGCAAATAAGAATAATATGCTATACAGCTAATGATTACAACAATTACACCAGAACTAACAAAAATAAGTTTTTTCACCTTCTCACCTCTATTCCTAATTTATTCGCATTTACTCTGAACAAATTTTTTACCTAATCCATCACTATTCCAGAGATTCCACAACGATTCAAATGAGAGTAAATAAACATCTAACGATGTTCCATGCGTATCAATCCATGTTCTATTTGTACGAGTATGTGAAAAATTTGCATAGTCTGTTTGTGCATAAGTAGTTACTCCTTGTATATTAGCATAATTTTGGGCAAAGTCACCGTTTGCTGTATTACATCCGTAGAATACTGTATATGGACTGCTAATATATCCAACCTTTTTACCTTTTATTTTTAATTCTCGCAAAGTTGAATCCCAATTAAGTTTTTTATTGTTATCCCAAAAATCTCCACTACCACCATAAACTTCAGCACCTCCGGAGTATCCATGAGAATAAAAATCAAGTCCTTCAATCAGATTATACCCAGCCCACATATCCCATGTTTCTTCTAAATCATCTTCACCATCAATTCTTTGGACATCAATATCACTTTCAGGTACACCCATATTAAGAAGTTCTTGCTTTTTTGTATATGCTGCTCGTGCAAATGAACTTCTTTTGGTAAAGTCATTCCAAATTGTATCATCCCAGTCATCAGTACTACCATCAACAGATATATTTTCTTTCCTGTTATTAGCTATGTACTGTTCATACTCCTCAACATCATGTCTTCCATATGACCAACCAATAATATATATATGTCCACTTGGGTCAGTATATAAAATAGGATTATTCCTACAATAACTGTACAAATTCAAACTCAACGGAGAGCTCGGGTCGCCCCTATAACTATCCTCTGTTATAAACCTTCCCACCTGTGGAGCATAATACCTTGCCCTCAGGTAATACTGCCCTGTCACCTTATCAAACTGCTCTCCGGCATACATGAACCTGTTGGCTACAGTTTCAGTATAGGTCTCTTCATTGCCAAATGCATCATAATTATAACTATTAAGTATATCTCCGGTTCCATTTACAAGGTTTACTACATCACCGTGCCCATTGTGCAAGTAGTAGGCATATTCTCCTTGATTCTCCCGGTTTGCAATAAGCCCTAATCCCCTGATATACCTTACATCTTTACCGTTACTATTTTCGGTAATTACATTGCCTCCATCAAGGGTAAAATCACTTCGTATACTGTTTTCTACTGCTGCTATTCTCATTCCGGATGCATCATAGAAGTTGTTCATCCAGCTGCCGTCAGGCATGTTTGTCTCTTTTAGCCTATTGAACCCGTCATAGGTATAGGTTGTTATTTCTGAACCCTTTGTAGTCTTTAAGAGATTTCCATTGTTATCATAGTCGTATACTGTGGTTGTGCCATTACAGGGCTATCATCGTTTTGAATACTGACTCACTTTTTAAATTGTTTTCTACATCAAAATATACTACCCTATTTTGAATATCTAAGTAAAATTCACCTATAAATGATGATTGCGTCAACTTACTGTAGGAAAATATTTTTTAGACTACACCCTTAGAAACGCTTATAGTGCTCGGTATCTAAGTTGTTTTAGCTCTAAAAATAGT
>JAWLCD010000036.1:0-20617 GCA_041687355.1 Clostridia bacterium | reverse complement strand
GTATGGGTATAGATGCCGTCTTGCAAAATCATGTACATTCAATCTACTCACCCCCTATCTCTTCACATCTGCATAATCATTGACCGCAGGCGTTTTATAATCTATATAATCCTTAAAGAATCCTTCCCGGCCTAGGAAGTTTGCCGAGGTCTTTATAAATTGCCGATTCGTTCCTGCCTGTGCAACTTTGTTTTTATAATTAGTTCCGGCTTGGATAAGTTCTTCCGCACTAAATTTTTTTAAACAGGTCTTCCAGTTCTTAAAGGTCCGCTGTTTTTCTTCCGCTCGTGGATATTTGGAATAAAATTTTTCAAAATCTGTAGTATATATATTAATACTTTCTTTAATACTTTCTTTAGAATGCCCGCAATTCTTCTTTTCTGTAGTCGTTTCAGGTTTAGAGCGTTCTGAAAAATTACTAACATCGTTCTTAAAAATGTTTAACACCGTTAGAATATTTCTAACTTCGTTAGAGTTTTTCAAACTTTCAGAAATAAGGGTTTTCATTTTGTTAGACCCACTATTTTTAGTTACAGGTATTTTCCATTCATCATAGTTTTTATTGAAAACCAGTAACCTATATTTTTCATCCCAGTATATAACCCTGTTTTCTCTTAAATAGCTTAAGTGTCCAGCAACATTACCCTTATAGATGCCGATTATTTCAAAATCTTTATAAGATTTATATTGCCAGCCTTTGCAATTACATCCCCAACTCAATCTAATAATCAGGTATATGAGCTTTAAGAGCTTTTCGGTGAAACCCCTTATTAAAAGATTCTCCTGTATATCGTGCGCTAAAATTCCGTGGGGGTCGTTTGGCTGTGGATTCGCCATAATGTTCACCTGCCCTTGCTGCGCTTATAAGCTGTAAAAGATTTAACAAAAGCTAATGTCAAGCCCTTACAGACGCCTTGCTTTTTTAAAATGTTTTTCATACTTTTGACTGTCGCCATATTCTCACCGCCTCAATTAATGCGCCTGATCTTACCATAAGCAATCTGTTCAAGTTCCGATTGTTTGACATTGGCCTGAGCCTGATCCTGCAACCACTGCTCAAGTCCGTCTAGGTCAACCAAAATGATGGAATTACCGAGCCTTACGCCAGGGATTTTCCCCTCCAGGTAAAGCTTGCGCCCCATATATTGAGATATAATACCTCCTGTTTTTTCAGGGAGTTCCTTAATTTTACACATGCGCCGCATGATTACGCCCCCTTTGAGTCATCTTTTGAAGCAGGAAAGATTTCCATTTCGGGCACTCCCAAGGCGTCGGCGAGCCTTTTTTTCCAGCCTGGGTATGCAATAATTTTCCCAGTTTCTATATTTGAGATTGTGCCCGGTGCTATCCCTGTAACTTGAGATAGTCTGAGTTGTGAAATACCTCTCTTTTCGCGAACCTTTCTCAAAAAATTTTTACCCACTGTGATACCTCCCTTGACTGATTATAAAGTATACTGTATACTGTACATATAACATAACATATTTTGTGTAACGTGTCTAATAACATCTAGCGTGACAGGAGAAAAATATGACTACTGCAAAGACTTATAATAAACCAGAAACTTTATATTGGAACAAAAGCGCGTGTACAATAAAAGGCCATAAAATAACAGCATTGCCGGAGAACAAGGAAGCTTCCATATCCTATTCGCCTTTTGAATATTACGATAATCCAAACGAAAAAAACCTATATTTGCAATTTGCGTCAGTCAATGAAAAAAAGCACTCAGAAATAATTAATTTTATAAGGAAATTTGGGTTCTTAGGGTTAAATAGAAAATATATGATCAACGGTACTTTTAAAGAACTATATCCTTATGAAGAAAGCCTTATTCAATTTATTGATGAAATCCATATTATGAGAGGGCTTTTGATAATGCTTGAATTCTTAAAAAAAAGAGATATTAAAATACTTAATAGAATTGAAATTGAAAGCTCATTATCATTCTTCCCTTTGTATGATTCATACAGAAAAGAATTTCTAGAAACAGAAGACTTATTTTTCGGAATAAAAATGGAAGTTATTGAAACGGTAAATTCAAAACTTTTCGATGTAAGTCCCAGTCTTTTTTTAGACGTAGATGGGTTTAAGGAAAAATGGAACTGTAAAACACTATTAAATTCAATGTACGTAATGCTTTATAGAGATATATTACAAGGAAGAATAATAAGAAAATGTGAAAATCTTACATGCAATAATTATTTTATAATTTATGGTAATGATACAAGGACTAGATTCTGTTGTATAACGTGTCAAAACCAGCAGAGACAGAGAGTTTATAGAGAAAGAAAAAGATCTGAAAAATAGTCAAGAAGGAGGTATGAACCAATGGCAAACGGAAAAGGAAGTCTTGAAAAGCGAGACAAAGACGGTTACACATGGCGACTTATAATATCCCAGGGTTACGATAAGTCCGGTAAAAAACTCCGTGAAACAAAAACTATCCATGTAGAAGGTCGAACCTTTGAAAGCAGGAAGAAGGTAGCTGAAAGAGAACTGGCTTTATTCCTTGCTGAAACTGAAAAATCCGACTATGTAGAACCAAGCAAATACACCGTTGAGGACTTTATAAATAAATGGCTTGAGGATTATGCAGAAAAGAACTTAGAGGATAAAACATACTATCGTTATAAGGAATTATTACAGGGTCGTGTTTGTGAGGCTCTAGGACATAAAAAGCTGCAGGAATTGAAGCCGGTACACCTGATTCAGTTTTATAACAATCTTACTGAAGACGGTATCAGGAAGGATGGTAAATCCGGTGGCCTGAGCAATAGAACAATAGCACACTACCATAAAGCTATATCAAGTATGTTAAATGATGCTGTGCAATGGCAGCTTGTATCCTCAAACCCTGCTGCACGTGTTGAACCTCCAAAGATAACTAAGAAGGAAATACCCTGTTTCAACGAAGAACAAGCCGCAATAATGTTTGAAGCATTAGAGAATGAACCAATCAAATACAGGGCAATAATTAACCTGGCATTAACTACAGGAGCACGCAGAGGCGAAATCCTGGCTCTGGAATGGAAGCATATTAATTCCGAAAAATGCACAGTAAGCATTCAGCAGTCCGTACAGTACATACCCAAAGATGGATTGACCATTAAGCAGCCAAAAAACAAATCCAGTATAAGGCTTGTTTCAGTCCCCAAATCCACTATAACTTTGTTAAAAGAATATAAGATTACTCAAAATGCAGCAAAGGCAAATGCAGGGGACCTATGGAATAAAGAAAAAGAATATGTTTTTACAACTTGGAACGGTCAAATAATGCATCCGGATAGTATCAGCAGTTGGTTTCCCAAATTTATAGAGCGTCATAACAGAACTATCGAAGAAAACAAGGATATCCCGGAAGATGAAAAAGAGCTCTATAAACTGCCTGTGACAAATTTTCATTCTTTACGACATAGTGCTGCAACATTATTGATAAATCAAGGCTTGAATGTGAGGGCACTATCGAATAGACTAGGTCACGCCAATACTTCAACCACGCTGAATATATATTCCCATGCTTTACAAAGTGCTGATAAACAGGCTGCCGACATAATGGAGAACATTCTATCAAAAACAATGGAAACACAAGTTAAAAAACAAGCATAACGTGAAATTAGTCCATTTAGTCCACAGGATATGCAATAGAAAATTATATAGTTAGTCCGGTATAAACCCGGATTTTTTTATGCTCAAAAATGCCTCAATTATGTTAGTAGTCCCCGAATAGTCCCCAAATCGTTGTTATGTTAACTTACGCAAATATACAGTAAAACCCTAGACGCTTTGTTTCTCTAGGGTTTTAAGTGGCGTGCCTGGAGGGATTCGAACCCCCGGCCAACGGATTAGAAGTCCGTTGCTCTATCCAGCTGAGCTACAGGCACATCTGTATTGATTTTGAAGCAACCTCTATATTAGCACGAAACCATAGTGAAGTCAACACCATTATACCCCGCATCACAGCTAGTTATCCAAGCGATGCGCCGCTTATCACGATTTTCACACCCTCTGCCAGACTTTGGCGACCAATACAGTCACATCATCCCCCACCCCATCCTTATAATTCGCCAGCGCCTTCTCCTTTATCATATCAGCCAATTCCTGCGGATTACGGGTATCCACCTCATTAAGGAAATCTGCTATCCAGTCACCGCAGTCCGCATCCTTCCAGTTGGAATCGGTAACCCCATCCGATACCATCACAATAAAGTCTCCGGCCTCCACCTTCCTACCGCACAGGTCCATATCCAGATTCTCCAGCACGCCTGCAGGAAGTGACGCGCCCTTTATTATCTCCACCCCATCCCTGGTCTTGATATACGCCGGGGGCGAGCCGATTTTCACAAACTCCACCTGCCCGGTATACAAATCAACCGCTGATATATCTATGGTGGCATAGGACTCGTCAGCCGTCTTCAGCACCAGCACCGAATTAATAATCTTAACTGCAATATCCTTATCAAAACCCGATTCAAGGAATCTCTCCAGCAGATCCATAGCTACCTTACTGTTCCGTGCCGCAGTCTCACCGGTACCCATTCCGTCACTCAAACCCAATATATATTTCTTATCCTTCAACTCAATAAAGGTATAACTGTCTCCGGACACTCCATCTAGCGATTTACTAGCCCTGGCCACGCCTACCGTTACCCCGTAGGTCTCGGTACTGGTAAGCCTGAGCATAAACTTTGAATTGGGCCTGTCCGGCTCACAAAGGCAGCCCTTTGGCTCCATTCTCTTGCCGACTGCACCTGATACAATTTCCTTTACCTCTTCTATGCACCTCTTCCCATCCGAACATCCCCTGATTTCCACAGCAGCCTCAATTCCTTCTTCAAGGCCCCGCTCCACCGTAACCTCATCAACATCATACCCTTTTCCGGTCAGTTCCCTGGTTATACTGGCCTCCAGTTCCTCCATAGAACTTGCCTCGGAGTCTATCTCCCTGGCCAGCTTTGCTATCATCCTGGATACACCCTCCAATTGCTGGGAAACCAATCCGCGGCTTTCACTGACCTTCTTCTTCCACATAACATTGACTCTGTACAACTCATACAGACTGTTCATGGTGGCTGCCAACTCCTTAGGTCTTCCGCACGAATCGTCTGCAAAGCAATCAGGGATGTCATCAGGCCTAACCGCCCCTTTGGCTTCCAGCTTCTCAAGCAAGGAAAACATTGACTGGTAGGTACTGCTGAATTTCCGGTCCCAGCAGTATAGGCACAGCGAGCAGTCCTTACACACCCTTTCGGCCACCGTGTCGAAAAAGCTGGTTACATCAGCATCTCCGGGTACCTGCTCAGGCTGGGGAACCCTGTTGAATGTTGCAGCAAGCTCTTCCACCGCCCTGGAAAAAGCATTCAGTTTCTGCACCGCGGTATTGGCGGGACGCAGGGATTCGGAATCCGAATCCTCCATGCCCAGCGGCCTGTCATCAAATATCTTCCCTGCCTTGCTAACTACCTTCTTGGGAAGCATATAGAAAGCTGCTGCTGCAATCACAATATCTCTAAGTTGAATCAGTACCTCGGTAGACCCGGTTATAAAGTATGTCAGCACCGCATTCCCGGTTATAAATCCGAGTATCACCCCTATATTGCCCAGTTTCTTGAACAGCCCTGCAAGCAGTCCGCTGAATGCATACGACCCTATGACATTGAAATTGGCCGTCCCAGTAAAACCAGAGACAATGCCCAGAACTACACCTGCGGCGGCCCCTATTCCTGCCCCCTTTGCCCTGGCGAGGATAAGGACAATAAATATGCACGCTATGCTCCTGAACTCTGCACCGAAAATGCCGAAATCCCTTATCCCGGCAATAGCCAGGGCGCCTATGAATCCCAAACTTATAACTTCCTCGGTATTCAGAACGCTTCTTTTTTCATCTTCAAGCAGGATACGTGTACCCTTCTTCAGAAGTATATAGAATGCCACAGTAATTAAAGCTTCAAATATAGACAGGATAAAATCGTACAGCAGAAATCTGAAGAAAAGCGGGAATATGCAAACCAGAAAGACACTTACGAATATTTTCAGGCAGTTGACAAACTCTCCCCGTACTTTTGCCCACCTGGCAAATATGGTTAGTACGCCAAACAGCGTTATCTCTGCAATAAATTTTAGTGCCAGTGCAGGGTCAAAAGACCACGAGAGTATTCCCAGCACAATACTTGTCCCTATGGCGACAGGAGAAACACCACCGTAAGTTGCAGCAAAAAAGGCCATTCCGAAAGGAGATACCCCTCCCAAAAGGGATACCCTGCCTATCATGAACGCCAGAATGCTCATGCTTATACTTCTTATACTTATTGAACCAAGCCTGAACCGCGATGTCCTGCTAGAATAGCCGTGTACTGTCTGGCCCACATTTTCAACCCTCTCATAAGAAAATATGTCGGCCTTATGCATTATATAATCCCTCCGCAACCTTTTTCTTTCGTGCAGGTAGATTATATAACATCAAAACCTGAATGTTTGTCAATTCCGGTTGGCGAATAATAATCTTTGTGACACATACCTGATATGTTTTACAAATTATTGCCGCGGACCCGGAAGTTCTACACCGCTCTGTGCACAAACTCAAAAATCAGCATCAAAATAATTTCAATGAGTATGAGTATGATTATCATCATTTCCAGCCTTGACCCTCTTTTTGCATGAGAAAGAGTAGCAAACATTTCTGTGATGTCCATAAGGGTCTCGGTCTTGTGCCTTACTTTTTCGTATCTCTCCTCCAGTTCAAACAAAAGACTTAAATCCGCATATGCCTTTTCTGCATCGGTGTTATCCCAGACAATGTCCGGCTTGTCTAAAAGCATAATATAGGATACTGTATTGTACTTGAAGGTAAGAATCTTGGCCGACAGGTTGGAAAGCTGTCCGTCCTTGATATTAAGCCTGCCCTTATTCAATCTCTCCATTATTTCTTCAATTTTATCAAAAACCGCATCAATATCCATCTCTATCTTCTTCATGGCAACCGATTTTGCAAGAATCATACTTATAATCTCAAAATAAAAATGCTTATCTTCAGGTATGACAATGCATTCATTCTCTACCTTGTATTTTCCTTCACTGACCTCAATAGTATACTCTTCTGTATATTGGAGCGCCGTCTTTACAAGCAGGCTTTTGTCAAGTTTTTTCAGATAGTTGAGTACATCTCTTATCTCATGAACGGTCAAATTGACAAAGACCATACTTCCAAAGTGGAAAATATACACCTTCTTATTCTCTACATCTCTAACTATACCTTTAAGCTGGCCGCTGTTCAAATACAATACGTCTTCCCACTTAAACTTCCTGTTTATGCCGAAATGTGCTGCGATTGCATTCAGATTTATTTCATTGGCTACCACCGTAGCCTTCAAGTCTGCAGTTTTCATTTTTTCAACTCCATTAATAAATATAAAACTCAATTTACACTATTATAATCCTAATCCATCAAATCTTTCAACTATTATAACTTTTTCGTTCAGTGTTTAGGACTTAAGTCTAGCAAATCCTGAAATTAAAAATATTGCCTTTTTCTGCCTCATTATGTAATATGTATAAGTGAAAATCAATCATTTTAAGGAGTCACCAATGGGTACAACCAACAAAGCCTTAGATTTTGGGCACTTGATTGATATTATTAACGAAGGTGTAATTGTTTTTGATTCTAATGGAAACTTATTGTATATTAACCGGCCTGCTATGGACAGCCTGGGTCTCCCTCTGGACGTAACCCTTCAGGAAGTCCTGAATACTATGCTTGAGCTTGAATGGTTCAATACCGATGGCCTTAGACCTGAACCTGAGAACCATCCCATACCCAGGATACTTCGCTCCAGTAAAGGCCACTCTCTTGTGGCCGGAGTCAAGATTACCGGTTCTAAAAAGATTACATGGATAAGGCTCAGCCTAAGATGCCGCAGCTATAATAAGCGTGTAGTAATCGTTGAAGGCATAAGCCGCCAGTCTCTAGTATCATCTTTTCCTGGTATTGATTCGGTTTTTAAGCCTGGAGAAACATATGACTCTAATATTTTCTTTGATTTTATTCACAGCGGTCTTTGCAAAGTGTATCCAGACCACTTTACCTTAGAATGGAATCCCGTTTCATCCAAAATTCTGGGGTTTAAAAAACTTCCCAAGAACGTTAACGAGCTTTTTTCAATGGTTCATTTGGTTGAAACAACTGAAAACCAGCAAAGTTTAAAAAGGCCCCTGCTTTGGTATGTATCAAACAGCACGTCTGTAAGAGACATTCATGTGACTTTTGGCAGCGGCCGGAAAATGAAGAATCTTATTCTGGGTATATTCCCTATATATCATCTGGACGGCAGCCTGAAGTACACCATTATCTCTTTTAAGGATATTCTCCCACCAAAAACTGTACAGGAAAACCCTTATAATCATCTTCTTATCAGAGGAATTCTGGATAACCTGGACGTGCCGATAGCTGTAGTATCCCATCCCGAGCTTAAGTACGAAATAGCAAACAGGAACAAGTGTCTGAGCCTGGGCAAAATACTGGGCCGCACCGTAGAAGAAAAGGATATTGTAGGCAGGTGCGTAAAGGATGTAGCTCCCATAATACAGGAAAAAGGAATCTGTGATATTGCATTAATTTGTGGCTATACCAAGGAATCAATTATCCTTGACAATGTTGAGTACCTTGACCACTGCGGGAACTCCATGTTCTATAAACTGATTCTTTGTCCGGTATTTAACGACCGGCAGGAGGTTACCCATGTAGCCAGCGTGGGTATAGATATAACTGAACAGGTCTCAATCCAGAACAAAATGCAGGAGCTGTCGGATGCCAAGGAGGAATTTCTTTCTGTTGTATCACATGAACTCCGGACCCCAATAAATGTGATTCTCAGTGCTGAAAAGGTAATAGGCAGCATGATTAATCGCCGAGATAAAGAAAGCCGGGAGAAGGTTTCGCGCTGGCTGAATATGATTCACCAGAACGGCCTGCGGCTTCTCAAGCTGGTAAATAACGTGCTTGACCTTTCAAAAATTGATGCCGGATACCTCAAAATTGACAGAAAGAATTTGGATTATATCGCTTTTATTAGAAGAATTTATTATTCAATTGCTCCTTTTGTTGAACAGAAGGGCCTATCAATCAGTTTTTCAGCTGAGGTTGGTGAACTTACCACAGCAGTTGATGAGGAAAAAATGGAAAGGGTTATACTGAACCTTATCTCAAATGCCGTCAAGTACAATAAGGACGGAGGTAAAATAGAAATCTCGGTTTATCGTGACCAGCATCATGTCTATACCGACATACGCGATACAGGAATAGGCATCCCTGAGGACAAGCTTGATATCATCTTTGAACGGTTCCTACAGGTAAACTCCTCCTTAAGCCGGCCGCGCGAAGGAGCTGGTATCGGCCTATCCCTAAGTAATTCCATAGCCCAACTTCATAACGGCAGTATAACTGTAGAAAGCGGCCTGAATCAGGGAAGCTTATTTACCCTGAAGCTTCCCATCACAACAGTCAATGAAGAAGACATCGGAGAGCTTTCGCCGGCCGCCCTCAATCCTGATACAATGAATATCGAGATGTCAGACATTTGCGAGATAAATTAAATATATAATGGTACACATGAAAAATTATAAATTTTATGCAAACTTCTTAATTTTCACTCTAAACGCATTTTATTGTTGTTTGGAATGAAAATTAGGCATTTCTCAAAATTTAACAAAAATTCCTTTACAAAGATTATTTTAGTATTATAATTAAATCAAGCTCCTACTTGGGTGTATATGTAATAAAAGTATAGGGTTGGTATTTAGTAATTGCACTGTATAATAGCTTTCAGGTTGGAGGTATGTGACTTATTATAGAGTTGCTTATACATGTACCACAAACTTTACGTCTGGAAATTCAGGAGATTCTACCTGTATGTATATTGGTTTTGACAATGCAAGTGGCATTAGCAAACTCTAAACTGGTATCTCTCAAAGAACAGGCGATACCTATTACCATCCATTCTGCAATACGATTGATGAAAACGGTATTGTTTCGTCAGACCATAGTCAAGATTATAGAACTTATTCAAAAAATACAAACGTGAAATTAAAAGCACTAATTACATCATATTCAAATGGCTATGCTACTGCCCAAATATACATTAATGATGTCTTAGTATATCAAAACAAACAGTTCTATCTAGGTGCAAGTACAGGAAAAGCCACAATTTGTAATGGTGTTTACGATGGTGCTGGAAGTTCCAATCTTCCTGAAATGAATTTTAATAATGTTAAACTTTGTAGTTCTGGCACATGGGCACAATATACCGTTGATTGGCCACGATACAGCAATCCTGATACAAGCTCAATATATTATCATTTTGATATTAGATTTTCTCCTGATCATTATATTAAGTATGTTTCTTATAATTATAATTAAACAGCCTTATAGCTTAAAGAGTCTAAAAAGTATAAAACACCGATATAATTTCTAAATTAAGAAGTTGAGATATCTCTGATTATTTTAGAGATATCTCAGCATCTTATAAAGTTTGTTTGCGGAGGAATTTATATGAAGACTAAAATTATTACCATGTTTTTTACAGTTTTCTTTTTGTTTGTAGCCCCTATTATTACGCAAGCCAATACTTTAAAAATAAAGGTTGTTTATAATGGCGTTAACTTAACAAATGAATTACAGCCATTTATTAAAAATAACATAATGTATACTATTGATTGGGAAACCATAAAAATTATAACACCTTCCCATGATATGAAAATCTTTCCTATATTCCAAAAGTTTAACGGAAAGTGGTTGCAAACCAGCAATATATTTACTAATACGGAATGGAAAGAAACTATGAATATAGTTTTAATTAGTATTGAACCAAATTCTCATACTTACTTAATTAAACGAAACAACAAAATAGTAAAAATCAAGCTTGATAATATTGTCTTACCTTATCCAGAGAAAAAGCAAAAAGGTTTCGTCTTTTATGCTAATCATCCATTAAGCATACTTAATTCTGATTATCCAAATTATTTATTCTTTGAGAATAAAATGAGAGAAGAAATATATGGCTTTAATGCTGTTCCAATAAGGACATTTATAAAAAGTATACTACCAGATGCTACTGTAACATATGACCACAAGATTAAAACAGCAATAATAAATTGTAATGGAAGCTATTAGATTATTTACTTAATACTAAGTTCCTTTTACAATCGTCCGCAAAGAGAACACCGGTGAATTTCTGCTGGCCGTTCTTACTCCTCCTGATAGAATAAATATAGAAATGTCAGACATTCTTGAGATAAATTAAACAAGGGGCGGCTTCTACACCGCTCCTTGTTTTTTCGAAAATAAATTCCACCCTTAAAGGTGGCTTCTATACTCTCTGGTAGCGGTGGGTGGATTTGAACCGCCGACACTACGGGTATGAACCGTATGCTCTAGCCACCTGAGCTACACCGCCATAATCAAATTGGTTGCGGGGGAAGGATTTGAACCTTCGACCTTCGGGTTATGAGCCCGACGAGCTACCGAGCTGCTCCACCCCGCGATATCTGGACTTCTTTCGAGCTAATTAAGTATAATATATCATATAGTTTTTGTCAACTCCGAATTGCATTATTCTATTAATTTTAATTTGCATATTTACACAATTTCAAGTATAATATCTATGGCGTTCGAAGCCTCTAGATTCTTAGAAAAATCTAGTGTTGCCCAATCTAAAAATATATCTGTAAAAGCAAAGGTGATAATAAAATATGGACACATTTGAAAACCAAAAAATTATTCCGGTAGATATAGAATCCGAGATGAAAAAATCCTATATCGACTATGCCATGAGCGTTATAGTAGGCAGAGCCCTACCCGATGTCAGGGATGGTCTGAAACCCGTACACAGACGTATATTATACGGCATGCACGGCCTTGGTTTTTTACCGGACAAGCAGTATAGAAAATCGGTTGCTACCGTGGGTGAAGTTCTTAGAAAATTCCACCCCCATGGAGATGCAGCGGTATATGAGAGTCTGGTTCGTATGGCTCAGGACTTCTCAATGAGGTATATGCTGGTAGACGGACACGGCAACTTTGGTTCGGTTGACGGTGACCCTGCTGCGGCTATGAGGTACACCGAAGCCAGGCTTGCGAAGATTTCCCTTGAAATGCTCAAAGATATAGAGAAGGAAACGGTTGACTTTATTCCAAACTTTGATGGCACCGAAGAAGAACCAACCGTGCTGCCGTCGAGGTTCCCCAACCTGCTTGTAAACGGTTCCTCAGGTATTGCGGTAGGTATGGCAACCAATATACCTCCCCATAACCTCACTGAGGTCATTGATGGGATTATAAAGGTTATTGATAGTGACGACGACGTTTCTATTGATGACCTTATGAAAATAATCAAGGGGCCTGATTTTCCAACAGGCGCTCAGATACTGGGCAAAGAAGGTATCAGGGATGCATACAGGAAGGGCCGTGGAAGAATCATAATCCGTGCAAAAACTTCAATCGAGGAGATGCCCGGAAATAAGCAGAGGATTCTGGTAACCGAACTGCCGTATCAGGTCAATAAGGCAAGGCTGATTGAGAAAATTGCAGAGCTTGTAAGGGACAAAAAGATTGAAGGCATTTCCGACCTCAGGGATGAATCGGATAGGTCAGGCATGAGGATGGTAATTGAGCTTAAGCGTGACGTCAATGCAAACGTTATTCTGAATCAACTGTACAAAAACACTCAGCTTCAGGATTCTTTCAGCGTTATTATGCTTGCGCTTGTTGATAATGAGCCTAAGGTTATGAACCTCAAGGAGGTTATTGAGAAGTACCTTGAGCACCAGAGGGACGTAATTGTCAGACGTTCGGAGTTTGAACTCAGAAAGGCAGAGGCAAGGGCTCATATCCTGGAAGGTCTCAAGATAGCACTCGACAACCTCGATGCGATTATTGCCCTGATAAGAGCTTCCAAGAATCCGGCCGAAGCCAAGGAAGGCCTTGTTTCCAAGTTTAACCTGACTGAAATTCAGGCTCAGGCCATTCTTGATATGAGATTACAAAGACTTACCGGTCTTGAGCGAGAAAAAATAGAACAGGAATACAAGGATATAGTTGCCGAGATAAAGAGGCTCAAAGAGCTGCTGGGAAGTGAACTACTGATTTTCAAGACCATCAAGGAAGAGCTTCTTGAAATCAAACGCAAGTATGGTGACGAGAGAAAAACGGTAATTACCGCTGCTGCTGATGATATCGGCATTGAGGACCTTATTGACGAGGAAGATATTGTGATTACACTTACCCACTTCGGGTATGTAAAAAGGCTTCCTGTCGACACTTACAAAAGTCAGAAACGCGGTGGCAGGGGCATAACAGGATTAAGCACAAGGGAAGAGGACTTTGTACGACATCTCTTCATTACCTCAACCCATCATTATATCCTGTTCTTTACCAATCTCGGCAAGGTATACAGGCTGAAAGCTTACGAAATTCCTGAAGCAGGGAGACAGGCAAAAGGAACCGCCATAGTAAATCTCCTGCAGCTTGCTCCCGGGGAAAAGATTCAGGCCGTTATTCCTATTAAAGAATATGCTGAAGGTCAGTACCTGCTGATGGCTACCAGACATGGTCTGGTAAAGAAGACTCCGCTGCCTGAGTACGACAGTGCAAGAAGGGGAGGCCTACAGGCCATTCTGATTCGCGAAGGGGACGAGCTTATTGATGTACGCCTTACCGACGGCGCCCATAGTGTAATCATAGGCACCAGACTGGGAATGTCAATCAGGTTCAGCGAAAAGAATGTTCGTCCGACAGGCAGGGTGTCGGCTGGTGTAAAGGGTATAGATTTGACCGGTGATGACTATGTTATAGGTATGGAACCCATAAACGGTGAAGATGCCTACCTTCTCGCAGTAACCGAAAAAGGTTTTGGTAAAAGGACAGAGTTGACCGAGTACAAAATTCAAACCCGCGGAGGAAAGGGAATCCTGACCTACAGGGTGACCGACAAGACTGGCCCTCTGAGCGGAATAAAGATTGTGCAGGACTCGGAAGATATCATCCTTATAAGTTCGGACGGTACCATCATCCGAATATGTGTTAACGAAATCAGTGTTCTTGGAAGGGCAACCCAGGGAGTTAAGCTGATGAGGATAGGCAATAATGTAACCCTTGTGGGAATGGCAAGGGTACCTGAAGAAGAAGTCAGTGAAGATTAAGCAGGCTAACGATACCCATATAAAGGAGGAATCAGTCACACTGATTCCTCCTTTGATTATCCTAATAAAAAATACAAACTGATTAAGGCTGTTTTCTACCTTTATTTAACCTAATATCCTCACCGAAGAACTTATAGACGCAAAATTCCCCGAGAATACGCGATAGTATCCTTGTACCATAATACTCCCTCATGGCTTCAAGGGATAGGTTTGTGGAAAGGATTGTTTTTGTATGTTGGCTCTTTTGGGTAAGCAGCCTGGTGTTAATAATATTAAACATCTCTGACACCCTGGAGGAATTGAGGGCTTCGGTTCCCAGGTCATCAATAATAAGTAAATCCACATTAAAAAGGTTATTATATTCTGCGTCATCAAAGTTCTCCGACCTCTCAAACCTCATCTTATAGTCCATTATGAGGTCGAGAAGCCTCGGCGCTGTTTGATATATAACAGTTTTACCCCTGTCTATCATTTCCTTTGCAATGCAGTTGGACATGAACGTCTTTCCACGTCCCGGCTCACCGGTAAACAACAGGTTTTTTTCATCGGGAGAGTCAAAATTTTCTACAAACTTCAAGCACTTATCCTTTATACCAAGCATATTATCTCTTGGAGACATATCAGCTCCATACTTCTTTTCAGGCCTATCAGGATATACTTCCGGGTCAAAGGTATCAAAGTTCTCCAATCTGACAGCTTCAAGGTTTGCCTGCCTGTATGCCAGGTTTATGAGCCTTTGGCGGTAGCATGAACACCTTTCGCCTCCTGACTCCATTATAAAACCTGTGTCCTTGCAAAGCCTGCATTCGTATTCCGGTTCAAAACAACCGGGCGGGACTCCAAGCTTCTGCAGTGCTTTCTCCCTCTCTTCCCGCAGCCGGTTCAATCTGGCTTCCAACTCCACCGCCGAACCTTTGTTTGAATCCTGGTCGGCATGCAGAATCAACCTGGCAAGTTCCAGGCCGGTCTTTTTGATTTCATGTTCAACATGTGTCAGCTCGGGATATTTTTCGTAAGCCTCTCTCTTTCTGTGCTCAGCCTGGGATAAAGCCTTATCCCTTTTCTTCTGGTATTCAATATCAAGCTGTTTATATACCTGTGTATTCATTCTGCATTCTCCCGCTGTTTACTGTTCAGATTTTGGTAGAATCCGCTCAAATCTACATCCATATCCTCGCCAAAGTACTTGTTGGAAGGTGCATTACTGCCCTTTCTATCCTTTTTCTGATTCTGTCTGAACTGCTTTATATGGTTCTGTACTTCTTCAACAGTTTTGAGTCCGCTTGTATGCCATTTGGTAAGTACTGCGTTTATATAGTCAAAATTAGGGTTGGTCTTTGATGTGGTTTTCTTAAGCGCAAGTTCTATAATATCGAAATCATATCCATAGTCTACAACCCACCTGTCTATGTATGCCTCTTCATATTCAGTCAGCTTCCTACTAATGGACAGCTTCTTGCATATCTTCTTCTTTATATTGTTGGATTTTTCATAAATCACAAAATAATTATCAAGGTCAAATGAATTCTTTATTTCCTTACTGTACCAATTCTCTGCAACGGTCATCAAGTAGTTTTTATTGAGAGCATGCCTGTCAAAACAGTATTTGAAAAGTGCCAGCATGACATCTTCCTCAAATCCATACTTCTCAAACCATGTATCAATATCAAGGTACCACCCCGGAGGCATCACACCCTGGAAGAAGGTATTGTTTATGGCGGTAACAACCTGACTTCTTCTCCTGTTTCTCTCTGAAGACTGCTTTGCCTCTTCAGGAGTTGAGGTGAGCTTTGGCCTGTACAGCTTGTGAACCTCTTTCTCCTTGAGGTCGCAGATAAGCATGCTGCCCTCGCTTCTTACCAGGACACCTATATTCTCCCAGTATGCAAACCCCTGCTTTACTTTTGATATATCCATACACAGCTTCTTGGATAAATCAGTTATTGAAACCTGCCTGTTATGCTTGCCTAGAAAAAGACAGTACAGGTACAGCTTTACATAATCTCCATCGGCGTCCGGCATATATTCGGTTAGGAATATATCTGAGATAAGTGTATCGGAAAACAGGATTGATCTATTTGATTCAAAATTCATAACCGGTTCCTTCCCTTATATTGCTAATTTGCTCTAATTATATCACAAATCCAGGTACATTAGTCCATCGATTTTTGTTTGCCCGCATCACTCAAGAACTTTCCCCTGATTTTTAGTATTGTCTGAGCATTGATTTTCATATATAATATTAGTAATATTTCTTTGTTTGCATGATTAGTCTGGAGGTATTGTTATGCTTGATAAAGTAGAATTTACGGTCTTACCGGACGGGAGAATCCTCGACCTGAGGCCAATGTATTCAAATAAGCCTCCTTTGGTCTACAAGGAAGGCTCATGGATTACATACGAAGGAAATCTTAAAGAACTGCTGACAGCAAAGCCTATTGATAGTAAACAGGCTGAGTCCATAGCTTCATCAACCTACCCCGTTCAATAATCTATAAACTAAAAGGGTACGCACAGCGTACCCTTTTAGTTTACCTTACTTAATTCTTGTTTGAAAACTCTATGCTTTGTATATTACCCAACTCAAGAATCAGATTCTGGTCTTGCGTGCTTGCATGAACCAACCATCCATTATCTTCTTTCTCGACCTTCAGGGGCTCTATCCTCATTCTCTGACTTGAATCCCGTGTCTGGGAATAATAGTCTATCAGAACCGGCTTCTTTTGTTCTATAGCTCTCTCCAGTATTTCCTTGGCCTGAAACGTAGACGGACTGTAAACCTTTGACGCTACAAATCCGGCCTTCTCTCCTTTTGAAGGAGGCTTGATATCCATAACCGTCTTCTTGTAGTGCGCACTCTTGTCGAGGTATCTCTCGTCTATGGTAAAGAGAGCTGTATCAACTTCTCTCTCGGCTGCATTCTCCTGTTCTTTTTTATCAGCCTTCTTTTCATCTCTGAACGCCTCTTCTACCAGAACACTGCTGGGACTTAATATATGAGGCTTTGCCATATATCCCTTCTTGACTAGTACGTCCAGAACGTCATCTGCAAACAGCCTGTCGATAATCAAATCCTTGTCAGAGACTCTTCCTACAATATTCTCCTTAATGTCCGGGATGGAGGATACCTCTTCAGCCAGTTCATCGGTCCTGCATCTAAGCAGGACAATATCCATCATATAAACACTTCCATAGCTTGATGCCCATTCTTTCAACGTATATTCAACGTTCTGGGGCACTCCGCTTTTGCTGTATTTCTTAAGGAATGTCAGGACATCCTCTATGTTTTTGTCATTGCTCAGAGCCCTGTGAACCGATGCCTTGGTCATCCAGTAGTGAATGGTCCTGTCAATCTTACCGATATCGCAGAACTTATCCAGCTCCCACCTCAGAACAGGGTTAAGGTTAATTGTGGATATTATTTCAAAGTTGGGCTGTATATAGAAATGGTTCTCCTCTTCTTCGTTAATGGTCTCCATTCTATTTGAATAAAATGCCCATCCATACTTGTTAAATCTGAAGTACAGACTGCCATCCTTGTCTCTAAGGTATTCAACCATACCGATAAGCACCATATGGTCGAGAATCTTTCTGAAATTACTCTGCAGGTAACTGAAATTCATATCAGCATGATACTTCTTGACAAGGTCTCCCATATTATCAAGCTTGATTGGCGTATCATATGTGTTGAGCAGTATAAGCTTTATCTTGTCAACTGCCTCATTTATTTCTCTCTTGTTCCCAAGGTAATAGGTTTCGAGGAAGGTTGAAACAACCTTTACCTTATCCATCAGCCTAAGCCTCAGCCACTTTGATACCTTTTCATTGTTAAGGTAAACAACTCCGTCATTATACAAAATCATATCTATCATATACAGGAAGTTATTTATCAGCATAAACCTCTCTGAATTCTCATTTTCAGGGTTATCCATAAACTCCGACTTTCGTATGAAGAGGTCTTCTATCTTCTGGGCAGCCTTCCTGAATATCATGTTTTTAGCTGTAAGCTTGGCTTCATTGTTGTTAACATAAGATAAAAAGACGTATATGTCCTGGGACAGCTCAAATGGGTTGCTGTTTACATAGGTTTCAAGTTCATCCCCTTCCCACTGACCGAGCAGTTCCTGGACCACAAGTCTGGAGGCTAGCTGTCTCACCTCGTCCACAAGAGCAACATAAGGTCTGTTCCTATAATACATCTCAAACTTAATAACAAGACCCATTCTCCATAATTCGTCAATAAGGTTCCTGACATTCTGGTCCTTGCCGTAAACATTATTAAACTTCCTGATAACGCTGTCCTGGTCTACAGCTTCATCCGAAAAGAATATTATCCTTATAATGGTTTTTAAACTATCGTCCAGCCCGTTTACCATTCCTTCCAGGTAGCCGTTATTGGTTATATTCTTCTGGATTATGGTTTTAATCGAGGCCAGTTCATCTCCTGTCCACTCAGGAGCATTCATATAATCTATGCCATGGGTATCGGCCAACACCTTCAAGCTTTCCAAATTCAAACTCTCAAGATACTCTTTATAGTTCATTAGTTTAGCTCCTCCGAATTAATTATTCTGTATTTATAGCCTTGCTCCGTTAAGAACAACTGCCTGTTGGCTGCATATTCTTCATCTTTTGTTTCCTTTGTCACTATCGAATAAAAATGTGCCTGGCTCTGGTCACTTTTAGGTCTTAGAATACGGCCAAGCCTCTGCGCTTCTTCCTGTCTGGAACCGAAAGTCCCTGAGACCTGAATGGCAACATTTGCATCCGGAAGGTCTATTGCGAAGTTTGCAACCTTTGATACAATCAATTTTTTGAGCTTCCCGGCTTTAAACTGGTCATAGAGAACCAGCCTGTCGGAAGTGGGTGTTTTTCCGGTAATTATAGGTGCATTTATTTTATCGGCCAGACTTTCAAGTTGGTTTATATATTGACCAATAATAAGTATGTTATCCTCCGCATGCTTTTCAAGAATCTTCTCAACAACGTCATACTTATTATCATTCTCCGATGCTATTCTGAACTGCTCCTTGGTCGAACTCATTGCATATTCAACCCTCTGCTGGCCATCCATGGGAACCCTTATTTCTGTACAGGTTGCAGAGGCAATCCAGCCCTGTCTCTCCATGTCCTTCCAGGGTACATCATACTTTTTAGGTCCAATAAGACTGAATACGTCTTCTTCAAGTCCATCTTCCCTTACCAGTGTTGCGGTAAGCCCCAGTCTTCTCATAGCCTGTATCTCTGCCGTAACTCTGAATACTGGTGCCGGGAGAAGGTGAACCTCATCATAAATTATCAGACCCCAGTCCTTGGAATCAAACAATTTGAAATGCGGAAAGTCTACATCCTTGCCTTTCCTGTGTGTAAGAATCTGATAGGTAGATATAGTT
This sequence comes from Clostridia bacterium, assembly GCA_041687355.1. GTDB lineage: Bacteria > Bacillota > Clostridia > Acetivibrionales > UBA4821 > JAWLCD01. The sequence continues at coordinate 1,034 of JAWLCD010000036.1, read as the reverse complement.
ACAGGTCTTATTTCCTTTATCTCTCCAGTGTATTCTCCTACCATGTCTTCCCCCAGGGTGGTCTTATCCAACAGTTCTTCTTTCCACTGCTTCACAGCAGTAATATTTGTAGTCAGAATAAGTGTCTCACATTTTAATTTATCCATAACACCCATGCCGACAACCGTTTTCCCCGCCCCACACGGCAGAACTATAACTCCACTGCCGCCGGCAGCAGAACCTGCTGCATAAAAGATATCCACCGAATCTTTCTGATATCCTCGTAGGTCGAAACTCTTCCCTTTTACAGTAGTATCCCTCAAGCTGATTTCCAGAGGTGTACCACTCACATATCCTGCCAAGTCCTCAACCGGAAAACCTACTTTCAGCAAGGCATGTTTAACATGCCCTCTCATTCCGGGGTCAATGGCAAGGGTATTGTCATCAACCTTACCGATAATATACGCTTTGATTTTCTTATTGTTTTCAATCTCTGTTATCAGTAAACTGTCATCCGACTTTAATACCAGTTGGCCATTCTCTTTAAAAAGCTTAACTTTGCCATACCTTCCTACATAATCAATGATGTCCCTGCTTACATTATCGGGAAGTCCGTATTTACCGTACTTCTCCAGGGCTGAAATCATCTCTTCAGCCTGCATGCCGCTTGCCGCAGCATTCCAGAGCGAAAGGGGTGTTATCCTATAGGTATGAATATATTCAGGACTCTTTAGAATTTCGGTAAATCTGGAAATAGCATCTCTTGCTTCTTCGTAAAGAGTATTATTTACTTCTATCATTATTGTCTTGTCACTTTGAACTATCAACGGGTTGTTTGAATTAAATTCCATATGCTCTACTCCTTGAACTGCTGTTGATATATAAAATGAAAACTACCTGACACAACATTTGATTATATCATTTCAGACTTAAATAAACAAATATACTTTTACACTTTGATTGCGTCAACTTACTGTAGGAAAATATTTTTTAGACTACACCCTTAGAAACGCTTATAGTGCTCGGTATCTAAGTTGTTTTAGCTCTAAAAATAG
>JAWLCD010000035.1:0-23136 GCA_041687355.1 Clostridia bacterium | reverse complement strand
AACTATTTTTAGAGCTAAAACAACTTAGATACCGAGCACTATAAGCGTTTCTAAGGGTGTAGTCTAAAAAATATTTTCCTACAGTAAGTTGACGCAATCTTGGTCATAACTATTACTAGAAATTATTAGAAATTTGTGATAAAATTATAGTAGGAGTATATACTTTTTGGAGGTTCAGTTATGGCAGTCTCATTGATGAACCTGAATGCATACAGCAGGCTGTTCTCATCGCCTGCAAGCAATCTGGTCAGCCCAACCGCCAACCTTATATACGGCGGGGCTGTCAGCAGTATGTATGCCAAAAGGCTTTCAGACTCACTTCAATCTGATATGTCTTCCTTCTTGTCATCATTGAATACCCGCACATATGAACTTCAGTCAGCCTCCAAGCCGCTGATAGAGAGCAGCAAGGATAATGTCTATGACTCCCGTACAATCTCCAGCAGCAGTTCTGCAGTCTCTGCATCAGTTTTCGGCGGTGCAGCTACAGGTAAATATACATTTTCAGTAAGCCGGCTTGCGGCCGCTCAGAAAAATAAGGGTAGTGAAATGTATTCCAATGTTACAACCTCCATGTCTGAAGGAACTTATACGCTTAGAGTATCTGTTGGGGAAAAGGATAAAGATGTCTCGTTCGAGATTAAGTCGGGTGATTCCAACAAGGATACGCTTGACAGCATGGCAGAGGCAGTAAACCGTGCAGACATTGGCATAACCGCCAGAGTGGTCAGCAGCAATTCTTCTAGAACCAGCCATCTGGAAATTAGCAGTGATAAAACCGGAACTGAAAATTCCTTCTCAATTACTGATGTATCCGGAGATGCTGCAGCAAGGACAGGTATCTCGTCAGTATCACAGAACGCTGTTGATGCTGAATATAGGCTGAACAGTGAAGAGCATACCAGTCAGTCCAATACCATTTCCCTGGACGACGGGAAGCTGTCAGTAACTTTTAACTCCGTCACACAGCAAGAAGCAGTAGTAACCGTAACTGAAAACAAGGAAGCTGTGCTCGAAGCGGTTAAAGCCTTTGCCCAGTCATTCAACCAGGCAATAAGTTTCTCGGGCTCCTCCGGCCGGTATGCTGTTGCAAACAGGCTGAACGATGAATTGAAGTCCATTGTGTCTTCCAAGCAGGGCTCGCTTGGAGGAATAGGGATTACTGTAAAGGGTGACGGCTCACTGGCTGTTGATGAGAGAAGGCTGTCAAAAGTACTTGAGAATAATCCGGACCAGGTCAGAAGGGTGCTTGGAGGATATGAAGGTACAGCTTCAAGAGTAAGCAAGCTTGCAGACAGGACTTTGGCAAGTACAGCACTTGATTCGACCGGCAGGAATCTATATAAGAGTGATTTCAGCTCATTTTACAACTATCTTAAAAATGCAAATAAAAACGTATTTATGCGTAATCAATCCATGGGCATTTTCGTTGACGCTCTTCTGTAAATGCCCATATCTGGAAAGGAGCAGCCACGCTGCTCCTTCTTACTTACTTTCTGGTAGCACCGAAGGGTGACAAGGGGACGCACCTTGTCACCCTTTGGCGCTTATTTTTTTGTATCAAAGAAAGTAGGATTGGGTGTAACCGACCGCCTGCTGTTGAAATACCTGTTCGCTGCAAGCTTGTTGCTCCGGACTTCCTTAAGCTTCCTGGACACATCATCCTTCTGACGTGAAAGTTTCTCGGAATTCTCCTTTTCAAGATTCTTTAGATCTTCTATCAGGGTTATTATTTCCGAAACCTCTTTTTTAAGAAGTACCATATGCGACTGGTAGTTACTTTCTATCTCCAGAAGTTCTTTTATATCATTTACTTTTAACTCCTGCTTGATTCTCATGAAACTCTCTTCAAATACATCGTCAAGTGTGTTGATTTCGTCAATGCGCGTCTGCTTTTCATCTATAAGCCTGCTCAGTCCTTCAACATCCTGCTGTTCGATGATATTTCCCTGCTCCCGTGTGAGTTCCAGCATTTCACGAAGATACTGTTTCTTGGTCTTGCTTGCTCCAATCATGCAGTCCAGGTGCTTCCTTACATCCATTAGGCTCCCTCTTTTCTATTTGCTGTAATATGTCACTACCTTCTTCACCGCAGTCACAACGTCTTCTGCATCCCGGTTACTCATTGAAGGGAATAACGGCAGTGTAATGATTTCTTCATATAGTCTCTCGGCATTGGGGCACAAACCTTTTACATACCCCATTTTTTTATAGTAAGGATGATAGTAAACCGGAATATAATGGACATTCACTCCGATATTTTCAGCCTTCAGCGCATCAAATACGGTTTTTCTGTCGGCGTTAAGCTTTTCGAGATTCAGCCTTATTATATACAGATGCCATGCTGAGCGGCAGCTGCCGTCGGTATAAGGGGTCCTTATCCCTTCAACCCTCGAAAACTCGCTATTGTATATATCAACAATTTCCCTTCTTCTTCTGATGAAGCCGTCCAGCTTCCTCAGCTGGCTTGAGCCCAGCGCTGTCTGTATATCGGTAATCCGGTAATTATACCCCAGGTCCAGCATTTCATAGTACCAGCCGCCGTGATTTTCATGCATCTTATCGGGGGCTCTGGTTATGCCATGGGTTCTGAACATTTCTAGCTTCTCAAATAGTTCGGGATTATTTGTAGTAACCATGCCTCCTTCTCCCGTGGTTACATGTTTTACAGGATGAAAACTGAATATTGTCATATGGCTGATGGTTCCAATCTTCCTTCCCTTGTACTCTGCACCCAACGCATGGGCTGCATCCTCAATGACAGTAAGGCTATGTTTTTCAGCTATCCTGTTTATTTCATCCAGTTCCGCAGGCAGACCGGTATAATCAACCGGGATAATAGCCTTCGTCCGGGGAGTAATCTTCCTTTCAATATCCTCCGGATTAATATTGCAGGTTTCAGGGCAGATATCGGCAAACACGGGCCTTGCCCCCATATAAAGTATGCAGTTTGCTGATGCCGCAAATGTCATGGGTGTGGTTATGACCTCGTCCCCGGCTTTTACTCCTGCAGCAAAGCAGGCCGCATGTAGAGCGGCAGTACCGCTGTTTACAGCTGCTGCGTATCTGGTGCCCACATATTCGGCAGTCTCCTTTTCAAACTGGTCAATCCTCGGGCCGCAAGTCAAAAAATCACTTTTTAAGGTTTGTATAACCATATCGATATCGTCATCATCTATATACTGCTTCCCATAAGGCAGCATTGCCGATCGCACGGGAGCACCGCCAAAAGCAGCAAGTCTGGTATCCATATTCTAATCTCCCTGGAAATTGTTCGAATCTACCAAAATACCCCCTCTGACATGGGGGTACTTTAGTTTATTATATCAAATATAATTCTTCTCTACAAATATTGTTTCTTATGTATCTGAACTGACCTTTGCGCCCTGCTGCATTCTTGCCAGCTTTATTGCCTGCTGCCACGTATCCCTGAATTCACTTACCAGATTAATGGCCTCCTTCAGCGGCGCGGTATTCTTCTGGGTATTGGCTTCAACCAGTCTGTTGAGAATATAATCGTACAGAGTTCGGAAGTTGTTTGAAATCTCATATTTCATATCCAGTGTCTGGGACAGTTCATTAATTATATCCTGCGCCCTGAGGATTGCATTATTTGCATTTTCATAATCCTTGTCTGTAAGGAACTGGTCCCCAAGCTTTATAAACTTTATGGCACCATTATAAAGCATCAGGGTCAATTCTTCGGGCGTCGCGGTATATACCGAGTCATGCTGGTACTGCTTGTATGGATTCTTAGCTATCATACTGCTTCCCCTTTCTGTTTGTGTAATGATATTTATTTAAACTATTACTGTGCTCCTGTCTGTTGGGACAGCCACGCATTTTGTGCATTCATCCTGCTGAGCGCGGTTTCCATTGCTATAAACTGCTTATAATATCTGTCTTCCACCATAGTAAGCCTGTCAGTGGCATCTTCTATCCTTTCATCAAGGCGTTTTATCTGTTCACCGATAAGACTGCTGTCGAAATACCCGTTGAACCCTTCGGTACCTGCCTTTTCAATCACTTTTTTTACAGCAATATTCAGCTTGTCATAAACCTTTGCGACAATACCCTTTCTGCTTGCATCATAATTGCTGCCGTCTGCGTATCCGAGTGATGCAAGGGCATCATTTGTGGGTCCTGAATTCAGGGTAAACGAGTGTCCGCCAGGGGATGAGAATATAATCTTGTTATCACTGCTGAGGGATGCAATCACCTGGTTATAACCGAATTTATCAACAATCTTATCGTTAATTTCTTTTGTCAGCCCTGTTTTGCCCTCGGCAGTAGCCAGGTCGTATGTTCCACTTAGTGTTATGGTCTGAGTAACACCATTTAATGTAAGCCTGAAATCCTTGGCTTCAACATCTACAACACCACTAAGTGCACTCCCTTTCAGGTCCGGAGGATTGAATGAGAAGAAGCTCATCACCTCATCCGGATTTTCTGCTATGGCTTTCTTCAGCTTGTCCTCGTTAATGTGCAGCTTTCCTTTTTCTCTCCTGTCTCCGGTGGTTATACCGAATTCCCAGACTTGGTTGAATTTTTCGCTGAGTCCCGGGATTTCAGCGTATATAGAATATCTTAATTCCCTGATTACACCTTCCAGGACTGCTTCTCCACCCACAAGGCCGCTCTTGGCCTTTTCCTCCCAGAGCTTTATATCGGACTCTTCCATCTCTTTCTTCTGTTCATCTGTAAGAGGCTGGTAGGCATATTCCTTTTCTTCCGAAAGCTTTTTATTAATTTTGTCTATTGTCTCATTATACTTATCTATAAACGCCTTTATCTTATCAAATACTCCGTCCACATCCCTGTTTACCGTTACGGTCTTCTCCACACCCAGGTCCTCATTGAGCAGAGTAATGTTCAATCCCTGCAGCGTAAAACTGTTAGAAGACATCTCCAGGTCTGTAAAGGTTACTCCATTGGGGTCTGTGAAGGTTATCTTTGCATTCTCACCGGCTGTCACTGGAGCAGCATCCAGGCCTATCTTCGAAAGGAAGTCGGATGCGCCATTATCAATTGTATCAAGAGTAGTTATTGCTCCTGTAGAATCCCTTCTCAGAATAAATCTATCCTGCATTTCATCATAACTCAGTGTAACATCTGCATCAGCATTTGCATTAACTTCATTAATCAGTTCCCTCAATGTTTTGGTACTATCTATCTGAAACTGTACCCCGTTTATTGTAAAATCAGCCTTACCGGCTTCAAAGGTAAGCCCTCCCAGTTTAGTCTGGAGGTCCTGAAGCTTTGTATCAAGACTGATATGTGACTGCTGCCAGTTCGTAAACTGGAGCTGTGCAAGGGCATCCTCTGTCCCCGAATTAATAATTATGTTTGGATTGAAAGTTCCCTCAGCCGTTGTGTCAACTGGTCGGAATATGAGCTGGTTGCCGCTGTTGGCAACCTCAATCTGATTTGCGCCGAACATCCTATCTATTTTTGATTGAAGCCCAGCAACCAGTTCACCTATATTTGCATATGTAGGGTCGCTGGTACTCCACGAAATGGTCTTTTGCACACCGTTGAATGACAGCTTGAAATCCTTGCCGCGAAGGTCCAGTGCCGCAGTAAAGTCAATATCTGCGTTACTCTGCAGCTCTTTGGAAATAGAGCCGGTGCTCTTCTTCTGGGCAGCGCTTGCAAGATTACTTACGATAATTTTATACGTGCCCTCTAGAGCCTGTGTAGAAGCAGTGGCAGTTACAACAGAAGAATCAGAGGATGAAATGTTGAACGCCTGGTATGAGCTTGAAAGCTTCATATTGAACGCTTCTGTTCTCAACGCCATAAGGCTGGAGTTTATGTCCCTGAATATTTCCTGCTGCCATTGATAAATCTGCTTTTGCTGCTTTAACTTATTTATTGGAGCCCTCTCTACCTTCATGAGGTCTTGTATCATGGTTTCATAATCTATTCCGGACGCCAATCCCGATAGTCTCATTCCAGCCATTACACCGCACCTCCTTCCCTATCTGCGCTCGTCTACAATAATTCCTGCCATTTCCCACATTCTTGCCACAATATCAAGAATTTTCTCGGGAGGTATTTCCCTAAGCACCTTACCCTCATCCTTATCTATAACCTTAACCATAATTTCATGCGTTTCTTCATGTATGGAAAATCTGAACTCTGTCCGGGCTCCTTCAATAGCCTTATTGGCCTTTTCAATGGCCTGTATAACTATCTTTTCAGCCATGGGCAGCCTCTTCCATTCGGTTTCGCTCATATCATTTTTCTCTATAACAGCTTCGGCCGAGATTTCTTTTTGAGATTTTGGCTTGCTTTCCTTTGAGAAGTTCTCTACAGGTGAAGTCCTCTCTAATGAATCCACCTTCATTTTTCATTCCTCCTTGAATAAGAATATCCCTTATTGTTTATATCGGAAAAAAATAGATATGAATTAATAGTAAATTAAAAATAACCATATCTAAAAATCCACCCCTCGAGCATGAGTGGTGGATATAGCTAGATGCTGTAATTTTCTTTTATCCATTCTTCGGTCTTCCTTATTCCTTCTCCAAGTGATACTCCTGGAGACCAGCCCAACAGCTTGTTCGCCTTTGAGTTATCACATAACAGCTTCTGAATTTCGCTCTGAGGATGTATGTGAGGCACATGCTTTATCCTTGACCGGTCTTTGCAAATCATTCCGGCAAGCTCATTGATTGAAATATCTCTCCCCAACCCTGCATTGATTATCTGACCGTTTGCGTCATCACTGAATCCGGTTTTTACTATGAAATCAACACAATCCTCTACATACAACAAATCCCTGGTCTGCGTACCCTGGCCATATATGTTCAGGTCTTCCCCCTTCAGGCTCTTCATTATGAATATAGATACAACCCCGCCCTCACTGTTGGACTTCTGACGCGGCCCGTAGGTGTTAAACGGCCTTATGACAACTGTGGGCAGCTTATATGCATGCCAGTATGAGAGCACCATATTCTCTCCGGCCAGCTTTGCCCCGGCATATGGTGACGCCGGCTTCACGGGATGCGTCTCGGATATCTTGTCCACCGCACGCTCGTAGACCATACAGGTGCTCATGAACACCAGCTTGCACCTATGCTCCCTGCACTGTTCCAATACGTTGAAGGTCCCAATTACGTCATCCTCGAAAATCTTTGGGGGGTTGTCTATGCTGTCCTGGACGTTGATTCCAGCTGCAAGGTGGAAGCATATGTCGAATTTGTTGGCAAAGAGTTTCTTAAGACAGGGGATATCTTTGATGTCTCCCTTTGTGAGACCTTTGAACAGGGGGATGGTTTTAAATTCAGCAAGGTTATCCTCCTGGCCATTGCTCAGGTTATCCAGCACCCACACATTGTGTCCATCATCAAGCAGCCTCTTGACAAGCCATCTTCCAATGAATCCTGCTCCGCCTGTAACTAAAATGTTCATATTCGATCCTCCAGATTCACAAAGAATATATACTCCGGTTGTGCACTTCTTTACGCAATGATAGGAGTAGATTAGCAATATCAGCCATCGTACTAATCCTTTGCCTGATTCATCAGGTATTCGTCCTTTAATAATCCCATTACGATAATGTTATGGAAAGCTCCTTTTTTATAGTGATGGCTTCTAAGCAGCCCTTCTCTTTTAAAACCCAAGGATTCATATAGTCTTAGTGCAGGTTCATTACCTTCAAAAAGTTGTAAGAATAATCTGTTTAGATTCAACTGATTAAATCCATAATTAATTAGCTGTGTAAGGGCTTGTTTTGCCATTCCCTTCCCTCTATAATCCTTTTCCCCTATCAGAATTGAAATTTCAGCAATCTGGTTTTTATGGTCAATGTGCAAGAGGCTCACTGTACCTATGGGCTTGTTCTGTATAGTATATTCAATTACAAAGGTTTGATTAGTATTATCTTTTAAATAGTTTTCGTACCATCTCTTCTGCTTCGCCAAAGAGACTGGAAGGTAACTGAAGAGATTATCGAGAACACTTTCATCATTTCTCCATCTACAGATACTCTCAAGGTCATACTCTTCTATATCCCTTAGTCTGATATCATTGCATTCAAGCACAATTATCGCCTCCGGATCTTATTCCGCCATATTTCATTCCAATGTAATATACTTCATTGTACTAGTTAGAATACTACTTAACATTGGATTTCTTCTCTTATATTTTCAGTATCCACACCTTCATTTATGTAGTGAATTGTTACTTCCCTGGGTGTGTCCTCAATAAAACTCCGGTGGTGTATCTAGATAACCTAGAAACAGAATCTTCATCTGATTCCTCTGAACATCGGGAATTACACAATCCTGTTAACTGCTTTATATTCAATAATAAATATTATTTTTGGCTAAAAATCAGCTCAAACGCTTCAGCATAGTTCTTGCCACAAACTGTACCCCATCTTGCAGCGATAATTTCCATTGCTTTTACTGACCGCGGGTGGGGATAATCTCTAAGCTCTGACTTATAGCACTCTATAGCCTTTAGTTTATAGTCTATAGTCTTCTCTACATCAACAAAGACGTTTGGCTTAAAAGTATTCTCTCCATATTTAAAGTTCCATTCTGTGGAAGAAGGTGTTTCAAAACAATACACTTCTTTAACGATACTATCGCACATGGGCCTGCATGCAGTTATCACCGCCTCGAACGTTCTCCTATGGTCAATATTAAGGTCTCCATAGTGATGCGTGTATATAATATCCGGCCTTAATTGAAAAATGTACTTTTCTACCTCTTTAACAATATTGAGCAAATTAATTCCATCAAATCTGTTATCAGGAAGGTCTGAAAAGAGAACATCTTTATATCCAATTATCCTTGCTGCCTCGTAGGTATCCTTCTTAATCTCATCCAGTTTACACTTGCTTGTATTGTCTCTGTTTGAGCCCCTTGAGGTTATTCCCTCTCCTAGAATAACACAGTTAACCGTATTGCCACAGTCCACAAGCTTTCTAACGGTGGCCCCAGGGCCCAGAATTTCATCATCAGGATGTGCTGCTATAACTAGAATGTTATTCATTGATTACCCCCATATCTTAAGCCTATATAGTCTAATTATAAATCATGCCTTCCAAAACTTCTCAACTAGGTTTTGGGCATTTTCATAGAATATTTTATTCTTGTCTTCAACTAAGAAATTGTTTGCATCAAGAAAAGTATCTGCAACGTTTATAGCTTCTTCTATACCTATATGAGGTCCATCTGAGCCAAAGAGAAATCTTTCTGCTCCTACTTTCTTGATGCAGAAAGCAATATCCTGTATCACTGTACTTTCTTTCCAGTAAGACAGCGAAAAGGCCAGGTCCATCATAATATTATCCAAGTCCAGGGCAATACTCATTGCATCAAGCACCCTGGCACCTCCAGCATGTGCAAGCACTACTGTAGTATTTACATTATCAGCAATATGCTTGGCCAATGCAAGATTATTCACTTCATAAATATATTTCGAACCATAAGTACAACATACCGTTATGATAAACCCGAGTTTTTCAGCCATCTTACATGCATACAGATAGTAATCATACTTGTCTTCGGTAATGTAATCTTCATAAGGAAGTATTTTTATCCCTCTAATTCCTGATATATTGGCTTTTTGTAAAAACTCTTCCAGATTATCAATATTTGAAGGAAGCCTTATAGAAAAAAAGAGGTTTTGATTATTACATTTTAGAAAGCTATTATATACTGATTCATCCATAATGACTTTTTCGTCAAGGATATGGACAATAGCCTTATCTAAACCTGCATCAGCAACACGCATAGACAGATTACGGAAGGCCTTAAATATATCAAGTTTTGCTAAATTAAATTCACCATCTAGAGATGGATGTTCCATCACATGTAAATGAGCATCAATTATTCCCATCTCTATCTCCTTAGTATTAAATTAAACTCTTTCTGAGGAATAGGCGGAAAATCATGAATAATACTAACATTATCGGTTAACTCTTGAGCAAATTCAAATAATTCTTCAGGTGAATGATAGTAAACCATATCCTCTTTTGGATAATTAGGTACTAAGTAACTGCTCAAAAGGTTTACGACCAAGGCCTCTTTGCACGCATTAAAAGATTTTTTTATAAACTCCTTGGAGAATTCAAAGTTATCAGCATCCTTAAACTTAAAGTTTAATACCCCAATGATGACTCCTATATCTGCCGCATATCCTTCATATGGTTTAAGCATTATATTTCTTACCTCATAGTGATTATCCTTGTACTTCTGCTTACATTCGTTGATAAAGTTTTCATTAATGTCTATCCCTGTATACTCTGCGACATTCTCTCCGACATCTAAAAGAAATTTATAAAAATCTGAAAAACCACAACCTATATCTAGAACTGTCTTACCGCTAAAATTTACGAATCTACATATAGAGTCGAATCTTATAATCTGGTGCTCTCTGGATCCCCACCCTAAAGCTTGTGGAACAAATCCCAGTTTCGATAGCCTGTCATTATACCTCTGAACCGTACTGCTTTCTATTTCTCTAATCTTATTGCTATCAAACATCTTCTTATCTCCATACATTCTTATTTTCGTTTATACTTTCTATCTAGGTATCTAATTGACGTTTCCTGCCTAACTGACCCTCAAAAAGTGTTAAGCATATTACTTTTTCAAATACTTTTTTAAACACACTGTGTCAAATGTGCTCCACTTCTTTCTATCAATACAGTCATACCATATATCTTCCTGTTCTTCTATAAACTCCAGTCTCCTGTAAAATTCCTCAGTATGCAGCTCCTTTGGTATTATTACGACGCCGCTGTCGTCACATACAGCAATTCCACCATCATATCTATCCTTTCTATCCTTTATGATTCCATCATCAAATCCTGTCTGTAATTTCTCATTAATACATCCAATAGGACTGAATCCACTGCACCATATTGGCCATCCCTCTTTTATCAGTCGAGGAGCATCTCTTAAATATCCATTAACGACTATTGCTGTTACCTGTTTGTAAAGTATTAGATATTTTGATACCAGATCACCGAATATTGACCGCTCTCCGCAGTCAAAGACCTCTACAAATATGATATCTTCTTCCTTAACATTTTGTATCTGTTCATGTACATCCCAGTTGGTACCGCCATATGCATAAGCCCAAAAAACATTTCCAACTTTAAATAGCCCCTCCTTTATAGACCTCACATTTGGAACATCACCTTTTTTACCCATAGCATCTGCAACCTCGGTTGTAGAAACCCTGTTTCTTTTAATGTAATCGATAATTTTCTCTTTCATTTACTAACACCCCCAATAGTATTCTTCAGTAGTAATGCCGATTTCTGATTCAATCTGTTTGCCGTTGTCTTCTAATCCGCTAAAGTCACGCCCTTTTATAATGACAACACCCGCTCTCCCAATGGCTCCTTGGGTTTTTACATTATTATTTCCTCTGGAAGCTTTCGAAAAGACAGCTAGGAGCGACTGACTGTATTTCTTAGCAATTTCCTCTGGTTTAGCTTTGCCTGTGGGATTAAGAAAATACATAAGGACTTTTGTTTTATACTCCCCGTTCCAGTCCAATTGAATATTCTGACCGAGGGACATCCTGATGTGGCTTTCGGTTAAATCTATGCCTGTAATTTCCGGTAGTATTTTATTTGAAATATGTACTCCTCCCCCCCTGTTTGCAACTTCAAGAAAGAACGCTTTATTTGTATTTTTCTCAACCAGGAACTCAATGTGAGCAAACCCATATCTTATACCCATAATTTTAACAATCTTACGTGATTCTGTCTCCAGATGCCTGGTGAAATTAACATCATCAATTTTTCCGGGAAAGTACAGCGCCTTTGCTACATTTGGTGTTTGGGGATAACTTTCCTTGGTTGATACAGATAGGAAGTTAAACTTCTCACTGTCGTAAAAACCCTCACATGTTATTGTATGGCCCTCAATAAACTTCTCAACTACACATATTCTTGAGTGTGAATTTGAAACTGCATGGAACCATGCGTCCCTCAATTCATCCCTATTCATTGCTGTAGAAATTCCTATGGTCCCTCTATTGTCCACAGGTTTCACAATAACCGGATAACCAATTCCCTTAGCTGCTTCATCAGCCATTTCAATATTCCAGCACATCCTGTATGTTGGCTGAAGAATTCCTTCCTCGCCAGCCAGTTCCCGCTGTAAATACTTGTTATTAGTAACGGTTAGCGCTTTAAGTCCTGGCCCAGGCAATTTATATTTATCGGTCAGATATGCTACTGCATACATTGAATAATCACATTCGTCAGCAATAACAGCATCCGGCTTTTCATTAATAAAAATCTCTTCAAGTCTGGTTAAATCTCTAGGGTCTAATTCATATACTGAGTCAGCATTAATCCTTTCTTTCCTCCAGCATGTTGTTGCAGTTGTTTTTAATCCAAGTTCTTTTGCTTTCTGTAATAAAGGTATCTGTTCCCAGCCAAGTCCAACTATCATTAATTTCTTCATTGTGTCAACCCCTTTTCCTGGTCTAAAAAGTCACTATGCTCTAGCATCTCTGATTTTTTTACTGACCTGCTCATCTTTCTACCAATAATAATATCTTCTTGCCAAGCAGAAATACCTAGGCCTTTTCTGCTCCTTAAATACATGATATCTTCCTGCCTGAATTTCTGCCCTTCTACAATATCCTTTGAGGCAAATATTTTCATTTCAATTTCGTCCCTAAAACTAACCTCAAAAGGCATTAAACCTGGCTTATGTGTATCTCCCAAAGCTTTTTCTACATCTCTGATACATTTAACCATTTCCTTAAATTCTTTAGGTTCTAGCGCTAGAAAATGGTCTGGTCCTTTCATATTTCTTGACAAGGTAAAATGCTTTTCAATAACCTTTGCCCCTTTAGTCACAGCAGCAATAGTTACATGATAATCAAGAGTATGATCGGAAAATCCTGTAACAACGTTAAACATTCTTGATAAAGTCTCTATAAAGTTTAGATTTACATTATCATATGGCGTTGGGTAGTTTGAAACACAATGCAGAAGTATCAGTTTTTTATTCCCTGTCTGCTCAAAGAGTTTCACAGCTCGCTCTATCTCAGAATAATTACAGTATCCTGTAGACATTATTGTCGGCAGTCCCGTTAGTCCGACTTTTTCAATAAGCTTTGGAAACCCATACGTTTGGGGCGATGCAATTTTCATAAGCTTAACGCCCGTTTGTACAAGTAGATCCACCACTTCTAAGTAAGTTGGACAGCTAAAGAACATAATGTTTTTCTTCAGACAGTACTCCATCAGGTTATGATGCCAATCTTCTTTAAGCTCAATAGCCTTTAGCACCTCTAGAAATTGACTATCTAAATCCTCTATCCTGTATATTTTATCGGCTTTTATGGACTGAAATTTTACAGCATCAGCTCCGCTTTCTACTGCAGCATCAATTAATTCATAGGCTAGATTAATATCCTGATTATGATTTGAGCCTATTTCTGCAATAACAAATGTTTTTTTTCCCCCAATAAGTTTATTCTCTATTTTGAAGTGCTTCTCAAAAGCCATTGTTTCCTCCTTGTTACTTATGATTAAAAACCCTTCTTATATTTTCAAACGCTCTCTCTAGATTATTAAGAGAAGTAGCAAAAGATATCCTTATGAACCCCTCTCCGGAAGCTCCATATGCACGTCCACTTGTTGTCGCCACTTTAGCTTCGGTTAGTAGATAGTTGACAGCCTCATCAGATTTCATTCCGGTCTTCATGATGTTAATAAATGAATAAAAAGTTCCCTGGCTTTTTAGGCAGCTTAATTGCTGTATTGAATTAACAGCATTAAATACAAAATCACTTCTCTTCTGATATTCACGAACCATATTTTCTACTGATTCCTGAGAGCCTTTCAAAGCTTCAAGGGCAGCATACTGACTTATTGATGGCGCACATGTAGCAGTATGCTCATGAACCTTGCATAGCATATCAATTATCGCTTTCGTAGCTGCTGCATAACCTATCCTAAATCCTGTCATAGAATAGGTTTTTGAAAATCCATTGATTATGATGGTTCTATTCCTCATACCAGGCATAGCTGCAATACTATGAACGGCATTCCCATAAAACACTATCCTGTCATAAATATCGTCACATATGAGGTATAAATCGTTCTCAACTGCAATTCTAGATATTTCTTCAAGGCAATCCATCCCAATCAGCTGACCTGTGGGGTTCGATGGATTATTGAGTATTATTGCTTTTGTTTTCCTATTAATCTTACTCTTAAGATATTTGATATCAGGTGTAAAATTATTTTTTTCGTACGTATCTACAGAAACAAATTCCCCTCCAGCTATAGTTGTTATATCCTTATAGCTAAGCCAGCATGGTTCGAATGCAATTACCTGGTCACCCTTGTCCAGCAGTGCCATTAGAGCATAAAATATTGCCTGCTTCGCGCCAGGTGTAACAAGAATTTCTGTATCCGGGTAGTATTGAACTCCATACTGGCTTTTAATATGTTCTGAAATAACTGCTTTTAATTCAGGTATTCCGCGGGCACTTGTATATCTTGTATATCCTAAATCACACGCCATTCTGCACGCCTTAACAACACTCTCAGGTGGGGGAAAATCAGGTTGTCCTATGCTTAGGTCAATAATATCTAACCCTGACCTTTTATAATCTTGAACTTTTTGAGCCATAGCCATAGATGCTGGATTCTGAATAGACTTGACCATTACAGAAAAATCTTTCATAACAGCTTACTCCTTATCTAATCTTGCCTCACGTCTCTCTGTCAAATAGTCCAAGCAAAGTTGAAACAACTTTTTTCTTTCCTTCAATGTTAATTACATCTGTGCAGTTTTCGATTAATGAGAGTCTTAATTCTTCATCGGTTAATATATCTGCTATAGCTTTTTTGATTTGGAAGTCGGTTAACTTATAGTAAACTCCCAAGGTATTCGCACACTTTTTCTCCTTTAGTGCTTTATAAACCAATTCTTGATTATCTTCAGTCAAAATCACCAGACTAGGTACTTTCAAAGCTATCAACTCATAGCAGCTTGACCCGCTCGAGCTAATTGCCGCATCACTAACTGCCATCAACTCAGACAGATTGGTTACATTTTCATGAATA
This sequence comes from Clostridia bacterium, assembly GCA_041687355.1. GTDB lineage: Bacteria > Bacillota > Clostridia > Acetivibrionales > UBA4821 > JAWLCD01. The sequence continues at coordinate 8,069 of JAWLCD010000035.1, read as the reverse complement.
ACTATCTGGGGATTCTCTTGTGCTATTTTCTTTATAGAACATACTGCACTTGGCTCAAAGCTAGGTCCTATTACCACGTTTACTTTGATGTGACTAAGTCTGGTATCACCATCTGCAGCTATCAGCTCTACAATCCTATATGTCTGATTTGTAGGGTCGCTTCCTCCCATAGTAATAAGGATATTATCGGACACTTGTTTTTTATTTCTTTCTCTTTTAGAACTTTGGATAATCTCGTCTCTTAGAAGAATATAATTTCCACCTAATAGTTGGATTGTATCAGCCCTGGTGACGTAGTCAAATTTATCAAAAAACACATTTTGATTTAACAGTATATCTACAGGAAATGGATGCCGGTTCATATCATCAATGGCCATTACAAAAGCATATTGATTCAACCTAACAAGATATGCTTCGTTAATACTATATGAATCGACAATTACCACTTTGTCCTTGTTCGTATCTTCCTTAAGACAGTATATAATAAAGTCAAGTTCTTTTTTGACTGAATCATCTATTGGAATAACTTTAAATCCATATTTTATTATTATGTCTATTGCCCTAAAGTCAGCTGTTCTAGTCAAAAATTCTACCTTCGTGCCCGGCACCCTTGTTAGCTCCTGAGCCAATGCAATACAGCGCATTATATGTCCAAGACCTATCTGTAAACCGCCATCACATCTAAAAAAGAAACTGTATGAAATGCCCATCTCTCCTAACTTGCTATAGTTTAAAACCAGTTCTAACCCTTTCTTATTTCTTTATCATTCTCTAAAGATTTTAAATAACCTTCACTTCTCGGAATTCCTCTATTAATATTGTAGATATCCGGCCTCTGCTCTAAGAGTTCTAAAACTTGTTCGGTAGAGAATATCTCTCCTTCTTTATACAGATGCTTATAGATAGTAGATATAAAAATATAATCCCTTTCTTCATCAAGAGTCCATCTATGACTTGATAAATCGAGATTGCTCTTTATATTCAGTTTTCTGAATAAATCCTCGTTTTTTGTAATATAAGGGGTAACATGCTCTCTTTCCGATACTAATTTTGCTTCTTTGCACGCTCTCTCAAGAGCTTCAAACGTAAATACTTCTGTATCTAAGCCCTCCGGGTAGGAGGGTATACGGTTATTTGAGACATAATCATAACTACCTTTGTTTTCTAGAAATACCTTTATTACCCCGTCTGTAATAGCAGGACATACAAGCGGACAGTCTCCCGTTATCCTTACAACAGCATCACCTTTTCCCATACCATAGTGGAGTGCAGCTTTATAGTACCTTTCCAATACATCTTCTTCACTGCCTCTGTAACAGTCAATTCCTCTATAACAGCAGAACTCATATATAGCATTATCGTCTGACGATGTCGTAGTAGCAACAACGATTTGCTGAATTAGTTTTGATTTCTTCATTCTCTCAATCTGGTGCCAGAGTACAGGTTTGCCTTCCAAATCCATCAAAGTCTTTCTAGGCAGCCTTGTTGACCCCATTCTCGCTTGAACTATGGCAACTATTTTCATCTTTCTCTCCTCGAATCTAATCTAAATAGGGATAAGCAAATGCACTATACCTTATGTTCATATATAAGCTTGTCTTTAAGAATAAGCTGCTTTATCTCTTCTCTACTCAATACAGTCTCGAATGCCGAGTTATAACTCCTCTGCATAGTTCTGTTAGAGTATTGCTGATAGTCTCCTCCTCCATACTCCGGTAGTACTACATACATGTTTTCAAGCTCAAAGGCATTCTTTGACTCTTCATATGTCATAAGTTCCTCATATCTTTTTTCCCCGGGTCTGAGACCAATAATCCTTATTCTGGAGTCATCAAATTGCAGATTATTAGCCTTGCAGTATTCTTCAACAAAGACCTCAATAAAGTCTCCTATTTTCACAACCGGCATCTTCAGTACAAATATTTCTCCTCCCACTGCCATTCTTGCAGCATCAAGCGTGAGATTAACTGCGCTTTGAATGGACATCATGAACCTGGTCATATTCCGGTCGGTTATGGTTACATCCCTTCCTTCCCGGATTTGCTGTTTTATCAATGGTATTACCGACCCCCGCGAACCCATAACATTCCCAAATCTCACAGATGCAAAAGCCACATCCCTATTACCTTTATAATAATTGGCAGCAATCATCAATCTCTCAGCAACCAGCTTGGTAGCCCCCATAGTATTTGTAGGGCTTATAGCCTTGTCACTGCTTGTGTAGACCACTCTCGAAACACCTGTTTCAATCGCAGCTTCAATAACATTCTGAACACCCATAATATTTGTTTTTACAGCCTCGAAGGGGTTGTATTCACAGGCAGGTACATGCTTCATTGCCGCAAGACAAAATACTATATCTATATCCTCCATGGCCTTTCGTATTCTTTCCTTGTCCCGGACATCCCCTATAAGGAATCGCAGATTATCGGTCTTATTAAACATCTGGGATACGACAAATTGGTTGTATTCATCCCTTGACAGTATCCTCACTACCTCCGGCGAATATTTAAGTACCTCTCTAACCAGACTGATACCTATTGTGCCTGTCCCTCCAATTACCAGTACTTTTCTTCCTTTAAACATTTCTTTCATAACAGTGCACTTCCTTTTGGAATTTTTATCTGCGTGAAGATTCTATCGGAATGACATTAGTAGGGTGATACAGTATTGTTTAGAAATATCATTCTGGTAATGAACTCCTACTTAGATAGTTTAGACACGGAAAAAATACTTCATAAATCTATCAGGGTCAACTTCCTCCGGGTACCTTTCAATTTTCGCCCTGAGAAATGCCTGAATCATCCTCATGCTCTTTGTAGCTCCAGTTGCTATTTGTTGGGATATAAACAAAAAGTCCTCTTCAAGAAGCACGTTCTCCCATACATTTTCATTTGTAGCTTCCAGCCCCAGAGCGTTCACCCTATAGATAGTGCTGGAAAACAAGCTCTGGAAAAACAGCACCGACAATTCTTCTCTTTTCATCTTACTGTAAATCTCGTCGGCCTTGCTCAGCAGCTCGCGGATTTCCCTATTTTCATTGATGCTTATGCTTTCGTATCTGTCTTCGTACTTCCGCTTTGTTCTTCTCAACTCTCTTAAATACCTGCCTGAAAGCTTGCGGATGTTCTGAAAATATCTTCTTTTTTCTCTTAAAGCTTCAATAAGCTTTGAATAAGTTTGTCTCTTGTCCTCCACACTTTTAGCTTCGGGCACCATTTCATTCAGTCTCTGAATAACCTGGTGCTTGATATATTTATCAATCACTTCTCTCAGAGTCATAATCTCGGTGCCTTTTATACGGGCACCTCCTTCTGTTGCATCAATAAACTTCCTATTTCTTGATTCCAGGATTTTATTTTCAAACATTATTAAGAAATTCTTCCATATGGTTGTAGATTTTATGGGCTTACCATTATAATCTTCAACATAAGCAATATTTTGGGCTCTATCCACAAGATTTATTGTTGCGTCCTTTACTTTAGAATCTATATCTCCACCATGGGTTTTGCCGGTTTCGGAAAAGGCTAAGTCCTGGCCTATAAGAATAATTGGGTTGGCACCGACCTCAAGGGCAAATCCCATGGCAAGGTGTGACACACTGCTCCCCATAAACATCGCGCCCTTGTCGCCAAGTACCTTGTTGAGCCATACATTTATAGTCTCTTTTTCCCTGAAACCTATAACTTTTTTATTTTTCTCGAATTCTTTAAATACTTTGGGTTCAATCACAATTGGTACCGAAAGGACTACATCTTGGGGGATATCAAAATCCCTGTTTTCAAACACGTTTTTATACACTCCTATTCTTTCTAGTACAAAGACTGCATCGGGCCTGATTCCTCTCTTCACCAATGCTCTAAGCGTTACTTCAGTTGCAAGAATTAACGCTTTGCCTTCTACTTCTTTAAGCAGGTCTATATTCTTATCCAATGAAGGTCCTGCAGAAACAATTATTGCAGGCTTATCCTTATAGCTGTCCTTTAATTGCTTTATAGAAGGATTGTTTATTGCCTCATCAATGTTCTTAAAATTATTCATTAATCCTAGAATCACATCTCCAGGAGAATTTCCTAAGTTAGTCCATGTATTAAAAAGATCGCTTAATATATACTTCGATATACTGCTCGCAGTTCCTGGAAACAGTCTTTCATAGTAGTTTGAGTTCACGAACTGTACATTTGAAGCCAGATGAAAGTTGTAGGCAGCCTTGAGCATCTGTTGAAAGAAAAGGCAGACTTGGTCAATGTTCAGGTCAATCAAAAAACAGAACCTTTTATCTTCAAAAATTTTGGTTAAGTCAACACTCTTCATCACATTATTAAAGATATCCATACTGTTCTCTATTACTAAAACCTTACTGCGTTTGCTAATCCTCTTCTGCAATTCGAACAGATAGTATCCCAAACCTATACCATACACAACTATAAGAGTATTCTTATTTAAGTCCAGAGAGTCAGCCTTTTTCCTGGCTTCAGCCTGAGGGTCATACGAGCTGTGAATAAATATACCCTGTTCATGTTCTTCGGTCTTAACCTTTGCTGTATGCAATCCCGATTTGGACTGAAGATTTTCAATTATAACAGGAAAACTTAGTGATGGATAAAGCGTTTCGTCGCTTGGCTCAACTATTAATGCCTTGCCTTTATTTTTGGCTCTGATATTTTTGTCATATATGTTCACTTATCTCATCTCCTGAAAAGGTTTACTAGTTTCTAAGAGCTTCGGCAGCCGGTATTAACTCATACTCAATAATATCGGAAATAAGTATGCTGTCCTTGCCGACCAAGGCCTCAGTTATCTGTACAAGGATAGAATTCAGCTTGGTTATGTAAGCATTTATTTCCTTATCAGAAGGGTCTAGGTTGCCTAGCAGTCCTGTAAAACATTCCATTTTCTCTATAAGCTCGATAAGCTTTCTATATCCCAAACCGTTATCTCCGACTCCGAAAGCTTCCACACATTCTTTTGCGCTTGTCAGGACTGAATCTATGACCTGGCTATAATTATCGCTCATAAGATTAACTGCCTCCTAATTAAATATTGATATCGTTATATCAAACATGGTTTCTATATGTTTTGCAACAGACATGACTGGAAATTAAAAGATACTTGGATAACCCTATAATTCAGTATAACATTATGTCGAAAAGCAATCAAGCAAGCAATGCTATCCATTATATTCTCCCTAAAATAAAACCCAGCCTGAATCAGGCTGGGTTTTATTTGTACCCTTATTTGAGCAGTTGGAGTACTCCCTGTGGCTGCTGGTTTGCCTGGGCAAGCATTGCCGTTGCTGCCTGCTGGAGTATATTGTTCTTTGTGAACTCCATCATCTCTTTCGCCATATCAGCATCCCTGATACGTGATTCGGATGCAGTCAGGTTCTCTTTCGAAGCACCAAGGTTGTTGATTGTATGCTCTATCCTGTTCTGGTAAGCACCAAGCTTGGAACGTATATCATTTACAGTTATTATTGCTGCATCTACTGCTTCAATGGTAAGCAGGGCATTAGTATGTGTGTCGACCGCTAAAGCATTAACTCCCAGTGTTGTTGCGTCAACAGCATCAATTGATATGCTTAAGTCTTCATCTGCAACATTACCGTTGGCACCAATCTTGAAACTTGCTTCAGCAGAGGTATTTGTGATTATAGTCTCACCATGGAGGCCAGTAACTGTTGACAGGCTTTCAACATTTATCTTTACTCCAAGGGCACCAAAGTCTATGGTTCCGGTAAAGTTATCAGCTACACTCTTTACAACCACATTTCCCGCTGTATCCACAAGTTTAATTGTTCCGGCAACTGATGCATTTATTGTATATGTGCTGTTGGTTTCCGCACCTGCTACATCTATTGATTCTATTCTCGGACTTATAGCAGTATTTGTAAGTAAAGTAGATGCACCATCAACCTGCAGTCCGAATGTCCCGTCAAGCAGGCTCTTGCCGTTGAATGTAGTGGTATTGGCAACCCTGTCTATTTCCGCCGTAAGCTGAGTTATTTCAGATGATACCGCATCTCTGTCGTCACTGCTCAGGGTGTCGTTTGCTGCCTGAACAGCCAGTTCCCTCATTCTCTGCAGGATGGAGTGGGTCTCATTGAGAGCACCTTCTGCAGTCTGGATAAGTGAGATGCCATCCTGAGCATTCCTTGTAGCCTGTTCAAGGCCCCTGATCTGAGCTCTCATCTTTTCACTGATGGCCAGACCTGCTGCATCATCGCCGGCCTTATTGATTCTCAGACCTGACGACAGCTTTTCCAAAGACTTGGTCTGATGCATGTTGTTTATGGCAAGCTGCCGGTAGGAATTCAATGCAGATACATTGTGATTGATTCTCATACCATATTCCTCCTTAATTTGCAATATTAAATGTTGTCTAATATTAGTCGTTTGGTTAAAATATACTGATGTTTCTTAACCAAATGCTCTCTGTCGCAATCTCGCTCTTATTTTCTCTTAATATTTATCGGAAGAAATTTAGATTTGCTTTATACTTTTTTTATTTTTTGAGGGTTTTCTTTTGAAAGACTATTGTCTTCTCATAATACTATAGGTTTGCAAGCTTTGCCTACTTCATATATCGGTAAGATGAATAGAAACTTAATAAAAATTTTTAGCTAATATGCCATCTCGCTTCTATTTTATAAATGATTGTGTTTCAATTCTATGTTCGTTTTCCAGATAAGTGTACTGACCTATTCTTAAATATGCATAGTATGCTATAATATGTATGGGTAAAATAAACTAAGGGTGTGATATTATGAATAAGCTTGAAATTGTTCAATACTGGATTAGTACTGCAGATAATGATTATAAGACAATGTTAAATCTATATAAGTGTGAAGATTATCATTGGAGCCTGTTTATTGGTCATCTGGTGATTGAAAAGCTTCTAAAAGCAATATATGTTAAAGATGTTGATACAAATCCTCCAAAAATCCATGATTTATTGAGATTAGCAGAAAAAACAACCTTGGAGTTAACTGAAGAAAAAAGAGATTTACTGGACCTTATTACAACCTTTAATATAAGTACCAGATACCCTGACTACAAACAAAGCTTTTATAAAAAGTGTACTAATCAATTTGCATCTGAGAATATTAAGAAAATAAAGGAGTTAAGGACATGGCTGCTATCAATTCTGAACCAACAATAGATGAAATCGTTAAAAGGTACGCTGAATTATTAAAGCAGGAACTAAACATTGCCGGAATATATCTATATGGCTCATATATAAACGGCAGCTTTTCAGAAAATAGTGATATTGATATTGCTGTCGTATCCTGTGATTTTACCGGTGATTTGGTTAGCGATATGCTGAGACTAATGCGAATCAGACGAAGAGTTGATAACAGAATCGAGCCTCACCCATTTACAATTGAGGAATTTAATGAAGAGAACCCCTTTGTAAAAGAAATAATCAGAAATTCAATACGGGTTGCTTAATAACAGGTTCTTCAATCAATTGTGCTATAACATTTATTTTCTCACCTTTGAGAAAAACCCATGGATTATTCAACTTTCACAAGAATTCCTACCCATTTAAAAACCAGCCGGAGAATTCCGGCTGGTTAGCGCCTTTGAAAAATATTTTTAAGTAATTATCTCAGCAGCTGGAGTACTCCCTGTGGCTGCTGGTTAGCTTGAGCCATCATTGCAGTAGCTGCCTGCATGAGGATGTTGTTCTTTGTGAAGTCCATCATCTCTTTTGCCATATCTGCATCCCTGATACGTGATTCGGATGCAGTCAGGTTCTCCTGCGCAGCTCCTAAGTTGTTAATAGTATGCTCCAGCCTGTTCTGGTAAGCACCGAGCTTGGACCTGACATCATTTACGGTTATTATCGCAGTATCTACTGCCTCAACCGCGAGCAGCGCATTAGTATGTGTGTCGACCGTTAAAGCATTAACTCCCAATGTTGTTGAGTCAACAGCATCAATTGATATGCTCAAATCTTCATCACCGACATTACCGTTGGCACCAATCTTGAAACTTGCTTCAGCAGAGGTATTTGTGATTATAGTCTCACCATGGAGGCCAGTAACTGTTGACAGGCTTTCAACA
>JAWLCD010000034.1:0-23595 GCA_041687355.1 Clostridia bacterium | reverse complement strand
GCAAGATTCCTCCTTTGGGGTTTGTTGTTTGGCAACTTTCATTCTACCAAACGTGAGGTAATCTTGCTTTTCTTTTTCCTACAAAAACTTTACACTATGCGATTTCATTCCCTTTGACCAGCCTATGAGGAGTCTCAGGTTTTCAAACACTTTTGGCAAGATTTTGGGACAATTAGAGAGACCCCTTGAGGCACAAGTTCAAAGACTGCTTCCCTTACCCTTTCAACCTCACCGTCTATATTGAGAGCAATGGGATTGGCGCTTCTGATTTTTATTTTCTTTCCTGTGTAAAAACTCACTTCCTTTAATCTGCCATGCTGGCCCTTCATAAATTTATATAAAAACGCAATTATTTTTAACCTGCTTATTCTTTGGATTACACATAAATCTAGCAGCCCGTCGTTTATTACTGCATGCGGCACCGGCATCATACCTCCGCCATAATATTTCCCATTGGCTACGGCAGCCAGCAAGGAGTCAATTCTGATATGGGCACCATCAATGGTAATTTCGATGGTGTGAGAAGGTTGTTTGAATATGGTCGCAACAGCCGCAGCCGCATAAGCTATACTCCCTGAAATAAGGGGGAGTTGTTTCAGCCATCCGGCAGTATTGGCAACTTCAGCATCAAACCCGATTGAAGAGATATTGATAAAGTATCTGCCGTTAACCCTTGCTACATCAATAATTACTTCTTCTCCCTCAACTGTTCTCTTTAAAAAGTCATCAGTATTCCAGTTGTTACATATGCTTTTGATAAAATCGCAGCCTGAGCCGCCCGGGATTACACCAAGTGAGCTTGAACTGCCTGCCATTCCGTTTAATACCTCATTAAGGGTTCCGTCACCCCCTACAGAATATATTCTATAACTACTTCTATCTGAATACTGCTTAACAATTTCGGCTGCATGCCCAGGGTATTCTGTTATTTCAATCAGGTAGTGTTTTTTTTGATTTTTAAAGAGTTTATGAATTTCAGGAATATAGCTCAGTGCTTTTCCTTTACCTGCAGCCGGATTAACTATAAATAAATGTTTCATGCGTAGCCTCAGCTTAATAATTTGACGTACACAGCATTCTAATTGGTTTCTGCGAAAATAAATTAATCGCTCACAAGAACAGCGAAATCAAGATAAACTAGATGCTTGTTATGGCAAACTTCAGAGCGGAATTAATTCGCCTTCCTGGCTCAATAATTCCTAGAATTGACGTCCTGTCAGTTCTTCCTGAAAATTAGCATAATTGTAGGCCCGGGCTTTGGCTGGGCATAAGTCCCAGCCGTATGCCCTGGGCTACCCGATGGCATTTAGATTTCTCCATAACTTATTCGCCAGTTAATTCATTTTCCCTGCATTCAAGGGGAGTTCCCAAGGCAGAGCGAATAGCAGTGTTTCTATCTATCAAGTACTTTTACATAACTCAAATTAAAAACGTAGAGCTTACTTATTTTAATATATTCAGATTTGGAATACAATGCAAACTGTTTTCAGCAAGCCAGAATGCAGAATAATTGACCTCTCTGGAGGAAAAAGAAGAAAAATGTAGAATATTCTTGATATGAAAACTTCCTAAAGATTGAGGTGTACGAAAAAGTAGAAGGGAACCTCTGGAACTTATCAGGTGTCTAATTGAATAAACCGGTTTAATTTTTCAAGGGGGTAATAGAAGATGAAAAGATGGGTATGGGGAATTGTAATCACGGCTGCAGTATTCATCATAGGTATTGCAGTATTCGTTGGAGCCAATTGGCTGCTCGGGCCGGTATTTCAGAAGTCAGCATCTCAGTTGGAGGGACTTGCAGAACAAGGTATTTTCAACGGTGCGACAGACTTCAAAGGTGAAGTTACTGATGCTGCTGCCGCTGCTAATACAGCAACTGCCTGGGTGGGGAGACAGGAAGGCACACAACCTACAAACATTACAAAGAAAATTATAAAGAATGCAGATGCAGCTGTCGAGGTTAAGGATTCTGAGAAGGACTTCCAGACAATTTCCGGGTGGGTTGCAGCTAATGGAGGATATGAGTTCAACCGGAGTATGTCTTTCGACGGCAGACATAGATATATCAGAGTAGTATATAAACTTCCTCCCGATAAGTTGAACGTTTTTTTGGAATTCCTTGAAGGCGTGGGGAATGTCAAGAGTTCCAATACTACAAGTGATGACATTACCGACCAGTATTATGATACAACTGCAAGACTTGAAAATTTGAAAAAGGGTCGGGAACAGCTTCTTCAGGTTCAAGAAAAAGCAAAGACCATCAGCGATATACTTAAAGTGCAGAACGAGTTGAATAGGATTACAGGAGAAATCGAATCACTGCAGGGAAGAATAAACATGTGGGATAAGCTGATTGCTGAATCAACCGTGAACCTCAGCATTTCCGAGGAAGCTGACCCAATGAGAACTACAGAGGAATTGAGCTGGAAGTTTTCATCGCTCGAAGACATTTTAAAGACAGCCAAGAACGGTTTTATATGGACCTCCAATACACTTGTCAATCTGTTCGTGTGGACTGTAATCGGTTTGGTATCAGTCATACCGGTTATTATAATCTTGGCAATCGTAGTAATTGTTGTAAGGTTATTAAGCAGGAATAAGAAGAAGTAAGTGTCTAAGTAAATAAATACCTAATCTGGGGGGCTGCGCTTGTGCCAGTCCTCCTAAAATTTACCGGCAGCTGCAAGCTATAGTTGGGATTTATCCGATGACTACCGCCGCTAAGACTCCCCTCTTCTTCAAGCGGGAGCATCAAAGATGGACACTATCGCTAAGATTTCTTTGAAATCAAGCGACTAGTAGTCTAAGCGGCGCTACGCCCCTGGATAACGGATTCTAAGATTCAGATGGAGCACACAAGGTGGACAATGATTTCTAAGTTATCAAAGATAACAAGAAATTATTAGCCCAAAAAATCCACCTGAATCCAAGAATCCTGTTTATAAGAAGTCTAAAATATTTGTATTATATGAACAATTGTCTTTAGAATTACGGTGTGATATCATATAGGAGAAAGAAAATATTGCCCTAACCATTCAACTGCAACATACATCATATCTTAGGCTGTTACCTTAAATTGGCATTAAAAAAGTACTGGCTATTTATATTGATTTATAGTTTTGTATTCAGGCAGATGCAATCATCCAAAATATATTAGTATAAGAAGGGTTATAAGTGTCAAAAGAATTTACGGGGGAATTAAGCTTAAATAGAGCAGAAGAAAGCTTCAGGGCCGGTGTGTGTTTTTGTTCTTTTGAGGCATCCGACAATTGGTTAGAAAAGGCTTCATACTTACATCCGCAAGAACATGAGTACTTTGGTACTCTAAAGTTTGAAAAGAGAAGAAAGGACTATCTTTTAGGCAGATATTGTGCAAAACGTGCGATTCAGGTGCTTGGACAGGATGCAAGGCCCGAAAGAATTTTCATCGACCACGGTGTTTTTAATCAGCCTGTTGTTGTGAACAGAGGGAATATACAGGTTAGTATAGCACACAGCGATGGTTTTGGAGCTTCAATTGCTTTTCCGGAAAGCTGCCCGATGGGAATTGATATTGAAAGAGTTGATATAAGCAAAAATGAGGTGCTGGAATCCCAAATGACTCAAGAAGAGACAAAGCTTATTGATTTGTTTCCATTTTCCTATCAGGCTGCTTTGACATCTCTATGGACGTTCAAAGAATCGTTATCCAAGGCTTTAAGAACAGGCCTAACCACACCATTCCATAGTTTTGAAGTAAGCAGGGTTGAGGTTGAAGGCCGTTGTGCAACAGGTTATTTCAGAAATTTTTCACAGTACAAGGTTATATCTTTTGACCTGAATAATCTGATTTGCTCCATAACATATCCAAAAGACTTTAAGCTTTATATGGGTGTAAATTCATTAGAGGATTTTTCAGTTTCTTTACGCAATCTAAATCAAGAGGCATGAGGTTATTATGGATAAGTCCATAGTATTTGCGTTTTCAGGACAAGGTTCACAGTACTATCATATGGGATATGACCTGTTTAATAATAATCCGGTTTTCCGAAGGCACATGGTTTATCTGGATGAAATTGCTGCTGCCATTAGTGGTGAGTCGGTGATAGAGGAGCTATACAGTCAGAGAAGACAGAAAAACGACAATTTTAACCGCTTAATTTACTCACACCCTGCAATATTCATGGTAGAATATGCACTGACTCAGGTTATGATAGAAGAAGGCATACAACCCGATTATGTGTTGGGAACAAGTATGGGCGAGTTTGCATCGCTGGCTGCTGCGGGGGTAATGAGTTCAGAAAAGCTGCTTGAAGCTGTTCTGAAGCAGGCTGAGCTGATAGAGTCTCTTTGCTCCGAAGGAAGTATGATTGCTATTATGGGTGATTATAAGTTATATGAGCAGTTGACCTTGCTCCATGAAAACAGCCACCTGGCTTCTGTTAATTATGATTCACACTTTGTGGTTACAGCAAGTGTTGATAGAGTAGGTGCTATAGAAAGCTGTCTGAAGGAAATGGACATACTTTATCAGGTTCTACCTGTTTCTTATGGATTCCATTCATTGTTAATAGACCGGGCGGCAGAAGAGTATAAAAAGTTTATTGAGTATAATACTTACGGCAGTCCCCAGATTGGTTTTGTTTCCTGCGTTTCCGGCAGCGTCTTGACCCAAATACCCCAAGATTATCTATGGGACGTTGTAAGGCAACCTATCAATCTGCCAAAGGCTGTAAAAGAATTAGAGGCGTCCAATACCTGCATGTATATTGATCTGGGACCATCGGGTACCCTTGCAGGCTTTGTGAAACGTAACCTGGGCGGTTCTACCAGGTCTGAGACATACTCTGTTATGACGCCTTTTAACAGGGATATGGAAAACTTGAACGGTCTTCTTGATATCTTAAGGAAAGGAAGGTAGAAGAATGGTTACATATGTTTTTCCGGGACAAGGCTCGCAAAAGAAGGGGATGGGAGAGGGATTCTTCGAAGAGTTTAAGGAACTGACAGAAAAGGCAGATGAGATATTGGAGTATTCAATCAAGGAATTATGTCTGGAAGACCCGGATGATAAGTTGGGCCAGACTCAGTTCACGCAGCCGGCGTTGTATGTTGTCAATGCTCTTGCTTATATGAAGAAGATAAAAGAGACAGGCAAAAAGCCTGATTTTGTTGCAGGCCACAGTCTGGGTGAATATAATGCGTTATTTGCTTCCGGAGCTTTTGATTTTGAAACCGGTCTCAAGTTGGTTAAAAAAAGGGGAGAGTTGATGAGTCAGGCTGAAGGAGGGGGAATGGCTGCAGTAATTGGTCTGAGTGAAGAAGCAATTATGAAAGTCCTTGAAGAGAATGATTTAAAAGTAATTGATATTGCGAATTATAACACACCTTCACAAATTGTTTTGTCCGGTCCCAAGGAGGATATAGAAAGGGCCAAGCCAGTTTTTGAAGCTGCAGGAGCAAGAATGTATATGCTCCTGAAAGTGAGCGGGGCATTTCATTCACGATATATGCAGGATTCAAAAAAGATGTTTGAGGAGTATCTTGGTTCCTTTGAGCTTTCGGAAATGTCCATACCGGTTATATCCAATGTCAGTGCAAGGCCTTACGAACAAGGCAAAATAAAGGAAAAACTTGCCGAACAGATTACAAACTCGGTGAAGTGGACTGAGAGTATCAGATACCTGATGGGTAAAGGTCAGATGGAATTTGAACAGGTCGGACCCGGAACTGTTCTTACAGGCCTGATTCGCAGTATACAGAGTGAGGCTGAACCTCTTGTTATTGATGAAGGGGAACAGGAGGATGTAAATGTAAAGTCAGAAGAACCTAAGGCTGAAGTAGCTTCAGCACATGCATCTGATTCAACAGGTATCACGGCATTAACTCTAGGGGATGACGAGTTCAAGAAAGATTATAATCTGAAATATGCCTATCTGGCAGGGGCAATGTACAGAGGAATATCGTCAAAAGAAATGGTTGTCAAGATGGGTAAGGCTGGAATGATGGGTTTTCTAGGCATAGGGGGACTAAATCCGGATAAAATTGAGGATTCGATTAAGCATATTCAAAGAGAACTAAGTGAAGGCCAGGCATTTGGTGTTAATTTGATTCATAGTCCAAACAGGCCGGATAAAGAAGAAAAAACTGTAGAGCTCCTATTAAAGTATGGTGTAAGGATTATTGAAGCAGGAGCTTATATTAATCTTACACCATACATTGTAGAGTACAGGCTAAATGGTCTTAAACGTAACTCACAAGGTGAAATTATTATTACCAACAGGATAATTGCTAAGCTTTCAAGGCCTGAAGTAGCTTACGCATTCTTGAGTCCGGCACCTAAGGAAATTGTTGAAAAATTATTGACTGAAAATAAGATTTCGCAGGAAGAAGCAGAATTATCAAAGTATATTCCTATGGCTGACGATATATGTGCAGAAGCTGATTCCGGTGGGCATACCGACGGCGGTGTAGCGTATGTGCTTATGCCTGCCATGATTAATCTTAGAGACGAAATTGTGAAGAAATATAATTACAGCAAAAAAATAAGGGTTGGAGCCGCAGGTGGTATAGGTACTCCCGAAGCAGCCGCAGCAGCTTTTATACTGGGAGCTGATTTTATACTTACGGGTTCAATTAACCAATGTACAGTTGAAGCACGGACCAGTGAAGCTGTAAAGAATATGCTGCAGGAAATGGATGTCCAGGATACTGCTTATGCACCTGCAGGAGACATGTTTGAAATGGGAGCCAAGATTCAAGTCTTGAGAAAGGGAGTATTCTTTCCTGCCAGGGCAAACAAGCTGTATGAACTGTACAGGCAGTATAATTCGCTGGACGAAGTTGATGAAAAAACCAGAACCCAGCTCCAGGAAAGATATTTTAAGCGAAGCTTTGATGAAGTCTATAATGAAGTTAAATCAAAACATCCTAGTGTTATTGAGAAGTCAGAAAAAAATCCAAAGAGTAAAATGGCCACTATATTCAGGTGGTACTTTGAATATGCAACAGAGCTCGCAGTAAGTGGAAACGAGGAGAATAAGGTAGATTATTTCATACCTTGCGGTCCGGCACTGGGAGCTTTCAACAGATGGGTAAAAGGGACTCCTATGGAGAATTGGAAGAACAGGCATGTTGATGAGATTGCCTTAAAACTTATGAAAGAAACTGCAAGCCTACTGAATAAGCGCGTTAGTATGCTAACAAAAAACTGTAAAAATCTTTAGTGATATTAGAAAAGGTGGTCATAGCTATGCCGGCATCAATTGAAGGGTTTACCGTAAGCGAAACAATATATGAAGGGGCAAGTTCGCTTATCTATAGAGGGACGAGGAACCATGACTATTTACCTGTTATTATAAAGATTCTAAATCTAGACTATCCTACACCTGCGCAGATAGCAAGATTTACCCTTGAATATAAGATTTGCAGACATATTGCTTCAGATGGTATAGTCAAGGTTATTAGTATGGAAAAGTGTAAGAATACTTTTGCCATAATTATGGAAGATGAAGGAGGAACATCACTAAATAATATCCTTAAGCAAGGAACAATAGGCGAAAAAGAGTTTCTAGCTTTTTCTATACAGATTACAGAAATATTGTCGGAAATCCACACGAAGAATGTAGTTCATAAAGACCTCAACCCTTCAAATATTATCTGGAATAAAGAAAATGGCAAGATAAAGATTATTGACTTTGGGTTATCAAATATGTTGTCCAAAGAAAATCCTTCTATTGTGAATCCAAATGTTTTGGAAGGTACCTTACCCTATATGTCACCCGAGCAAACCGGAAGAATGAATAGGGCTATTGACTACAGAACCGATTACTATTCGCTTGGGGTTATATTTTATGAGATGATTACAGGAAAATTACCTTTCCAGACTGCCGATGCTGTGGAAATGATACATTCACATATTGCTAGAGTTCCTACGGCTCCTCATATTTTAAGCAGGCACATACCTGAACCCATATCAAGAATTATTCTTAAGCTGATGGCCAAGAATGCGGAAGACCGATACCAAAGCTTGTCGGGGCTCAGGTATGACTTGCTCCGATGTCTGGATGCTGTTGAAAAGAAAAGTGAGGATTGGAATTTTAACATTGGTGAACACGACATATCAGATAAATTTGAAATCTCACAAAAGATATATGGCAGAGAGCAAGAGGTTAAGCTGCTGCTCAATATGTTTGATGTGGCTTGCAGCAGCTCTTTACAGTTAATGCTGGTTAGTGGATATTCGGGTATAGGTAAGTCTGTACTTGTTAACGAGATACATAAGCCGGTCTTACAAAAGCGCGGGTACTTTATCTCAGGGAAATTTGACCAGCTAGGAAGAAGTACCCCCTATGATCCTCTGATTCAGGCTTTTCATGACATGGTTAAACAAATCCTAACAGAGAGTGAGGAAGAGATAGCTGTATGGAAAAATAGTATCTTGGATTCTGTGGGGTCAAATGGTCAGGTAATAATTGATGTTATACCGAAAGTTGAGCTGGTTATTGGAAAGCAGCCTCCCATACCTGACCTTCCTCCGGTTCAGGCCCAGAACAGGTTTAATATGGTGTTTCAGAATTTCGTACGTGCTCTTGCTGCCAGCAACCATCCTTTGGTTATCTTTATCGATGACCTGCAGTGGGCCGATTCTTCAACATTGAAGATGATAGAATTGTTTATGACTGATACTGATATGAAGCACTTGTTTGTGATTGGTGCATACAGGGAAAATGAAGTTGACCCGACACATCCATTATTTATTACTTTGAATGAAATTAAAAAAGCTGGTAAAGAAATTAATACAATTTATCTTAAGCCGCTGGATACTTCAAATGTCTCAAAACTGCTTTGTGATACACTTAAGTGTAATGCAGAAAGTGTACAATCTCTGGCTGATATCTGCATAAATAAGACAAATGGCAATCCATTCTTTTTAAATCAGTTTTTAAAGTCTTTATATGAAAACAGTCTGATTGAGTTTGACAGCATCAAAGAAGTTTGGACATGGGATATCTCAAAGATTGAACAGGCTGATATCACAGACAACGTAGTTGAGCTTATGGCATCCAAAATTCAGAAATTGTCTGACAGAACTCAGGATATCCTTAAGCTTGCAGCCTGCTGCGGCAGCAGATTTGACCTGGAGATACTGTCAATTATCAACGAAAAGACACTAATGGAGACATCCGATGATTTATGGGAAGCACTTAGAGAAGGGCTTATTATACCTATAGGAAATAATTACAAGCTAATTAGCGATGATTTAACAAATCTGGATATTTGGTATAAATTCTCACACGACAGGGTTCAACAGGCTGCATACTCACTAATTGCAGAGGATATAAGAAAGCAGGTTCACTATAGAATTGGTACACTCTTACTTAATAATATTCAAGGGGAAGCACGTAAAGAAAGGATGTTTGACATTGTTAACCATTTAAATATGGGTCTGGAATTAATCTCTGATCAAAATGAAAGAGAGTATGTAGCTGAATTAAACTTACATGCCGGCAAGAAAGCCAGAATATCATCAGCTTACGAGCTTGCATATAAATATATTAATAATGGTATAGCACTTTTAAGCAATGAGTGCTGGACTAAACAATATGAGCTAGCTCTGAGCCTCCATAAAGAAGCTGCAGAGACAGCATATCTTAATCTCAAATTTGATGAGGTAGATAAATTTGTTGAAGAGCTGCTGAAGAATGCAAAGGAGCTATTGGAGAAAACAAAAATATATGAGGTGAAAATGCGAGCTCTTATTGCCGAAGGGAAAAGACTTGAAGCAATATCAACCGGGATATTTGTTTTAAAACTATTAGGAGTAAAACTTCCCGAAGATGGAAAAACACCTGATATTATTATTGGTTTGCTTAGAATAAAGGTGCTTCTTGCAGGAAAGAAAAGCCAGGATATATGTAATATTCCTGCCATGACAGATGAGTTAAGACTAGCTGCAATACGTATTCTTTACAGTATATTAACTTCATCATATATTGTTAAACCGTTATTGCTTCCACTTGTATGCTTTGAAATAATTCGGCTGTCATTTAAGAATGGAAACAATTTTGCTACAGCTTTTGGATATGCAGGATATGCCATGGTTTTGTTTACAATAGGAGATATGAAAGGAGGCCTAAAACTAACGAAAGTATACCATACGCTGTATGAGCAGTTTGTTTGTAAGGAAAATGAGCCTCCGTACGCATTTATATATAATTACTTTATTTCCATTTTCCAAAGGCACTTAGTTAAGTCATTACAAGAGCTTCATAAAGGATATTTGGTTGGCATGGAAACCGGGAACTTTGAATGGGCTGCATGTTGTAAGTTTGCTTATGTAAACTATGATTTCTTTATTGGTAGAGAAATAAGTGAACTTGAGAAAGATACAAGGGATACAGTCAATCTCATAAGCAAACTAAAACAAGATACAATACTTTGGTATTCCAAGATGTATCATCAGGCGTTAATTAATTTACTTGGCCGTTCTACGGACCCAGGAAGCCTGACAGGAGATATATTCAATGAAGAAGAAGCAATAAAAAAATATAAAAATGATAGTGATTTAGGAGAGATATGTAATTTATATACTATCAGAATGATGCTTAACTATTTATTTGAGCAATATTCTCAGGCTGCTTTTTGCAGCGAGAAAGCAAAGGAGTATTTGGATTTAAATGTTTCTGTTTACAATATTCCTGTTTATTACTTTTATGATTCGTTAATTTTACTGGCTGTATATAAAGATAATAAAAAAGGGAAAAGAAGCATTTTAAGCAGAGTAAATAGCAATCAAAAGAAAATAAAGAAATTTGCATTCTTCTGTGAAGAGAACTATCTTAACAAATATTATCTGGTTGAAGCAGAAAAAGCCAGGGTTCTTGATGACGACCTGGAGGCAATGAAATTCTATCATAAAGCAATAAAAGAAGCAGCCCAGAATGGTTATATAAATGAGGAAGCGCTGGCTAATGAGCTTGCAGGAAAGTATTATTTGTCGAGGGGAATGGAAAAGGTAGCCAAGAACCACCTTATGGATGCGAGACACTGCTATCTTAAGTGGGGCGCTAAAGCTAAGCTTGATAAGCTTGAGGAGACCTATCCTGACATTTTTGCGAGTGTTAAGAATATTCAGCAAACCATAAGCAGTATCTATTCAACAATGTCTTCAACTGCAACTGCCAGCACTACCCTGGGGAATATATCGCAAGCTATCGATTTGACTTCTATAATTAAAGCCTCACAGGCAATATCCGGAGAAATAGTTCACGACAGGCTTGTAGAAAAATTGATGAAGATTGTTATTGAGAGTGCCGGGGCTGAAAGAGTTATTTTAATTCTAGAGAAGGACGGAAATTTATATATTGATTCCGAATACAACACTAACGAACAAAAAGTGAGGAATATCGGGCTTGCATGTGTATCCGGCAATCCTGATAATGGGATAGGTGACCTGATTCCTGTATCAATAATAAACTATGTAGAACATACCAATGAAACAGTAGTGCTGTTTGATGCCGGAAAAGGGGGGAAGTTCACCGCAGATACTTATACGGCTAAAAAACATCCGCGGTCGGTACTCTGCATGCCTTTAATTTATCAGAGAAAACTTAAAGGGATTCTATACCTTGAGAATAATCTCACTCCGGGTGCATTCTCTGAAGACAGGGTAAGAGTTCTTGAATTACTGTCGGCACAAATGGTTATATCAATTGAAAACGCCGGTGTATATGCACACCTGGAGGAACTTGTACAAAAAAGAACTGAGGAATTAACAAACGAAATTGAAGAGCGTAAGAAAGCGGAGAAGCTTCTTGAAGAAATGGCAACGCATGATATGCTGACAGACCTTCCCAACCGCCGTTTGTTCCATGAACGGCTGGAACAGATACTCAACATGTCCAAGAGAAATGAATTCCGTTTTGCAGTATTATTTATTGACCTGGATGGTTTTAAGGCAATTAACGATACCATGGGGCATGAAAATGGAGACTTAGTGTTAAAAGCTGTAGCTGAGAGGCTAAAAAGTTGTGTCAGGAAACATGAGACGGTTGCAAGGCTTGGAGGGGATGAATTTACCGTTATCATGGAGAATATTAAACATTTGACCGATATAGAAATTGTAGCAAAAAGAATTATTGATTCCGTAGCCAAATCTATTCCTTTAGGTGAAAATCAAGGATGCGTTACGGCAAGCGTGGGAATCAGTGTTTTTCCTAACGATGGCGATGATGTTCAGACTTTAGTTACAAAGGCTGATGATGCAATGTACAAGGCAAAGAATTCCGGTAAGAATAAATATATATTTACTGACCCTGCTTAAATATCACTAAAGTATCAGACTAATGCTGCTGTCCTTGAAAAGGAGGAGAAAATGAAAAGCGGAGATAGTAAAAGTCAATTCCCCCAAGAAAAAAGCCGCAAGAATAATAAAAATGCAGACATTGCAGTTATCGGTATGGCGTGTCGTTTTCCCGACGCTGATGATTATACACAATTCTGGAGCAACCTTGCTAATGGAATCAATTCGATTAAAGAGATACCCAAAAACCGATGGGATATTAAACAATATTACTCACCCGACATAAATGAGCCAAATAAAAGTATTAGTAAATGGTGTGGACTTCTTAACGACGTCGATAAGTTTGACAACAGCTTTTTTAACATTTCTCCCCATGAAGCAAACAACATGGATCCCCAGCAAAGGCTCCTGCTGGAGGAAACATGGCACTGCATTGAAGATTCCGGTGTCCCCCTGTCAATGCTTCAGAAAAGAAAGACATCTGTATATGTTGGTGTAATGACCGCAGACTATCGGCAGGAGGCAGTCAAGCCTGATGTTGAGACCGACAGTTATGCGTGTCTGGGAAGCTATGAATGCATGCTGGCAAATAGGATATCTTACATATTTAACTTTAATGGCTATAGTATGTCGATAAATGCAGCTTGCGCTTCATCGCTTGTTTCAATACATGAAGCAAAGCGTTCCCTGGTTATGGGTGAAAGCGACTATGCTGTTGCAAGTGGTGTAAGTTTGAACCTTCATCCCTGGAAATATATTTCCTTTTCAAAGTCCCGTATGCTTAGTCCTGATGGCCAATGCAAAACCTTTGACAAGGATGCCAATGGGTATGTTCCAGGCGAAGGTGCAGGAGTACTTCTCCTTCAGCGGCTGGACGAAGCCTTAAAAGACGGGAATCACATTTATGGGATAATAAAGGGGTCAGGAGTAAATCACGGTGGAAAAACCTTGTCAATCACTGCTCCACGTGTAGAAGCGCAGCAGAATGTTATTTTATCTGCATATGAAGATGCCGGGATTAGTCCTGAAACAGTAACCTATGTTGAAGCACACGGAACAGGAACCTCTTTGGGGGATCCCATTGAGATTGAGGCCTTGACACAGGCTTTCAGAAAGTACACAGACAAGAACCGGTTCTGCAGGATAGGCTCGGTAAAAACCAATATAGGTCACCTTGAAGCTGCAGCAGGAATAGCTGGACTTATTAAGGTGCTTTTGATGATGAAAAATAAAAAAATTCCTAAAACCCTAAATATAAAAACTTTAAATCCTGTTATCAAGTTTGAGAGGTCGCCGTTCATTGCTGCTACAGAATTGACAGATTGGCACAGACCAGGAGAAAGCCAGCCTTTGCGTGCAGGTATAAGCTCATTCGGATTTGGTGGAGTAAATTCACATGTGTTGGTAGAAGAGTATGTTGGAAAAAAGCAAGAAAATAGACAAGCAAATGGTAACTCAAGCGAAATATTTGTCTTATCGGCCAAAACTCCTGACAGTCTAAAAGGTATTGTAGAAAATTGGAATTCTTATATCGAAATAAAGGAATATGATGAATATTCTTTGAATGATATATGTGCTACACTCCTGACCGGAAGAGAAGCATTCAGCTGCAGAGTAGGGAAATGTGTAAACAGTATTGAGGAGATAAAAGATTTTCTGGAAACGGTTAAGATAGGTTCTATTCATAAAAAGGATGATAAGGCATGGTGCCTGCGAATTGGTGAGGTCTCCTATAATGGTTTTAGTGACATTGAAGAATTCACAAATTTTGATATATACAGGGAGAAGCTTGAGCATATTCTGGAGCAACTTGCTGCCATAGATGTTCAGCTGTCCGCTAAATTTAAAAGACGGCCATGGTATAAGAAACATCTTCCACTGTTCTCATTTATTGCAGGTTATTCTTACATATTGACTTTATTTGAATTGGGGTTCAACCCAAAGGTTATAACCTCTGAAAGAAGAGGAATATGGATAGGGCTTGCTGCAAGCAGGATTGTTAGTATTGAGGATGCTTTGGCAGTGCTAAGCGGCAAGAAGAAAGTAGAGCAGATAAAATTATCCCGACCTGAGGTTGATTATTATGATTCTCTAACCGGCCGCATGTTCAAACCTTTTATGTTTGATGAAGAATATTTCCGTTCACTTATAGATGGAATTAACAACCAGAAGCAACTGCTGAGCGAAATAATAGTAGACGGAGATGTACGTCTTGAAAACGTTCTAAATAAAGCTGTTGTAGAAAGACAAGATGACACCCGGTTGGGGATACTACTTGTGAAAAACGGTACAATTACGGTCGAGCAACTGGAAAGTGCTCTGGCTGAACAGAATGCAACCGGAGAAATACTTGGTGAGATTCTGGTTGAAAAAGGATACTGCACCGTAAAAGATTTAGAAAAGTCACTGAGGGAACAGCAGGTTCTGCGGGAATACGTTGATGAGGCACGGATGTTGAGTGTCAGCCAGTACACATTTAAATTCTACATGGAGGAATGGAATAGTGTTCTGAAATCTGCAGGTTATAATAATATTATGGATATGCTCCAGGATGAGGAGCTCTTGTCCTTAGAGACAAAGGAATTGGCTAAAAAGCAGCAGCTGCTGCTGATAATCATCGTAAGTTCCCTTCGCAGGCTCAATAAAAAGTGGAATTTAACCGAGCAAAGGTTGATTGGCAACCAGAAATTTTATGAATTATTGGATTTAGTAGTTGATGAAGTAATGCCTAAGGATATCCTTGTCCAGATACTAACAGGCAAGAATCCCGATTTCCTCCAGGCGGCAGAAATCCTTAATAAGCGTCAGGACAGAATAAGTCTTCAGAATAGTTACGGGTACTTAAAGAGTAAAAACCAGTTCCTGCAAGAAATTGATTCTATTCCGGAATGGATTGATAAGATATTGTCTGCACCTTTACATGCTCCTGAAGGTAAAGATATTGTTTTTCTAAATTACGGTGTAGTTAATGAGTGTGACCATCCATCCAATCTGGTAAATATAGATACTGCACAGAATACAGATATGGTGTTTAAAGAAATACTATTAGAACTGTGGTTAAACGGGGTTCATATTAAATGGGATATTTTATATCCTAAGGGTACATACAAAAGGATACCCTTACCAAAATATACATTTAGCAGGCAGTCTTTCTGGCTGCCAGGAAGTGTCTCTTCAGACAGAGCTGGAATCAAGGGACAGTGTATGCTGATTGATAAGAATGTCTCTGACCTTAAAGGAGTCAAGTTTGAGACCAGGATTTCAGGCAGCGAATTCTATATTGCAGATCATGTAGTTCAAGAGAGAATGGTATTACCTGGTGTAGTTTATCTCGAGATGGTGCGCCAGGCAGGTCAAACAGCGGGACAAAAAGAGGTTGGAAAAATAAAAAATATTATCTGGGCAAAACCTGTATCCTTTAATAATAGTACAGAGCCAAAGCATATATATACTGGTATGCGCGTTGATGGTGATGAACTAAGGTATGAGGTGTGGACTGATGAGGACAACCAGAGAATTATACATTCCCAGGGTAATCTGGTTTTCCAGCAAACAGGACAGAACAGTTTGCATGATTCCATAGACATTAATGCTGTAAAAAACCGATGCAATAATATGTTGGACAAGACAAGGTGCTATGCTTACCTAAAGCAGGCAGGGTTGGAGTATGGCCCTGGCTTACAAACTATACAGGAACTTAAATATAATAAGAGTGAAGCAATATCTTATCTTGAACTACCTTCAGGTTATGAAGAATATGAAAAATTCTTCCTGCACCCGGCAATAGCCGATGGTGCACTTCAAACTGCAATAGGTTTAATACAAAATTCTGAAGATAGTCATGATATGCTTTATCTTCCGTTTGCACTAGAAGAGGTTAAAATTATCAAGCCTTTGGAGAAAAGGTGTTATGCTTATGTGACTACTGCAGATACCGTGCTAGGTGATGATGCGGATCTCAAGAAATTCAGTATTGCTATACTGAATAAAGCAGGAGAAGTACTTGTTAAGATGAAGAACCTAGCAGTAAAAGCTTCCGGAACCTTTACTACAGGATATAGAAAGAACCCATACTATCAATTCAGCTGGGCTGATGCTCCAATAAAGCTGGATGAATCATCTCAAATATTGTCAGAGAAAGTGATGATATTTGATAAAGACCAAAGCATATGGAACCTTTTAAGAGAAAAAGTAGATTCAGTTCTGGTGAAGCCGGGCACATGCTTCAGGGAAGTTGAAGACCAAGTCTACGAAATAAATCCCGCAGACCCACAGGATTATTATGATTTGCTGGACTCAGTAAAAAGTAAAGGGTTTATTCCGGATGGTATGGTCCATCTATGGTCAAGGGAGAAGTCAAACAATAATTCCAATAGTCTAAGCACGCAGTTAGAAAGAGGTATATATTCACTGTTTTATTTGATACAGGCACTTATGGAGCAAAAGCTCAAAGGTAAAATCCGGTTTTTATATATGTTCCCCGGAAGCACAGATGAAGTACAACCTCAATATGCCGGTGCAGCCGGTTTTGCCAGATCAATCATGATTGAAAACCCCCAGTTTATATATAAAATATTGGAGTACTCAGAGAGCAGCACTGAAATGGATGCAGCAAAGATTGCTGATATCATTTCCGGCGAATTAAAGCTGCAGGGAGATGAAGGAATTGAAGTCAGATATGATGACAAGTCAAGATTTATTAAGAAACTGACAGAGTTAAAGGTTGAGAATAAAGAAAAGAGTGCAATTCCAATAAGGGAAAAGGGTGTATATTTAATCACTGGCGGTGCAGGTGGTTTGGGACTTATATTTGCCGAATACCTGGCAAGAAAAGCTGATGCCAGGCTCGTACTGGTCGGACGTTCTGAACTGGATGCAGAGAAGAAGGCAAAGATACTTAAGTTAGAGTCGCTGGGTTCTGAGATATTGTACATAAAAGCTGATATATCTAAAAAGAATGATGTTGATAAGCTAATTTCCAGGGTCAAGTCCCAATTCAAGAATATAAATGGAGTCATTCATAGTGCCGGGGTACTTCATGACTCTTTTGCGGTTAAGAAAACAAAGGAGGAGTTTGAGGCTGTTTTAGCGCCTAAGGTCTATGGAACAACATATCTAGATGAAGCCCTGAGAGCTGAGAGATTGGATTTCTATGTACTCTTTTCCTCTGCTGCTGCAGTGAGAGGGAATATCGGTCAGTGTGATTACGCATATGCAAACAGCTTCCTGGACAGCTTTGCGCATATGCGTAATAATCTGGTAGAGCAAGGAAAACGCTTTGGCAGGGCAGTATCTATTAACTGGCCTTTATGGGAAGACGGGGGAATGAAAGTACAAGAAGGTATGATGGATTTTGTTAAGGATACCATAGCCCCTACCCTATTAAGTAGCCAGGATGGTCTAAAGGCATTTGAGGATGCGCTGGTACTGCCGGGTTCCCAGCTGATAGTCTTTGGAGGAGAAAGGCAGATGAAGGAGAAGGCATTGAATCAGGCAAATCCAGCTGCCTTATCTGACAACAGAAGAAAAACGGAGCTTAAAGAACAGGATAATGGCCAGCTGCGTCAAAGTCTGGATGAGTACCTTATACAAATTCTGTCCAGAGAGACCAGCTATCCGGTTGAAGAGATTTCGACAAATGAATCCTTTGAAGAATACGGTATCGATTCCATTATGACCATAAAGCTTACAAGCAGCTTGGAGAAGGACTTTGGAAGCCTGTCAAAAACCCTGTTCTTTGAATATAGAAATATATCCGAGCTTGCATCTTACTTGTTTGAGAATCATAGGGAAACTGTAGTCAAGATGTTTGGTTTACCTGAATCGGACATTATAAGTGTCCCACCAGAGCCGGAAAGTAATGTTGAACGGCTTTTTACAGAAGAACCTGAATCTTATCATGTAAACACTAAGAATAACAGTGTTGAGGTATCTAAGACTGACATTGCAGTCATAGGTCTTTCCGGTCGATACCCTATGGCCGATAGTCTGGATGATTTATGGGAGAATCTTAAAAACGCAAAAGATTGCGTAACCGAAATACCTAAAGATAGATGGGACTACAGTAATTATTATAACTCTTACAGGAATAAGAACAATAGAATGAATAGCAGATGGGGAGGGTTTATTGATGATATAGATAAATTTGACCCGCTGTTTTTTAACATTTCCCCGAGAGAAGCAGAGCTTATGGATCCACAGGAGCGGCTGTTTTTACAAACGGTATGGCATGCATTTGAAGATGCGGGATATACAAAGAGCCGCCTGGCAGGCAGCAATGTGGGCATCTTTGTTGGTGTTATCTATGGACACTATCAACTATTTGCGGCCAGGGAGTACCAGGGAGATGACAGAATTGTTCCATGGCCGTTCTTTGCATCAATCGCCAACAGAGTCTCATATTTCTTTGATATACATGGCCCAAGTATGGCTGTTGATACAATGTGCTCTTCATCCCTGACGTCACTTCACCTGGCATGTGAAAGTATAAAAAAGGGTGAGAGTGAGATGGCTGTGGCAGGAGGGGTAAACCTCTCAATGCATCCGGATAAGTATATATTCCTAAGCCAGGGGAGGTTTACTTCAAGTGATGGGAGATGTAGAGCCTTCGGAGAAGGTGGAGATGGTTATGTTCCTGGAGAAGGTGTAGGAGCTGTATTACTAAAACCACTTGAGAAGGCAATAGAAGATGGCGACAGTATCTATGCCGTTATTAAGGGAAACGCATTAAACCATGGTGGAAAGACCAATGGTTATACTGTGCCCAACCCCAATGCGCAGGCTAGACTTATATCCGATGTATTAAGAAAGACCGGTGTAGACCCGAGAACAATAAGCTATGTAGAGGCCCATGGCACAGGAACATCTTTAGGTGATCCGATTGAGATTACAGGATTAACAAAGGCATTTAAAGAGTATACAGGTGAGAAGCAGTATTGTTCGATTGGGTCAATAAAGTCAAATATTGGACATCTTGAGGCTGCAGCAGGTATAGCAGGTCTGACAAAAGTGCTTCTGCAGATGAAATACAAGCAGCTTGTACCTTCAATTCATTCAGATACGCTCAATCCTAATATTAGTTTTGAAGATACGCCGTTTTATGTTCAGCGAGAGCTTAAAGAATGGAACAATCCGGTTATAGAGGGAACAGTCTACCCTAGAAGAGCAGGGATAAGCTCGTTCGGGGCTGGTGGAACAAATGCACATATTCTGCTTGAAGAATATGATAATCCGAAAGTTTACACTGGTTCAACTTATTATGGAGACCAAGTTATAGTTCTTTCAGCAAAAAGTAAGGAAAGACTAAAGGAATATGCCCAAAAGATAATTAGATTCCTTGATAAGAGAACCGTTGTTCAAAATGGTGGACGAAAGCCAGAACACGACGAACTAACCCGGGTTGTACTAAATGACATGCGTGGAGTAATATCTGAAACATTTAATATTTCCGAGAATGACATAAATCTGCAGGACAGCATGGATGAATATGGTCTGGACCTGGTTAGTGCTGATAAAATTATAAGAAAGATTAATGAAAAGTATGGAATTGAATTGAAAAGCACTAATTTGATAGATTTTATATCTTTTCATAACCTTTGTGAGCATATAGTAAAAGATTATAAGAACATCCTAACTGAATACTATCATGCTGTTTCACAACAATCCGAAGAAGTGAAGCGGGAGATTGATGTAGATATTGCCGCAGTGGCATTTACTTTGCAAACCAGTCGGGAAGCAATGGAAGAGCGGCTGGCGGTTGTAGCGTCAGACCCTGAGGAACTCAGGGAGAAACTGATTCTATATTGTGAGGGAAAGGAACATGTGGATGGGTTATATACCGGGAATATCAAAAATGATAAAACGAAAGTAGATTTTCTATTTGAAACAGCAGGAGAAGAATTTATTAGAACAATTATCAAAGACAGGCAGCTCGATAAGATTGCAAAGCTTTGGACCTCGGGGCTGGAAATAGACTGGAGACTTCTGCATGAAGGACAAACTCCTATACGGATTACACTGCCGGGTTATCCCTTTGCAAAAGAACCATATTGGCTTCCTACTTGCAAAGGCAGATCTTCTGAACAAATTGCTCCATCTATTGAGGATCAGAAATATCAAGAAAGAACTTACTGTATATTGGAAAAGGACTGGAAAGAACAAGAGAAGGTTATGTCCGCTGATTATGAATTTAAAGGCACCTTCATAGTAGCTGTTAATGATGAGACTAAACCGCTTGTCACTCATTTATTCAAGAACAGGCATGACGTTCATGTAATAACAATACAGGATAATTCCTCATACTCGAGGAAAGGAAACGAATATTTACTGGATTTTGCAAAAGAGGAACATGGTATTCAAGCTGCTGAAGAAATCTTCAATGGCAGCAAGGCAATAGCCGGATTTATTGATTTGTCGGACTTAAATGAAAAGTCTGTTGAAAGATGTAAAAGTAATATATCTAAGGTAATAATACTTCAGAATCTGATAAGAAACATAAATCTGGAAAAGTTCTACATCTTGCACCTAACCAAAGGTCTTCAGACATACAAAACATTACAGACGACACTTGCAGGTGCAGATTTTGCAGGATTTGTTAAGATGCTAAGTGCCGAGTACCACAAGGTTCACTCGAAAACGGTTGATATTGATGATATGGAGCATCTAAGTGATATTATTCTAAGAGAGATTATAGTGCAGGATAATAAGAGTGAAGTGTGCTATAGGGAGGGGAAGAGATATATACCTTATATCAAAGAGGTATACAGTGGAGAAGTTGGAAGTTCAGCAAGCAATTCGGAACATATTCCGGTGAACACTGATAAGGTTATAGTGGTTACAGGGGGCATGCGTGGCATTGGGGCAGAAGCAGCAAAATACCTTGGAAATATTGGTGTGCGGAAGCTTATTCTAATGGGAATTCAGGATATGCCTCCACGTGAACAGTGGCAGACAATATTAGGTAATTCAACATGGGATATGGGTATTGTTAAAAAAATCAGAATGATTATTGATTTGGAGCAAAAAGGGATAACTGTTAAAACGTTTTCAGGGTCACTTCTTAATAAAAACAAACTGGAAGAGTTCTTTAACATTGTAAGACGAGAAATGGGTGAGATTGGAGGGGTAATTCACTGTGCTGGTTTGGCAGTGTTAGATAATCCAGCCTTCATAAATAAAAGCAGTGGGGACATTTTAAAGGTTCTTGAACCCAAGGTAGAAGGATTGCAGGTTATGCATGAGGTTTTTAAGAATGATAGGTTAGACTTCTTTGTATTATTCTCTTCGGTTTCTTCCTTATCTCCAACTCTGGCGTCGGGAATGAGCGATTATGCAGCAGCCAACAGCTTTATGGATTATTTTGCTGCTTATCAGTATAGTAAGGGAAATACATATTATAAATCAATCAACTGGCCCAGTTGGAAAGAAACAGGAATGGGGGAGATTGATAGTCCAATATATCGCAGTCTTGGGTTTGAAACGCTTCTGACCGTAGATGGTATACGAATGCTTGATGATATTATAAAAGCTAAGCAGGTTTCCTGTCTTGTGCCGTGCATTGTCCAGACCCGTAAGTTTAGTCCTGATGCACTCCTGGCGGTAAGACAGGGAGGCGGAATGGTATCAAATTCGGGAGGTAGCTCTGGCGGGTATGTTCAACATGAGAAGACCGGCACCGATGTGAAGAGTTGGCTGAAGGGACTTTTCTCAAAGGAACTTAAAATTGCAGAGGATAAACTTGATGATGACAAATCATTTGGTGAATTCGGGGTTGACTCTATCTTGCTGGCCGAACTAGTAAAGAGGGTGGAGGAAAAAGTTAATGAAAAACTCGATCCGTCTATTTTCATTGAATACCCAACACTGGAGCAGTTAAGCAGCTATCTAAACCGAAATTATGCTGCTGCATTCAAAACCCCCGAAACTTCTGAGGCATATGTTTATAACCTTGAAGAAGAACCGCAGATAGTTTTTCAGAATAAGATGCAGACTTCAAATACATATAAAGGAAGCTTAGATAACTATTGTGGGTATCCGGATGGACAGTTACATAGCAAAATAGCAGTTATTGGTATGGCATGTCACTTCCCGGGAGCAAAGAACAAAGAAGCTTTCTGGGAGAATCTTAAGGAAGGCAAAAGCAGTATTACTGAAGTACCAAAATCACGCTGGGATGTGGAACGATACTACTCACCTGACTACCAGAAAGGCAAGAGTGTGAGTAAGTGGGGAGGATTCATTGAAGATATTGAATATTTCGACCCTGAGTACTTCAATATCAAAGAGGAAGAAGCACCTCATATTGACCCTCTGGTTCGCCAGTTTCTCGAGGTGAGTGCAGAAACAATAAGGGATGCAGGTTATGTAAGCAATGAGCTGTCAAATAAGAAGGTAGGAGTATTTGTAGGCTCAAGAGTTGCAAACTATGGAGAGAGGATTCAACAGCCGCTGAAGACAAGTATCATAGGGATAGGGCAGAACTTTATTGCAGCGCACATATCTCACCTGTTCAATTTTAAAGGACCCAGTATCGTTATAGATACAGCGTGCTCCTCATCCCTTGTAAGCATACATATGGCTTGTCAGAGCTTGCTCTCAGATGAATCAGAGATAGCCCTTGCAGGTGGAGTTGACATCCTTCTTGATGAGAAAATATATTTGATACTGAGTGAAGGCCGTGCTTTATCGCCGGATGGAAAGTGTCATACATTCGACGAGAAAGCAGATGGATTTGTACCAGGAGAAGGCTGTGGAGCGGTATTACTGAAGCATTTAGACAGGGCAGTTGCTGATGGAGATAAGATTTATGCGGTTATTGAAGCGTCGGCGGTAAACAACGATGGTCACACTATGGGAATAACAACGCCAAACCCTGAAGCTCAGAGTGATGTTATAAGGGCGGCTTTAGAGAAAGGAAATATCAAGCCTGATACCATAACTTATATTGAGGCTCATGGCACAGGTACGATGATTGGAGACCCCATAGAGCTTAAAGCACTTACAAGAGTATTCAGGGAATCAACAGATGAGAGGCAGTTTTGTGCAGTAGGAAGCGTTAAGACCAATATGGGTCATCTGCTAAGTGCTGCCGGTATTGCAGGATTTATCAAAGTCGCACTGTCAATTTGGAATAAGGAGATTCCTCCAACACTAAATTGTGAAAAACCCAATCCCCGTTTTGAGTTTGACAGTTCACCGTTCTATCCTAATGTTAGACTAGAGAATTGGGAGCCAAGGGGAGACATAAGGCGTGCAGGAATCAGTTCGTTTGGGTTCGGTGGTACAAATGCACATATAATTGTAAGTGAATGTGA
>JAWLCD010000033.1:0-24028 GCA_041687355.1 Clostridia bacterium | reverse complement strand
ACTATTTTTAGAGCTAAAACAACTTAGATACCGAGCACTATAAGCGTTTCTAAGGGTGTAGTCTAAAAAATATTTTCCTACAGTAAGTTGACGCAATCCCCTTTATTTTTTTGTGAGCATTTACTCATTTTCTGTGGTATAATATATTTGAATTGAAAAACAACATATACATATGGAGGAATGACTTATGCTTAAAAGACTTCTAATGCTTCTTTCTTCGGCAATCCTGCTGGTACTGGTCACAGGGTTTATGTCCCTCGCTGAAGAGACTAAGCCTCATACTATTGAAATGACTCTGGACGAAGCGAAAAAGTACGCCTCGGAGCACAATAAAACCCTGATTGATTTGAATGATCAGTGCACTGACCTGTTCGAAACCTATGACAATACAAGGCGCCGAACCGAATCTACTCAGTATGGCAGCAGGGTAAACTTCGCATCAATGGATGATTATGCGCTGTATAAGGGCTACACACTCGCCAAGTCCAAATATGCATATGATGAGCTGGTTAAGACGAAGGAATTGACTGAACAAACAACTCATTACAATATTGAAAAGCTGGCATATGAGATTGAGCAGGCTGAAAAGGATTTGGAGTATCTCAATAAGACCGCCAAAAAGCTTGAAAAGGATTTGGTCATAGCCAAGCTGAGATTCCTGCTCCTTATGGCAAGCCAGAACCAGGTCGACCAGGCCGAAACTGCGCTGTCCCAGATTAATACCAAAGTTAAACTCATGGAAGATGCTCTTAAGATGAAAATCAATGCTCTTAAGGCTTTGATGGGTATAGACAGAAATACTGTACTGAAAATCAATGCCGGAGAAAAGAAGTTTGAGCAGCTGGGCGAGGTTGGCCTTACTAAGCTCAAGGAAGAGGCATTGAAGAACAGACTTGATGCTTTAAAGCTTACACACTCGTACAACACCAAAAAAATGGATTATGAGTTGTATGAGTACTTCAAAGCATATATAGTGTTTAATGAATATAAAAGCAGGAAAGATGATTATGAGAAGGCTGATGCAACTTATCAGAATGAGCTTGATGATATAAGGCTCAAAGTCGAAAATGCCTATGAAGCGGTTGTTACCTCTGAAAATGAATACGCTGATGCTCTTGAAGCCTTTAATAATACCACTGAGAACCATAGAATCAATGAGCTGCGTTACTCGCTCGGAATGATATCCCAGGTCGACCTGATGTCCAGCGAGCTTGCTCTTGTAAAGGCAGAAGCCGACTTGAAGAAGGCTCTTGACAACAGCATTCTGGTCAAGAGGAAGTTCACTGCAGCATATACTGTTGGAGACCTTGAAGCTGTACCCGGCCAGTAAAAAAGAATAGTCAAAATACTGCATTAAGCCCCGGTTGAGCCGGGGCTTTTATTTATGGCAAAAATGGCGAAAAACCGTGACAGGGGACGGTTCTCTGTCACGGTTTTGGGTGTCGTGCTGCCCGTCAATTTACATTGCGAGCGAATGCATGGAAATCTCAATATCAATCTCGGCTGACAGCTGTTGGCTGTTGACTTTTCACTATTAATTGAAGCCCAAAGCATACGGCAGCAACCTGTACCCAGCCAAAGCCTGGGCCTACTACTTCTTTGGGTATGCTGAGCTGTAATGAAATGCAGGAGTATTTTTATAGAAACCGTGACAGAGAACCGTCCCCTGTCACGGTTTCTATAAAAAGAGAGCGCACATTGTGCGCTCTCTTTCAGCTGTAATTCAGCTTATTTCTGTACGATTACGAGAATCTTGTACTGGTCATTATCATCTTGGTTTGCACCGTAAACCATGCATCCAGCAGTTACTTCACTCAGGCTTGCCATTCTCGGTGTGTCACCAGAGATGTCATATACCTTGACGTCTGACTTCAGGCTGTACGGAGCCATTGTTTCACCTTCAACCTCGTTAAAGGTTATCAGATTACCGACTACTGCTTTGACTACATACTTGTCATACTCGTCATCAGTATTTTCTTCCCATGCTGACTTGTCAATCAGACGGTTATCCTTGTAGGTATCCACGTCAGGGCTAGGATCATCTGCAGTACCGTCAAACTCGCCGTCTGTATTAAGTGTGTACTTGATGAAGTCACCGGCAGCTGCAGCATACTTGGATGTTGTCATTGAGAGGTCGTATACTCCGTTTGCTACCGTATAGGTGGCTTCTGTTCCATCGGTATATACCTTGATTTTCCATACATATGAGCCATCCTCATCCAGCCCACTGAACTGCGGTACAGTCAGTACACCGTATCTGGCATCCGATGTCAGGTAATCTTCAATATCTATTACCATACACCTGATTATCCTCGTATCAGTATTGTATACAACGTATATGTTTAATCCGTCAATTTCGCTTGAACCCGATTGAGCAATCGCATCCCAACCGTCTACCTTTTCAAGAGTCTTTCCTGCACCAGTATTTGCGTTGTATATTACACTGTCGGCATCAGTATAGTAGTAGGTTGTTCCACCAGCAGTTACTGATTTTGCATCGTAATTAACGCTTGAAACTAATCCATACTTACCTTCAATCTTGGTACCAAGATTTGTTACATTAGTCATACCATTTTCAATCTTGCCAAGGTATACAAGGTTTGCTGAATCTATAGTTCCGTCAGCGCTTACGCTGTAGCGTACAAGTGAGCCTTCCAGTAAATTGTTGCCATCCCATTCTGTTGCTGCTGCAGAGGGAACTGTTCCACCTGTAGCATCCTTGTACTTGTCACCTTTAACAGTGTATACTCTCTTTTCACCGGTAGCGGTTCTCAGTTCGACATATCTTGGAAGCTTGCCTGATGAATCAGGAGTTGTACCCCTCCATGCATCATCAGTGAGTATAGCATACTCGCCGGATGCTGATGAAGCAGTGATTGTGCCGCTTACCAGTATTACCTGACCGATTGCATTCAGCGAAAGTGTAGCTTCCATACCCAGGAAGTCTGTGAATGTTGAATCAATATCTGTCTCGTCTTCCACATCGCCGGTCTTGGTCATCAGAGCGTTACCGTCAGATACCATTGTATAGGTCTTGCCGCCCACTGTCATCTTGTATCTCGGATCAGCATTTACAGCATCGGAATCGATGTATATTTCAGATACTGTGCCTGTTACCTTGTTGTCTGTGATTGCAACATAGAATGTTTCGCTATCAATTTCAATATATGTTACTACATCGCCAACCTTAACATCTTCGCTTGTTGCAGGCTTACCATTCTTGATAAATGTTGTCTTGTAGCCTGTTGTCTTGTCAACGTCTGTCAGGTCGTCAAGGTTGAATACTGTTGTTCCTGTCTGCAGTGACTTCACATCGCCGTCATCCTCAACATCCTTGACTATGAACTGCTCGGTATCGAAAGCTGAAGCTTCATCAGCTACGAAGATATTGAGTGTTGAAATATGGCCGTCGCTGTTCAGTACAGCCGATACCTTCATTACTCTTGCATCAACAGCTGTCATAAGAGCAATCAGTGTATCAGTATTGCCATCTTCATCTGTATAGTCCTTGAAGTTTACATATGCCTTTACATCTTCAGCCAGTGTATATTTGGTTCCGCCGATAAGCTCAATCTTACCGTGGTGTTTTCCTGCCTCGGGAAGGGTTATATCAAGAACCGACATATATCCTTCCTGACCCAGTGAAGATTTGACCACCAGTGAAACAACCTCGTTGTCCTTGCCGAAGAATACGTCAACCTCTTTACCAACCAGGTTGCTTGTGTCAATACCTTCTGCAACTTCAACAACTATTTGGTCAGCATCTACCATCTTAGGTACACTTGTTGTTGAAGTAATACCCAATTTTGCTGCAATTCCAGTATACTTGAGCTGTACCTGGTCTTCGCTGAGACCGCCAACATACTGTGTCTTAACCACTTCTACATCTTCAAAGAACTTGGGCACATACTTGTCGTTAGCATCTTTGTATACGAAGTCGGAGTATTTCTCCTGCAGGAGAGTCTTTCCGAGCGGGCCATATACAATACCCGATGAAGTATATTCCTTTTCTCCCCACTTTTCAGCCTTAAGCGTATTCCAGCTCAGCTTTGCAATCGTTCCCCTGATTGCATTTGTATTTCCTTCCAAACCGGCAACATCATCTGTTACGCCAGCTTCTGAAGCCTTTGAAAGGTAATTTGCAGGCCATGTTCCCTTACCTTCTACTACAGGACCAAGACCAAGAGCCCTTACAAGGATTGTAATTGCCTCTGCATAAGTTACCTTTGCTTCTGGCTTGAAGCTTCCATCAGGATAACCCTTTAACAGGCCTTTCTCTGAAGCAATGTTGATGTATCCTGATGCCCAGTGACCTGATGCAACATCCTTGAACTTTGTTGCACCCTTTGACAGGTCAGCGGCTGTCTGCACGCCTATTACGTAGCATGCAACCTTTGCAAATTCTGCTCTTGTGATATCGTTGTCGGGTTTGAATGTTCCATCATCATACCCGTTGATGATTCCAAGAGCAACCAATTTTCCTACTGCGTCTTCGTTCGCTGTTCCCTCTACGTCTGAGAAAGTAGCTGCAAATGCAGGAGCTACTGTGGTCAGAACCATAGCGAAAACCATTAAGAAGACCAACGACCTTTTCAAGCTTTTCATACCTTGAAATCCTCCTTTTGATTTTTGATTTTGAAAGAAAGGCATTTTTATAATAAATGCAAATCCGTTAGGTTACGCCTTTCTTTCAGGTTTATTGGAATAACCTAACTTCACTTATACTATGAATCCAGGTTTAGCAAGGTTTACCTTCCCAGATTCAAGTAAATTATACCATTGGGTTTTTTTAGCGTCAATGACCTATTTTAACTGTAACAGAAATGTAAAATTGCCCTAATAATTCTGATACACAAGCTTTTGCAGGCATTTATAAAAATTCCTCAAAAAATAAAGCATGAAAAAATTATTTTTTTCATGCTTTATTTACCGCAAACGGCACAAGAATCACTATTTACCACTATTTGAAAGAGAAGCCTTTATGAATTCCCTGAACAGAGGATGAGCCCTATTCGGCCTTGACTTGAATTCAGGATGAAACTGTACTCCTACAAACCATGGATGACCTGGGAGCTCTACCGCCTCCACAAGCCTGCTGTCGGGTGACAGCCCGCTTATTACCATCCCGCTCTCCAGGAATTCATCCCTGTATTGGTTGTTGAATTCATACCTGTGTCTGTGCCTTTCATATATAAGGTCACTGTCATAGGCCTCATGCATCCTGGTATCGGCCGGTATCTTGCAGGGATACAGCCCCAGTCTCATGGTTCCGCCTTTCTCATCTATGTCGCGCTGTTCAGGCATCAGGTCTATGACCGGATATGGCGACTGTACATCAAATTCCGAGCTGTGGGCATTGTCATACTTCAGTACATTCCGCGCAAATTCTATAACTGCCATCTGCATGCCAAGGCATATTCCGAAGTAAGGTACCTTCTTTTCACGCGCATACCTTACGGCCAGTATCTTACCTTCAATACCTCGGTCGCCGAATCCACCGGGCACAAGGATACCATCAGCGCCCTCAAGCTTGCTGTCGAGATTTGTCTGGTCAAGGTGCTCGGAGTTAACCCATCTTATCTTAACACTGGCACCATTTGCTATTCCTCCGTGCTTCAGCGCTTCTACCACACTGATATAAGCATCGGGCAGTTCGACATACTTTCCGACAATAGCAATTTCGACATTGCCCTTAAGCTTTTTCTGCCTTTCTACCATTTCACTCCACTCGGTAAGGTCGGGATTTCCGCAGGAAATATCCAGCTTGCTGCATACTATGTCGGCCATACCTTCTTTTTCCAGAATCAGCGGCACCTCATAAAGCACCCCTACATCCAGGTTTTGTATTACACTTTTCCCCGGCAGATTACAGAACAGACCTATCTTCTCTCTGATTTCCTCGCTCAGGGGTTTTTCGGTACGGCAGACAATTATGTCGGGCTGTATACCTATATTTCTCAATTCCTTGACACTGTGCTGAGTAGGTTTGGTTTTTAATTCTCCGGAACTTTTCAGATATGGTACAAGTGTGACGTGGATGTAAAGTACGTTTTCCCTACCGACTTCTATTGACACCTGCCTGATTGCTTCCAGGAAGGGCAGGCTTTCTATGTCGCCGACCGTACCTCCTATTTCAGTTATAACCACATCGGTATGGTCGGATTTTGCAACCCTGTAGATTCTCTGTTTTATCTCATTTGTGATATGTGGTATTACCTGGACAGTGGCCCCAAGAAAGTCTCCTTTTCGTTCCTTGTTGATTACGCTCCAGTAAACTTTTCCGGTGGTCACGTTGCTGTTCTTGTTCAGGTTCTCATCGGTGAACCTTTCGTAGTGCCCAAGGTCGAGGTCGGTTTCGGCTCCGTCGTCGGTTACGAACACCTCCCCGTGCTGGTAGGGGCTCATGGTGCCGGGGTCTACATTTATATATGGGTCAAACTTTTGTATGGTGACCCTCACTCCCCTGGCCTTAAGTAATCTACCTAAAGATGCAGCTGTTATGCCTTTACCGAGACCTGATACTACCCCTCCTGTTACAAATACATACTTGGTAGACATTTATTTAATCCTCCCGAAATATAAACTATTTTATTATATAGCATTTCACGGCACTTAAATCAAGTCCCATTTCTACCATATTAACATAAGGGCATGGGATATTTCTTTTCCCCAATGCCCTTTTGCTCAGTTATTCTTACCTTGTTAATTAAATCAGTATAATATGATATTCTCCCTATAGTCCTTTGCTATATCCTGCCTCATATAGTTTATGGTCCTGTTGAGCAGTGCCGCCACCTCTCCCTTTGTCATGGGCTTAGATGGATTCATATTTCCATATGTATCTCCTTTGACAAGACCAATCTTTTCTGCTACATAAACTGCATTCCTCGCCCAGGATGGTATATCGTCATTATCCCTGAAGGGAGTTACCGCCGTAGGAGCCGGGGCCCTGTTTTCAAACCCCAGTGCCCGTACCAGGAGTGTTACCGCCTGTGCCCTGGTAACTGTGCTCTCCGGCCAGAACTGCTTTAGACTTACCCCCTGCATTATCTTCCTCTTATGTACTTCCCTGATATATACATAGTACGGATGGTCAAGTGGAACATCTTCGAATACCTGAACTTCCTCGTCACTTCCCCCTCCGGCTCCTGCCCTTCTTCTTTCTTCTGGGCTTAATTCGGCTGCTGCGGCTTCCTCATCACTAAGCAGTCTGCCTGCCAGAATTATTGCTTTGGCAAGTTCCCCTCTCGTCATATAATCATTGGGCCTGAATTCCTCAGCTTTGCCCTTAAACACTTCAAGGCTGTAAAGGATTTTTGCGTCATCCTCAGACCAGTGGCCCTTAAGGTGACCCAGAGTTGGAACCACCAGCCTTGTTACAATGGGTGAGGTATCAAATTTCAGCGTCCCCTTGGGCTTTATCAGAAAGTCTGTAGGCATACCTCCGGCAACCAGTTCGGGAAACTGGCCTTCATACTGGAGGATGCTCAGATTGTTCTGCCGTTGGACATAGCCCCCCTCAAAGCTTATTTCGTCCGGTTTATTTTCCTCATAGTAAAGTTTTTTTGATGTTGTAAGAGAGCTCCCTATTTTCATAGTTCCCGTCCAGTCTGCTCCTTCTCTCGTACCGCTGACAACATAATCAATGATTTGAGATTCGGCATTGCTCCAATACTGATTGTAACCGAATACCTTTCCGGTGGCCGAAACAGTCACTGTACCGGCTGACGTTCCGGTGCCCCCGGTTACCGCATAGGTCTTCTGACCGACAAATTCGCCTGCGAAGTACTGGGCAATGGATTTGACATCCACTATTGTACTCTTGGAGAAATTGTATCTTCTGAGAATATAGTTGGTATTGTCCACCCTTATGGTTTCGTAAGGTATTCCCCTCAGCGATACCTGCTTCTGTATCTGCCCATTGCTCTTAGTGGTTATGGTAACCTCGTAGGAAACAGTCCTGTTAAGCGTAACCTTCTCCTCTTCATTCTTCAGATTCGAGTATACATAGGTCCAGGTCTCAGTAGTATCCTTCAGATTTTTTTTGACCGATAAAGTCCCTTTCACCACTACAGGCTTTCCGGTAACAAGAAGAACCTCCTGATAGTCGTACAGCTTGTTGATTGCTTCTCCTGAAGATATTCCCCCTTCATATCCACAGTCACCCTCAGCAGCCAGACCTGAAACCGGATATGCTGTAAAGAGCACCAGAACCAATATTACGTATATGAATTTGTTGATTACAGGTTTTGTTTTCATTCGAAGCCCTTCTTTTCTGAAATGTTGATTTTTTACCCTCACCCATCCCTCTCCCAGCAAGGCAGAGGGGATTATTTCTAACTGTCCCCTTTCTGTAGGCCCACGTTTTGGCTGGGTTCAAGCCCCAGCCGTATACGTGGGCTACCCAAGGAAATCAAAATTGGAAATGGTGTTTTAGTTAGTCCTGTATCAGGATGAGGTATGCATCTCCGGAAGCGGTATCATCCTTTTTAAGAACTCTGACCGTATCCCCTTTTTCAATACTGTCTGCAGATACCAGCTCATTGTCCCTTATTATGATTGTATTGGGCAGAATATTGAGCTCCATCATTCCTTTGGTAGTCCACAGCCCGCTGCTGCTGTCATAAACAGTTGCATTTGTCAGTCGGATTTTTGTAGGTCCGGCTTCCCCTTCCTGTTCTCCACTCTCATCAGAAGACTGGTCATCCCCACCGGTATTGCTCTGAGTATCGGCTCCCAGTGTAAACACCTCTCCCCGGGCATTAAACGCACCATATGGTGCCGTGCTTATCAGAAGAGCCTGTGTCTCGTCAGCAGCAACATAAATGGATTTTCCCATATATTCGGACCCGTATACAAAACCTCTGACGCTGGCTGTTCCGCCCTCTGCTACCAACCTGGTGTCAAAGGTAATGGCGAAGGTTTTGGAAAACCCGCTGTATTCCCATGCAAGTCCGTCAAGCAGTGCAAATGACTCAAGGGTAAAATTGCTGTTTTCATTGACGTGTGATAATTTTCCTCTGTATATATGGATAGGATTGCGGTCAGGTTTCTTCTGTGCAACTACTACTCCGGCTTCAATGAGTCCGGTACCGGTATCCCTGTCTGCAGCCATATATATGGCATCACCGGCCATCAGACTTCGTAATGTTACAAGCTTTCCGTCCCTCACCACAATAGTGCTTTCCTTCAGTCTTATTGTATCTGGAGAGCCATCCAAGCTTATACTCCGGTTACCCGACGCTGTAGATGCCAGGGTATCATCATAAAGAATTTCCCGGGTTGACAGCGGCTTAAAGGTTATTTGCTGAACTACCTCTTCACTGCCGAAGCTGCGCTTTACGGCAATGTATGCCTGCTTACCGGTATACAGCTTTCCTGCCTTGTCCAAATCAAGGAGCTTATCATCATCATATATTTTAAGCCTATCGTCAGCCTTGAGAATGCGGAATCCTATCTGGCTGTCCCTTACCCATTTGCCCTTATACAGTTTTTCCGGGTGCTTGAGGGTAATATTCCCGCTCGAAATATCCACACCATCCAGCACAGCCTTATAAATATTGCTAATATCCTGAGCATAGGTCTGTCTGGTTATCTCCCTGATTACCGTCATATCCGGAGTTTTTTGCAGCAGCATTCTTATATATTCTCCGTCTTTGAGTTCACCGTAGGGCCATACCTGCTTGTCCGAAAAAACTATTACACCCTCTGCCACATCCAGTACCTGTTGAGTTCCATCATTCAGTTCAACACCAAGAGCAGCTGCTTCTCTGAACAATATTTTTCCATAGGCGGCCTCGTAGTTGTCTGCCGCACTTAACCGGCTCACATATCCGTTTTGGTCAAGAAGTATATGAACGGTATCCCCAGGCTCGATATCATCCAGGGAGGCCTTCTTATGGTTCTTTTCCACCTCTACCATATCGGGGCTGTAGTTGTAAACCCTGAGTGCCGACTGTGCTCTCAGCCCTACCTCATTATAGAGTGAAATATAATTAAGTGCCGGATTATTATCTTCAACAATTCCGGTTATATCTGTTTCCAATCCACCCGGGCTTGCAAGCTTGAGTTCGAGTCTTATTATAAGGTTATTCCGCACCATAATGTTTGCGTTCCGATATTCGTTCACCTCTGAAATATCAATAAGCTCACTATCTTTTAGCAGCTCAGCGGTATCACTGACACTGTATGTAGTTATATTGCCTTCTGCATCCTGAACTGATATCCTTTTGTTTTCCCGGTCAACCCTGACTATCATGGCAGTCATTTCTTTCACTGTCATGGATGCCGGCACAGCCCTGACGAATTTAACCTGATTATCGGCATCAACGATATATTCCAACTGGTCGTTTACTTCAAGAACCTCACCGGTCCCCATGCTGTCATTTTTGTAAACAACCAGTTCCCTTTCTCGTGTCAGCTCCCCGCCCGGACTAAACTCACGGCCTTTTTCAAATAATTGGTCCTGTGAAAGCTCCCTGGCAATATGATACAGCTTGCCATCTTCCCCTCTTACCGCTATAATCCCGGCAGTGCTGCCTCCGCTCTGTTTTGCATCAGTATCACTGTATATACCTTCTATATAACCGCTTCTCTTCTCCATTGACCTCATAGGCAGCACAATATTTTCCATGTTTTTCAGAACCTGTGCCATCTGTTCCCGGGTTATAGAACCTGTAGGGTCAAAGCGTGCACCGGGCATTCCATTCATTATCTTGTTCTGAAGAATAGCCTCAATGTAAGGTATCTTGGGTGGATCACTTTCATTCCAGTCGTTATAACTGTTGAAAAGATTCTGCTGCTCATAAACCGGCTCAAGTTTTATTGCCCTTGCAATCCAGTATGCGACCTCCTGTCGTTCAGCCGGGTCAGCCCTTACAAACCTGAATTTTGTACCCGATTTGGGTTGGAATCTCTGGAATGCTACCATTAAATCTGAACGGGTAATCAACC
The DNA here is from genome assembly GCA_041687355.1 of Clostridia bacterium. Lineage (GTDB taxonomy): Bacteria > Bacillota > Clostridia > Acetivibrionales > UBA4821 > JAWLCD01. The sequence continues at coordinate 13,075 of JAWLCD010000033.1, read as the reverse complement.
CGTCATTTGCTGCCAGTTGAAGATACCCGTCAGACCAATAGGATATGGCGTCTTCTTTCTTCATGTTGCGGGACCGCACTGCATCCAGCTGTTCGGCAAGCTTCTGAGCCTCATCTTCCCTCCCCATCATGCGGTAAATCAGAGCTATAGCCTCTTCCTTGCTCAACTGCTGTCTGCCTCGGAAGCTTCTATCTCCATAACCCTTTATAGCCTCAAGAGCCGACATTTCATATATCGCTCCCTTGGCCCAGTAGTTGGACGGCATCCCTGCAACATCCTGGAATGAAATATTCTGAATTATTTCTCTGGCATTTGCTGCACCGGTATAGATTTCAGCCGGGAGCTCCGGCTCTGCAAGTCCCCAACTGCCAGGGAAGAGTAGTGAGAATATCACAGCAATGCTGAGGAGCGTATTTTTTCTGTTTCTTTTGGTGGTTATATAATCTTTCATTTGGTTGTTCTCCAAATCATAGAATATTACGTAATTCCGCATCGGTACAAAAATATCCGATATATATATCGGATATTTGAAGCCCATTTTTTATACCTTTCTTTTCTGAGACATTACTTTTCGACTTCTAAAATATTATCTTTACTTATACTCCAATGTAATAATCTTATCCTCATAGTCACTAAGATTACCGGCAGTTATTTCAACCTGTTTCAGGCCGGTCACTCTTTCTTTCCCCATCCTCTCCAGGAAACCATCCACACCATCCAGATTAAATTTCAAATCTTCGGTTTTATAGTGCATAGGTATGACAGTCCTGGGGTTCAGGAGTTTTACCATTTGAACAGCCTCATCCGAATTAATTGTGAATGTTCCTCCTACAGGTGTCAGGAGAATATCCACCTTACCAATCTCTTCTGCAGCCGCTTCATCAAGTACATGTCCCAAATCTCCGAGATGACAGGTATTCAAACCATCAATACTGATGTTGAACACTACATTAGGCCCTCTCTTTCCCCCTTCTACGTTGTCATGGAACGTACTTATCCCCTTTATTTGCACATCTCTGTACGTGTAACTACCGGGCTGGTTTACTATCTTGTAGTTTCCCTTCAATTCCTGGGTATAGTTATGGTCAAAGTGTGAATGGCTTACAGTAACAAGGTCGGTTTCGACATGAGGAACCCGATAACCGACTGTCGCATCGAAGGGGTCGGTAATTATTCTTGTTCCCTCAGAAGAAGTAATGTAAAAACATGAATGCCCGAACCAGGTTATATTCATACTCCACCTCCCGAAAATCCATCTATAATAAACTCTCCCGCCTACATCCTCTCCGGCGCTGATATCTTCAGCATCTCAAGCACATTCCTGATTACTGTGCCGACGCAGTCCACAAGCACCAGCCTTGCTTTGAGCAGCTCTTCCCCTTCACCCTTTACCCTGTGAACATTGTAAAAGGAGTGAAACTGGGATGCCAGTTCCATAAGGTAGCGTGTAAGCCGGCTGGGTTCAAGCTCAGCAGCTGCCTGTCTGACTTCCTCCGGCAGGTCGGCCAGCTTCCTGATAAGCTCGAGTTCCTCTGGAGAGGAAAGCAGTGATAGGTCTGCCAGACCAGCTTCGGGCACGCTGTAACCCTCATCTGCAAGGATTCCAATTATACTGCATATCCTTGCATGTGCATATTGGATATAGTATACCGGGTTCTCATTGGACTGAGAAACTGCAAGGTCTAGGTCAAAATCAAGGTGGGTATCTGCCTGTTTTGTGTTGAAGAAAAACCTTGCCGCGTCACGTCCCACCTCTTCCAGCAGGTCATCAAGGGAGATAGCCCTGCCCGTACGCTTGGACATCCTGGCTACTTCTCCGTTTCTGAGTAGACGCACCAGCTGAAATATAATGATATCAAGCCTGTCCGGCTCTATCCCTGCAGCCTCAACTCCGGCCTTCAGTCTGCCAAGGTGGCCGTGATGGTCAGCTCCCAGAAGATTGATAACCCTGTCGAATCCCCTTACGAGGAACTTGTTTCTGTGATAGGCTATATCAGCAGCAAAGTATGTCGGAATACCATTGGCCCTTACAAGAACCACATCCTTGTCTACACCAAATTGTGAAGCTTTGAACCATAAGGCTCCATCCTGTTCGTAAGTATATCCGCTGTCCTTAAGAATACTCAAGGTCTCCTCAACCTCACCGCTGTCGTACAGCGATTGTTCCGAGAACCATACGTCATACTCTACGCCGTAGTCGGCAAGGACTGACTTTATCTTTTCAAGGTTCTTTCCAAGGGCGTACTGCGCAAATATTTTTCTTCTCTCCTCCGACGGTACAGAAAGGTACTTGTCTCCATGCATCTCTATGAACTCCCTCATATGGTCGCGGATATCCTCACCCTGGTAACCGTTTTCGGGAAATTCTACAGCATCCTCACCCTTAAGCAGCTGAATGTATCTGGCTTCAAGAGACTCGGCGAACACCTCAATCTGGTTGCCGGCGTCGTTTATATAAAATTCTCTGGTTACATTATATCCAGCCGCCTCAAGCACACTTGCTATACAATCTCCTAACGCTCCTCCTCTTGCATTACCCATATGCAGGGGGCCGGTAGGATTTGCGCTGACAAACTCTACCATTACCTTATGGCCACTGCCTATATTTAATCTGCCGTATTGATGTCTCTGATTCTGGATGACTGGAAGAATGCTGTATAACCATGATTGGTCCATGTAGAAATTAATAAACCCCGGACCGGCTATTTTAATTTCCTTTATATAGGTTCCCTGAACGTCACAGTTCTTAATTATACATTCTGCAGTTTTAACCGGCGGACTTTTTACCTGTTTTGTAAGCTGCATGGCAATATTGGTTGAAAAGTCACCATGGGTTTTTTCCCTTGGAACCTCAATGGTAATATGCTCAGGTAAATCTATCTCAGGCAGTTCGTGATTCATAACAGCTTTCTTAACTGCATTTACTACTGTTAACTCAATCTGATTCTTTATTCTTTCCAGCATTCCTTTCCTCCCCAAGCAAGAAATTATGTGTTTCAGGCTTCCCTTATCTTTATATAGAAGTTATTCTCACCCGAACTTGCATCATCTATCTGGAGCAGGTAATCCACCATGAGTTCTCCTCCATGTTCATTTACATCTACATTCATTGCATTGGTAAAAACCCCTATTGTGAAAGCACCATTAACAGTATCATAATATGAAACGTGCTTTTGCCCCTGCTCAAAAACCAGTTGGGAATTAACCGACCCTTCCCTGGTCAGAGTTACTTTATCTTTCTCAATACTTACGGTTGTAGTGGTTCCATCCATGCCTGTTATCTGGGTTTCACTGTAAACAATAACAAACTGCTTACCTTTCTTGAAAAACTTACCCTCGGTAACCAGCTCAATCAGGTTGGAGTCTCCTTTTCCATTATCCTGGGTTCCTTTTACCATTATTATTACATCTTTGTTCTTTGGTGCCATGAAAAACTTTTCTCCTTATCTCCGGCTTCAGCCTGTCTTAAGACAAAGTTGGGTCCTGAGCCAGCTCTTACATAAATTTTTAGTATCATTTGTGTTTCCTGAAAAATAAAATTCAAATAGTGACTGGTCAAAGTCATTGCACAGCATGTCCTGACCCGAAGCCTCTTTTGCAGTCAGGATTCTTCTCAACTGTCTTGCCGTACCCTGGTTTCCATCAACTATCCTCACCCTTTGATCAAAGAACCTCTGGATTTCATCTTTTATGAAAACATAGTGCGTACAGCCCAGTACTATATCAGTTATATCATTAATCCTTAAACCTGAAAACCTTTTTGACAAAAAATCCTTGATTTTCTTACCTTCCCATATGCCAGCCTCTATCAATTCGACCAGGCCCGGACAAGGCATGGGAATTATGCTCGCTCTGGAAGAGTACTTCTCCATAAGCTGGCTGAATTTCTTCTCCCGGAGCGTCAGCGAAGTTGCCATGACAACTACCGTCCCTCCCTGTCCAGTTTCAACCGCCGGTTTCAAGGCTGGCTCCATACCTATAACCGGTATATCCAGGGCTTCCCTAAGCTGGTCTATGGCAGCACTTGTGGCAGTATTGCAGGCCACAATAAGTGCCTTTATATTTCTGTCCATAAGAAAACCTGCCGCCTTCATGGACAGCTGAACAACTCTCTGTACATCTTTGGTCCCGTATGGGGCGTTGGCAGTATCTCCAAAGTATATGAATCTTTGTCCGGGCATGGTTCGGGCCGCTTCTGCCAATACGGTTATCCCACCTATTCCCGAATCAAAAATCCCAATGGGTCTTTTATCCATACTTTCTCCTTTTGTATTATTAGGTTGAGGGACGCGTCATTCGCTCCGCTCAAGAAACGTCCCTCTTTGATTACAGGGAAAATGAATCAACCAGCGAATAAGTTTGCGGAAAAATCCTAGAAAACTAACGTAGGAAACGTGCCCTATTCGCTCCTATGCCTCTCGAAAGCCAGCTCTATCAGCCTGTCAATAAGGTCGGGATATTTTAAGCCCGATGCTTCCCACATCTTGGGATACATACTTATACTGGTGAAACCGGGTATGGTATTTATCTCATTGATATAGACCTGACCGGTTACCTTATGGACAAAGAAATCCACCCTGCTCATACCTGCACAGTTCAGTGCCCTGTAAGCTTTTACGGCATATTCCTTAATAAGCTTTGTTGTATGGCCATCAAGCTTTGCAGGAATTATCAGCTCCGAGGTTCCATCATTGTATTTGGCGTCATAATCATAGAACTCTCGTGAAGAAATGATTTCTCCGGGAACTGAAGCTTCAGGATTATCATTTCCCAGAACAGAACATTCGATTTCCCTTCCCTCAATAAATTCCTCAATGATAATCTTCTTATCATGCTTCCCCGCAAGTTCAAGGGCCTGGGCAAGTTCACACCTGTCATGCGCCTTGGTAATGCCTACCGATGACCCTGAATTGGATGGCTTTACGAAACAAGGATATCCAATATTTTGCTCGGATTTCCCGAGAATTTCCTGCATATTTTCCTCAAACTGGCTTTTTCTCACTACCAGACATCTTGCCTGTGGTATACCTTCATGCTCAAATATTATCTTTGCGCTGGCCTTATCCATTCCCAGCGCAGAACCCAGAACCCCCGGTCCTACATACGGCTTGCCAATCACCTCAAAAAGTCCCTGGATACATCCGTCTTCTCCATAACGTCCATGTAGTACAGGAAAAACCACATCGGCTTCAAGGGCAATCCTTTCAATTACACCCTGCCCCGTTAAAGCCACATCATCCTCCCATTTACCATTGGCAATGCTTTCGACAGGCCCGTTAAAAATACTCCATACACCGGCCTTGGAAATACCTACCTGTATTACCTCGTACTTGTCCTTGTTCAGATTATTTATAACCGATGACGCTGATACCCGGGACACCTCATGCTCCGAAGACTTGCCGCCGAATATAACTGCCACCTTGATTTTCTGACCCACAATAACCGCTCCTCACATAATCAGATACATTATATATTATTTTCAATTTTACTATTTATGAGTATTTAGTTCAAGTTTGATAAACCCCTTACAATAAAAAACACCTTGTGTTAAAATGAGAATAATTATAGAATCATTAAAAGTATTTAAACTTTATGGAACAATAAATCTATATTCTCAGACGGAGGAAGTGTCTTATGGCTAGAAGCAATCTGCGACTTTACATGATTTGCCCCAGAGAAGGAAGCTGCTTCTTCGACAAAGTCTCCGAAGGAGCAAAAAAAGCTGAAGATGAATTGGCACAGTATGGTGTAAAAATAGAATACCTCCACACAACCCACCATAATGTTTCACGCCAGGCACAGCTTCTGACCCAGGCCATGGAATCAAAGCCTGATGGTATTGCGCTGGTACCATCGAGTATGACCGAGCTGAATCTTCTGATAGATGAAGCAGTCGACAGCGGCATTCCCGTACTCACGTTCAATAACGATGCCCCCTACAGTAAGAGGTTCTGCTATGTTGGCCCTGATAATTACTCATCAGGCAGACTGTGCGGGGAGCTCATGGGGAATTTCCTGTCGTCAACCGGCAGTGTACTCATATTCTCAGGAAACAGTGAAGTTTATGGACTGAAGCAGAGACTCCTGGGTTTCAGAGACAAACTTAAAATGTCATACCCTGATATAAAGGTACTGGATGTTGTAGATTATGCCAATGATGAGAGCATATGCCATTCATATGCATCCAGGGAACTGTCAGGCCACAAGGATATAGACGGTATATTTGCTACCAGTGCCACCGGCAGCATGGCTGTAGCCAGGGTGCTTAAAGATTTTAAACTGACGTCTCCACCCAAGGTTATTGGCTTTGACCCGAACAAGGAAATATCCCAGTTCATGCAGGAAGGACTGATACATGCCCTGATATATCAAGACCCGTTTACTCAGGGATATCTTGCATTAAAAGTTCTGTTCGACTATGTCTCCAGCGGTATTGTTCCGGAAAATGAAAACCTTTATACCAGGATTGAGATTGTACTCAGGGAAAATCTTGAGAACTTCATAAGGGACAATTTATAAGTATAAAAATAAACTATTTTATGCTAAAAATTTTTATATAGCCGGGGAAATTACCCCGGCTATTTTATGCTAATACTGTTCGGTCATGCTTTTCTCTGCTCTTTCAATGGCTTTTTTTACAAGGTTACCACAATTCCTTGAACTTACAGAACCCCATCCTTCGGCCTTCACTGTGTCGTAGACTCCAAGTTCTCTTGCAAGCTCCTCTTTGAGCCCTTCAGACATTACTCCACGTCTACCTGCCACAATTACAACCCCCTCTGTAGAGTGCTGGTGTAAAACCAACTCTACATTTTAATCAAATGCACTGCATTTTATTTTGCCCTTTTTTAAAAATAAAATTTTAGAAATCATTTCAATAAAAAATTCCTAACTCACATTGTCATGACTCCATTCGGAGCATCAATAATGAGAAGAATCCTCTCTTCCTTGCCGGTTTCGGCATTTACATACACTAGAAAATCACGTCCATCAACCTTACCCTTGAATTCGTGGGTCAGAACCTCGGTTTTCCATTCTGTAGGAATAATTGCCAGACCCGATGAATATACATTCAGTCTTGGGTTGATAACACCGCGCGCCTCTTCCTCGCTAACCCTGGGTTCAGGTATTGTTCTATCTCTGTGTGAAGTAAAGTATGATGAGCTCTCAAAACCTATAACTTCACCGTTATCAAGCGCAACCTTCACTTTGACCAGGTCAGGATATATAATTACATCATCCTGTGAATACGCAAAATTTATAGTTGCCGCCCGGTCCTCATTCAGATAATATGTGTCCACCATATTGTTGAATCCTCTATCTTCCAGAAACCGCCTGGCAATGTCCTTTGCCTGTTCAATGTTAACTGTCTCCGGTCCGGCAGGCCTGTTATTGGTCATCAGCAGGGCATGTCCTCCCTTTTCGGTTATGTTTATTACCGTACTTGTATCCCTTGGAGCATCATTCAGGGTTGCCTGAAAATTATATGTTTTAAAATTTCCATCTGTAGTGCCTATTGAATTTATCTCCTGTACCCTATCTGCTCCTATGAATTTTACAGCTAAATCCCGCGCCCTGTCCTGACTAACAGTGTCTCCTGTAAGTCCAAGTGGTTTCATATCCTTCAAGCCATCGGAAAACGGACCGTCATATATAAGGCTTGGGTATTCCTTGAATTCCTTCTCCAGATTTTCAAACTGCGTTCTGGTGAAATTATCGGATGTCTGCTGGAATGCAGGAGTTCCCTTCCGAGAGAGTTCACCCCACCTGATTCTGTCATTACCCAGGTCTGCCTGCAGCTGGAACAGATTTTCCTCCATGCGTGTGGCATAATCATGCAGTCCTCTCATATTATCAAACTGCTCCTGTGTAATGGGTTTGCCGGCAAGATTCTGTCTCACCAAACTATAAGAAAAATCACTTACCTGCGTTAGAAATTTTGAGGTATTGTCCAGCGCAAGGTGGCTGATTGGCAGTTGGCTTAAGTTGGCCTGCGCCAGGTTGGCCTGCCTCCACACCTCCGATAGATTAATTACTCCAAGTTCAGGGGATTTTGCTATCATTGCCTTGGATAGCATTACTTCAACATTTTGTACATATCCTACCATTTCGTAAAAGGACCTGTTGTACTGATTCTCTGCTTTTTGTCTGAATTCCATCTCCTGTTTATACTGGTAAAGTCCCCATATGGCAACAACCCCGATAATTGCTATGACTATGCTGTACATATGTCTGTCGCTTAACCGTTTCTTCAAATCCAATAGTCTTTCCCTTATTTTCAAGATACCGCCTCCTATTTAGCAAAAATATGCTTACCTATCCTGGTTGCCTGAGGTCTGCCCCATATCCATTTGCTTGTCGCAGTTGCAGGATTGAAGTAATAAATACATCCCCCGGTCGGATCCCAGCCGTTTAATGCATCGCTTGCAGCCTTGTATGCTGTGCTCCCTTCAGAAATGGGGAGGTTAATCTGTCCGTCCGAAACTGCCGTGAAAGCCCCGGGTTGATATATAACTCCTGCAATGGTGTTCGGGAATTTGGGGTCTTCAACACGGTTAAGAATAACCGCCCCAACAGCAACCTGTCCAATATACGACTCACCTCTTGCTTCACCGTTTATCGCCCTGGCCATGAGCTGGGCATCTCCTCTGCTCCCTGTATTATCCTGTGCATACACACTCTTGAATGCAGTAAGTATTTTGTTTTCCGAGAAGGCCGGAGATATAATTCTAACTTCATTAGCAAGTTGCCTTGAAGCCATATGATAAATTGATATGCAAATCGATACTGCAATTATTATTGCAGATACAAGTGCGTATTTTTTCAAACTGTCGCCTCCCTTCTGATGCTTCCTACTACATATTTTTTGTTACAAAGCGGCAAACTATTCAACTCAACCAGAGTTTTATTCCTTTCTTTCCACTTAATTATTGATTTTAATAAAAAAAGAACCCCTAAGTAGATTTCTTTTGGGGTTCTTTCACTTTATTAGTTCATTTCAGGTTTCCATACTAGGTTTTGTGCTGATAGAATATGTCAATTTCTTATCCAACTAGTTCACATTAATTATACTGGATTTTTACATCCCTTACATTTATCTTCCAGTCAATCTCCTTGGTGATTACCTTATTTACTCCGGACTTGAATGCTGTTACGGCTGCCAGATTATTAAGCTTGTTCATAGTAATGCTGGTTATTCCGCTTTCTTTGTCAACCTTGTACTCAAAATACACCTCTATTTTACCTTGCGGGGGTGATGTCAGTACAACTCTCATCCTGTTTGCATTAGGATAGTTTACGGTGTATCTGTTGCTCGGGATATCTGCTGCAGTTCCGTCAGCATTTATCTGTTTAATGGATACTACTTTTTTATCGGCCACTTTTACCTGACTGTTGTTGTCGGAATCCAGATTGAGGTCTATAGTGTAGCGTCCGTAGCTGATATTCAGGAAATCGTCAATAGTCAGCTTGGCTGTAACTTTGCTTCCCGGTGAGTACCAGTTGTTCTGTTCGATGAACACTTCACTTTCCTCAGATGTCATCCCGTCCGATTCAATTTTCTCCAGTACCCATTTGTTCCAGCCAGTTACCATATCGGTAAATTCGCCTACTTCAATACTTAGAACTGTACTATTGGTCTGTATCCAGCCTGATTCCGAGCCAGATGCGTCCTGTGCTTTACACCTGAAGTTATAACTTCCACCAGCCTCAGCTGGCAGGGTAAAGTTGTATGTAACATTTGTGTTGCTGTTAACTTCGGACGTCCAACCTATATCTGACCAGCTGGTATCGGTAAGCTTCTTGTATTGCCAGAAGATTTTAACCTTTTGGCTGTCAGGATCAACAGCTTTGGAGGTAAGGTTAACAGCCGTACCCGCTACATACGGTGCAGATGATGAAATTACCGGGGTGCCCGGATTCCTATTAGGTACAGTAGTATTTACTGTATCAGACCACGGCGAGACACCTCCAAGTTCATCCTGTGCCCGGCACCGGAAGTACAGTGTGTCTCCAGGAGAAGGCATAGGAGTTATAGAAGTGTTTAGAGTAGCTGTAGCACCACTGCTGACCAGAGGGCTTGAGCCTAAATTTTTCCATGCGCCGCTTGCCGTAGAATTAACGGCATACTGCCAGTTTAACTTAACCTTCTGCCCATCAGGGTCTGCCGCTTTACCTGTAAGAGTTATCCGGGAGTCATTATAAGCTGTTGGAGGTGCAGCAATACTCTGTGGTTTACTGGGTACACGGTTTGATATTGTTTTACTAACAGCACTTGACCAGGCTGAAACCCCTCCGTTGTAATCAACAGTCCTGCTCTGGAATGACAGTGTATCTCCGGCTTTCAAGCTGATTCCGGGAACCCATCTGAAGGTTATGGAGGAACCGCTGCTAACAAAACTGCTTGTACCAATAGTAGAATAAGAGCTGCTGTTTAATTTATACCTCCATTCAACTCTCACACTGTCTCCGTCGGCATCTGCAGCCCTTGCAGTCAGGTCTAGATAAGTAGTGTTAGTATAAATGTTTGGGATTGATGTTACTAAAGGAGTAGAAGGAGGAGAATTTACCAGGGATATGTCTCTGAGCCAGTAACTACTGCTGCTGCTGCTTTGAGCAGTTAGTTTGACCGTATAACTGCCCTTTGACACAACAGTCCCTTCAGCAATATATATATATCCGCCTAATGATGAAAAGCTGCTCCAGTTAATATTTCCTGTTCCACTGTATTTAGATACTGAGTAGCTTGAAACATAATCGTCAAAAACTCCATTGGTGCACCTTCTTTCAAACTTTGTGGCAATTATACATACCTTGTCACCTACTTTGTAACTTCCTGATGGCCAGTTTACTGTTCCCTCACGGATGTACCAGCCTGCATATGCAGTGTTAACTGTAAGTAATGATGCCATGAAGACCAGAAGTATACAAAGGATGCTCCAGTGCCAGTGCTCATACTGTCTCCTCACCTTATTTTTCCTCATAACCTTCCCTCCAAAAATACCCAATACCTTTTATTTTATTTTCTTTGGTTATTCACTCCTTCTTGTAAAAGTATTCCATGTAAGTTTGGCTACATCTCCCCTTGATGCTTTAGCAGAAGGATTTTCAAATGTTATTTCCATAGTTATTCCAATCTCCTCAGCTTTATCTAGGTAGTTTTGCGGCCAGGTTCCCTCACCTTCGACCTCTTCTGTATACCCAAGCGCCCTGACCAGTATGGTAACGGCTTCTGCATAGGTTACGTTGTTTGTCGGCTTGAAGGTTCCATCAGGGTAGCCTTTAATAAGTTGATTTTCCGCTGCAACATTTATGTAGCCTGATGCCCAGTGGCTGTCCTTGACATCATCGAATCCGGTTGATCCTTTTGATTCTTCAATCTCTGGTCCCTTATCCAGCAGTAAGCATACTATCTTGGAAAACTCTGCTCTGGTGATGTCCCTTTCAGGTCTGAATGTTCCGTCCTCATAACCGTTTACAATTCCTAAGTCTATAAGTTTTCCAACTGCATATTCGTAAGTGGTTCCCGAAACATCAGCAGGAACTACTGTTGGAGTAGAAATAAGGGATGTTCCTTTTACGATGAGTTCGCTGGAATCTAGAATTTCATCCTTATACTTTATTGCCGCTTCAATCCTTAAATCTTGAATTTCTTCGCCAAATGTTGTATCAATTGTGACAACGGTTCCCTCAGAGTCCAGTTTCACTGTCTGTGAATCTTCCTTAAGCAACTCCCCTGATTTATTATTATAAACTTTAATTTCAACTATAGAATCCTCTAACTCTGTACCATCTGCAGGCCCAATAACTTCGACATGGGTTCGCACTGCTGAATCGCTTTCCTCAACTGATACTTCCATGTTCAGTATTTTAGCACTCGCACCCTCTACAACATATCTGAATTCGTGAACTCCGGAAACAGGGTTGTCCTCTTCGTCCACCATTACAACAGCTGCAAGATAGGATTCCGGCTCATTCTGTCCCGGAAGGCTGACGTTAACTTTTTTGGTTTCACCAGGTTGGAATTCTTCGGCTGTTCCAGAAACCATATCCACAGGCTGGGCTCTGAAGTGATAATCCCGGGCATATACTGTAATTTTCGGATATGCCTTGATTGCCTGTGATGTTGAATTTGTAAGTAATATATATCCCTCTGGCGATTCACCAGGCGTGTAATTTTGACCACCGAGCGCATATCCTTCCTGCCCGTCCTTAATGATTTTTACATCATTAACTCTGGAAGAAAGCCAATAATTTGTGCCTTCTATCCTGCCTATCTCTTCCATATGTATTCCTGCTACCAATCCTGTACGGGTCAGTATTTTTACTAACATATGGTATGTATTATCACTTATGTTGGGGGACAATGGATGTGTGAAGTTGATAGTCTTTGATTCATTTGGGTACAACTCAAGCGGAGCAGTAACAATCTTACTGACCAGGCCCCAGTCTTGATACTCTTCCCCTGCATAAACTTCGGTTACATAAACCATATCGCCTGCAAAGGAGTTGGTTAAATTTTCAATTTTAATTGTTCCTTCTATTCCTGACGAATCCACTTTATTGAAGTCTAAGCTTGTTATGAAAATAGCAGGCGTCGAGTTCTCTTCTTCATCCTGAGCAGCTGCCGGCCATCCTGCCAGCGATAATGCAAAAACCAGAACAATTGCTAAAGACAGGTACTTCAAGGTTCTTTCTGTTTTTTTTCTGTTTTTCATTTCATTCCTCCTTTAAATATTTACTATAAAGCAGAACACTGTTTAGTTTTGGTGCTGCCGATAAATACGGACTGGACTTAGGAAGAAGGCAAAGCCCATAAGAGATTCTGTAGAATTCCTTATGGGCGACGTTAATTAGTACAGTGATTAATTTCGTATGGTTTTTTATCTAATCAAATGAAAGTCAAAATTTATTAGTTCTGCTTATACTTACATTATACAACGTTTTTCCATATATTTCAATGTTTATTGTATGATCCGATAGCGTCAACTTACTGTAGGAAAATATTTTTTAGACTACACCCTTAGAAACGCTTATAGTGCGCGGTATCTAAGCTGTTTTAGCTCTAAAAACAGTT
>JAWLCD010000032.1:0-24776 GCA_041687355.1 Clostridia bacterium | reverse complement strand
GAAATCTTCCCTGCTTTAAAAACCTTACAGCAAACAAGGTGGCAAGTAATTTGACCAAACTCGGGAAAATATTTTCCTACAAAATATTGACGCTATCGATATGGCATATGTAAGTTGACTTTAGCAAATGTTTCTTAATATAATGTTAAACCAGATACATTTCATATTATGTCTAATTTAACCTCGGAACTATTTTAGCTGGAGGTGGTTGTTTAAGTGAAGGAATGACTATCCATTCCGAAGATAAACCTTGAAGGGGGATGTAGAATGAGCTTGAGTAGTAACAACAAGGAGCTTCAGTGCAAAACTGCAGAATTGTATAAATGGTTGAAAAAGAATGCCGACAATCACGATATACGCCTTGGCGTTCCACTCAAAGAAAGCACGCCCACTTTTCTGGCCCAATTTGGAGCCGACTGGAAGGGACTGCCCTATACTTACAAGGTCTTTCAGCAGCATTTCGGCGGAATCATACCTCTTGAATATATTGGCGGAATTGTGCTTGGCAAAGGTCAGGAATATGTTATTCCAGGTAAGGACAGTATTAGTATTACTAAAAAACTGGTCAAAGAGACAGGGTTACCAAAAGGATTTTTCATTGCAGGAAAGGGCGACAGAGGAGTATATTTCCTGGACATCAACAAAATGCGGGAGAACGAATGCCCTGTTGTGATATGGAATGGAAAGGATTCGATACCGGCTTTTGATAACTTTACAGAATTTCTCGGTGCAATTCTAGGTGAATACCTGCAAAAGAGATATTTAAAAAGTGTAAGTACATTTTTTTGATACCTGACAGCCTCTTCGGAGGTTGTTTTTTTACTGAATATCAGAGCAATATGAGAGTAACGCTAGAATAATCATAAGTTTCTCAAAAAATGCCATATTAATGTGTTAAAAAAATAAAAAATTTTTGCAGTAAAAAGACCGTTCATGTATAATAACCTTGTCTTTTTAATTTTAGTCAATTTTACAGTATCAACATATAAAAAAATAGCATATAAATCCGGAGGGGGTATGGCTTTGAACAGGGAATTGGTCCTGATTCTAGACTTTGGAGGACAATACAACCAGCTTATCGCACGACGAGTAAGAGAAGAGAATGTATACTGTGAAGTCAGGTCCTATAAAATGACGTCAAGTGAGATAAAGAAATTAAGTCCTAAAGGTATTATATTTACCGGGGGTCCTGCAAGTGTACTTGACCCTTCCGCACCATACTGTGATATGGAGATTTTCAACCTCGGCATACCTATACTAGGCATTTGCTACGGTATGCAGCTGATGGGATACATGCTTAATGGTGAAGTGGAAAGGGCGAGTTCGAGGGAATACGGCAAGACTCATGTAAGCTTTGATAATAAGAGCCAGCTGTTTAACGGAGTTGAAAGCAAAAGCAGCTGCTGGATGAGCCATACCTATTACGTAAAAGCACTTCCTGAAGGATTCAGAACAACTGCCCAAACTGAAAGCTGTCCGAATGCAGCAATGGAGAATCCGGGCCGCAGGCTTTACGGGGTTCAGTTTCATCCTGAGGTGTATCATACTCCCAAAGGTAAGGAGATACTTCATAACTTCCTTTATAGGATATGCAGCTGCAAGGGTGACTGGAAGATGTCGTCCTTTGTTGTGGATGCGATTGAAGAAATCAGGCTCAAGGTTGGAAATGGGAAGGTCCTGTGCGCACTTTCGGGAGGAGTTGATTCATCAGTGGCTGCAACCCTTATCCATCGTGCAGTCGGGAGTCAACTGATATGTGTATTTGTAGATCACGGACTGCTCAGAAAAGGTGAGGCCGAACAGGTTGAGCAGGTTTTCAAGGACCAGTTCAAGATGAACTTGGTCACGGTTGGTGCTGCGAAAAGATTTCTGGACAAATTATCAGGGGTTGTTGATCCGGAGACAAAGAGGAAAATAATCGGACAGGAGTTTATAAGGGTGTTTGAAGAAGAAGCCGGGAAGATAGGGGAAGTAGACTTTCTGGTGCAGGGAACCATATA
The DNA here is from genome assembly GCA_041687355.1 of Clostridia bacterium. Lineage (GTDB taxonomy): Bacteria > Bacillota > Clostridia > Acetivibrionales > UBA4821 > JAWLCD01. The sequence continues at coordinate 22,776 of JAWLCD010000032.1, read as the reverse complement.
TCCTGATGTTATTGAAAGCGGACTAGGGGATGCTGCGGTAATTAAAAGCCATCACAATGTAGGTGGGCTGCCTGAGCATGTTGATTTCAAAGAGATTATAGAACCGTTAAAGAACCTGTTCAAGGATGAAGTGAGAAAAGTAGGTGAGGAGCTGGGCCTACCACAGCATATAGTCTGGAGACAGCCTTTCCCGGGACCGGGACTTGCAATCAGGATTATAGGCGAGGCTACACAGGAGAAGCTGGATATCCTCAGGGAAGCCGATGCAATTTACAGGGAAGAGATAGCGGCAGCCGGAATTGAAAGGCAAATCTGGCAGTCATTTGCGGTACTGACGGGAATGCGGAGCGTAGGGGTTATGGGGGATGAGCGGACCTATGACTATACAATAGCTCTCAGAGCTGTAACCAGTGTTGATGGAATGACCGCAGATTGGGCATATATTCCGCATGAAGTACTGGCAAGAATTTCAGGCAGGATTGTAAATGAGGTTAAGCATGTGAACAGGATTGTATATGATATAACCAGTAAACCGCCGGCCACCATAGAATGGGAGTAGAGGCGAGACATTGGCGCGCCCTTAATTAATTTTGGATATGCAATCAATTAACTTGAAAGAGGGGGCTTTAATGAGGTATAAGGTTAGGAGACTTTTTGTTGAGAAGAAAAAGGGCTTTGATGTTGAAGCTCAGAACGTGTTTCATGACCTGAGACAAAATCTGGGCATAAAAGGACTGGAGAGCGTAAGGGTCATCAACAGGTACGATGTATCGGGGATTTCAGATGAAGAGTTCGAAAGCGCCCGCAGAACAATACTCTCCGAACCGCCTGTTGATATAATATATGATGAAGAGATAGATCTGGACAACGGTTCAAGGGTATTTGCAGTGGAGTACCTGCCTGGACAGTTTGATCAGAGAGCTGATTCGGCGTCCCAGTGCATTCAGATTCTTACTCGTGGTGACAGACCCAATGTAAGAACAGCCAGGGTAATAATCCTGACAGGAAAGTTGTCTGAGTATGAACTGCATAAAATCAAATACTACTGTATAAATCCGGTTGAGACCCGAGAAGCTTCGGTGAGCAAGCCTGATACTCTCCATGATGAGAAGGTTGAGCCTGCTGATGTGAAAGTACTTTCCGGGTTTATCAATATGGGAAGGAATGAGCTCGAAGGCTTGTTATCAGATATGGGTCTGGCAATGTCCATAGAAGATTTGGAGATGTGCCGCTTATATTTCAGGGATAATGAGAAGAGGAACCCAACCATAACCGAGTTAAGGGTTCTTGACACCTATTGGTCGGACCACTGCCGCCATACAACATTCTTAACAAGAATAGAAGAGGTTGATTTTGAGCAGGGGCATTTTAATATGCCTGTCAGAACTGCTCACGAGCAGTATTTAAAATCCAGGGAGTTTGTATACGGAGACAAGGAAAATGATATATGCCTTATGAGCCTAGCAACCATTGCAATGAAGGAGTTAAGGAAAAGAGGGAAACTGGATGACCTGGAAGAATCCGAGGAAAACAATGCATGCAGTATTGTGGTAAATGTTGATGTGAACGATGAAATACAGGAATGGCTTGTCATGTTCAAGAATGAAACCCATAACCACCCTACTGAAATTGAACCCTTCGGTGGAGCGGCCACCTGTCTGGGAGGGTGCATACGGGACCCTTTGTCAGGCAGGGCTTATGTATATCAGGCCATGCGTGTTACCGGAAGCGGCGACCCTAGAACACCGATTGAAGATACCTTGCCCGGCAAGCTTCCTCAAAGAAAGATAACCACTGAAGCGGCTGCAGGCTATAGTTCATACGGTAATCAAATAGGGCTTGCAACCGGCCATGTTGCTGAAATATACCACAGTGATTATGTTGCAAAAAGGATGGAGATAGGAGCAGTTATCGGAGCTGCTAAGAGAAAGAATGTTGTAAGAGAGAGCCCTGTGAAGGGGGATGTAATAATCCTTCTTGGCGGGAGAACAGGACGTGACGGCTGCGGAGGTGCTACAGGTTCGTCAAAGGAACATAATGAAGAGTCTCTGGCTTCCTGCGGAGCGGAGGTGCAGAAGGGTGATGCCCCTACTGAAAGGAAGATTCAAAGGCTGTTCAGGAATCCTGATGCAGCACGGATGATAAAAAAGTGCAACGATTTTGGTGCAGGAGGGGTTTCGGTTGCAATTGGAGAACTGGCACCTGGAATAGACATTGACCTTGATGCGGTTCCGAAGAAATACGAAGGGTTGGACGGCACCGAGCTTGCCATTTCAGAATCTCAGGAACGAATGGCGGTTGTAGTATCTGAACATAATGTACAGCCCTTTATTGATGCAGCAAGGAATGAAAACCTTGAGGCAACAGTTGTTGCAAAGGTTACTGACCGTAACAGGGTAAGGATGGCCTGGAGAGGAAGGTTCGTTGTTGATTTATGCAGAGATTTTCTGGATACAAACGGAGCCAGGCAGACCTCGAGCGTACTTGTACGGACACCTGATGAAGAGACCAATTTCTTCACGGTTTTAAATCCTGAGGTAGGAGAAAAGATCGGGGACATTAAGGAAGCCTGGATGGCCAATCTCCAGCGTCTGGCTGTCTGCAGCCAGCGAGGGCTGGTTGAGAGGTTTGACAGCACAGTTGGTGCAGCAACGGTTTTGATGCCTTTTGGCGGAAAGTACCAGCTCACACCTGCTGAGTGCATGGCGGCAAAGATTCCGGTCCCAGACGGTGAGACAGGGACTGGAACCATAATGTCGTATGGTTGCAACCCCGAAATTGCCAAATGGAGCCCTTTCCACGGTGCAGTTTATGCAGTGGTTGAGGCAGTATCGAAGGTGGTTGCCTCAGGTGGCAATTATAAATCAATCAGGTTAACACTGCAGGAATACTTTGAAAAGCTGGGGAATGACCCTGAAAAATGGGGTAAGCCTTTTAGCGCACTCCTTGGCGCATATTATGCACAAGTGAAGCTGGAGATTCCGGCTATCGGAGGCAAGGACAGCATGTCGGGTACTTTTAAGGATTTAAGCGTACCTCCTACCCTTGCTGCCTTTGCAGTTAATGTTGTTGATGTTAACAATGTTATATCTCCGGAGTTTAAAAAAGCAGGCAGTAAAGTTGCACTTGTCCAGGTCAGGCGTGATGAAAATGAACTGCCTGACTTTGAGCAGCTTGGGATTTGTTACTCCCGTATTCATGAGCTTATCAAGGAAGGAAGGATACTGTCCGCACATACAATAAAAGCAGGAGGGCTGGCTGAAGCAGTCAGTAAAATGTGTTTCGGTAATATGATTGGATTCGCCTTCAAGGAAGATATCCAGCCCGATATACTATTTGCTCCCGACTATGGTTCTATAGTACTTGAAATAGGCGAGAACTACTGTGTCAGGGAAAGCCTGGACGGCTTGGAATTCAGCTTTATTGGACGGACTCAGGAGGAAAGGGTTATAAGTGTCAATGGAGAGAAAATTCCACTGGATTCTGCGCTGGAAAATTGGGAAAAGCCACTTGAAGATATATTCCCTACAAGAACCGGAGATAATTCTAAAGAGGCAAACAGCTATTGCTATAATGAAAGAAGCAGTGTAAGGCCTGGAATCACGACTGCTAAGCCGAGAGTCCTGATACCTGTATTTCCGGGCACTAACTGTGAATATGATACGGCAAGGGCTTTTGAGAAAGCCGGGGCTGTGGTTGAGACATTGATTGTCCGCAACCTGTCATCTGCAGAAATAAACGAAACACTTAAGCGTATGGCAAGGCTGATTTCAGATTCACAAATAGTTGCTATTCCAGGAGGTTTCAGCGGGGGCGATGAGCCTGATGGCTCAGGGAAGTTTATAGCAACAGCTTTCAGAAATCCCATGATAAAAGAAGAAGTAACTAATTTCCTTGAAAATCGGGACGGGCTGATGATTGGGATATGTAACGGTTTTCAGGCTCTGGTCAAGTTGGGTCTGGTCCCTTATGGTGAAATCAGGGATATGAATGGGAATTCGCCTACGCTGACCTTTAATACACTAGGAAGGCATCAGTCTAAGATGGTAAGAACCAAGGTTGTTTCAACACTGTCACCTTGGATGAACAACGTAAACACCGGAGAAATTCATACCATTGCTGTATCGCATGGGGAAGGACGGTTCGCTGCAAACGCCGAAGACCTTGAAATAATGGCGGCAAACGGGCAAATTGCTACCCAGTATGTAGACATGAATGGTACCCCAACCTATGATATAATGTATAATCCAAACGGTTCACTGGATGCAATTGAGGGTATTACCAGTCCGGACGGAAGAGTATTTGGTAAGATGGGGCACTCTGAAAGAATAGGGGGCAATGTCATAAAGAACGTTCCCGGTCAAAAAGACCAGAGGATATTTGAGGCCGGGGTCAACTATTTTAAATAAATTTGATTGCAGGAGGTAGAAAATGAGTTCAAAAATTCCGAAGGCAGCAGTTATTATGGGCAGTCATTCTGACCTTCCCGTACTAAGAGGATGTATCAAGCTGTTAAAAGACTTCGGGGTAGAAGCTTATGTATCGGTTATGTCTGCCCATCGTACGCCGGAGAAAGCATCCCGCTTTGCTGCAAACGCTGAAAATGAAGGATTTGGCGTTATTATTGCAGCAGCAGGCAAGGCTGCTCATCTTCCAGGAGTTCTCGCTGCATTCACCACATTACCTGTAATAGGAATACCCATAAAGTCTTCAACACTTGACGGGCTTGATTCACTTTTATCAATAGTGCAGATGCCCAAAGGAGTCCCGGTTGCAACTGTTGCCGTAGATGGTGCGGAAAATGCAGCACTACTGGCGGTTCAGATACTTGCTGTCTCGAATGGCGAGCTTAGGGAAAAGCTAAAGCAGTTCAAGAAGAAAATGGCGGAAGAGGTGGAACGCAGAGATACACAGGTAAGAGAAGAACTTGGAATTAAGTGGGACGCGGGGACGGTTCTCTGACTCACTTGAGTGAGTCAGAGAACCGTCCCCTGTCACATTAATATAATGAAAGGCGGAAAGCACTGATGAATCTGGGGGTTATCGAGGGGAAGCCGCATGATGAATGCGGGGTTTTTGGAATTTTCAACGCCGACAGTTATGATGTGTCAGCTATGACCTACTACGGTATGTATGCTCTGCAGCATAGGGGCCAAGAAAGTGCTGGTATAGCTGTAAGCAACGGGGGAGCAATTATCTACCATAAGGACATGGGTTTGGTAAATGAAGTTTTCAACAAGCATATGCTCAGGCATCTTAATGGTGATATTGCTATAGGACATGTGAGGTATTCAACCACAGGAGCAAGCCTGAGGGAGAATGCCCAACCAATGGTTGCAAGATATATGAAAGGCCAGCTGGCAATTGCGCATAACGGAAACCTGGTGAATGCCTCCGAACTTAGGGAGGAGCTTGAGAAGCAGGGAGCATTGTTTCAGACCAGCATAGACTCGGAAGTAATCGCAAATATGCTGGCCAGAGAGTGTATACATGAAAAACCCATTGAAAAGTCCCTTGAAGAGGTAGCTCAGCAGTTGAAAGGCTCATATGCCCTTCTTGTCATGACGAATGACAAGCTTGTCGGAATTAGGGATCCTCACGGATTCAGGCCTCTATCTATTGGCAAGATGGGCAGTACCTATCTTCTTTCTTCTGAAACCTGCGCTTTCGATGCCATTGGTGCGGAGTATGTCAGGGATGTTGAACCTGGGGAAATAGTTTCAATAGGTAGAAATGGTTTGACATCTATCAGAACTGGTGTGAATGTTGGAACAAGTATGTGTATTTTTGAATATATTTATTTTGCCAGACCGGACAGCATAATGAACGGAATACATGTGTACGAGGTCCGGAAGATGGCGGGAAGAATGCTTGCCAAGGAGACCCCGGCAGACGCTGACCTGGTTGTGGGTGTCCCTGACTCCGGACTTTCAGCTGCTATAGGTTACTCACAGCAGTCTGGAATACCTTTCGACCAGGGATTGATGAAAAACAGGTATACCGGAAGAACATTCATCCAACCTGAGCAGGAAAAAAGAGAAGTTGCGGTTAAGATAAAACTTAATGCCATGAAGAGTGTAATCCAGGGTAAAAGGATTGTACTTGTTGAGGATTCCATTGTCAGAGGAACCACTATAAGATGGATAATTAAAATCCTCAAACAGGCTGGTGCCAAAGAGATTCACATGAGGGTGGGTTCACCACCCTACAAATATCCATGCCACTTTGGTATTGACGTGCCTTCCGGCAGGGAGCTGATTGCATCGACAAGAGATGTTGAGGAAATCAGAAGGGTAATTGGTGCCGACAGCCTGGCTTACTTGAGCAAGGAAGGATTACTCAGGACAGTCAGTCAATCAGGCTGCGGATTCTGCACGGCATGCTTTGACAGGAATTACCCTATGGATGTTCCAGATGAAGCAAACAAACTTAAATTTGAAGGCCATAAGAACTAAACCGGAAAATCTGTGTTGAAGAATATACCCGATTGAATTACAATAGAATAGGATAGATAAAAAAATGTAAGAGGTGATTAATATGTCTTATATAAGCGGAGTATTGAATCAACTGGCAGGACGAAGGATGTACCAAACATCCAAAGCAGTAGAGACTGCTGAATACGTAATCCTTGCGCTAATTGCTGTTCTCGTACCTCTTCTCCTACAGCACCCTCAGCTTCTTGTAGGCTCAGCTGTGAACTTTGTACTTATCATGGCAGCAATAAATGTTAAAGGATGGAGCAAGCTTATTTCACTGATAGTACTTCCCAGTGCAGCAGCTTTATTGGGGACAGTGCTTTTTGGACCATTCAAGGTATTTCTGTTATACATGCTTCCATTTATCTGGCTGGGAAATGCAGCACTGATTTTTACATTCAAGGCCTTGTATGCTGAGAAGAAAGCCGGATTTGCTGTTACTCTTCCCGCTGCAGCCTTACTCAAGGCAGGTGTAATCTTTGCTTTTGCAATGCTGCTAATCAAATTGACAATAATACCACCTGCGGCAGCCGCGATATTTGCAAGTGGTATGGGTATAGTACAGCTGCAGACAGCACTGCTGGGTGGTGCTGCGGCATTCGGTGCAGACTATTTGTATAAAAGGTTCGTATCGGCTGAGGGTTGAATCTGGAGGCTATAGAGACTCTACCTGAGAAGACAGACAAAGAAAATTTTATGAACGTAGGGGCGAGCTGATGTCTCGCCCTACTTTATGAACCTAATACTCACTTAATTCGTAATTTAAAACCATTTGTCATTCCGAGGAGCTTTAGCGACGTGGGAATCACAGACCATTTATGGCTTTTGGCTATTAGCTGTTGTCTGTTATCTTTAAGATATCCTTCGAAGTTATACTAAATAAACTAAAAACAGTTACTAATATCCAACGGCTATCAGCTAACGGCTAACAGCCAAGATTTCCGTCCAAGATTGCCACGCTTCGCTCGCAATGACAAATTACGAATTAATTTAATACTCAATAATTGGTAGAAAAAGTGCTTAAAACATGGTATAATTAAATTAGAAGAATTTTCAGAATAAAAAGTAAAATTCTCGATTATTATGTTGAAGAGGAAGGGGGGCCAACGATGGCTGATCAAGTCGTGCACAAGTGCGACTTTATTGAGATTACAACCGATGGAGACAACTATTATATTCAGTCCTTCAAGGCCGGTTTTTCACTTGACCAATTCAACAAAATTATCAGTCAGCATCCACAGATAAAGATTACCAGCTTCACAACAGTTAAAAGTGCTATTGTCTTTGCACCCAAGCAGAAGGAAAAGTTTGGAGAAAAGAGAGAAAAAGTAGTAATAGAGGTATCAGCTGATGGCATGAGGGCTTTTCTTACATTGCATGTTACCCCTGACGAGCTGACAACGACAAAGAGAAATGTGCTTAAAGTACTGATAAATGAAAAACTCAAGCAGGAGGGCGTGGTATACGGTATCAAAGAAGATGTTCTGCTGGGTGTACTTGAGAATGAAAAGAAAATGATTATTGCAGAAGGTAAGCAGCCTGAAAACGGTACTGACTGCATAATTAAGATGTATGAAATTAAGGAAGCTAAGCCGATTGTACATGCAGATGGAAGTGTTGACCACTATGAGCTTAACCTGATAAACAGGGTGGATAAAGGAGAATGGCTGGGTGAAAGGATTGATGCTACTCCCGGGAACCCCGGAAAAACTGTAATGGGTGCGGAGGTGCCTCCTGTTCCTGGAAAGAATATTTCACTTACATATGACAAGAATTCGGTTTATGAAGAGGTTGAGGGAAACAAAACCGTACTGTATTCCAAAAATAGTGGGGCTGTAAACTATAAGGATGGGAGAATAAGTGTATCCAATCACCTTGAGATAGATGGCGACGTAGATTTTTCCACAGGCAACATCGATTTTGATGGATGTGTAACCATAAAAGGTACAATAGATGACAATTTCATGGTTACTGCCGATGGAGACATTGAGGTTCTGGGAGACTTGGGTATTGGAAGCATTAGGGGGCTTGAAAGCCGAAAGGGCAGTATATATATAAAGGGAGGCATATCCTCTAAGCATATGGTTATGATTAAGGCTGCAAAAAACGTATTTGCTAAATATGCCTCAAATGTAGGTATTTCTGCCGGTGGACTGATACATATTGGTTTCTACTGTATTAATTGTGATATATCTGCAAGGGAGATTTTAATTGAATCGTCCAAAGGGCAGATATGGGGGGGAACCATAATAGCTGAGGCCAGAATATCAGCAAGCACAATTGGTTCGCCAAGCGAAAAGAGAACCCTGTTGTGTGTTAAAGGTATAGATAAGGAAATAATCAAACGTCAGATTGAGGAAGTAAATAGCCAGCTTTCCAGTAGAAAGACTGATATGGAACAGTATAAAAACGAGCTGTCCTCTTTAGGCAGTAAGTCCGGAAACAGTCGGGAAGCTGATTTAATAAGGGAGAATATTGCTAAGACCAACCATGAAATAAAATCACTTGAAGAGCAGAAGAAGTCCATGGGAAGCCTCCTTAAAATACATGGAGATGGAGAAATAGTGGCTCAGCGAAGAATATTCCCTAACTGTTCCATTGAGATTAAGGGATGCATTAAAGAGATACATCAAGCCGAAAATGCTGTAACCTATTATGTCAGTGAAAATGAATTGAAAGAATCCAGATAGTTCGTATTTCTTTATTCAGCTTAAAATGAACACTTCCAAAACTCATGAATATAATAAAACACATGATGTTTTGGAGGTTTTTTTATGGGAATTGGTCTGGCACTTTCCGGGGGAGGAGTCAGGGGAGCGGTTCATATTGGAGTTTTAAAAGCACTGGAGGAAAATCGTATATACCCCAACTATATTTCAGGTACCAGTGCAGGAAGCATAGTAGCAGGTCTTTATAGTTCGGGGTACAAAGCCGATGAGATTGAACAGATTTTTAGAAAGTATGCGGGAAGGATTATTATTGATTTTGATATTGGTGAAATATATTCATACGTTATGTCCCTTTTTATGAAAAAGCCCAAAAATATAGATGGCTTCATAAAAGGAAACAGAATAAAGGAATTGATTGATAAATACTGTAGTGAAAAGGGATGCAAATATATTAAAGACGCTAAAATTCCTGTTGCAATTCCGGCAGTGGATATTAATTCTGCAAAAACTATTATGTTTATCTCAAGCAGGCAGGGATTGAATGAGAAAAGTGATATTGAGTATGATGACCATATTGACCTTGCAACTGCAGTGAGAGCCAGCTCATCCTACCCTGTGATATTCAAGCCATGTATGGTAAAGGGAAAAAGACTGGTTGACGGGGGAATCAAGAATAATATTCCGGTGAAAGTATTAAAGGATATGGGTGCAAAAAAAGTTCTTGCAGTCAATCTGGGATATGTGGGCAAGGCAAACGAAGGTGTAGATAATCTGCTGGAGATTGCGGTTCAATCTGTAGATATTATGGCACATCAGATTTCAAAATGGCTGGTGAAGGATGCAAATTATGTAATACTACCTGAAGTATATGATGTTAAGCTGCTTGAGGTATCACGAATACCTGAATGCATTGAAAGAGGATATCAGGCAGCTATTGCTTCCATGCCTGAAATAAAAAGAGCGCTTTATTACTAATCTTATATACTCTCAGAAGCTTTAGTAGTGAAAGTATTATGGCAGCACTGCCATTTTTTTTGTTGTTAAATAATCTGCATAGGAATATAATAGATTTCTGGAATGGTTAATTGAAATTATATATTAATTTGAGTTGTTTAGGATTCTATGATATTTTAGGAAAGATAAATTAACCGCTCATAAGAGTTACGAAATCAAGATAAACTAGATGCTTATTATTCTAAATTTCAGACCGGAATTAATTCGCCATCGTGGCTCAATAATTCCTAGAATTGACATCCTGTCAATTCTTCCTGAAATTTGAGCATAACTTCGCAAAGTTTATCTAGGATTTCTTTACAGACTTATTCACTGGTTAATTCATTTCCCTAAATATACTTTAGCTATTTATAATCAGAGGGGGAAGTTCCTTGAGCGGAGCGAATGGCCGCGGAGCCCGTAATCAGAGGGGGACGTTCCTTGAGCGGAGCGAATGGCCGCGTCCCCCTACCTTATATATATTAAATGACAAATCCGGGAGGATGTTCAATGGGAAGATTGTTTGGAACTGATGGTGTTAGAGGAGTAGCAAATAAAGAGCTTACACCAAATCTGGCTTTTGAGATAGGCCGTGCAGGAGCATTTGTTCTGTCTGCTGAAGTAAGACATAAGCCCAGGATAATTGTCGGCAAGGATACGAGACTGTCGGGCGATATGCTTGAGGCTGCGCTTGTTGCAGGTCTTTGCTCAGTGGGAGCTGAGGTTGAACTGCTTGGAGTAATTCCTACGCCGGCTGTTGCATATCTTGTCAGGCTTTACGGTGCAGATGCAGGAGTTATGATTTCAGCATCACACAATCCTTATGAATTTAATGGAATAAAGTATTTCGATAATAAAGGCTTCAAGCTTCCTGACCAGATTGAAGAGAAGATTGAGTCCATAGTACTGGATGGCAGGCAGGAACTGCCCGAAGTTACGGGAAGCGAAGTGGGAAGGTCACGACTGAGCACAAGAGCTCTTGGCGAGTATAAGGAGTTTCTAAAAGGTGTGGTAGAGCACAGACTTGATGGATTGAAAATAGGCCTGGACTGTGCCAATGGGGCGTCATATCAGGTTGCTCCCCTGGTTTTCCGGGAGCTTGGAGCTGAGGTGAAGGTAATTAATGATTCTCCAAATGGTATAAATATAAACGACAATTGTGGCTCAACGCATATTGAGGGTCTGAAGAAGTTTGTAGTCGAAAATTCTCTGGATATTGGTCTGGCATTTGACGGCGATGCAGACAGGATGCTTGCAGTTGACGAGAACGGGGAATTTGTAGACGGTGACAGAATTATGGCAATATGCGGACAGTATCTGAAGGAATCGGGTAGGCTTAAGGATGACACTGTTGTTGCCACAGTTATGAGCAATCTGGGATTTGACATATTTGCAAAAAAGAATAACATCAAGCTGTATAAAACTAAAGTTGGAGATAGGTATGTTCTTGAGCAGATGCTGGAAGGGGGATTTATACTTGGCGGTGAACAGTCGGGGCACATAATATTCCTTGACCATAATACCACAGGCGACGGGATACTGACTGGTCTTCAGCTTGCCTCCATTCTGAGAACCAAAGGCGTAAAGCTTTCTGAAGCCGCCTCAGTTATGCAGGTATTTCCTCAGGTTCTGGTTAATGCAGAAGTAAGTAACCAGAAGAAAAATGACTATTTGAAGGATGATGTTATTGCCGGCATGATTAGTAAACTGGAAAGTGAATTTGAAGATGAAGGCAGAGTCCTGATAAGGCCTTCGGGTACTGAGCCTCTTGTAAGGGTAATGATTGAAGGCAAGGATGCTCAGTATATTGAGCAGAGAGCTAGGGAACTTGCCGATGTAATACACCAAAGGCTAAGCTAGCAGAACGTGACAGGGGACGGTTCTCTGTCACGCTGCATCAATGGAGGGTATTCCAATTGAAAATGAATCTTATGTTTCTGAGGTATGATTGATGGATAATAAAGAACCACTGGCTTACAGGATGTGTCCAAGGAGTCTTGAACAGTTTGTGGGGCAGGAACATGTTCTTGCCGAAGGAAAACTATTGCACAGGTTGATTCAGGCTGACAAGCTGTCCTCAATTATTTTATGGGGACCTCCGGGATGTGGTAAGACTGCTCTTGCAAGGGTAATTGCTTCTACAACCCAAAAAAAGTTCAAGAAAATAAATGCCGTTACTTCAGGTGTTTCAGAAATAAAATCAATTGTTGAGGAAGCTGCGAATCCACTCCTTAACGCATCAGGAAGGGTTGTCCTGTTTATTGATGAAATACACAGGTTCAACAAACTCCAGCAGGATGCTCTTTTACCTTTTGTCGAGAATGGAACCATTATTCTAATCGGAGCAACTACAGAAAACCCGTTTTTTGAAGTGAATAAGGCATTGAATTCCAGGTCAACAGTTATAAAACTTGAGCCTTTAGATAAGGAGCATATTGCTAAGATATTGAGAAATGCCTTGGCTGACAATGAAAGAGGATTAGGGAATCTTAATATTGGCATGGACGAGGATGCTATTGAAATTCTTGCTGAAATGTCAAACGGCGATGCCAGAACGGCACTTAACTCCCTGGAGCTTGCTGCACTTACCACACCTGTTGATGAAGATGGGAAAATAATGATTGATAAATTGATATTACAGGAGTGCATGCAGAGACATATTATTACATATGACAAAAGCAGTGACGCCCACTATGATAATATTAGCGCATTTATAAAATCAATGAGAGGAAGCGACCCTGATGCTGCATTGTTTTATCTCGCCCGTGCTCTGTATGCCGGAGAGGACCCTATGTTTCTTGCGCGTAGGATAGTAATATGCGCCGCTGAGGATGTGGGGATGGCAGAACCACAGGCTCTGGTAGTAGCTGTGTCTGCTGCCCAGGCCGTTCACATGGTTGGAATGCCTGAGGCAAGAATAATTCTTGCTGAGGCTGCGGTTATGGTCGCTGCATGTCCAAAGTCCAATGCAAGCTACATGGGAATCGATAAGGCTATTAGCGATGTGGAAAATAAAGACACAGGTGAGGTTCCGCTCCATTTAAGAAACGCTGTAAAACGAGAGCTTTCTGGATTTGGCTATGGTGCAGGATATAAGTATGCTCATGATTATGAAGAGAATTACGTTGAACAGCAGTATTTACCGGACAAGATGCTTGGGACAAGGTACTACATACCTTCTTCCAATGGATATGAGTCCGAAATTGCACAGAGACTAAAAAGTTTTAATAGGAAAGAAGGGGCAAAATAACTGCCCCTTTTCTGTTAGGTCACATCAAAGGTATAATTCATTCCTGAGTTGTTATCCCAGTTTTCCGCATTATCCTTGAAGCAGATGTTCAGCGGAACAGGCTTGGTTACCGGAATTGTTGTCTCGAAGCCGGTTGTTGTTTTTGACATTCTGAATTCCTGTGCGTCTTCCCATCTGTTTCCAAAACCAATGCGTGCATATACCTCAGATGCGCCTGACTTTGCAAGCAGGCCGTCATATGAGATTTTTACCTTATCACCGACTGTAACGGCTGAAGGAGTTATATGAACGCCGTTTGTAAGATACTTGTTTTTTGTGGCCATGATATTCCCTCCATTTTTTTTGATTTCAATCTTATTATCTTCAATATTTAATATAAAATTCATCCCAAAACCTAGTTATAAAGCAGAATAGATGTAAAAAAATTTTTACTATTTATTGTACAAGTCTTATAACTGACATGAAGTTTTTGCTTGCCCAGGATGTAAACAGTGCAGAATAATAAAAACTTAAATACGCATAATATAGATACATAAGCAACGTGATGTTCGTTTTTTTATTAATTTCCAGAATGAAATTTTGCTTCAAGTCTATTAAGGATATAAATACCAGGACTTGAGATTGTATTCGAAAATTCAATGAATAAAGGTACATTGTATTCAAAGGTACTGAATTGATGTAAGTTTAAGGAAAAATTACTGCAGAGTTTACAGTTTGAAGGAAAGGGTGGAATATAATTGAAGATAGTAATTATGGCAGGAGGTGAAGGTACGAGGTTACGACCTCTGACTTGCAACATTCCCAAGCCTATGGTTCCTATTGCAAATAAGCCAATAATGGAATATACACTGGAGCTTGTTAATAAATTTGGAATTACTGACATTGCAGTTACCCTGCAGTATATGCCTGAAATTATAAAAGATTATTTCGGCAGCGGCAGGGATTTTGGTGTTAATATCAGGTATTTTACTGAGAATTCCCCCTTAGGTACTGCTGGAAGCGTAAAAAATGCTGAAGATTTTCTGGACGATACATTTGTAGTCATAAGTGGTGATGCATTAACAGATGTCGATTTGGACAACGCGATAGAGTTTCATAAAAAGAACCAAGCATTGGCAACCCTGGTTCTTACCAAGGTAAATGTCCCGCTTGAATATGGTGTTGTAGTTACCGACAATTCTGGAAGAATAACCAGGTTTTTAGAGAAACCCAGTTGGGGAGAAGTATTTAGTGATACAGTGAATACCGGCATATATATTCTTGAGCCGGAGATTCTTAAAATGCTTAACAAAAGTGAAACTATTGATTTCAGTAAAGATTTGTTTCCATATATTTTAAAGTCGGGTCTGCCTATATATGGTTACACAACAAAGAGCTATTGGTGCGATATAGGAGATTTGAAGGCATATTATCATGCACATATGGATGTGTTTGAGGGTAAGGTAAAAGTAAAACTTGAAGGCAGTAAGCACAATGATATCTGGATAGGTGAGGGAAGTGAGATAGATCCGGACAGTATAATTAAAGGACCTGCATTAATAGGAAAAAAAGCAAAGATAAAAAAAGGAGTCGTGATTGAGCCTTTTTCAGTTATAGGAGATAACTGTATATTAGAGGAGAATTGTTCAGTAAAGAGAAGCATTCTCTGGAAAAACTGCTATATAGGCCGGAAAGCAGAATTAAGAGGTGCTGTAGTTTGTAATAAGGTTCAGATAATGGAAAGTAGTTCTGTTTTTGAGTACTCGGTTGTTGGAAATAATTCAGTACTTAAGGAGAACTCAGTAGTTAAGCCAAACATAAAAATCTGGCCGGAGAAGACTATTGATACAGGAACTGAAATTAATACCAATCTTGTATGGAGTAATAAATATACAAAGTCTCTATTTGGTGCAAGGGGAATAAGAGGGGAAATAAATATCGATATTACTCCTGAATTCTCTTCAAAGCTTGGAGCCGCATTCGGAGCGACATTCAAGAAAGGTTCAAAGGTATGTATTAGTTATGATGGGCTGAGCACCTCAAATATGTTTCATTCATCAATGATTGCAGGACTGCTTTCTTCAGGAGTAAAGGTATATAATTTCGGAAAGCTTCTTCTGCCTATGCTGAGAACTGCACTAAAATTTTATGGTATGGATGGAGGTGTCCATATCTCATCACTATTAGACAATAGTAGAATGTTAACAATTGATTTCCTTAATTCTAATGGTTTCAATATAAGCAGAGACCTGGAAAGAAAGATAGAGAGTGTTTTCACAAGGGAAGACTTCGCAAGGTGTGATGCTAATGATATAAGCAGTATTTCCAGTATTAGTGATTACAGCTCTTTTTACACACGGACAATACTAAATAAAATCAAGTCCAGGAATATTAATCTTAAAGTATTGATTAATACTGATTCAGAGTTGGTGCATACTACCTTGAAAGGAATTTTAGAAGAATTGGGATGCAAGATTGAGCATGCAAACCTGAAATTTGTAAATTCTAAAAACAGGCAGAAGATGAAAACCTCTAATGAGCTTGTATACTTTACTAATTATGTTAGACTCTTAAATGCAGATATAGGTGTTTCAATCGATAATAATGGAGAAAAAATGATACTTATTGACGATACAGGGCGGGTTGTAAATGAAGATCTTTACCTTGCGCTAGCAACATTGATACTCTTTAAGAAGTATAGAGGGAGTACTGCTATTGTTCCTATTTCTGCATCCAATGTAATAGAGAACCTTGCCCAACTATATAATGGAAGAATTGTAAGGAGTAAGACGACAATCCAGGATATTATGAGTAATCTCAATTTATCCAATTCAGGCGAGGAATCGAAGGAACAGTTTGCCTTTCATTTTGATGCTATTGAAAGCCTTGTAAAGATTATTGATTTTATGGAGGAGAACAGGCTTAAATTATCTCAGTTGGTTGATATGATACCCGATTTTCATGTAAGCAAAAAGGAGGTTGCATGCCCATGGGAGATAAAAGGCAAGGTAATGCGGAGCCTGATTGAAGACAAGGAAGGCGACAAGATTGAGCTTTTTGAAGGAGTGAAGGTGTACAGGGATGGTGGATGGGTTCTTGTGCTTCCCGATGCCGAACAGCCTATCTGCAGAGTTATTGGCGAAGGTGCAAGTGAAGAATTCGCTGACGAACTGACTGATATATATGTTAATAAGATAAAGGAAATTGGAAACGACAAATAAAAATGGAGAGAATTATCCCTCCTACAAGTTATAGTTCAAAGCATAACTAAACAAATTCGAAACTTCTTTTTCAGCGTTTCTTTTCTGGTCTTCGATGTATACTAAAGCTGCTGATGCAAGTAGTTGAAGGTCTTCATCTGAAATAAGGTCTTTAAGAGTATAAAACTGTCTATTCTTTGGCTTGGAAATTAATCCGTCCCAGATGACCTCCAACGTTTCTATTATGATATTTACCTCCGAAGGTTTTAAAACTTTTTCAGCGATTGAATAAAACGACTTTCTTTTGCCGACTGGAAGCTGCAGCACAGTAGTTAAAGCTTTCTTTTCTTCTCTTGATAAATCTACTCCTTTGTTTTTTCTTTTTCTCGACAAGAGCTACTTCCTCCTCTTTTCATTTTTGACGACCCTTGACCACCATTTGAATGGTAAGTTTATCTATCACCACCTTAATTAAGATTGTGTGAAATATATATTTTTTATCTATATCTATTATTTATACTTTACCATAAT
Source organism: Clostridia bacterium (assembly GCA_041687355.1). Taxonomy (GTDB): domain Bacteria; phylum Bacillota; class Clostridia; order Acetivibrionales; family UBA4821; genus JAWLCD01. The sequence continues at coordinate 5,678 of JAWLCD010000032.1, read as the reverse complement.
ATCGACAAAATTGACAATAATATTACAAAAAGAATTAAAAATTTATTGAATTTTACAAAATCTTTCAGGTATAGTTTGTATAGTAATTATTTAGATGGTTAGTTTATCCGATGACTACCGCCGCTAAGACTCCTCTCTTCTTCAAGTGGGAGGCAAGCGGCGCTACGTCCCTGGATAACGGCTTCTAAGATTCAGATGGAGCACACAAGGTGGACAATGATTTCTAAGTTATCAAAGATAACAAGAAATTATTAGCCTAAAACTCCACCTAAATCCAAGAATCCTGTTTATATTGTATTCAATAATAGTTTGTCTTGTGATAAAATTATCTAAAAAATTAGTACACTAAGGAGAACAACCATGGATGAAAGAATCATACAACCCAGTCTGGTCGACGATGAAGTGGAAATGGATGTATCACTAAGGCCAAGGAATCTGAGGGAGTATATAGGGCAGGAGAAAGTCAAGGAAAACCTTTCAATATTCATTGAAGCGGCAAGAATGAGAGGCGAACCGCTTGACCATGTATTACTGTATGGCCCTCCGGGTTTGGGTAAAACCACGCTTGCCAATATAATTGCGAATGAATTAGGTGTCAGTATCAGGATAACATCAGGTCCGGCTATTGAAAAACCTGGGGATTTGGCTGCCATTCTGACTAATCTGGGCGCACATGACGTATTGTTTATAGATGAGATTCACCGACTGAACAGGACTGTGGAGGAAATCCTCTATCCAGCCATGGAGGATTTTGCGCTTGATATAATCATAGGAAAGGGGCCAAGCGCAAGGTCGATACGTATTGACCTCCCAAAATTTACTCTTGTCGGAGCCACCACCAGGGCCGGGCTTCTTACTTCGCCGCTCAGGGACAGGTTTGGGGTAATTCATAGACTGGATATCTACACACCGGAAGAACTGAATATGATTATTAAAAGGTCTTCTGGAATATTGGGAATAGAAATAGACAATGAGGCCGCTGTGGAACTTGCAAGAAGGTCAAGGGGTACGCCGAGAATAGCCAATAGGATACTAAGAAGGGTAAGAGACATTGCGCAGGTGAGGTCGGAAGGGAAAATAACCCTGGCTGTGGCGCAGATGGGGCTGGATATGCTTGATGTAGATTCACTGGGCCTTGATAATATCGACAGGCAGATGCTGCTGGCCATAATACAGAAATTCGGCGGCGGACCAGTTGGCCTGGATACCCTTGCAGCATCAATAGGGGAGGAGAGTCAGACTATAGAGGATGTATATGAGCCGTATCTGCTTCAGTTGGGCTTTATCAGCCGCACGCCCCGGGGAAGAACAGCTACCAGACTTGCATATGAGCATCTGGGGATGAATAAGGAATAAGTGGAAAGGAATGAATTCTGATGAAACTACTGCTCCATATATGCTGTGGTCCTTGCGCAGTGTATCCGGTGGAGGCTCTTAAAAAAGAAAATATAGATATCTACGGAATCTTTTATAATCCCAATATACATCCCTATATGGAGTATAAAGCCAGGCTGGAGTTCGCAAAATTTCTATGTGAGAATCAGTCTATCCACTTTGAGGAATTGGATGGGTATGGGCTTGACGCATTTCTGAAGAAAGCTGTCTTTGCTGAGAATAGATGTCATGAATGCTATTACACCAGACTGGATAGAATAGGACAGGAAGCAAAAAATAGAGGTTTTGATGCATTTTCGACAACATTGCTTGTCAGTCCGTATCAGAAGCATGAACTGCTAATCAAGGTAGGCAGGGAAATTGAGGAGAAGTACGGTGTTGAGTTTTACTACAGAGACTTCAGGGAAGGCTTCAGAGAAGGAAGGCAGAAGGCAAGGGAAATGGGAATGTATATGCAGAAGTATTGTGGGTGTATATATAGTGAAAAAGAACGCTACCTTGGATAAAAATCGTGATAAGCGTCGCATTGCTGTGTTGCATCAGCCTGCTTCGGTACTCACATACCCTTTAAGTATGCTCCGTTCCTCGCAGTCTGTGCGCCTTGCACTGCAAGCTTCTAACGATTTTTATAATTTAAAGGATGATAAGCGTCGCATTGTTGTGCTCTGATAGGCTGTGACGACAAGGAGTGGATTGTATGGAAATCGGAAATATCGGTAAGTTAATAATCGGAATAGGGATAGTAACAGTCATAGTCGGGCTGGCCCTGATGCTGGGAGGAAAAATCGGTTTGGGAAGACTACCTGGTGATATCCTAATAAGAAGGGGGAACTTTACCTTCTATTTTCCACTGGTAACCGGAATTATTATTAGTATAATCCTGACTATAATACTTAATCTGCTTTTCAGGCGTTAGTATGAATATAGTCAATTCATTGGCATATTGACAGCATTTCAAACTTCATCCTACAAAATTCTCTTTCAATCCGGACAAATTCGCTGAAAAGCCATACTGTGGCATAATACCAAAAAAAGCAGAGTCTTTTTTTACTTTTTTATTACATTTTAAGACTATTAGAGGAAAAAGGGACAAGTCCGTCGAATAGTTTATTAATCTCTTTTTTCGCGTAAGAATTCTAATATTTATTTAGTAATATGAGGGGATACCAATGAAAAAGTTTGTGAGTATAAGTCTTGGCATTTTAATTATGTTTCTTTTGTCTTTCACTGCCCAGGCGGGAATGAAGCTTGTTTATGATGGGAAGACACATGTATACAACGAGAAACCTGTAGGAATTGTTGTTAATGGAGAAAAACTTTCCCCTCCCATGCCTCCAATCCTTTTAAACGGCAGAACTGTTGTACCTGCCAGAGCTGTGTTTGAAAAGCTTGGTGCAAGTGTAGAATGGAAGGCAAACACGCAGCAAGTCTTTATAAAAAGCCCATTAACTAATATTATTCTTAAAATTAACAGCAGTAATGCCAGCGTAAACGGCAGTCAGGTACGTACTGATATGCCTGCCAAGATAATTAACGGGAGCACCATGATACCTATTCGGTTTGTATCTGAGCAGTTGGGTATGAAGGTGGTTTGGAACTCTGGTACAAGATTGGTTACCATAGACAAGCGGCAAAATGAAGACCTGGAAATAAAAAGGGTTCTGGTAAGCTCTGAAAGCGGCAGGGTGCTTGTAAAGGTTGAGGCTTCAGGGGCAATCACCAGTTATGATAAACTTGAGCTTGAGTCCCCCGAAAGGCTGGTTATAGATATACCTGATTCAATAATAAACCCAGAGCAGTGTAATCTCGTGGTTAATAACGGAAATATAGAGAGAATCAGGGCTGCTCAGCATGATACTCCCAAGAAGTCAAGAATAGTGCTTGACCTGGTCAAGAAAACCGGATATCAGATTAGTCTTTCCGAAGACAAAAAGCAATTGATTGTTGGGTTGGGAACCCAGGAGGGAAATGATACAGGAAATATCGACACTCCAGTAGATATTGATACCGGAGACACAGACGATTTTGAGCAGCTGAATTTAACTCTGGGAGAAACGAATAAAATCAGCCTTGATGAGCAGGAAGATAAAACATGTGTATGTATTCAGATTGACAGCTCACAGAATTATACCGTTTCAAGGATTAGCGACTATGATGCTATTGCCGTGGATATTACCGATACAAGCTTTTCCAACCAAAGCTTCAAGATACCGGTTAGTGATGAAAACATTAAATATCTGGAGAGTAAAAAACTACTGAATAATATAGGAAGAATAATTATTGGGGTTGAGGGACAGCCTCAGTATCAGGTATTCCAGGAACCAGGAAAGATAAGTATTTTCATCTTTAAACCGTCATACAGGAATATCAAATATACAAATTCTAAAGACGTGTCGAATATAATCATTGATAGCTCCCATGTATGGAGCCAAATATCTGCAAGAGAAGATTTCGAGAACAAGAAGGTAATATTCTTAATACCAGAGGGAGTTATCGACCTTGGTACAGGAGTTATGCATATTAATGACCAGCTGGTCAGTTCAATAGAGATAGCGCAACAGCCGTATCAGGGTACAGAGGTAACTGTTCAATACAATTTTGATGGTAGACTGTACTATAAGATAGGAACAGACCAGAATGGGAAGACCTCAATAGAAATGTCTTTAAAAGAACAGCAAGCGGTTGTACCTTCGGGGAATTTCCTGGTTGTAATTGATGCGGGACACGGAGGTTATGATCCTGGCGCAAAGTATGGTAATCAGGTGCTGGAGAAGGAAATTAATCTTGATATTGCGCTAAGGCTTAATAAGCTCCTTAAGGATTCGGGTGTTGAAACTGTGATGACCAGGGAAAAGGATGTTTTTGTTGAATTACGCGAGCGTGCCAATATTGCTAATAAGCTGAATGCAGATTTATTTGTGAGCATACACAATAATTGGATTGGTATCCCCTCTGTTAGCGGTACTGAGACTTTATACTATCCTTCCAGTGAAAGTATAAATGGGTTAACCGGCAAGGTCTTTGCACAGTTGGTACAGGATGAGCTTATCAGGTCGCTTGGAACTGTTAATAGAAAAATTGTTCCCAGACCTAATCTGGTAGTGCTGAACTCAACAAAGATGCCGGCAGTACTTGCTGAAATCGGGTTTATATCCAATAAATCCGAAAGGAAAAAATTAATGTCCGATAGTTTCAGGCAGAATGCGGCAGAAGGACTTCATAATGCAATACTTAAAGCCTTAAATAAAGTTAAAAAATAATTTGTAGAATTATAATGAAGGAATTTTCACAGAATTATTGAACTATATATGTGGCAAGGTAATTGCAAACAAGAATGGAGGGGTATTCAGTGGAGAGTGAAATAAAGTTTAGAACATCTGCAATGGGATACAACAAGAATGATGTCAACGAATATATAGAGCAGATGACTCAGGATTATCAGGACAAAATTAAAGAGAAAGATGACGAGATTGTTAAGCTGAGAAACCAGTTAAAAGAATTCAAAGCGCAGGCTGAGGAAAATACAAAAGAGACCTATGATAGTACAGAAGATAAGAGTAAGATAGCAGAGGTTCTTATAAAGGCTCAGACCACTGCAGAAAGTATTATAGAAGAAGCCAGAGAAACTGCTTCAGCTGAAAAGAGAAGGATTGAACAGGAAATTGAGCATGATAGAGAAAAAATTGTAGATATGAAAGCTGAATTAAAGAAACTGAGAGCAACGGTAACAGAAACTTTAAGGCTCTTCCAATCTGAACTTGATAACTTGGTTAAAGACGATACAAGTGTGGGAAAATAAGCAGTTACTTGAATACAATTTGATGCTTATGGTAATAATGCACCTGTAAGTGGATATTTGAATATACTTGTAGGTGTATTATTTTTTCGTTAGAGATAGAAGAACTATTAAGGAAATTTACTAGTGAACAGTAGAAATATAAAGAAAAAAGCTGAATGAAGTAGATTGAATTAACAGGATTACAGCAATATTAATTAATTGTATTTTTATACTTGTAATAAACCTTTTAAAACAGTTGACTTTACTTCTGTACTAATGCTATAATTACAAAGCTGTCGCCCCAAAAAACACACTTGTGTGTATTTGCAGGAGCGGCCTGTACATTGAAAAGTAAACAGTGTGAAAGAGTAGAAAACCTTGTGGAAGCAGAGGAATCTGCTGAAGCAAAAAAAAGTAAGAAAGAGCCAAGAAGGCTCTCGGATAAATTTTTTCGAGAGTTTGATCCTGGCTCAGGACGAACGCTGGCGGCGCGCCTAACACATGC
>JAWLCD010000031.1:0-29606 GCA_041687355.1 Clostridia bacterium | reverse complement strand
GCATGTGTTAGGCGCGCCGCCAGCGTTCGTCCTGAGCCAGGATCAAACTCTCGAAAAAATTTATCCGAGAGCCTTCTTGGCTCTTTCTTACTTTTTTTTTGCTTCAACAGATTCCTCTGCTTCCACAAGGTTTTCTACTCTTTCACACTGTTTACTTTTCAATGTACAGGCCGGTTTTTGAGACCGACTTTGATATATTAACATATCATCTTATATGCTGTCAACACAATTTTTGCTTGTCCGACAACAAGTTTCGACAGCTTGTCCCGCATGACTTTCAAAGACTGCTCTGCCAGCCTTCCAATGCCAGCAATTTTTCTTTTAAATTCAGCCCACTTGCATAACCGGTCAGATTTCCATCAGAACCAATAACCCTATGACATGGTATTATTATAGGAAGGGGGTTTTTATTGACCGCATTTCCTACAGCACGACTGTATCCCATTCCCGCCACTGCTTGAGCAGCTTGCTTATATGTTACTGTAGTGCCGTAAGGAATATGTAACAGATAGTTCCACACCTTCTTCTGAAACTCGGTACCTCTTACATCCAATCCTACGCTGAAATTTTTCAGTTTTTTATCAAAGTACTGTTTCAATTCCCATTTCAGCTTTTCAAAGGGTTTGTCATCGTCAATAACTACACTGTCCTTAAAATGCTTTCTTACCCAATCACTTAATTCCTGCCTGCTGTTTTCAAACTCCAGCCTGCATATTCCATCTTTTGTTCCTGCCATCAAAAATCCCCATGTTCCAAACCGCCCAGAACTATAGTAAATTTCTTCACAGCTGTTCATAATTAATCTCCTTGAATTTATTTGACTTGCTTACATAAGGTAGAGGGACGCGTCATTCGCTTCGCTCAAGAAACTTCCCTCTTTGATTATGAGGGACGCGTCATTCGCTTCGCTCAAGAAACTTCCCTCTTTGATTACGAGGGACGCGTCATTCGCTTCGCTCAAGGAGCTTCCTCCTCTGCAGAACTCAAATTTAATTAATCAAATCACTTCATAAATGTGTACTTAATTATACCTTGTTTCCACAGCCCTGCCAACCTGTATTCAGCTGCTGTTCCACTTTCCTGTATTCCTACCATATATTTTCACTGGCTAACAGTACTTGTATCTGTTATACTGCCACACAAGTTCAGAAGTGCTCCTGAGTACTAGACTACAAAAAAGCCCGTCATATCCGCAGGAAACCAGATGCACAACAACAAGTGTTAAAGGGGGAATTAGATGAAGAAAGTACTGATTGTTTTAACCTTGACGTTAGCATTCACATTCACAGCATCACTTCTATCAGGTGACTCTCTGGCAGCAGCACAAACCTATACTGTACAGCCGGGAGACTCCCTGTGGAGAATTGCCGTAAGATACCAGGTTGGTGTTTCTGAACTGATTTCTGCAAATCCTCAGTTGAGGAATCCAAACCTGATTTATCCGGGTCAGCAGGTTAATATACCCGGTGCACCTCAGACAACAACAATTGAGAAGGAAGTTGTAAGACTGGTTAATGTAGAGCGTGCGAAGCAGGGACTGCGCCCGTTGACTTACAATTGGGAGCTTTCACGAGTTGCACGTTACAAGTCTGAAGATATGAGGGACAAACATTACTTCTCTCACACATCTCCGACTTACGGGTCTCCATTTGATATGATAAGGGCTTTTGGTATCAGATTTACTGCAGCTGGTGAAAACATTGCCTGGGGTCAGAGGACTCCGCAGGAAGTTATGAACGGCTGGATGAATTCACCAGGTCATAGGAGCAACATCCTGAACTCAAACTACACCCAGATTGGTGTAGGATGCGCTAAGGATTCATCGGGCAGAACATACTGGACTCAGATGTTTATCCGATGACTACCGCCGCTAAGACTCCCCTCTTCTTTAAGTGGGAGCATCAAAGATGGACACTATCGCTAAGATTTCTTTGAAATCAAGCGACTAGTAGTCTAAGGCGGCGCTACGTCCCTGGATAACGGCTTCTAAGTTTCAGATGGAGATAAAAACTCCACCTGAATCCAAGAATCCTGTTTATCCGCCCGTAGAGCGTAGACAAGGAGAGAGACAGTCTGTCGGCTGTCTCTTTTTGTCATTTCTCGCTATCCGTGATATAATTAAAGTAAGCAAACTTTTCGAAAGGTCTGTTTCTTTATGAATGAGAAGCTGTGGCTGGAGGAAAGCTTAATAAATTATTTTATTAAGGCTATGAATAATATGCATAACTCCTGCTATGCCGTGGTTACTCATATGGACAGACCAGATTTTATTATAAAGGATACCCTTAAGAACAAAAAGTTTGGGGTTGAGGTAACAAATCTTTATTATGATTCCGATGAAGCCAAAGAGCTTCTAGGGCATGAACATGCTCCTTTCTATAAGGTCGAAAACATTGAGCACTATATTTACATATTGAATGAATTACTTGAGAAAAAGGCCCAGAAGGCAAATGGATATTATCAGAAGTATGACCTTATACTTCTCGTAGGTATAACTTCACCCCTGTTTACCAGAAATGATTTTGAGAACGCGAGAGACGAGATAATTATTCCTGAGAGTAAATTCGCAGTCATATGTCTGGTCTTTTTCAATGAACTCAATCAGGACTGGGAAGATTTGATGTTTATCAAACTCGAATGTCCTGTAGGCACAACCTGATTCAAGGTTATTTCCTCACCACCTGCTTCTTCAGCAGGTATACAAGGTCCCTTGTGAATAATAAAATAAAAAGCGGCCCTGTTATAATTATATTTTTGTTATAGTCAAATGCCTGAACCACATTCCCGTCAAAGAAGCTTGCCAGTGCATGTGTGGTTCCGCATGCGAGGCATTCAACTCCCAGTAAGTTTTTCCACAGGCACAGCGGAGGAAGGTTGTCAAGGTGGGTAGGAGAAATCATACATAGGATTACAATACCCACCCCTACAACTATTATTCTGTATTCAGGTTTCTGCATTGAAACAAGTCCGAATAGTCTATCGAGCAAATTATTCACTTGAACTCCCGCTTACTAAATTTGATTTTGCAGATAATAAGGTTGGGGGAGGCAACTATTCGCTTCGCCCAAGGAACTTCCCATTCTGATTACAGGGGAGATGAATTAACTGGCGAATAAGTTATGGAGAAATCCTAGATAAACTATGCGAAGTTATGCTGAAATTTCAGGAAGAATTGACAGGACGTCAATTCTAGGAATTATTGAGCCACGATGTCGAATTAATTCCGGTCTGGAATTTGGTATAACAAGTATCTAGTTTATCTTGATTCCGCAGTCCTTATGCGCGGTTAATTTATTTTCCCTGTAAGGAAAAACGCCCCCTCCTGAATTCTATGGTATCCTACGTTCTGGGTTTTACATCAAGGTAGTTGCCATTGGCATCAGGTATACGGTTCAGAACAATCAGAATGAAGTCAATAAGATACCATATCCCGCATCCACCCAAAGTAACCAGCTTCAGCACTCCAAGCCCGATGTGCCCAAGATAGAATCTATCAACCCCAAGGCTTCCTAAAAAGAACGATAATAGTATTGCAACGGTCCAGTCTCTTTTATCCTGCATGCTATTTCCCCCTTTAAATTATTTGTATTCTGCATTACATTGCATTTACAGGTATTGTATTCCCTCCGTAGAATACTCTTCTTTTGTTGATAAATAGAATCTTATAAGAACAAATCTGAAATATACACCCAATAGCGTACCAACTACAGGTGCTCCCACAAGGCCTGCAAAAGGAATGGCTATAACCAGTCCGGACAGGTATGAAGGTATCACTGTCCACAGCAAGCCTATGACCGCAAGCGGCCAGAAAAATTTTCTTCCTATCTTAAAGCCCTTTCCTATGGCAGAAAACACTCCCTCTTCATCTACTGTCAGTATTACAGGCCACGTCGCAAGAAATACAAAGAGCAGTACCACTCCGAACAGCAAACCCCATCCGAAGGTAAGAATACCTGCAATAGGAACAAGTATTACTATCGGAATGGCCAGTACCAACAGTAATAGGAAAACCAGAACAAACCCCAGAAACATAGCCAGCCAGTTTTTCTTTAATCCTGAGAAGAAATCTGCGTAGTCGGCTTTCCCATCCTGCAGGTAGACCCTGAGCATACCTAATACACCGGCCTGAACCATGCTGTACATTATCAGCAGCGCCAGACTTATCAAACATGCCAATCCAGCCATGAGCGGCAGCCCGTTCGAAACAACATCCCTGAAAGCTGAAAGCATGGAATCCGACACTATACTGCCTATAGTGAATATTATAACTGCCACTATACATGCTACCACGAAGAATACCGCCACCCCTAGATATACAAGGGAGGGAATAAAAATTTTAAGGTTCTTTGCAGACAGTTCCAGACACTCCTTACAACTGTCCATTACTACATGAAACCAGTTTTTCATGATACCACCTCCCCTTGCTGCTCAACTTCACCAAACCTGTTTCTATAAACCACAAACATGCTTAATCCAAAGAATACGTCAAACAGCATTTTTATAAGGGAACTAAGTGCCGTTCCAACCGTAGCTACTCCAATACCACATACCAGTATAATATCTACCCATTCAGGCAGTGGTCCCGGGAAATCGGGCAGCAGTTTATTTCCTTCTATGCCTTCCAGTTCGGTTTTCCAATCGGTGTACAATTCATCTTCAGGGAAGATACTATCATATGAACTTACAAAGCAAAGACCGGAGCTCTGGTTGAGTTTGCTGTCTGGAGAAAAGTTCCAGTCCGTATCAGGCATAGGATTCTGCGGATAACCATCCATGTGCTTGCTTTTCTCCATGTATTCACCTATGGAATCAGCTGCATCTCCTGCACTGTTCCCGGCTCCCGGAGTGCTTAAAGGGCTGCTGAGTGCAAATACTATAATGAGAAATACTGTATACGGTACAAAGAATCTTCTTGCAAAGTCAATGCTGTTCTTTAGTGACTGAAATATCCCACATCCATCAACTGCAATAGAAACCTTCCACATGGCCAGGAATACTGAAACCAGAAAAGGAACCAGTATAAATCCCGCGCCAAGAGTAATTATCCCTACGAATATTAATACGAGACCAAGAGGAATCCAGGCAAGCACTGTGATTATATCCACAGCTAAAAATTTGAAAAAGTTGTTCCGTACACCATCCCAGAAATCGTTCATTCCGGCAGTTCCTCCATGTACGGATTTACTGTACATATTGTACAGTCCGGCTTCAATAAGCTTGGACACAATCCACAGAGCAGCAATTATTATTAGCAGAAATATCAATGCCGCAAATACACTTCCAAGAGTATAGCCCGAAAAATCAAAGCCGCCTCCTGCCAGGTTTCTGTATAAAACCATCAGCAGTATACCACAAACAAGTACGAATGCTGTTTTAATAAGCGCAAAAAAAATCTGGGGTTTGTAAAGTATCCTGTTTGCGGCATTTAAATCAAAAGCTTCTTTAAAATAATCAAAAACCATTAGAATTTTATTCATTTTACACCTCTGAATATTTCTAGGCACAACTTATTTATTCTTCAAATATTATAAAAATCCTTTAATCGACATAAATTTTAAATCTCCCGGTTCTATAAATAATAATTATTCAAAATATTTCTATGAAAGATATTATGCTTTACGTTAATAATACTAATGAGGTGATAAAAATGACAACCGACAGTCGTGAAAGAAAGGAATTTTTAAAGAAGCTCAAGATGGAAGTAGCTACCGAACTAGGGCTGCTCCAAAACATTAAAGAGAACAATGACCATTACCGCGGTGATGTTCCCAGCAGGGATAACGGAGCACTTGGAGGCCCTGTTGGTGGTCAAATGGTAAAAAGAATGATTCAATTTGCAGAAAATAATATGCAGTAAATTTGTATTCTCAAAAAAGCCTGGAGTTTAAACTCCAGGCTTTTTTGAGAATACAGCCAATAACCAACTACATAATCCTTAGTGTTTGTAACCATAAATTCCTCCTTGGCATATTATGTCATTAACTGAGTTAGGAGGACTGATTTGCATGGAATGCACCAAATATTACCGACCAATAGACTATCTGACAACCAGGCAAAAAGGTCTGTCATATATCAGGCTGCTCCATGCATCTCCTGATATTCCCGAGGTAGATATTTATCTTGACGATATACAGGTTGATACCAACTTAAAATATAAAAATTTTACTCCATACCTTGGAGTTCATCCAGGCTTGTACAGCATAAGTGTGTTTCCAACAGGCCAGTCAACCAATCCGGCACTTAAGGATAGTATCGAGGTTGTACCAGATGTCATCTACACTGCAGCTGCTGTCGGGAAAGAACCGGACATCAGGCTGTATGTAGTTCCCGACCCAAGGGTCACCCCCCTGATGAATAGAACCCGGGTAAGATTTGTTCACCTGTCTCCAACTACACCACCTGTGGATATATCTCTACACGAAGGTACAGAGTTATTTTCAGAAGTTGGATACATGGATATCACAGGTTACAAAACATTGACACCTGGCCGATATACCCTTGATATCCGTTCCTCAGGAACCGATGAAGTTGTTTTGGCTGTTCCAAACGTTACGTTAAGACCAGGTAGGAATCTAAGTGTATATGCTGTCGGAATGGCTGGTAGAGGGCATCCTCTCCAGGTTTTGATACCGCTTGATGGAAGCACTTATTTACCTAAATAAGGATAATCTGCCTAAGACTTTGGCTAGTGAGGTGATTTAAGTAATGCCATATACCGCAAGGGAACTATTTGCACGGCTTATTAAATGTGAAGCCGGCGGAGAAGGAATAAATGGAATGAGAGCTGTTGCAACAGTGGTAATGAACAGGGTACACGTTGCCTATGGCCAGTATCTCAGGACAGGTCAGGGAGATATAAGGAAAGTTATTGAAGAAGCATGTGAATTTACTTGCCTGAAGCCGGAAATATACGGTCAGGTAAATCCTCAGACTGTATGGGCTGCAAACCCGGAGGAGATTCACTATGAGGTTGCCGATTGGGCTTTATTAGGTCAGAAACTTCCCGGTACTGAAGAATGCCTGTGGTATTACAACCCATTCAGCCCTATATGCGCCCCATACTTTCCGCCAACCCGCACAGGGGTAATTAACACAAGGGTTGGTGAACATTGTTTTTATAAACCAACCTCACTGTATGCACAAACATAACCATAATTAAGGAGGGAACAATTATGAATAACTATTATTCCGATCACTACGATCTGAATGGTGAAAACTTTGAGGACAGTACTTACAACAGACAAATGCCTGGCGGACAGCTGCCAAGTGCATCTACACTGCCGGGATATCCTACAATACCTACTTCTCCGGTAATACCTGAGGCAGTTGGTCTTCCAGCACAAGCCACTCCGTTTTTCGGACTTTCTCCAGGTGTCACAGCCCCTACTCTGGTTAATCCGGGTTATACACAGGCTTTCCTAAGAGCCAATATTGGGAGAAGAGCGCGTGTTGAATTCCTCGTCGGTACAAATGTCCTGATTGACAGGGATGGGGTAATTGAAGACGTTGGAATAAGCTACATCGTGCTGAGGGAAAGCGAAACCAACAACCGGGTTATGGGAGACCTGTATTCAATCAAGTTCGTAACCTTCTACGAATAAAAACTGGGACGCGGGGACGGTTCTGCCGTCCCATTTTCGTCCCGGTTTGTATACTTTCAGACTTTACCTGACTTAAGCATTTGCAGGGCTTCTTTTCAGATTAAGCAAAACATCGGGGTTATCCGTAAATATCCCGTCAACCCCCATATTAACCAGCCTCACCATCTCCCACTCTTGATTTGCAGTAAAGCACCTTAGCTTGATACTGTTTACTCTGGTATAACCAATCAAATCTCCGTTTATTGTATACATGCTGGTATGAATATCTTCAGCTCCTATACTCTTCAGGTATTCTCCGGGTTCAAAAAGATTACCCGTATTAATTACTGCAGTCCTTACCTCAGGTTTTGCCTGCTTCATTCTTTTCAGTGAATAATGGTTGAAGGATGACACAATGACACGGTTGTTCATTCTAAACTTATCAATAAGTTCTGCCACAAGCTTCTCGATTCCTTCATATTCAAATAATGACGTTTTCAGTTCAACATGTATGGTAAATTTATAGTCTTTCAGCAGTTCAAACACCTCTTCAAGCGAAGGTATTCTTTCTCCTGCATATTTTCCTGAAAACCATGAGCCTGCATCAAGTTCCCTTAACTCCCTAAAGGTATGCTCCCTCACAAGTCCTCTTCCATTAGTTGTGCGTCCAAGTTTTTCATCGTGGATAACTACGAGCCTGGCATCCCTGCTCATCTGGACATCAAGTTCTATACCGTCTATCGGAAGCTCTGCAGCCATCATGAAAGCTGCTATGGTATTCTCAGGAGCCTTCCCTTTGAATCCCCTATGGGCTATTACCTCTGGAAATTCTGACACAGTATCCCCCCTCCCCCTCTAAATACTTATTAACCTATTTGCTTCATGGTATGTATATGCTGCTTAAAATACAACTAAGCCAGTACTACCTGCGTCAAGCATCATACATTCGAAATCTTCGTGCACTAAGCGGAATTAGAAGAATTGAAAAGCTTAGAATTACCAGTACTGTTTGAATTGCTGCTATGCTGCTTCCAAACAGGCCTGAGGCAAACAATATTGCAAAACCCAAAATCCTGCCTGCGTTCCTGGATACCTCTCTTATAATCAAATGCTCCACACTATATTCCACCAGCTCTTCTTTCTCAACCGAATTGTAGCTGTAAACCGTCTGGAGAATATTGAGTATCGGAACGGCCAGCGCAATTAGAACATTATAGAGAATCACTGACAGACTGCTAACATTAAATACTAAAAGCATAGTTCCAAAGAAAAGTAGAATTCCTGATAAAATAAGAATAATATTAAAGTAGCTTTCTTTTAAAAACTTTCCCACAGCCAGTGAGGTAATAATGGAAATACCTGCGAACAGTGATGTCAGCACACCGAGGGTAAATTCGCTTTGGAAACTTAGGTAGATTAACACTGGAACCACAACTTCCAATGCTCCGATATAATTTATTCCCCTAAGAAACTCACCTCTGTAACTCCTGATAATATCAGATCCTTCATTTCTCCTAGCCTGCTTCAGAAAAGCTCTTATATTAATTTTATTCAAAGACATGCGGGGAGGAACGCCTCTTACTCTGAATGAAGCCAGATACGCAAGACCTGCAAATATCATAACAGCAATTATAATCGGTATGTATGAATTAAACAACGCAATCATTACTCCGCCTGCTGCCGGTATTGTAGTTCTTACAAAATCATCCATACCTTTCTCATATCCAAAGAAAAGTGTTCTATCGGAATATGAATTCAACTCAAACTTGAGAACATTATACGGCAGCCAGTAAAAGCCATCGGCAATGCCAAATATTACTGCAAGATAAAAGATATACTTACCGGCATCTTCATTTAACAAGGTTATTAGGAGCAGGAAAATAAAATAGAAGAGTATCCCTATTCTATAATATACCAACTTATCCCTGCACTTTATTTTATCTCCTATAAGAATAAAGAAAACAGCATTAGTGAAATAAAAGACTGCATAGAACATAGCAACCAGACCAATATTCCACTCAGTCAGTTTCAAAAAATAAATCCCGAGAAATACTTTTGAAAAGTTTCTGATTACCGAACTTAGTCCGTGTACCGACAGCAATATGCCGGCTTCTTTGGATATTTTTCTCTGTGAAATGCTTGGCATATCCAGTCCCTTTACAAGAATAATAAAGATAATAATATAATTTTATCATAGATTCGTCATAATTTGAGTTGTTTCTTGAAAATTGCAGACTGCCTTTCAAAAATGAAAAACCTTCTCCGCAGCTTGAAGAAGGTTTCATAAGAGGTAGAATGAGAGTACTTATTCTTATCCCTTTAAATACTGGTTAAATGTACCCCTCTTGGTATAATGCGTATGCAGTAGTTCGTGCGACTTATGCCCAAGCGGTTCACCAAGGAATTCAGAGTATAGGGCACTGATATAGGGATTTTCATGGGACTTTCTTTTTTCCTTGCCCTCGTCCTCCTTATATATTGCCTCCATCCTCTTCTTCCTTATCTCATTGTTTGTAGGTCTCGGTTGGCCGCCTCCGCTTATGCACCCTCCCGGGCATCCCATAACCTCAATAAAATGATACGGTGAGCTGCCTTCTGCTACCTGCTCCATCAGAATCCTTGCTCCTGCCAGCCCGCTTGTTACCGCAATTCTCAGCTTAAAGCCTTCGAGGAACTTATATTCCTCCTTGGTCCCCTCTATGGTCATTTCAGCTTCCTTTACCCTCTCAAGGCCTACTATGGGCTTCACATGAAGTTTGTCAAACGGGAGCTCCCTTCCGGTTACCACCTCATATACCGTTCTTAAAGCTGCTTCCATAACACCACCTGTCACACCGAATATGTCAGCAGCCCCTGTGGAATAACCCAAAGGATTGTCAAATTTTCCGTCTTCAAGCTCCCTGAAGTTTATTCCTGCTACCTTTATCATCCTGGCAAGTTCCCTTGTAGTTAGTACTGCGTCCACATCAGGATACCCTGCAGCCTTCATCTCCGGCCTGGTTATTTCATACTTCTTGGCTGTACACGGCATAATGGATACAACAAATATATCCTTGGGATCAACCTCTATCTTCTGAGCATAATATGACTTTGTCAGCGCCCCCAGCATCATGTGGGGCGACTTGCAGCTCGAAAGGTGGTCGACCTCTTCCGCAAATTCATGCTCAATAAACTTAATCCATCCCGGGCTGCAGCTTGTAATCATAGGTAGTGCTGCTCCGGGGCCGGTCAGCGCATCTGTCACGCGTTTCAGAAACTCATGGCCTTCCTCAATAATTGTCAGGTCAGCTGCAAAGTTGGTATCAAATACATCATCAAAGCCCATTTCTCTTAATGCTGTAGCCATCTTTCCAGTCACAAGCGTTCCAGGCTCATATCCAAATTCTTCACCCAAAGCCGCCCTGATTGCCGGAGCCGTCTGAACCACTACTCTCTTGCTCTTATCAGCCAGAGCGCCCCACACCGTCTTTATAGCATCTTTTTCCTTGAGTGCTCCTACGGGACAAACAACCGTACACTGTCCGCAGTTTGCACAGTTAACGGTATTCAGAGGAAGCTCAGCTGCGGGGGCAATAACAGAATTGAAACCCCTGTTCTGAACATTGAGCACTCCTACTCCCTGTATTTCATTACAAACGGTTATGCACCTTCTGCATAATATACACTTCGAGGCGTCTCTCACTATGGAAGGACTCGAATCGTCGACCTTGTTCCTGCTGGTTTCACCTTCAAACCTCGATGTCCCTACCAGCACCACTTCACCGAGTTTCTGAAACTCACAGTTCTGGCTCCTTTTACAGGTAAGGCAGTCCTTGGGATGGTCTGAAAGCATTAATTCATATAAAATTTTTCTGGCCTTTCTCACTCTGCTGGTGTTGGTGCGGATAACCATACCCTCACGGACAGCAGTTATGCAGGAAGCCACCAGGTTTCTTGCACCTTCCACCTCAACTACGCAGATTCTGCATGAACCGGCACTGTGAACTTCCTCAAGGTGACATAGTGTCGGAATGGTTATGTTATTATGTTTCGCGGCCTCCAGTATGGTTGTGCCCTCTTCAACTGAAATTCTCTTATTATTAATAGTTATATTAACCATGGCTATGACCTCCTATCGCATCTCAGACATCTCATAGATTCAGCAATGGCATTTAACTTGTGGAATCCAAGTGCGACTTCGTTAAAGTTATTCTTTCTACTTTGGGAATCCAGGTACTTCATAGGGAACCTCTCGTGTTCCACTATCTCCTTCTCCTCCGGAGCCTTGGGAATCTCAATGGGCTCACCCGTATTAAGTTCTCCCTTGCCTCCGAGATATTTATCCATGGCCTTTGCTGCATTCTTGCCGTCGGCTATGGCGGTTATTACAGTATCCGAGCCCCTCACAACATCACCACCGGCAAATACACCCTGCATCCTGGTCATGAAGGTATCCTTATCTGTTACGAAGGTTCCCCACTTGGTCATCTCTACTTCATCCTTACTGATGAAGGGCATATCTGAATGCTGACTTACTGCAGGAACCACAGTATCACAGTCAATGGTAAATTCCGAACCGGGTATGGGCACCGGCTTTCTCCTGCCGGTGGAGTCAAACTCTCCAAGTTCCATCCTTATGCACTCAACCTGTCTTATTCTGCCTTCTCCTATGAATCTCACTGGGGCCACAAGGGTCATTATTTCAATACCTTCCTCCATTGCATCCCTTACCTCACGCGGGTCAGCAGGCATATCTTCAAGTTCTCTCCTGTAAAGGATTGTGACCTCCTTCGAGCTAAGCCTCATTGCAACCCTTGCAGCATCAACAGCTGTATTGCCTCCGCCGATAACCACTACCTTGTCCCCGATGGTGAACTTGCCCTTGACGTGGACATCCTTGAGGAAATTCAGACCGTGATAGACACCGAACATCTCTTCTCCGGGCACACCTATCCTGTTTGAAAACTGTGTTCCGGTTGCAATATATATTGCATTATGCTTCTTACGCAGCTCAGCAAACTTTGCATCGGAATCAATAGGCGTCTCCAGATGAATCTTTACACCCACCTGTTCAATGGCTTTTATTTCCAAATCAAGCATATCCTTGGGAAGCCTGTATTCAGGAATACCGAATGCAAGCACTCCGCCTGCAACAGGCTGGGCTTCATATACCTCAACCTCGTATCCAAGCCGCGCAAGATAATAACCACAGGTAAGTCCTGACGGTCCGGCACCTATTATTCCTACACTCATATCCTTCTTTGGGAACACCAGATCAGTGTAAGGCTCTTCACTGTTAAGAATCTGGTCAGCCGCATATCTCTTTAAATCAGCAATAGCAATAGGTTCATCTATCTGTCCTCTCCGGCACTTGCTTTCGCACGGGTGCGTACACACCCTTCCGCAAACTGCCGGGAACGGATTATCCTTTCTTATGAGATTGTACGCGTCACGTATCCTGCCCACTGAAATCAGCGCTATATATCCCGGAACGTTTATTCCGGCAGGACATGCATTCTGGCAGGGTGAAATAAAGAGTTCACTGCAAACACCAGCTCTGCAGTACTTATACTTGATATGTTCTTCATACTCCTCGCGGAAGTTTTTTATTGTACTCAGCACAGGATTGGGTGCAGACTGTCCCAACCCGCACAGAGCTGTATCTCTAATTGTATTTGCAAGCTCTTCAAGGAGTTGGATATCTCCTTCTTTACCCTCTCCCCTGGTAATCCTCTCCAGTATCTCAAGCATTCTCTTTGTGCCAAGCCTGCAAGGTGTACATTTGCCACAGGATTCATCCCTTATGAAGTCCATGAAAAACCTGGCTACGTCAACCATACAGGTATCTTCGTCCATTACAATCAGACCACCCGACCCCATGATTGTTCCGAGCTTGTTGAGATTGTCATAGTCGATGGGTGCATTAAGGTTCTCCTGAGTTATACATCCTCCGGATGGCCCTCCCGTCTGCGCTGCCTTGAATTTCTTGTTCCTCGGCATGCCTCCTCCAACATTGAATACAATATCTCCAAGGGTAACCCCCATGGGCACTTCTACCAACCCTGTAGTCTCAATATCTCCGGCCAATGCGAATATCTTTGTCCCCTGGCTCCCACCGGTTCCATACTGGGCAAACCACTCTCCGCCGTTCAATATTACCTTTGTCGCATTTGCAAAGGTCTCTACGTTGTTGATGATGGTAGGCTTGCCAAACAAACCTTTTTCAAACGGGAACGGCGGCTTCTGCTGAGGCTCACCTCTCCTGCCCTCAATGGAAACCATGAGTGCGGTTTCTTCCCCGCATACAAAGGCTCCGGCACCAATACGGATTTCCAAATCGAAATTAAATTTGCTTCCAAGGATTTTCTTTCCCAGCAGGCCATACTCCCGTGCCTTATTTATGGCCTCCTGAAGTCTTTCGACAGCAAGAGGATATTCAGCTCTGACATATACATATCCCCGGCCTGCCCCTATAGCGTATCCCGCAATAATCATGCCTTCAATTATTGCATGAGGGTCGCCTTCAAGAATACTACGATCCATAAATGCTCCAGGATCACCTTCATCGGCATTACAAACTATATATTTTTCATTACTGTCAGCTTTTCTTCCCGCTTCCCACTTTATTCCGGTAGGGAAGCCGGCACCTCCTCGCCCTCGCAGTCCTGACTTCTTGACTTCTTTTATAACCTGCTCGGGTGACATTTCACTCAGCGCCTTGGCCACAGCCATATATCCATCGTTGGCAATATACTGCTCGATGGACGAATAATCAATACTGCCGCAGTTCTTGAGTACAATTTTCACCTGGTTCCTGAAGAAATCAATATCCTTGACATAAGGCATATGCTCTCCGGTTTTCTTGTCAAGATAGGTCTTCTCTGTTACTACCTTCCCAGAAACCAGATGAGAGTCAACAATAGTTTCTATGTCTTTGGCATCCAGTTTCATATAAAAAACCCCGTCAGGCTGGACTATCATGACCGGCCCCAGGGCGCAGGTCCCAATGCATCCGGTTACATTCATAAGCACCTTGTCCTTGAGCCCCTTCTTTTCAATTTCACCTCTCAATGCTTCAACTACAGCCTGACAGTTTGACGAAACGCACCCGGCCCCTCCGCATACCTGGATTATATACTTGTATTTAGAAAGTGCCTTATTTGTCTTGTTCTTCAGATCAGCAAGCTGTTTAACGGTATTTATTTTCACCGAGATTTCCCCCCTCAAGATTGGCTAGTATCCCTCAGCTTATTTCAACTTCTTCAATATATTTTTTAATTTATCGGGATTAACCTGTTTATAGACCTCATCATTGATTGTCATTGCCGGAGCAAGTCCGCATGCTCCTATACATCTCATGACTTCAAGCGAAAACTTGCCGTCGGAAGTCATTTCACCAACTCCTATTCCAAGCAGTTCCTCCAGTTTGTCTACAATCTTCTTTCCTCCCCTGACATAGCAAGCAGTTCCCATACACACGCGTATGGTGTACTTACTTTTGGGCTTGGTTGAGAAAAACGAATAAAATGTAACCACTCCGTACACTTCAGACAGCGGCTTTTTAAGTCTTTGGGCAATAAACTGCTGAAGTTCCAGAGGCAGATATCCATAAATCCCCTGAGCCATGTGAAGAATCTGTATCAGACTTCCTTCCTTGTCTCTATATTCTTCAATTATCTGCTCAATTTTGGCGTACTTCTCCTGCTCGGTTTCCTGAGAGCAATTGCAGGTATTGGTTTCAGTCACCATGACTCCCCCCTAAAAAGTTGATTACTTCCTTGAACAAAAACTTATCTTAATAGAATATGAACCGGAATTACATTTAAGAATAACTATGTATATATGAGTAAAGAATTGCTAATCCTTATATAATGTATCATATTATATCATTTTTCTCAATGCATAGTATGGTTTTTAAATTAACAATTATTTTTCAAGGCATTCAATTCCTGGTCTGTAATCTCTCTGCACTGACCCGGCTCAAGCCTGGGGTCAAGCTTTAATCCACCCATCGAAATCCGCTTAAGGTACACTACCTTTTTCCCTAAGGATTCAAACATTCTTTTAACCTGGTGAAACTTACCTTCATAAATGGTCAGATTCACTTCAGATGTTTCAGAGGATTTTATAATATCAAGCTCTGACGGAAGGCAATTGTACCCATCATCCAGAACTATCCCTTCTGAGAAAGCTTTCTTGTCCTTATCGGTAACCGTTCCATTTACATGCACATAATATGTCTTGGGTATATGCTTTCTGGGTGACAGGATTTCATGTGCAAGCTGTCCGTCATTAGTAAGCAGGACAAGGCCCTCGGTGTCTATATCCAGCCGGCCTGCCGGAAAGACATCAAAATTACTGAATTCCTCTGGAAGCAGGTCTATTACGGTCTCGTGACGTTTGTCATGTGTCGCAGAAATCACCCCTCCTGGCTTGTTCATCATTATGTAGATAAATTTTTTGTATACTGCTTCAATATCATCTATCCTGATTCTGTTCACTCCCGGCTCTACATGGATTCCAGGGTCATTAACCACATGCCCGTCTACTGTCACACGCCTTTGCTTTACTAGATTCCTTATTTCCTTTCTGCTTCCGTACCCTGAATTACCTAACAGCTTATCAAGTCTTTGCCTCTCACCCATTATGCGTTCCTTCTCCATCCTTTCGGATAATAGTTTTTCATCATTCCACCCTTAACCTTCACCCATCCAAGCGGGAATCTTCCTGTGCAGACTGCCGCCCATGAATCGGGACAGTCAGAAAAAAGAGTCTCGCCTTTGAGGTACTTGTCCAGTTCTACATCCCTGATATCGTAAAATATAGTATTCTTAATTTCACCAGCTAATAACCCCATAGCCAGCGAGTGTGCAGGCTCAAATATCCCCCTGTCAATAGTCCCTAGCCGCCACCCTGTTCTGAGTACCCTCATACCCGACATATCGGGAAAATCGGGTTTTACTGAATGAATACCGAGCCCATACAGCTCAGTTAGTTCAGGAAAATCAATATCCAGATATCTCTTGAAGAAATCTGCTGCCAGCTTTACTGCAGCTTCTTCGGTTTTGAACCTACACATGGGCTGTATATATTCATCCCCGTCTCTCTTTTCCAAAACTGCTGCGAAATGCCCTTCTCCCTTAAGCTTATGCGGCCAGAACCTTGCGCAGTATTCGGTAGGGTGGCTGTATCCGGGAACACTTATTCCGGGAGAAATACCGGAATGCTTTTCTATATCAATCAGCTCATAATTATTATGGTTCTCAAGAAACCTGCATATTATCTGTTCATTTTCCTCCGGGGTAAACGTACATGTCGAATATACCAGCCTTCCTCCCGGCCTCAGCATGATATCAGCCTGTTCGAGTATGTCTGTTTGCATTGAAGCACATTTCTCCGAGTTATAGACTCTCCAACTCCTTGCAGCCTGCTCATCCTTCCTCATCATGCCTTCTCCGGAGCATGGGGCGTCCACAAGTATCCTGTCAAAATACACCCTCAACTTCGACGCTAGCCTCTGCGGGGTTTCATTTGTCACTATGGCGTTTTTGACTCCGTACAGCTCAATATGCTTCAGCAGTGCTTTAACCCGAGATTGGCTGATTTCATTGGCAACCAGTACTCCCTGCCCCTTCATGGCGGCTGCAATCTGCATGGTCTTGCCGCCAGGGGCAGCACAGAGGTCCAGGACTCTTTCTCCTGGTAAAGCCCCAAGGATTTCTGCAGGCGCCATGGCACTGGGCTCCTGGATATAGTAAAGGCCCGCATGATAATAGGGGTGTTTACCCGGATTGTCTTCAGGGTCATAATATAACCCATCTATTGCCCAGGGAATCCTCTCGTGTGTCTTTACTGAAAGCTTCTTATATTCGTCAATACTCAGCTTAAGTGTGTTGACCCTCAAGCCGTAATATCTGGGTTTACTGTATGTTTCCAGAAAATCTTGAAATTCGCTTCCCAGCAAATCTTTCATCCTCGCTACAAATTCCTGCGGCAGTTTCATTCACCAATGCCTCCAAACCCAGTTTCTGGGACGCCAGAACCGTCCCCCCGTCCCAGTTTTTATCCTTGAAAGTGTCTTCGGTTTCTATTATAATAGAAATAACTATGCATTTCGAGAATTAATAACATTTACCGATAATTCGGGGGGTGGAAAATGCTTGGTGTTTCCAGGTAAAGCTGAGTACAGACCATTATTATATTAATGAAAGGGGACGTTAAAATGGAAAAGAAGTTTAATCTGTTTATCCCGTACGTCAACAATCCTATAACCCGCGAGATAGTATTCTGGCTTGAACAAAGTGCACCTGAAAGAATTCTAAACAAGGTTGCACAGCAGAATTGGTCATTCATGGAAGCCCTCAGCAGGGAAGAAAAGATTTTCTGCCTGGTTCTCCAGGGGCTTAGCATGGCAGAAGAAGGCCATCGTGCACCTGAGGGGTTAAGAGAACGTTATTTTGAAAGTGCTTTGGAATGCCTGGGACGCGCCTATGGCCTGGCTGTAAGCGACCAGCGGCTCAAAATTGAGCTGATGATTGCTTATGTAAACTACTTGGAAGAAAACTACAAGGAAAGCCGGAGAGGCGCAGGCTCGGTAAACAATGCTTTGGTTAAAAAAAGCTGTACAAATAATAACCAAAGCGTTACCTACCTGCTTGAGGAAGCCTCAATGCTGTTTGGACTGTTGGAATCGAAACCAAATACCAACAGACCGATACAGCGCACAAACAGGTTCCTCACGGTACAGATGTCATAGCCCTGATTAAAGACCACTTTTTGCAAGTGGTCTTTAATTATTTTAGCTGTACGGTATTTGAATATGTATTATATAATATTGCCAGACCTCAGAAATGGAGAGAAGAATACATTATGGTAAGCCTAACCGTTCCTGAAAAATATAACAACAGAAAGCTGGACAGGTTCCTGCTGGAACACTTCACCCAGCTTTCTTATAACGCTTTATACAAGGCTCTCCGGACAAAAGACATCAGAGTAAATGGTATCAGGATAAATAAAAACGTAGTATTGAAAACCGGGGATCGTATAGATATATACATTAAAGATGAGATACTCTCCGGAGCTTCGGCCGTTCGGCAAAACAGCCCTGATTCCATACCTATTGAAATAGTTTATGAAGATAAGAATCTGCTTCTTGTCAATAAGATGCCCGGTATACCGGTTCACCCTGATAAAGACCCCTCAGAAACGACACTGGTCGGGCTTGCTTCCCGCTACCTTATCGAGAAGGGAGAGTATTCTCCTGAAAATCCGGACAGCTTTGCCCCTGCTCTTTGCCACAGACTGGACCGCAACACCGGAGGCATAGTCATCATGGCAAAGAATGCTGAAGCTCTCGATGTAATGCTAGACACAATAAAGAAACGCCAGGTGAAAAAATTCTACCAGTGCCTGGTCATAGGCTGCCCGGAACCTGCTCAGGCCGAACTGCGGCATTATCTTTTCAAGGACGCAGGTAAGAGCCTGGTCTATATATCGGACAAAAGGAAACCTGGGGCGGTAGAGATAATCACACGATATAAGGTGTTGGAGGCCGGAGAGGAAATATGCCGCCTTGAAGTGGAGCTGGTGACCGGAAAGACTCACCAAATCCGGGCCCACCTTGCGTACATCGGTCACCCTATAGTAGGTGACGGAAAATACGGACTAAACCGTTTCAATCGTAAATTCAGGGCCAGTCATCAGGCATTATGGGCTTACAAAGTAGTATTTGATTTTGAGTCAGGAGGAGTCATGGATTATCTCGGTGGAAAGGTTTTTAAAACTGAGAACATCCAGTTTGATGTCTGTACCAAAGGGAAATGAATTAACTGGCGAATAAGTTTGCGGAGAAATCTTAGATAAACTATGCGAAGCTATGCTAAATTTCAGGAAGAATTGACAGGACGTCAGTTCTAGGAATTACTGAGCCTGGATGGCGAATTAATTCCGGTCTGAAATTTAAATAACAAGCATCTAGTTTATCTTGATTTCCCAGCCCTTATGAGCTGTTAATTTATTTACCTAAAATATTCATCTTAAGCAAATGATTTGTATCAATAATTTAGCCAAGTCCAAGTATGTATCTGAACATCAGCCAGAAGTGGCTTATACTCCCCGCCATTACAAACAGATGGAATATTTCATGAAAACCGAACCACTTGCAGATATTTGGTCTTTTCACAGCATAGATAACTGCACCTATACTGTAAAATGCTCCCCCTGCAGCAAGCCACATAAGCCCCCCGAAAGGAATAGAACTGATGAGCGGAAGAAATGCAACTACCACCATCCAGCCCATTGCAATATAAATGGACGTGTAAAGCCACCGCGGCGCGTTCAGCCATACAATCTTCATCACAATCCCTGCAACAGCAACCCCCCAGATACTTCCGAACAGGCTCCAGCCCCAGGCTCCTCTTAGGGGTATGAGGCAGATTGGAGTATATGTACCGGCAATCAGAACAAAAATCATCATATGGTCAAGCTTTCTCAGTATACGCACGCCTTTTTCACCAAGAGGAAGCAAGTGGTAAAGAGTACTTGCCGTATAAAGAAGTATAAGGCTTGCTCCAAAGATGGAGAATGAAACCACATGCCACGCTGTCGCCTGAGATGCACTGAAGCATATCAGCAGTACCAGCCCGGCTATTGACAGGAGCACTCCTGAAAAATGAGTAAGCCCGCTTACCGGATCCCTCAACTTATTAAACATCTTGCACCTCTATCGTCAATTTTAAGCTTCTTAATAATAACACCTGATCACTGAATCAATCAAGGACAAATCAGAAACAACCCATATATTCTTAAAAAAGTCTGGATTTTTCCTTTATTTTCATATATACTGTTTTGTAAATATTTTAATAAACATTATATATTTGATAACTTGTACCTGGGAAATTTTCCTGCGCATGTCGTTGGTATGAAGAATACTTTCTTCTACAGAACCACGTTTGTGTGAGTGTTCATCAAGCGAAGAGTGCTTTACAAAAAGAAGGGAGGCATAATAATGGGAATGGGTCGAGTATCTGAAATGGTTACCATGAAACAGAGTAAGATAATGGAAGACACACTTGTCAAGCTGCGCAAGCAGATTACTCTACCTGAGAAAAGTTGGATGAGGATAAAGACTGCGATTGCTGAAAACTGCTACTGTGGGTATGCTGAAGGCAGTAAAAGAGAGTATCTGCTCTACTACCTTCAGGGACAAAAGCTGTCCGTGTCCGGTTTGCCGAACGAAACTTCGAAAATTGTCCATGATACCTTGAAGGATGTACGTGAGACTGCAAAAACTTTAGGAGAATTAGTACTGAACGACAAATTACCAGCAGCCTAGCATTAAAATGAACAAAAAAATACAGCTTGCACGTGCAAGCTGTATTTTTTTGTTTTGACGCCAATAATCTTAAACTTGGAAGAACAGTTTCCAGGGATAGTGATTCCGGGGAGGCTCACTTCTGAAACACAATTCTTCCCCTGTTGTGGGATGAACAAACCGAATTTCTGCCGCCCAGAGGGCAATCTGCCCGCCCGGGTTACCGGTCTCCGGCCCATACTTTCTGTCACCGTACAGGGGACTTCCTACAACTGCGAGCTGAACTCTTATCTGATGCGGCCTTCCTGTGTGCAGATTGATTCTACACAATGAAAGCCGGTCTGCGAAGCCAAGCACCTCATAATCGAGAACTGCTTCCTTTGCGCCCTTTATATCGCGGCCAACCACCTTCACCGTGTTGGTCACCGTATCCTTGACAAGAAAATGCCGCAGGGTTCCCTTTTTGTCGTCCGGCTTCCCGTGTACAACTGCAAGGTATATCTTGCCAAACGCCCTTTGTCTGATTTGCTCGGACAACCTTGACGCAGCCTTGGATGTCCTTGCGAAAACCATAACTCCTCCAACTGGTCTGTCCAGTCTGTGGACCAAACCAAGGTATACATTGCCGGGCTTATTGTACCTTACCTTGATGTCTTCCTTCAGCATGGTAAGCATATCAAGATCCCCTGTACTGTCTTCCTGAGTAGGTACATTTACTGGCTTCTCTACAACCAGCAGATGGTTATCCTCATATAATATTATTACCTTACCTCTGTCTGTCATACTAACTCCTCAATACACACAAGGTCAATTCTCCCACCGTCCGAAGGTTCCGCATGGAAGGACAAGACCTGATGATGCTATCGGAAGGCCAACCTCACCGCTGGAAATTCGCCCTTTAAACTTCTTCCCGACAGTCAGTTTAATAATATTCTCTACAACCACCGGCGAAAATCCGGTAGTATATGAATTGACCAGGAAAAACAGGGGATTGGGCGACAGCACTTCAGTACATCTCTCTACAAGGTTGTACAGTGCATCCTCCAGTTTCCAGACCTCTCCTCCTGCACCCCTGCCGAATGAAGGCGGGTCCATTATAACAGCCTGGTATCGCCTTCCCCTCCGGATCTCCCTTTCAACAAACTTGAAGACATCATCCACAATAAATCGTACACTTCTGTCTGCAAGGCCTGAAAGCTGAAGATTTTCCTTTGCACGGCTGACCATACCCTTTGCCGCATCCACGTGACAAACCTCTGCACCGGCATAAGCCGCAGCCACAGTTGCACCTCCAGTATACGCAAATAGGTTTAAAACATTCACAGGCTGGCCTGCATTTCTAATCTTCTGAATCATCCACTTCCAATTAACTGACTGCTCAGGGAACAGTCCTGTATGTTTAAATCCCGTAGGCTGTATGTAAAAGCTCATATCATCATAAGACACCTTCCACCTTTCAGGAAGTCTGCGATAGAAGTCCCAGCTTCCACCACCAGACTTGCTCCTGTGGTAGCGTGCATCAGCCTTTTTCCACATGACTTCGCTGCTTCTGGGCCAGATAATCTGGGGGTCGGGCCGCCTCAGCAGAAACTCTCCCCATCGCTCCAGCTTTTCACCATTACCGGTATCAATAATTTCGTAGTCTTTCCAATCATCTGCTGTAAGTATGATAGTTATCCCTCCTGCCAAAGGGGCGGCTGTCTGCCACCCCCGGTGTTAAAACTGAATATTGTCTTCAAGGTACTTATCCAATCCTTCAATCGGAATCCTCACCTGCTTCATTGTATCCCTGTCTCTGACAGTAACACTCTTGTCTTCCAGAGAGTCGAAATCAAAGGTAATACAGTATGGCGTTCCTATCTCATCCTGCCTCCTGTACCTCTTACCTATGCTTCCCGATTCATCGTATTCAACCATGAATCTCCTGGACAGATTCTCGTAAACCTTGTAAGCCTCTTCTCCAAGTTTCTTGGAGAGCGGAAGAACTGCAGCCTTAACTGGAGCCAGGAACTTGTGGAATTTCATTACCACGCGAGTGTCTTCACCTTCCACCTGCTCTTCATGGTACGCATCTACCAGAAATGCCAGCGTTACCCTGTCAGCGCCGAGAGAAGGCTCAATGCAGTATGGTATATACTTCTCATTGGTTAGAGGGTCGAGGTACGAGAAGTCCGCTCCTGAGTGCTTGCTGTGCTGTTTAAGGTCAAAATCGGTCCTATCTGCTATTCCCCACAGTTCGCCCCAGCCGAATGGGAATTTATATTCTATGTCGGTAGTAGCATTACTATAGTGGGAAAGCTCCTCCTTGCTGTGGTCGCGCAGTTTGATGTTCTCATTCCTCATGCCCAGGCTGAGCAGCCAGTTCTTACAGAAATCCTTCCAATAAGTAAACCACTTCAAATCTTCCCCCGGCTTGCAGAAAAATTCCAGTTCCATCTGCTCAAATTCCCTTGTCCTGAATGTAAAGTTACCCGGAGTAATCTCATTTCTGAATGCTTTTCCAATCTGTCCTATACCGAAGGGAATCTTTTTCCTGGAGGTTCTCAACACATTTCTGAAGTTGACAAATATACCCTGCGCAGTCTCCGGCCTCAGAAATATTTCGGCCTTTGAATCCTCAGTCACTCCTTGAAAAGTCTTGAACATAAGATTAAACTTCCGGATATCAGTGAAGTTGGTCTTACCGCAGTCCGGGCAGCCGATATTGTTTTCCTTAATGTACTGAAGCATCTCTGAGTCAGACCATCCTGCAGGGTCTATATCCTTGCCTTTTTCTTTAGCCCATTCCTCAACCAGCTTATCAGCACGGTGTCTGGTTTTGCATTCCTTACAATCAATCAGCGGGTCGCTGAACCCGGCCACATGCCCTGATGCCACCCAGGATTGTGGATTCATCAGTATTGCAGCATCCAGGCCTACATTATAGGGATTCTCCTGAATAAACTTTTTCCACCATGCTTTCTTCACATTGTTCTTGAATTCTACGCCCAGCGGGCCGTAATCCCATGTATTTGCCAGCCCTCCATATACCTCGGAGCCTGGATAAATAAATCCTCTGGCCTTACACAGATTCACAATCTTATCCATGGTTACAGCTTCACTCATAAAAACACCTCCAACTTTTATGCCTTTCCGGCCAAATAATTAAACCTCCCGCCCTCATTCCAGGGACGAAAGGTTTCTTTCGCGGTTCCACCCTGGTTGACATGTCTGTTTGAGCCATGCCCACCTTGTTTTTTCCGTTTGCTCCAAAGCGCCTTTCACCAGCCTTAAACCTCCGGGCTCACACCATCCCCGAATCGCTTGAGTACCAGGCCTGGCTACTCCTCTTCATCATCGCAGCTATTTTCCTTAAATTTAGCAAAAATTCTCTTTCCAGTCAAGAGTAAATTGAAAGATAAAATGGTTATTCTTCCTTATTCTTAACCTTAAGGCTTCTCCTTATGTCCCCTATATTTATTTCGATGAAATTGGTCATCTCAATAAGCCTGGCTTTTCTGAAAAGCGTTCTAATTGTCTGCAGTCTTATCAGTTCCTGTTTTCTTATCTTTCTTACCTCTGCCAGCATTATCATCACTCCCCTTACAACCTGAAGTATTTGTTCCGGTGTTCAAATCCCTTGCGGGATGTCTGTTATGCTCAGTGGTCTGAAAAAAAACCTCCTGTATATCTCTCCCCAGCGCCCTGCAGATTGCATCCATGGCATTTATGGATGGATTAGCCCTGGTTCCTCTCTCCAGATGGCACAGGTATCCCGGGGAAATGTTTGACCTGTGGCCAAGCTCCAGAAGGGTTAATCCAAGCTCCTTTCTGTACTCTCTTATCCTTGTTCTGAACACCCTATCACCCCCCGATATTGTCATACGGACAACTTGTCTTTGTGACAATATAACATCAATTACACATTTTGTCAATATATAGGTCTAAGTGTAAAAAATTTTACTGGTAGACAACATTTACATATTTTTTTATAATAAGTGTAACCAGAACAAATCAAGGAGTATCTGCATTATGATTGGAAGTGCCATTAAGGCAGTCAGAAAAGCAAAGAATATCAGTTTGACTTCTCTCTCACAGGCAACCGGGCTTAACCTCGGCCACCTGTCACACATTGAGAAGGGAAGAAGAACTCCCAGTCTGAAATCACTTGAGTCCATAGCCTACGCACTCGGTCTGGAAATTCAGGATTTGTTCTGCTATAGTGAGCTGCAGTCCGATTCGTCCAACATAAGTGAAGAACGTCAGAGTTACAGCCACCTTAGATGTTCGGTACCTGTGTTTAAACAGATTAGCGGATGTGTTTCAGCAGATACAGGCGCAGACTTTGCGCTGAAAATTGACGATGATAGTCTTGAGCCTCTTATTCATAAGGATTCATGCATTCTGCTAAAGAAATGCTCACGACTGGAAGCTAAGGAATTAGGGCTGTTCTGGAAAGCTGGAAGGATATTCTGCCGTACAGGAAGTCAGAAGCCTGACAGTGCTCTCTTCCTTGGAAAAGTTATTGGAGCTCAGTAGATTCCTGATTTTCTATCTCTTACCCGTACCTATCTTATTTTCTCTCGCATAATAGAAGAGATACTGCTGCGCAAAACCAGCAAGTTCACCAAACCTGCTTGACGCAAACTCCTGTATTTCATTTAACTTGGCGGTTCTGCCAAAAAACAAAACCTCAACCACTCTCTTAATCCAAACATCGGTTGGGAAAACATCTGTTTTTCCATAGGAGTATAGTAGAACACAGTCTGCAATTTTGGGGCCGACCCCGGGAATCTTCATCAGTTCCTGCCTTGCCGACTGGCTGTCCATATTCTCCAGTGCATCAAGGTCAACTTCCCCTTCTGAAACCATACGGGAAGCATGCTTGATATATTTGCACCTGAATCCTACACCACAGAGAGTGAGTTTTTCCTCTTCTACATCCTTAAGCTTCTTTGGGCCGGGAAATGAGTAATATGTCTTTCCATTAAATTCGATAGGTTTACCATAATCTCTAGAGATATTTTCAACCGACTTCATTATCATTGGAATTCTGTTATTTGCAGATATGATAAAGGACGCCAGGCATTCCCAGTGTTCCTGCTTCAGTATCCTTATACCTTGTCCAAATTCAACCGCTTTCCTTAGAACAGGGTCTTCTGACAGCCGGTCTTTAATTTCGCCGTAATTCCTTTCAACATCCAAGTACCGGATAATATCTTCATTCAAGCCTTGGGAACTGGCTTGTATAATAATTGAACCCTGTTCCTTACGTACATTAAATACCTCTCCTCCAACCACTCCTGTATACGAGCCATCAGGCTCACTTCGCCAGCGGAAACTCTGTCCGCACTCAAAGGTGTGGAGAGGTTCAAAATCCTTTAAACCTTCAATTATTATGCTGTTAACATCTTCCCGTATGTTCATTATACCTTCCTTATCCAGGCCAAAACCTGAGGCCTGCCGGTCGCTGAACTGTAATCTATTAATAGTGTCTCAAATATATGGATTTATATAACCTCTTTATATTTAAAATACAGGTTCAAGTCCTCTGTCTTACTACTTCATACATGAGTACGGCTCCTGCCACAGAGGCATTTAGTGACGTAATATTGCCTTTCATAGGTATTCTGACTACAACATCACACTTCTCTTTGACCAGCCTTCCGATTCCTCTGCCCTCTCCACCTACAATGAGTGCAACCGGCATCTTTAAATCAACTTCATACAACTGGCTTTCACCGTCGGCGTCTGCCCCAATGACCCACAACCCCCGTTTCTTGAGACTCTCAATACACCTGACCATATTGGTTTCGCGTGCTACGGGTAAGTACTCTACCGCCCCGGCCGAAGCCTTGGCCACAGTAGATGTTACGGGAACACAGTGTCTTTTGGGAATTATCATGCCATGCGCTCCGGCCGCTTCAGCTGTCCTTATTAGTGCTCCAAGGTTATGTGGGTCGTTGATTCCATCTGCAAGAATCACAAAAGCATCCTCACGGCTTTGTTCAGCTTTCTTCAATATATCTTCTACCTCTACATAGTTAAACGGCGAAACCAGAGCAGCCACTCCCTGATGGCTTACGTCCGGCACAAGTTGGTAGAGAAAATCGGCGTTTACTTCCTGGATTACTACTTTCTTTTCCCTCGCTATCCCGATAATCTCCTTAATTGAGCCCTTCTTTTCTCCTTTAGTGACAAGAATTTTGTTGATAGGTCTTTCAGATTTCAGAGCTTCAAGTACCGGATTCCTTCCCGCAAGTATATCTGAACGGTTATATTTTTCTGCGCCTTTTTCCATACGCTCCTTGTTTTTACCGTAGTTCATGTTGTGGCTCTCCTTGCATAAGATTTTAGAGTTATTATAGCACATGAATAATCCAAAAATAAGCTGTATATAATAATTTCAGCATACATCTGGAGGGATATTTATGAATTTTGCCAGTGAGGACCAACTCATTGCCGTCGGGCAGTCCTGCAGGGACTTCGAATCTCGTGCAAGAGGTTTCATATCTGATACAGGTAGTACGACTGCAGAAAATATTTCCTGTGAAGCCTGCAAGCACTGGGACGGTACAAGGTGTGTAATAGATGTTTTTGACAAAGTACTGACAAGTCTTGACCAGACTTGAGCACCCGCTTGATGCTTGTTCAACCGGCTCACTTCAGGTAATATTATTCTATAACTAAACCCGCAAGGTTGGGAGCCGAAATGAATATAGCATTCCTGAAAACTCCATTCATACCTGAAAAGCAGGTCAGATTAATTGCAGTCGATGCAAGAGCACCTGAGTATATACTAAACAAACTTGCATCGATGGGTATGAATTTGATTCCTGTTAAGCCTTGTGAAAATATCCATTCTCCGGTATCAGGTCATCCGGATATTCTCCTTCATCCTCTGAAAAGCCGGAATATTTTGGTCGCTCCCAATGCCCCATATGAATTGGTGTCAAAGCTTGATAACTACGGATTTACTGTCATACACGGGCATTCATTTTTAAAGAGTAACTACCCTGAAGATATTGCATATAATGTAGCAAGGATTGGGGAAGTTTGTTTCCATAAGCTTGAGCATACCGACCCCGTACTTAAAAAGTATTTATTGGAAGATGGTTTAACATTAATTAACGTCAATCAGGGATATTCCAAGTGCTCTGTGGCAATATTGAGCAGTAGGGCAATTATTACCTCTGACAGCGGAATCCATGCCGCAGCACTTGAAAACCGTATAGAGTCCTTGCTCATATCCCCCGGCTATATTGAACTCAAAGGCCATGACTATGGATTCATAGGAGGATGCACAGGGCTCATAGGTCCAGAAGTTCTGGCAGTTACAGGTTCCCTGAGCAGCCATCCGGATTACGACAGGATTAAGACATTCTTAAGGAAACATAGAATTGACATGGTCTGCCTGTCGGAAAAAAGACCTGTTGACCTGGGCTCTCTGATTCCGCTAATGGAGGACGGTTGATGCCTAAAGCTTCAGACCACAAAAGTGTTTTTAACCTTAATTGAAAAAGTTCAATTTTTATAGCTTTATTAACAATTAATTCCACAATATACATGTTAGCCTTTAAGTATACAATCGAATTTTTCATACATAATACTAAAGAAGACAGCCATTGAAATAAAGACTGGAAGATAGAATTCGGAAACCGGAATAAGGAATCTGGATTTTAAATTCTTTTACGGCATAAGGATTCTAGATTCTCGGAAGGGTGTGAAGCAGATGCGATTTCTCTCCATAGGAGTAAATGAATATACAAACGATTCCATAAATTATCTGCTAGAACAACTCGATAATTTAAAGGAAAAAAATTTAAGAACCAAAACAGCCCTCGTAAAGGCACCCCGTTCAAGAGTCATAACGTGTAAGCTGATTGAGAATAGAATAATAAGCGCTTTTACCGACAGGAACTATATTGCATTTAAGCAGTATATTTCCTTTATACTATCAGACTATATAATAAGGTACTATGAGGAAAAGCTTCTTTCCAGGATAATAAATATGAACTACTGCTACTTCAGTCAAGCAGAGAAAAAACAAATACTGGACGTTTCAACCTCGCTTTTGAAACCGGGTGACGATAATGGAAAATTCAGCTTTAGCTATCCAAAGAGAAAAAAGCTGATATTTAGAAAGCTTCTTGAATACTTTGAAAACAATAACGAAATTATGCTTGAAGGATTTATAAACTTCAGAGTCAAGGAATACATGAGGGAACTTGAAGAAATAGTCGACAAGGCAGTTGACGCTTTTTTAATGGAAAGAGAATATCAGGAATTCATCAAGCTGCTCAGGTACTTTGTTGATATTCAGGAGCCAAAGCTTGAAGCGGTTCATATTCTTACCACCTATGACAACAGGTATATAATCCTGGACCACTTTCATAATGTAATTACCGATGACTGCATAAAGGAGTTCCTTAATGAAGTACCCGAGGGAGAAATAAACTACGATGATCTTCTGGTTAGTTCTTTAATAACCATTGCTCCACTGCGTATATATTTTCACGGAGCAAACCAGATAAAGAACAAGGAGCTTTTAGAAACAATCAAAAACGTATTTGTAAACAAGGTTATAATTTGCAGCGGGTGCGACATCTGCAGAGTTTACAAAATAAGTATCGAAAGTCTGACAAAATAGGAAACACAACAATGTCAAGGGGACGGTTCGAGACTGCTGAAAAAGGCTGTATAATTAAGTATTTAGGTCCAATTTCTTCAGATGATATAGTCTAGAAACTAAGTTC
>JAWLCD010000030.1:0-30874 GCA_041687355.1 Clostridia bacterium | reverse complement strand
TAAGAGACCTCCTTTATTTGTGGTGTTCAGCAAATTCATTATATCTAAAGGATGTGTCTCTTATCTATTTTTTTCCTACAATAACTTTACACTAAGTTTACACTTTCCAGAAGTTCTTCGGTTTCGCTCTCTAAGCCGCCCATCCACAGTGTTTGCAGTTGATGTACAACCGAATAGTAACTTTGTACTTGTATACTTCCTTATATTTTATACTATATCTTGAATTTTTCAAAACATTTTTTACAAAATCTATGAATGTATTTATTTGAGATTCTGTTAATATGCCAATAGAGCTGCCTGTTTCTCATCGGAACCCCCTATTTCACCAAAATGCTGGATACTTTACGCCTGTATATCGAGTTGACTGGAATGGGGTTCGAGTCCCACACCAAAATGAGCTCCGGGTTCTACCTCGTACAGATAAATTGAATCCTCCGCCCTACATAATTTTTTTTGCAGAGATGTTATCATAGAATTAAATAGCTTTTGCCGGGTGGGATTATTATGATTACTTATCCTGACTGGTTCAGGGTAGAAAAAGAAACATACAAGATTATCTCTCGGCTCTCATCAATCAATGAGCTTTCGTTTTACCTGCACAGCCCGGAGCAGTTCATCCGCAGACTTGCAATTCTGCGTGTAGGCGAGCTTAAACTTTCAGAAGGAATGGGTCCCCTTGCAGAAATAATTGAAAACCTTGACGAAGACTCTTCAAACCGGAGTCTGGCTGCCTGGGCATTGAAGTCTATCTCTGTATACGGTCAGGATGAAATACTGGTTAAAGATAGGCTTCTGACACGCTTTACCGGCCAGGAAACCCTAAAAGACGTAATGGGCCACATCAGCATAAATGACCCCTTTATTCTGCCTGATTCCGACTTCAATCTGCCTGAGAGCAGCTTCTCCCGTATGGTACAGGTAAGCTCCGTTGATACCAATAGCAATTTTGTCATTGAAAACCCTTTTTCCTGGAGGGGATGGATTATATCTTTCAGCCATGCCGCAAGTCAAAAGGTTTTAACAGCCCTGAAGTCTGTATGGTCAGTTCCTGGCAAAATGCTCAAGCAATTGGTCCAGTTGATTGTCAGCACTGTTCAACATGCCGCAGCCGGACTCTCAGAAATACAACATGCTCTGCATAAAATACATTCAAGGCTTCGTGCCAAAAAGGTCAGATACAACTCCGTTCCAAGCCTTGAAAACAAGAAAAGCGCTTTACATTCGACCACAGATAGATTCACCACTTTGGGTGAACGTCTTGTTCCAGCAGCTGCTGCCCTTATCAGAACAGCAAAAAATCACTTTGCCATCATCACCCTATCTGCTGCTGCACTTTTTATGCTGTCTTTAAATATCTCTCCGGTAAACCGAACCGTGGAAAAGTACTCAGGCATAAATGCATCCCAGGTAAACTACTTCTTATACAGCTTGTCAGGTCAGTTTCTTACTATGGTCTCTGAAGGAGCATCAGACCTCCTCTACGGAGAGCAAACCAACATGGAATCAAATACAACCGCTAAACCAATAGAACCTGGTCAGGAGAACTCCAAGTCTTATACAGTCACTGCAAAAAACGGGCTGACGCTCAGAGCTTCTCCCTCTTCAAAGAGTCCACCCGTAGGCTCCCTTTTAGCTTACCAATCCCAAGTAACCCACTTGGATATAAGTGACCCCAACAGTAAAAAGGGGAACTGGTACAAGGTTAGAACGCCCGACGGAAGAGCGGGCTGGGTATACTCAAAGTGGCTGAAGGAAAGGAGGTAAGGATTATGCTGCGCAGCAGCCAGCGATTAGAACTCGTTACAGATATGCTCAAGTTCCTTTTTGAAATACAGGAGAAACTCAGCGAACTAAAAGGGCAGATTGAAACAACCTGCCGCAGCATCTATATGCAGACATATGACAATAAACTCTGTGAACTCGATGAATCCCGTGTCAGGCTTGAAACAAACCTTCAGAAGATACAAAATCTCAACAACAAGGCCATACATTTCATAAATGAGTGGCACCAGTGGTCAAATAATAACGCCAACAGATGTAGTATTGCTTTTCCTGTAAAGTACCTCCTCAAAAAAAAGAAGGTGGAGAAGTCTGTATCTCGGATAAACCGGGAAATTGTCCAGATAACTATTGACAACAGGCTTATTCAGGAACGTCTTGCCTCCTGGGAAATCGAAGTGAAACGTCTGGCTGAAATACAAATCAATGAAAGCGACCCTTTCAGGATGCTAAACGAATTATTGTTTGAGAAAAAAAAGGTTATACTCGACCTTGAATACCTGCTCTCAACCATGCCTGAAGTCTGTCCGATTGAGATAGACCTAGGCTGTCCTGAAAATCTGAACCGGCTTTTGAGTTATCTTAAGGAGACTTACTAAACCTAAAAAATGATGTTATAATTATTATATAAGCTGATATTCTGTTCTGTAATCTCAGTAACTTTATCCACTATTATAAAATCCGGGAGTACATAATATATGAAAAACAGCCTGAATTTGAATTCATTTTCCAACCAGAAACAGCTTAACTTTCAGATTCTTATACTTCTGAGCTCGGTAACACTGCTGTATTTCCTAACTTTCTTGACCGAAACCTATATTTCTTTCCATCAGAAGCTGTTATCTATTGTGTTTCCTTTAACCTATATATCCTTTCTGATGGTGGTGTACTATAATAAATACCTGCTTCCGCGAGCAAAATATCTCTACCCCATGAGCTGTGCCCTCATGATGGCCTATATATGCTATATTCAAAGTGGTTCTATCGACAACCTTTTCATTTATTACTCTATCCTGGTTATGAGTACCTTGTATTTCGATTATAAAGCGCTGGTCTTTTCGACCATAGGCATTACTATAATCAACATACTGGCATTTGTGCTGGATAAAAAAACATTCTTCCCAAATATCAGTTTAAACCAATTTGTAGGAATTCTCATTTCATTTATCTTTGTAGGAATTTTTCTTTCTTTTATAATACAACGAATCGTAATGCTGGTTGAAAAAACAAAACAGGAAGAAACCCGGGCCAAGCAGGAAGAAGTACGCGCAAAGCAGGAAGAACTCCGGGCTAAAAAAGCGGTTATACATCTGGAGAAAACCCTGAATACACTTGATAAAACATACAACGAACTACGGCAGGCACAGTCTCAGCTTGTCCAGCACGAAAAGATGGCTTCCCTGGGTGTCCTCGTAGCTGGTGTGGCTCACGAAATCAATAATCCCATAGGTGCAATTAATTCAAATACCAGTCTGTATAAGATGATGATATCCAAGCTCCAGTCATCAGAACTGATATCCCAATCCGAGGATTTGGAGCAGATAGTATCCAAGCTCGAAACAGTAAACCACACCAATGAAATTGCCTGTGAAAGAATCATGGAAATCGTAAATAGCCTGCGCAGCTTTGCAAGACTGGATGAAGCCGATTACAAGCAGGCTGACATCCACGAAGGCATTGACAGCACACTTATCCTCCTAAAGCACAAGCTAAAGAACAAAGTGGAAGTGGTAAAGGAGTATGGAGAATTACCAATAGTGCAGTGTTATCCCAACCAGCTTAACCAGGTATTCATGAATATACTTTCGAACGCAGTAGATGCTATACCCGATGCAGGTACAATATTGATAAAGACTCTTCTGGAAGGTGGGAATATCCTTATAAAAATCAAGGATAACGGCATAGGCATAAAGCCTGACCATGTTGAAAAGATATTCGACCCAGGTTTTACAACCAAGGGGGTTGGTGTTGGGACAGGTCTTGGCTTATCGATAGTGTATAGGATTATTGAAAAACATAAAGGAAGTATATCTGTACAGAGTGAGCCTGGAAAAGGCACGGAGTTTAGCATACGTCTGCCGGTTAGTCCGGATTAACCATTATCAGGTACCTCAAGACTAATCTGTTTATCGATTATATCAAGTGATTCTTTTAACTCTGTGGAAATATAGTTCAGCATTCTGAGCTGGTTGTACAGTTCTTCTACTCCTCTGAGCTGGTCAATATTTATTGAGTCAGAGTCTTCAACGAATACCGCCTTACCATATACGTTCGAAATGCTTCGCATTACATCTGTCATCTGCTCCTTCTTTTCTTTTACTGCATTGGTAAGAATGCTTACCTGCTGAAGTCTGTCCTGAATACTTACAACCATATTCTCAGTTTTATGAATCAGAACATCTGTACCTGCTGAAAGTTTTTCTGGATATTCCCCAAGGGTGTTTATAGTGTTTTGCATGGTTTGACTTAACCAATCCAATCTTCCTCTCATTTCCTTTGTAACCATGAAAATCTTGCTTGTTACCTGTTCGATGTTTCTTCCGCAGTTGCATAGACCGCTAGTAACAGCGCCTGTCGAATCATATATCTCTTCCCTATGTATCTGGCCGTTTTTAATATGCAGATTCCGCAGAGTACAGCCAAGTTTGTCCAGCTGTCCTGCCTTTTCTTCAATTCCTTCTATATCTGCACTCATTTTACCTATAGTATTCTTGAGCTCTGACAGCATACCGGTTTCCTTTTTTATTCCTTCAGTCATCCACCATATTTTTTCTCTTAAAAGCTTCCTTTGCAAACTGCTGTGAGATATCCGACCTCCGAGAACTTCTATCTCTTTATGTACCTTGTCTATATCGTTAAAAAGCGTAACAAGCCTGGTAGTACAACTGCTGTGGTCTGAATATTCATCTGTCACTGTTTCCTCCTGTAGGCTATCCCCATTTGCAGCCAGGAAACCGACGGTAGTTTTACCTACCCTCTCAGAAGTATAGATAATGTAAACCAGTAATACCAATAGCATAATAAATGCTATTTTAATATGTTCAAACACTATGTCTTTTACCTGGTAGACCACCTTATCTACATTATATCCCAACCATAATGTATAATCATTATGTGCCGGTGCGACAACCACCTTTATATTTCTTCCCTGCCATATATCGTTAACTGTTACCACGCTGTCGGTAGCAACCACCGGGTGATTGATTTTTTTCCCAACTTCATTTTCAACGGTAGACATATAAACTAATCCGTTTTTGGTCACAATTCTGCAGAATTCAGTATCGCTCAGATTCCTCAGAGAATTGAGCACCTCCTTTTTGTGCAAAGGAGTAACCTGATAATATGTGGTCTCTATACTGGAAGCAGCCAGTCTGGTCAGCTTTTCTTTCTCGTCAATAACCTTGTACAGTCTCAGATTTTTCTCCCTGTCTATATTTGCATAGGTTTGGATAAATATAATTATTACCACGAAAATAAACATCAAAAGAAAAACCTTCTGAACGGGTATATTATTGCGCGAGTTTCCTTGACTCACCATTTGCAACCACCA
The DNA here is from genome assembly GCA_041687355.1 of Clostridia bacterium. Taxonomy (GTDB): domain Bacteria; phylum Bacillota; class Clostridia; order Acetivibrionales; family UBA4821; genus JAWLCD01. The sequence continues at coordinate 25,545 of JAWLCD010000030.1, read as the reverse complement.
TCTCATTTATTAGAATTCTTCGTTCCGCCAGCATTCTCTTTATGGTTATGCTTACTGCTCATCAGGGTTATCAAGCTCTTCCATCATGTCGTATATTCTTTGTGCCTGCATATATACTGTTTTTATTTTTTCAATCTGGTTGTCAATGAATGAACCTTGTTCTCCTATTCCTTCACTTTCTCTGTCTGATAAATCAGCAATGCTGTTAACAGCTTCAAACAGTTCATATTTATCCGACTTCATATTCCTTATAAATAAATTTACACTCTCAAACCCTGTTCTTATTTCTCCTAAAGATTCATGAAGTTTATTAAACTCTGAGAAGATTTCCTCAGCTGCCCCCAAATCAAGAACTTTCCTGATATTGGCCGGGCTTGCCCCGTTAGATAGTTCGGATAGCCCTTCCCGGATAGCTCCGGCAGACTGCCTTAACTCTTCTACAGCCGGTGTCAGTTCATGTAGTATCTTGCTAACTTCTTCCCCAGTAACCTGATTCAAACCGTCATTGGTTTTAAATTCTGTGCCCTTTAACAGCACATCCATAGAAAAATACTCTACCTGTATAGCTATTTTTTTGAGTTCCTCATATATATTATCCATGTCAGCAGTCTGATCTTTCAGCCGTTCTGTTTCCTTTAAAACTGTACTAATTGCATCACTATCCAGCAGGGACTTTCTGATTGTTTCTGCGGCAGCCATGCTCAGGTCTGCAGTATGGTCATCTGCGTCTTTCAAGTTTGTTTCTCCCCTGTTCAGGCCGGTTATTTCCTGCTCTTTATCCATTCTGACAGGTTTTAAACTATTCCACCTTGCAGACTTTCTTCTCTTGGAAATGCTTTTTTGCACGAATCTGGTTATCCTGCTAAACCGTACTATTACCCGTTTCCTGAAAAGATTTAAATGTAGCCTTGAATTATACCTGAACAGGAGTACATAGAATACGATACAAATAACCGTCAGGATCAGGGATACCATGAACTGGTTGAAAATCATCTTCTGTATATCGGAGTTTACCATGCTGTAGTCGTAACCCAGCCACAGCGTATGTCCTCTGTACGTAGGGGTAATCATGACTTCAATTTCCTGCCCATTCCATTCCTGACTGGTTGTGACTGTTTCAGTAACTTTCAAATATTCTTCGCCCATGTGCATTCCTACTTCGCTTTCTACACTGGAAAGATATATCTCCCCCGACGGCTTTACAATCCTGCAGAAAAGGATACCGCTGGGCTCAGCCATTCTCATTACAATATGTTTTTTATGTGAATTAAAAAAGTTAAAGTCAGCAGACGTGAGGATAGTGGAAGAAAACTGCATCAGGTTTTTTCTCTCGGTAATAACCTTCTCATATATTTCATCCTTTTCCCTTAGGGAGCTGGTTAATGTCTGAATAAATATAAATATAATCAATATAATAAAGACGCCAAAAACCACCTTGTACTGTGGGTTTTGCATCCTGGAAGTTTTTTTGTTTGCCCTAACCTCTGTTTTTTCCTTCTCTAACTCACTAATTTCTTGAAAAAGCAAGGGTTTATCCCCTTTCTGAACCAGCTATATTACCTATCTAATCCAGATTCTTCGCTTCTTTCAGGAAGAATTATTAATCAGGGGTATAGGTTTCTTCTCTTACCCTATACCCCTTTGAGCTTATACTCTAAACCCCTCTGTATTACTTGGAAGATGTATGGTCTGCACTAACCATTGAAATTTCCAGTCCGTCAGGCAGTACCTGCCTGCCCTCCTCAATGGAACCCTGTTTTGCTATATTATCCTTTGTGATTGTTCCTCCCTTGTTTGCAAGGATTACAGGACACGAAAGTCTCTGCTGAAGATACAATCCAAGCTCCCACTGGGCAATTATAACCGGGTTGTACTGTTTTGCAATCTTTTCAATCTCATCCATGTTTACATGGTCTACATGTCCGTGCGTAAAGAGAATTACATCCGGTTTTCCAATGTTTTCTACCTTCTTGTATTCTGCCGGGCAGGCGGGGTTGGTTTCAAACCATGGGTCAATAAAGACATTTGTTCCGGTTGGCGAGGTCATCCGCACAGTCGCATGCCCAAACCACATTGTTTTCACTCCAAGAATATCTGTTTCCTTACCAGGTTCAAGAGCATTTACCTCCGCTCTTGTCAAACCTTTATTCTTGCTTTCTTTTACAAGGTCAATAAACCTGTCAGGACTATCATTAAGCATGGGGTATGAAGCATAGTGGTTAGGAATAACCACCTTCGGGTTCACCCATTCTGTCGCCCTGACAGCCAGCTTGTCGTCCATAGTAAAGTAATCACCTATAGGGAGTATGGCAACATCCGGCTTGTAGTAATCGTTAATTACTGCCTTCATGTCATAGAAAAGATTTGTATCACCGGAATCGTAGAACTTTACTCCATTTTCAAACTTAATTACATACCCAACTCCGGAACCGGTATATGTAAGTCCTCCCCACGGACTGGTCTGTTCCTGCTCCTGTGATGATGGAGTCTGGTCGGAAGGCTGCCCTTCCGGAAGGGTCGACGTTTGGTCTGTACACGCTGAGAAGGCCACACACAATGCAATACAGATTGTCAGAAGTACCACTTTCCTGATTAGGTTCATTTTCATCAAATTTCCTCCTTTAGTTTTTTGTTTATCTAACGTAAAACAAAAGTTTTCCATGCTTAATTAGCTCTGGATAGCTATTCCAGAAACTTATATTAATATAAATTTGATAAAGGAAAAAATAATAAAAGAGGAACCGTAATTATGTGCATAAACAATTATGTGAGAAACTCGTATACTATTAATTTAATACATTTTGCCTGCGATGTCAATAAAGTCCCCTAAAAGGCTGTTCTAAAACAACCCTACTATGGTTCCATCATCATATATATCCATTCTCTCTGCAGCAGGTACCTTAGGCAGTCCAGGCATGGTCACCATTGTCCCCGTTAGAACCACCACGAATCCTGCCCCTGCAGAAACCTTTACCTCCCTTACCGTCAGTGTCCATCCCCGTGGAGCTCCTTTCAGCGACGGGTCATCCGAAAACGACATCTGGGTTTTAGCCATACAAATAGGCAGGTTTCCGTATCCCAAATCGGTCAACCGCTGTATATCCTTTGCTGCCTGAGCTGTTATGTTCACATCCTGGGCCCTGTAGATTTCTTTTGCAAGGGTTGTTATCTTCTCTTCCAGCGGAAGCTCAAGTTCATACACAGGTCTGAAATTATTCGCATCTTCTTCCAGCGCCTTCAGTACCTGCTGAGCCAACTCAATTCCTCCTTCACCCCCACGTGCTACCACTTCGGAAACTGCCACCCTCGCTCCGGCTTCCCTGCAGTAATCTCTAACCAGGGATATCTCGGATTCGGTATCGCTTGGGAACCGGTTGATTGCAATAACCATCGGTAGTCCGAATTTACTGCGAATATTATCTATGTGCTGAGCCAGGTTAGCCATACCTTTCTGCAGGGCGTTCAGATTTTCCTTGTTCAGATTTTCCCTGGTTACCCCTCCATGGAATTTAAGAGCGCGTATTGTCGCAACCAGCATAACCACATCCGGCTTCAATCCGCTTGTACGGGTAACAATATCAAAGAACTTTTCAGCGCCAAGGTCAGCGGCAAATCCACCTTCGGTTACAACGTAATCAGCCATCTTCAGCGCCATCTTTGTAGCGATAATGGAATTGTTACCATGGGCTATATTCGCAAATGGCCCGCCGTGTATAAAGGCAGGTTGACCTTCCAGCGTCTGTACAAGATTAGGCTTGATGGCATCCTTAAGAAGAAGGGCCATTGCACCTACCGCTTTCAAATCCCTGGCATAAACAGGCTGATTGTCACATGTATAAGCCACCAGAATATTTCCCAGCCTCTTCCTCAAATCCTCCATCCCTGAAGCCAGGCAAAGAATGGCCATTATCTCCGAAGCCACTGTAATATCAAATCCCGACTCCAATGGGATACCATTGGCCTTACCCCCCAGGCCCACAACTATATTCCTCAGCTGTCGGTCGCATATATCCATAACCCTCTTCCAGACTATTCGGGCAGGGTCGATGCCCAGTTCATTTCCCTTTACAATATGGTTCTCCAGCATGGCTGTAAGCAGATTATGGGCAGCCCCGACAGCATGAATGTCTCCGGTGAAATGAAGATTTATATCCTCCATGGGTACCACCTGGGCATATCCCCCTCCGGCAGCCCCACCTTTCACCCCGAAAGTAGGTCCAAGGGAGGGTTCCCTTATGCACAGCATAACCTTCTTGTTCAATTTCCCCAGCGCCTGGGTTATGCCCACCGATGTTGTTGTTTTCCCTTCTCCTGCCGGAGTAGGAGTGATTGCAGTAGCATAGATTAACTTCCCATCGGGACGGTTTCTTATGCTTTCATAGAAACCGAGGTCAACTTTAGCTTTGTACTTTCCGTACTGTTCCAGGTACTCTTCAGGTACTTCCGCTGTTCGGGCAATCTCTCTGATAGGCTTCATCTTACAACTCTGGGCAATCTCAATATCGCTTTTCATAGCAGCAGACTTCCTTTCTTCTAATTCTATTCCAACAGTCGAAAGAAAATATTGAAAAGACTTACAATAAATATATTCGAAAATATATTGTGAATTATATCAAACAAGAAAAGCGTTAGCAAGTATTGGCAAGCTGTCGCAAAACAAAAAACCAGGGCTTTATACCAAGCACCGGCTCTGAGTCTGAATCATTGTAAGCGGTAAATTTGTTTTTTCTGTATATAAGGTAGAGGGACGCGTCATTCGCTCCGCTCAAGAAACTTCCCTCTCTGATTACGAGGGACACAGTCATTCGCTCCGCTCAAGAAACTTCCCTCTCTGATTACGAGGGACACAGTCATTCGCTTCACTCAAGGAGCTTCCCCCTCTGCTCAACTCAAGCGTTCTTGTCAAGCTTAACGTAAAGAATATATGAGTAAACTATAGGGAAAAATGCTGCTGCAAGTATAACAATAAAGGTCAGTATGCTGTTAATAAATATGCTTGCCATCATTAGCAGCCCGCCCAACACCCATACCTTTGCCGCTGCCCTGTGAGTCTTTGTCCAAACTTCATTATTACTTAGCGTCCATGGGGTTTTAATTCCAACAAAGAAATTCTGTCGTACCCTTCCCATATAATTTCCAAGAACGATAAACAGCAGCCCGACTGCGAATACTACAACCTTGGAAACATCGAGATTATATCCCAACCCCGCAGTAACAATGACACCGAACATAAATATGAAGAAGAATAGTATTATGGTACGAATCAGGAAGTAAGAGCCCTCAAACAGGTTATAGTTCTTCCTTTTCGGATCAATAAACGGTAATACCAGCATCATTATATACATTGCCAGGGCGATGGCCGGAAACCCCAATGTGACCATGAGCTTGGGTCCGTAGTCATCCACCTCTCCTGCAAAGTTCCAATGCATGGGCACCATATCAGGTAGTTTGGGATGAAAATACCAACCCGCAATAAAACTAAGCGCAATTAAAGTCAGTGGCAGCCATTCCTTTTTCAGAAACTGCTTTATCTTCACTGTGTTAACCATATAATCACTCCCCTTTCCTGTCTTTATCGAGAAAATCAGCAAACCATGCCAGCACATCCGAAAGTACTGTAGTATTTAGAGAGTATATAATATTCTGCCCTTCTTTTATATCTATAACAAGGTTGGCCTGCTTCAATATTGATAAATGGTGGGATATGCTTGGTTTGGACATGGCGAAGTTTTCTGCTATTTCACCTGCCGTCATATCCCGCTGCCTTAACAGGGATAGAATCTCCCTTCTGGTTTTATCAGATAAAGCCTTAAATGCATTATTCAAGCTATCCACTCCTTGATTATCATATAATGGCATCATAAGCTTACAGCCCGTTCGGGTCCCTTGTCAACTTTTTTATCCTCCAGACGCATACAAATTAGTATTCCTATATTTGCAAATACGGGCGCAAGGAGTATACACCATCCTGTCATCAAAAATACTCCCAGGAACGGGTGCTGGGGATAATTATGCCCCTGCACTGTTCCACTCTCCACCAGAGATACTAAACAATGCAGCCATAAGGTAACTTACCGTAAAAGTAATACCTAAAAACACTAATATCTTTTTAATATTAACAGACATCGTCTGCCTCCTCAGTTTTATGTTTATATATTTAAATAATTATCTAATTATATAATAGCTTAGTGTTGGTTTGGTTGTCAATAATTTTTATAAGATATTGACAGTATATGTAGTAAGGACTATAATGTGACCAAGCGGTCATGTGACTTGCCAGTCACAAGGATAAAGTATAATTAGCCAGGCCCTCAGGGCCAGGGAGGAAAGGAGCGAACCATGCCCAAACAGACCTTTTTTAACCTTCCCGAGGAAAAGCAAAAACGTATTATTGACTTGGCCATGGATGAGTTTGCCAGTCACCCATACAGCAAGGCCTCTCTATCAAGAGTGGTTACACGCGCAGGTATAGCAAAGGGGAGTATGTACCAGTATTTTGAAGATAAGAAGGACCTGTATATCTACCTTTTTGATTTGGCGGCCCGGGAAAAGATGGTTTATATACAGAACCACAAAGGTGAAGAAAATGACAACTTTTACACAGCCCTTGAACGCATCCTTCTTGCAGGAACACAGTTTAACCTGGAGCACCCCAAACTCAGTCGGATTATCTCAAATATAATGGAGCCTTCAGGCGAATTGGTTCTTCAGGAAATTTTTGAACGCTCAAAGCATATGTCTTACCAGTATATCCATGAGATGTTAAGCCAGGCTCAGGAAAATGGGTCGGTTCGTAAAGATATTGATGTAAGCCTAGCAGCCTACATGCTGTACTCCATCCTGGGAACAGGTCTGCTGGAGTACCTGCTTGATGTACTGAATGTCAGCAAGCATGAGCTTTTATCCGACCCTGAGGTATCAAAAAGGTTAAACCCAGAGCAAATCCGCAGCATTATAAGTAATACAGTCAATTTTATCAGAAATGGATTGGAGGGAAAGTCGCATGATTAGTGTAAAAAACCTTTACCATGATTATACCGGCAAAGGACAGTACGCGGTGTCGGATGTGACCTTTACAATTGAAAAGGGAGAAATATTCGGATTTCTGGGCCCCAGTGGAGCTGGAAAAAGTACGGTCCAGAATATCATGACAGGGCTGTTGGAGCTCCAGAAAGGTGCCGTGCTTTATGACAGTCAATCAATAAAAGATATGAAATCAGAATTCTTTAACCGGATTGGAGTGTCGTTTGAGCATCCAAATCTTTATTCAAAGCTGACTGGATACGAAAACCTCAAGTATTATGCCGGACTTTTTGATGTTCAAACTGAAGACCCGGTTAAGCTTCTAGGAATGGTGGGACTCGAGGATGCAGCTAATAAAAGGGCCTCTGAATATTCAAAAGGAATGAAGCAGAGGCTGGTTTTTGCCAGGTCCATCATAAACAACCCTGAAATCCTGTTTCTTGATGAACCGACTTCAGGCCTCGACCCTTCAACAGCAAGCACTATAAAGGATATCATAGTATCAAAGAAAAAGACCGGCTGCACAGTTTTTCTGACAACTCACAATATGTTTATAGCTGATGAGCTTTGTGACCGTGTGGCATTCATTAATGAAGGCCGGATTGCTGCCATCGACTCGCCCAGGAACCTCAAGCTCCAGTACGGTCAGAAATCTGTAAAGGTAGAATACAAGGAAGGAGATTCCATAACGGGAGAAGTCTTCTTTCTGGAAAATGAAAAAGACCGTACGGAGTTCAACAACCTGATTGCAAGCAGGAAAATACTGACCATACACTCCCAGGAGGCTACCCTCGAGCAGATATTTATAAAATTAACCGGTAGGGGGCTTGTATAATGCTTAAAAGATTTGTGAATTTATTTAATCAGGATGTTAAAGTAGTAATCCGTAACAAGTTCCTCACTGTTGTACTCCTTCTTGCCTTTGTAATTGCCGGACTGATTAACTTTGTGATTCCTGAGGATGTTAAGATAACCCCGAAGGAGCTCTTTTTTGATAATACTACAGAACGCATATGGGAGAAAGAGCTTATAAAAAGAGGTATGGAAATAGACAGATTCTACTACAGCCGGGATGAACTGCACAAAGCGGTTCAGGAGGATAAAAACAGCCTTGGGATAATAGCTGAAGGCTCACTGGAGGACACCACATTCACCATAATCCGCCAGGGGACCGAAACCCAGGAAATTATTAATGTACTTGACGCAACCCTGGAAAATGGCGTACGGGAGCTTCGGAATCTCGAAAATGCAGAAGGTTTTGGGGTCGAATTTTTACGGTCAAGGTCCGAGCCTATACCCTTTAATAAGAACCTGATTCCGGTGGTACTTGTCTTTGAAGTAGTCATGCTTGGGTTTCTGATAATTGCCGTAATGATTTTTCAGGAAAAACAGGAAGGCAGTATACGTGCCTACAGGGTCAGCCCGGGAGGAGTTCTTGAATATATATTCTCCAAGGCTGCAGTCATCACTCTGCTGGGGTTAGTATACGGAGGAATCATAGTTTTGCTTACACGCGGGTTTGGAATTGACTACCTGTCACTGACCATACTGATTGTACTCACCAGTACACTGATAACCTTGATGGGTCTGCTGCTGAGCGTATTTTTCAGGAATATCTCCGAATTCTTTTTTGCAGCCATTGCAATACTGATAGCCAGCGGCATTCCAGCTATATCCTATATGTACCCCTCCTTTGCGCCACCGTTTATGACGTGGATACCATCATATCCAGTTGTATTTGGGGTACGGGAAATACTTTTCTCAACAGGAAAGGAAGGATTTTTGGCACCGCTAATCTGGGTGCTTTTGCTTGAAAACGCCGTGTTGTTTGCGGCAAGCAGCTGGGCTGTCCGGAGAAAACTGCTGAAGGAGGGTAGATAGATATGTTAAAAAGAATATTGAATTTTGTCAAAGCGGATATTGTTAATGCAACCCGGGATAACATCATACTTTATATGATGGTTGCACCTGTACTGCTGGCCATATTGACACGGCTTTTCCTTCCTACCCTGCAAAATGTGAACCTTACCTTTGCAGTGGATAACCATGCCGGGCAGGAAGTTATCAATCAGCTGACGGCCTACGGCAATATTGAGTTGTACGATACTGCCCTGCAAGTGAAGGAGAGGGTTGAGAGGCCGGATGATGTAGGGGGAGTAATAAAAGACGGGGAGAAGTATATCATAGTCCTTGAAGGCAATGAGGGAAAAGACTTTGACGCAATCTATGCTTCTATCATGGACCGCATACTGAGGGATAGGCCTCTTGCACAATTTGAGCATATAAGCCTGGGTGTCCCCGAATCCCCATTAAAAGGATTATTTACAAGCTTCCTTCTTTTATCGGCTGTAATGATTGCCGGGCTGATTGTGGGCTTTAACCTTATAGACGAGAAAGAAACCAAGGCAATTCAAGCCCTTGCTGTTTCTCCTTTAAAGGTTTTTGAGTATATATTTGCCCGGGGTGTCCTAGTGCTAATGATGGCGCTTATTCTATCTGTGCTGACCAGCCTTATTATGGTTGGAGCCGATGCAGACTATGCAAAACTGGCTGTAGGAGTGTTGTTTTCCTCTGCACTTGCAGTTGCCCTTGGACTGCTCCTCGGTGGACTTGCAGACAATCAGATATCTGGCATAGCTATTGTGAAGGTACTATTCCTGGTATATACACTTATTCCTATGGGCTCACTCTTTGTTTCCGAAGCTTTCCAGTGGGTGTTTTATCCCTTCCCTAATTACTGGATGTTCGTAATGTTTAAAAATATTTACCTTGGCAGCCAGCATATTGGATTTTGGGCAGCTTCTATCTTCACCCTTATAACCAGTATAATATATATCCTGCTTATGGTTCCTGTTCTGCGTAGAACTCTTAAACTGCGGTAAACCTTTTGATAGAGCTGCGGCTAAAATTGGCTGCAGCTCTTGTTTTTTTCAAAAACGCCGGCAGATTCAGGGTTGGTCCTGAGTTTCGTTCAGTATCTCTATTTCTTCTCCTTTTACCTTAATGAAGTAAATAAAGTTGGTATTTCTCTTGAACTCCCGAACCTCATACGTTCCGTTATCAAGAGCCTTTATATACTTGATTCCAGGACCCAGTATCTGCCTGGCTAGCAAAAATACTTTTTTAAGGTTCATACTGCAAACTCCTTACTTTTTTACTGCTGATATTCTTCTATTTTATAACATTTCTCCAGAAAATTAACATGTATTTCGTAAACGGTATGTTTTTTTCCATAAACGACATTCCAAATGTCATTCACAAACTAATTCATGTTGTTCGCAAAACCAGTTGACAAAAAGCAACCATTTTCGGCGCAGGTGTTTTATTAATGTGCATAAACATATATCTCAGACTTTTAAATAATAAAGGAAGGATATTGAATAAGTTTTGTCGAAATATATTAGGTGATATCGTTTTCCGTGAGGTTATCCATATGCCTACTAAGGATAAAGTCCTGAAAAAAAGCATTCTGAACAGTTTAATACGATTTATAGACCTTCAATTATCTCTTTTATGCTGCATTCTATTTGGTACAGCTGTCGCGATATTGGACTTGATGTCTGAAACCGTAAGCTTTCCCTACATACTCCTGCCGGTTATGTTTGTTTGTATACTGGCAGTATCAAGGCTGACAATCAAGTCTCAGCTTAAAAGCCAGGTTGAACAGAGGCAGGATTCTACGACCAAACCATGCACCCATTCGCAAGAGCTTGACCACTTCAAAGATAAAATTAAAACTGCTCTGCTCCAGGATACTGAATATACACGTCAGATTGAAGGCATAATTTATGACCAGCTGATGTTTACATTTCTGGATCAAGCCCAGAAAACCGAATCGTCAATAGATATAATCGGTAACTATGTAAGTTCGCTCAATTCTCTCCTGCAAAAGGAGGATACCATAACCAGTGAATTATCCAGGGCAGTGGAACTGCTCAGCGAATGTAATGTCAAGCTTGACAACAACGCTAAGGAAGTCCTTGAAATATCCGAAAGGTTTGCAGGTCTTAAAAACGAAAGCGCAAACCTCAAAGAAGGCTCCTCAAACATTCTGGGGCTTCTGGATTATATAACAAGCATTGCTAGAGATACTCAGCTTTTATCCTTGAATGCTTCCATAGAGGCCGCCAAATCCGATAGCTCCGGCAAAGGGTTTGCAGTTATCGCCGAAGAAATCAAAAAATTGTCTGACAGCACCAAGTCCTCCGTTGATAGCATTAGAAATACCCTGGAAGGCTTTATTAATTCTCTGGATTTGGTTATTGAGCAAATAGACCAGCAGTTCAGCTCCATAACTACTAAGGCACAGGAGTATAAGGAAATGACTGCAAACGCCAAACACACCATTGAACAGGTGCGGAGCATTGCCGATTCAGTATTTGAAATCAAGGATGAAATCTCAAAGGAAATTGATAGGAGTAAAATCGTGTACGGAAAAATATCCAGCCTGTCCGAAAACTTTGATACAATGTCGGAGATAACAGACAAGATTATTGAGAAGAACACACTGATACAAAATAATCTTATCGAGGTTGCAGAAATAATAAATAGCAAGGAGAATTCCATCCAGAAAGATGCAGGTTAAAATATCAAATCCTTTAATTATTTAAGTTTGGAAGGAGGGATAATATGGAATGTCCAAATATTAAAACATGCCCGATTTATGAGCAGTTCAAAACCGAAGCATTAAAAAATATGTATATCAGAATGTACTGTATGGGCAAATTCGATAATTGCAAAAGAAAGCAGATAAAGGATTTGGGCCAGCCGGTTCCCCCATCGCTTTTACCTGACGGCAAGGAGCTAGGTAGATTATAGCACCAAACCGTGACAAGGGACGGTTCTCTGTCACGGTTTTAATTTTAAGTAGGGACAGGGTGACAGTGAAGTGCACCCCTCGTCCCCTCGTCCCTGCTGCCCTAAGAGAAAGGTTTTTCACGGTCTTGTGCCTCCTGGGGTTTATAATATTGGTTTTTATTCTCCTCTCATAATCTCTCATCTTTTGCTAACACTTTGTCTGCTTACATTCATTACGACCGTGCTGTTCTGATCTGTAGTAGAAAGACTGCCCTCATTTAATGCCGGTGTTACCATACCATAGTTATATACGATTTCTAAGAATATCGGCTCCCCATATTCTACCGGTGTACTGGTTGCCAATATTGTGACATTGCCTGTATCAAATCCTGAAGAATTCAGGTCATTCAAAAGGTTTTTCCTCTCATCAGGAGTCAGGTATCCGTATTCCTCCATCACGAATATATACTTAAGGGAATGGCTGGACAGCTTCTCATACCATATAAAAGGCATAAGAGCATTTACACAGAAAACCAGTAATAAGGCTATGAAAAACAGCGATATTGCAATAACCAAAGGCGTAGTTAGAGCTGTTGAACCTCTACTTGACCTGATATTAAACATAAGGCTTCCCTCCTATCTGGCAATCCTGCTTACCTTAACATCCTGGTGTATACGGAAATAAAACAACTCCGAGAATATACTTCTGAAGACTATAGGCTTTACCCTTACCCCTATCTGAGCATGTATTGTAGGTTCGTCTATCGGCTTTCCTGTAACATCATCCTCTGTACTGTCGGTATAGTATTCATACTGAAGTATGTCTATCTTCTCAATAAGCCTGCTTCCCGCCTCGAGGTTCTCATCAAGCTTGTAATTATACTGCAGTACTTTTTTGAAATAAATGTAGTAATCATCCCTGTCTACGCTGGATACATTGCCTTTTTCCACTTCTTTATTCAAGGCTATGACTGCTGCCCGATTGATAGCAAACATGTCCACCTTTACGGTATACATTATGGCATTTATATGACTTACTAACACAGCTATGGAGAACAGGAATATAAACATCACCACAAAGCCCTGAAGGACAATTATGAGAAGCAGATTGGTTTCTCCCTTGCTTTCTTTCAGTCTTTTTAGGCTGGACATAATATCACCGGCTTTCTAATACTCAGTATAGTCGGTAGTTTCCCAATAATACCTGTCAACAGGGTCATGGTTTTCAGGATTATATATATACGGCCTTAAATCCCTGTTAAACAGAGTGTCCCATCTTTCAAACACATCCAGGTATATATCTTTTTCAATGTATCTTGAACCACTATATACTTTGAGCTTCAGGATAAAGGGGGCTTTTTTCCTGTCTAAAAGCCTGTTCTTATTTATATTGAAGGCACTTCCGCTTTCCTCTCTCAAGGTGTACCAGGAATGAAGGGACTGCTTTGTTCCGTAAGGCACAAGGTAGTATGTAGTGTAAATATTATTGTAGTCCCCTGCCGGTGCGAATCTGTTTTCAAACGGCTTGGGTAGGGCATAATGATTTTCGAGGTCCTCCAACGATGTAAAATCCGGAGTCCTTCCCCTCCTTACCGGGTCCTCCCATTCAAACCTTTTTGTAAGCTTATCAAGGGTCTTTATTGATTTATCTTCTTCATAGTTTATATATGGGCCTACAAAATCCATCTCTATCCTGTCAACGTATCCTCCGGTCACTACCTTTATTCCCATCATACGTCCTGCAAGCACAAACCCTTCTGATACAAAGTGTGTACTCTGTGACCGGCAGAGGGTCTCAACAATGGGCTGGTTTATGTCATTATCCTTGTAGAGTGATTCCCGAAGCTCGTATGCCGTTATTTCTATCTTCTCCCACAGATGCCCGGTATCGGTGCATGTCTCGGTATTACCACTGGCAGCTCTGGCTGTAAATGTGGCAGTAACCGTCCTGCCTGCACTTCCACCGGCAGACATTTCCGGGTACTGTATATTGTCACTCTCCCAATACCTGTATGTACCGTCCTGACTTGCCAGGTTCAGGATATATTGTGCAGCTCCAGGAGATGGGTCAAGTACTGCAGTAACCCCTACGGCATGTAATGAAGTCCTGCAGGTCATTTTGAAGTCAGTCTTGGTCTCGATACTGTCAGGTATATCCCCTACCGGGTTTAAGTAAACATCCACTATCAGCCTGGCCGGATGCGTGGCCGTCATGTATGCGTTTGTACCCCTGTAAGTGATATTGTAGGTCCCAACAGCCTGGCTTGCCGGCACTGTGTAGATTGCCCTCCAGGTGTTTCCGTACTCGCTGACCGGCTTATCATTCACTAGGGTAATAGTCCCTGTCGGCATATCCACACATGCACTTGTACAATAGCCTGTTGTATTTGCAATTATCTCAACCGTCTCACCCGGCGCAGCCGTTATATCATCACCTGAAACTGCTGCAGCAAGCACAACCTCAAAGGGTTTAAAGTCACTGGCCGTCTCTCCTGAAGGCAGGGCTGCCTTAAATTCCGCATATCTGAACTGGCCGGCGGGTTGGTTGTACTTGCCGAAGGAAGTGCCGGCCGGAACGGTAAGGTTATAAAGCCACTTCTTTTTCCCTGAAGTATCAAGGCCGTTGTATGCCATTGTAAAGGTCCGGCCGAATATAATCAGCTTCATGTCATTTACATATTTAGAGCTTGTGGCAGTAACTTGGTATGTAGAACCTGGCCCCACACCTACCGGCATATTTCCAACAGGGTTTATGGGCGTGGATACCGTAAGGGGTACTTCCACAGTCTGGCTTGTGCCGTCAGTAAGTGTAGCCGTAACATCCACGATATATGAACCGCTCCTTGCTGTGGCGGCTACAGTGACATCCAGCTTGGTAAATATGGTCTCAGCCGGTACAAAGTTTGGTAAAAGCGGCAAATCCGTAACCTCCAGCCTGGTATTCCTTACCTGTTCCAAGTACCGGTATATATCATCCTCTGAAAGAACTTCCTGGACAAATCCTAGCCTGTACATATACCTTTCCTGTGCGTTATGAAAAGCATATGTTTCAGGCGGTACCCAGGCAAGCTCGTTTACATATGCTCCTTTGGGAGCCTGGCTATGGTAGTAATTCTGATAAGTAATATTATTTGCTGGGAATCCTGATGCCCTATCTACAACGAGGCTCCAGAATTCTTCCCAAAAACTCGAACCCCTGCGATGGGACCATCCGTATGACCACTTCTTTACATCATATGTATATGAAGTAAACCCTATCATCTGGCTTTGTATGGCGGCAGTATCCCGCCTGAAGCTGTATATTTCGGTTCCCTCGTTATAGAGCTTGAAAGTGGTCATGTCCTTACCTTCTGAGCTGTCGTAAGCTGTTGACCAGGCAACTGCTATTGGAGCATTTTCATTAACCAGGTAAATAGGGTCCTGGTTAAAGTAGTAAGCCGGGTCGGGCTTTAATGTATATGTCCCGCCGTAGGTCGGGTCATAATGGGTCGGGAATGGAAAGTCGGCAGGGTTAAAAGACCGGTGCAGCTCATGGCCATAGGAGGAGTCAAATTTGTATATCTTTATATCCCTGTTTACCAGCCGGGACACCTGTATAAAGGGTACTGTGTATCTTGTGCCGTTTTTCCATACATCAATATTTAACGTGTAGTCCCAGGAGGTTCTTCTGACTTTGCCGTCCGAGGTATATTCGTCCGGGTCGCTTACTATTGTTCCGTAGTTACTGCCCGGAATAATAACCGTTCCATTCGAGGTAAATGGGTATCCCAATGTCCTGTTGTAGTCCTTGTCAAACCTGAATATCTTCATTCCGCTTATGTTCCGGTCTTGCTGCATGATGATGTCGTCATCCCAGCCTCTCTCAAAAAAGTCCTTCCCCCCAGCTCCGTTATCGGTATAGTTCCTGCTGTAAGGTATATATGAATAGAAAAGCTTGGACTGAGTATAACCCGAAATGGTGTTTGTGTATCTATTGGCGTAACTCAGCTCCAGATTATCCGGGCTTATTACTGCAGACTCTGAAAGGGCTGTATCAATTCCCAGGGCAGGGCATACAGCTCTTACTGACTGTATGGGACCCGAAGCCTTTACATTGGCATCTATTACTATATTGTCACCGGCTGAGACAGGGTTCGGGTTTATTTTGGCAGTGAGAGAGAGCTTCCCCTCTGTGCTGTAGGACCAGTCGCTAGGCTGGCCCACTCCGTCAACCGCCCTTACCCGGTACTTGCAGCCGGATGCGTGTGAAGCATAGGGCATAGTGGTAATTCCCTCCGGAGTTCTCCCTATGTTCTGCCATGTGCCGGTAGGGGTCTTTCTTATCTGGACATCATAGACTAAAAGGTGCTGAGGGGTATAGTCATCTGTAGACGGCAGCCAGGTTACGGCCGTATTATTCGGAATATATGCTACATTTATAGGAGCTGTCGGGGGACAGTCCAAAACTGTTGCCTGTTCGGTGTACCTTACCTTTACCCATCCGTTATAGGTATAGCCGGGTTGGTCAACTATGTCCTGGTAGTTGTATGTAACCGTACCGGCATACTTCTTTACCGGCTTATAGTGCTGGTATTCTACAGTACACTTGTATGGATAGGTGAAGTACCCTCCGTACAGGTGCTTTTTAGGACCGTAGTGGAATTTGAAGTGATATACATAAGTCTCACTTTGGCGAGTAAGAGGATTATAAAAGGCATCCTGTATTTCCCACGCTTTAGCAGGGTCGCCATCATCAGTATATGCCAATCTTCCTTCCATCTCGTAAGTAATAGTACTATTGTTTACAATCACCTTTGCTATATTGGTATTATAGAATTCCTCCTTTGCATCCACCTTGTAAGACTGCTGTGAAAAGGGCTGGAAGCTTACATAATCCCCTGCAGTAAAAGGGCTGTTCTGAGGCTTTCCTCTTAAGCTGTTGTATATATATGTATACCTCTTGCCGTTAAGGGTATAACCCATGTAATCTGTCCAATCTGATAGCTTGTCCACCACACTCTTAAGTCGGTTTTCCGGCCGCATGTAGTAGCCCCTGGTATCGTACCCGAAACCGTATGAATTGGGCGCCCAATAGTTACTGCTTGGTGCATAGGGCGAGAAATGGCCGTCCCTGTGCCGGTCAATGACATAATATATATGGGATAACGGCCTTATGATCTCATTTGCCGTAGGAGTACCGCCCTGGAAATATGCCGTAAGAGAGCTTCCCGACACTCCGCAGCTCACATTATTAAGTGGCATATTTACATTGCTGCAGGAAGCAGAAACAGTCCTCACGCTTCCCCCTATGATGTCATAGGGCATATCCTCTGTAATATCTATATTCCTTTTTCTGTTCCCGGCATCGGTAGATATATCTGCAGTGGCAGTTACCTTTTTGCTGCAGTCAAAATCCGATATGCCCTTGCTTGTATCCACGCTGATAGTAAGCTGGGTTCCTGAATATGCCGCGCTCCTGAAATCTCCTGTACAGTCAACTATGGATATAACCGGGCCTTTGGCAGTCCTGGTTATGGTATGGTTTACTTCATCATCCTCCATCTGATAGGGTATATCCAGGGTACCGGTCTTTGTTACGGTCTTTGGCTGAGAAGAATATATGCCGTCATTAAGATTAACCTTTACTTCGTTGGAGTATATGGCTGCAGAGGTTATCCTGCCGTTATCCACGAAGCTGTCTATCACTTGTACATTGGAAAGCCCGGATGTCGATACATCGACATAGGTTGAAGCCGATGAGCTTGTGGTGCTGAACGGCAGAGTCTTTTCCCTTGTAACCGTAGTGGTCCTTGTGACGGCTGAAAGCGAGTCAAAGGGTATAGTACTTATTATTAAGGCTGCAGAAAGGATTATTGGTATATATCTTCTCATCTGACCTCACACTACCAAAACTATCTCTTTAAATCTATTCCAAGTAACTGATAGTTGTCTCTATGGGCAATATCCATTCTTTTCTCTACATCAACGTAAGTAAAAAATATCCTTGACAGCTTAATAGATTTCTGAGGGAATTTATCAACTATGCAAAAGGTTGTATATTTATAAGTATTTTTACCTATATCACTGCTTAACCAATAGGCTGTACCAACTTCATTTTTGAGTTCTTTTTCTACGAAGTAGTTATCAAACTTATCAATAATCTTTGAATCTTCTTCAGGAAAATAAATCTCAAATCGCTTTCCGGATTCCGAAATGGTATATCCTGATGTATTGGCAGTAACAGCTTCAATAGCCATGATATTTGAGCCTTTAAGCTTATAATCCGGCGACTCGGTAAAGTACCTTACCTTAGTAGACGCCTTATCCAGCAGCTCCTTGTATTCTCCCTTATAGCTGCTGTCGTACTTGAATATAGCCACCTTGTTTATAGTCACCTGAACATCTAATGGAGTCTGGTCATAGTAGTTCTGGAGCTTCACCATCTTATGCGGCAGCTCTGATATGCCTACATACTTAGCTCCGTCCCGGTAGTCCTCTTTCATCACATCATCTGCCGGCACCGTAAAGGTTTCGAGCTTACCGGCATTTTCCATAAACCTGAGTATGAAGGCTGCCAACTCTGCCCTTGTAGAGAAGTTACCTATCCTTGCAGTATTATCTTCATAACCTTTTAGTATCCCTGTATTGGTCAATATATAGGCTATCCTCTTTACCCTGGGGGCCTGTTCCTGCAAATCGGAATAGATTACAGGTAGGGGTTCAGTATCACTGTCGGCTATCTTCCTTGTATGCTCTATGGAATTGACAAGCATCTTACAGACCTCGTACCTTGAAATCTCTCCCTCTGCCATTCCTCTTGACATGATATTTGAATATTCCTTCTCGGTAATTATGCCCTTTTGCCCTGCCATGCTTATATATCTTGCCGCCCAATAGTTTTCCGGCACATCGGAAAAAGGAACATAAGGGCCGGCCAGGGCTTCTTCCTCATAGTCCAGTACCCTTATCAGTGCAGTGATTAATTCTGCCCTGCTCATGTACTTTTGAGGCAGGAACGTGCCGTCAGGATAACCCTTGAATATCTTTGTATCCTGTGCGGCCAGCTTCCAGATGGTTTCCTTAGCCCAATGGTTGTCCACAACATCACTGAATTGGATGCTGCTTGTATCCGGATTGGGATTGTACGGCACTCTTGCATAAGCCGTTACCTGAAGCATTAACGCAATTGCCGGGACTAACATCAGCTTCTTTAACATGGTTATACCCCCTGATATTATCTGAATCTCTTGCATAATACTGTAAAACGGTATTCTGTACTAGGATAAACTGCCGTATGCATGGCTGTTTTTAATGCTTTCAACCAGGGTAAAGAGCCTGTTTGCCGCGGCCTGAGGATTATATGGTACCCTTATAATATCCTTGCATCCGTAATTCCTACAGGAGTTAATAAATCGGCTGTCTATATATTCGGACATAATAACTGTATTAAGGGCGGACAGATTTTTGTTTTTAATACTGTCAGATATCTGCTCCTTGCCGGAAGAACACAGGATAACCATGCCGTATCTGGATGTACAGATATCCTCCGACCATCCGTCCTTGTGCTCAAGAGTGATGCCATAGGTATCCAGTGCTTCTTTCAACTCTTCATGCGGGGTTGTATCTACTATTGCTATTCTCATAATATTTCCTCCTACAAAGTATAAGGTAAGCCTGTTATGTCAAAGACTCCTTGGCCTTTAAGATTATTTATGATTTTTGCATCCTCATGGCCGACTCCAAAAACCACACTGTCTATTTTTATATTTCTCTGGGTATCACTAAGGGCATTTCCTTCTTCATCAAAAACCCCTAAAATATTCACGCTTTCCAGAAGCCTGACGGTTCCATAGTCGCTGTCTCTTGAATCAACATTCTCAGGTATATAGGAGTCTCTGGAAGAGGCAAGATTCTTTATTACAGAAAGCCTGCCTGTGAAATACAAATTTACCTTGTCGCCAGTCTTTATCTGATATGAAACGGCATTTTCAGGGGCTTTGATTTTCACCGAAACCTTCTCTTGTCCCTCTCCTACTTCAATTATTTTGATTTCATTCCTCAACGCCACTGCTTCAGCTCTGAGTATTTCTCCTTTATGTATGGGTTCGACTGAATAGTGGTCGCGAATATCTTCAATCCTTTTTATTACCCTGAGGTTCATAACCAGGCTTAAAGGAACGTCAAGCGTCTTGAACATAAACCTGTCCAGCGGCCTGTTAACCTGGATGTCCTGAACAGCCACAAGTACCTTGACAGTAGGTTCATAGTCCACAAATATCTTCTGCACTGCCGTAGTTGCAAAAAAGACTATCACTGTCAGAACCACCGAAACCGAAATCATATTAAGCTTTTTAATCATTAAGCTCTCCACTCTCCCAAACTGGTATTGAAATTGGTTACTACTCCGTTCTGTCGAACGGCTTGCTTCCTGTATCTGCAAACCAGTCTGTAATTGTATCCATCATAGATTCAAAGAAGTCCTCTACCTGTGGGTAGAATACAGCTACAATTATTACCAGTACCAGACCGGCTATAAGCAATACTTGAAGCATCTCCATTCCGTCATTCTTCCTAATCAACTGACAAATCCTTGCTTTCATATAGTTCATCATAATTTACTGCCCCTTTCTTTTTTTATTTAGACCACCATAGAGATGGTTTAGACCTATCTGAATATCTCCTTCATGGTTTCGCCTACATTAATAAATATTGGGTAAAAGGTCAGTGCCATGATATTTACCAGCACCAGAGTAACACCCAAGGTTATATATATAATCTTTACTTTAGTTTTAATGTTAAGCTTGTCCAGATAATTCTCCTTAAGGATTCGGGAGAGATTGTTCAGAACCTCAAGTGAGGAACCCATAACAATCTGCTGCTGTAGTGCTGCTGCAAACATATCAATTTCAAGCAGATCAAATGACTCTTTAAGCTGGTTTGCCGCCCGCTCTATATTCATCTCCGAAAGCTCATAGGTTGCAGACAGCCGTATAAGCGCCTTCTTTAAATCCTTGTTCCTGCATACTTCATGCAGTCCCCTTAAAGCTTCTTTGAGAGAAACATAGGCAGACATCTGGAGATACAGGGCTTCAACAACATTCAACAGATCATTGTTTATCTGGCTGTCCCTGAGCTTTCTATTCAGCCATATATAAACGTCTATAAGGAGGAAGCCGGATGCACCCAATATCACGCCCATTACAAACGAGGTATAATTAAAAATCCCGGCTGCAAACAATGCCATAAACATACACGACTTAACTATGTAGTAGCTTGATACGGTTAAACCCAACGGGTTTCCTTGCTTGCGGAGCATGTCATTTGTTCTTTTAAGGAACTCCGCACTGAGTGGATATTTCTTGCCTGTGTATATGCTTATATCCCTACTATAGGTATAGTGTCTGTTTATACTCCGTGCTTCGTAGCTCCGCTTTATCATCTTTGCATGTAACTTTCTGACAATGGCATAACATAACACACCCAGAGGTGCTAAGAGTGCAATATTATATAAATTCACTGTAGTAAATAACTCTTTTAACATATCCATGGCCTGCCCCCGTTAATAATCCAGTTTTCTCACTGCATATGCCAGCCACAGTAAGCCCCACATGCTTAGAAAATTTACATAAAGTATTGCCTGGCCGGTAATTGTAGACCTCATAATACTCATATACTCAGGCTGTGCCTTGATAAAGCTGAAGTATATATAAAGATCCAACGCCATAAGTATAAAAAGGACTATTCTTGCAGACCTGGTTTCCTGGATTCTCTTTCTTTTTTCGCTTTGGATATCCGCAATCAGCTTGTGTGTATTGTCCAATAGTTCGGAGAAATTCCCGCCATAGGTGTAACAATACCGAATATTGGTTATAAAGAGTTTGAACCTCTCAATATTAATTTTCTCTTTAAAGTTATTCAGGGCTTCATCGACACTGACTCCGGAATTTATTTCTGCCAGAAACTGCTTAATGTATGTCTGCAGAGGTTCAACCGTACTGTCTCTTACTGTTCTGAAGGCTTCGATAATATCATTATGTATCTTTGTGCTGTTTTTAAGCTGGAGAAGAAAATTCCCCAATATTCTTTCAATTTTGTCCTCTTTTCTCTGGGCTATAAAACCAAGCACAGCTATGGGAAGAAAGAAGCCCGGAACGGCCATTATCAAACTGACTGAAACCATCTTAAGCAAATCTTCAAAGATAACATATATAAAAAATGACGAGCAGATACACATAAGTATCAGTATCTGCGGGTTGAGATACCAGAAAAGCTTGCTGCCCCTTAGTCCTGTCCTGTCAATCAGTATATTAAGCCTGAATATTACGTCCTTGTTCTTTCTGAGTCTTAATTTCTTCTGCCTTTCCCTCCGCCTTATCAGGTCCTCATGGTACCTCTCGTTGATAATTTTAATATTGTCCTTTATCTTCTTAAAATACTGCTGATTGAAGGCTCTGTAGACAAGTGCATAGCACATAAATCCTGTTGAAATCAGAAGTGCTGAAATTGAAACATAATATATAGTATTACTCATCCATGTCACCCCTAAATAGCCTTTCAAACTCATTCTGGTGCTGGGTAAACTTATCTTTTACCTTCTGCCTGGGTTTGCCTACTGTCCTGAAAATGCCCTTCATTTCACCGTCAACGTATTCTTTTACTGAAAATCTGTACAGAGGATTAAAAGATATTGTCCCTGCCTTTTTCTCATATATGACTTCAGCAATTTCAACCACCCTGAATTTCCTAAGGTAAACAACCAGGTCAACTGATTCGGCAAGCAGCTCCCTCAAGTATTTGTCGGTATACTGTTGTGCCAGGGGGTTCTTCTTCATAAGCAGTACAATTCTATCCAATGTCAGCTCCGCCTTGTTTGAATGTACGGTTGTATAGCATATATGACCGGTAGACATGGCATCAAAAAGCACCAGCGTTTCAGGCCCTTTTATCTCCCCGACTACAATAACATCGTTGGTCATAAGCAGAGCTTCTCTTGAGAGCTGTTCAAGATCAATATTCTTTTCCTGTTCCCTGCTGTCAATAATCTGCCGTTGTATGACGTTTGGGTGGTTACTGAACAACTCCGCATTTTCTTCATTTATGGTAATTGCAAGGTCTTCAGGCAGCCGGTTGATTAATGCCCTGAGCAGAGTGGTCTTGCCGCTTGCAGAAGGCCCGGCAACCACTATGTTGCATCCGGATGCTACTGCCTTTATGAGAAAATCGTATATTTCAAGGTCCATCATAAACGATTCGCCGGTAAAAAGGTCATCCAGGCTTGAAAACACTTCCGGCCTGTGTATTCTTATGACAAGGCTTGGAGGGCTTACGTTTACAGGGGGAATGCTTGCCGTTATACGCAGCATGTTAACCCTGTCACTGACACGGACAGAAGGAGTTTCTTCAGTTATCTTCCCTCCGTTTTTGAGTACACAGTACCTGACGAAGTTATAGTACTCGTACCCGTCCATAAATGACTGCCCTGTGTTATACCACCTGCCCTTTCTTTTTACCCGGATACTGTTAAAGGCGTTCAGCCTGATATCCGAAACATTAATATCCTCAAGGTGCTTCTGCAGAATGCTGTACCCGAAGAACTTATCCAGGACTCTTTTAACCAGTTCATTCACGTCGATGTTAACGTGTGAGTAATCCCTGAATATTTTCTCCCTGATTACTTTTTCAGTCATTTTGTTGTTTTCTGTATTTATGGTTACATCACTTAAAAGGTCGGAATGATAATTAATGAGATATCCCTGCAAATCCCCGACTATCCTGTTTACCCTGCTGTCTGTTATTCCAATGGTCTTTTCAGGCTTTACCGCCTTTAAAGGATTGACTAGCATTTTGCTCCCTCTTTTCTATTGCTATTCTCAAACTGCTTTATTTCCTTTTCCTCTATTTTTTGGAGCTTGGTCTTGAACAGCTTTTCAAATATACTGCGTCTTTTTATATAGTTAAAGTCTTCTAGTATCTTCAGATATTGTGCCTGGTCTTTCTTTAAAGACTTCAGCACCATTGGTATATTTTTGTTCAGGTAGAAATCATGCCTGGTGTCTTGCCTGATGAACTGGCAAATGTTATAGCTTCCCATTACCTCTTTTATTACTTCCCGGTCAAGGGAATGCTCATTGTGCTTGCTAACTATTATCTTTATTGCCTCTTTCCTTACGTCCCAGGTGCTTGTGAACAGGTCAAGCATAGATAGGGATTTTCTTAAGCTTGCATATGTCCCCTCAACCAGGAAAAAGATTTTTGTCGCGTGAGTAACGGCAAACTGGGTTGAGTCCAGAAACAGGTTGCTGCTGGTGTCTATGAAAATAAAATCGTAGAGGGCTTTAGCCTTTTCCAGTATGGTTCTGTAATAATCGGGGTTGAGAACATTCTGGCATATATAAAATGAATAATTGCCGGTCAGTATATGCAGATTATCAAGGTGCTTATACTTGATTACCAGCTCATCAAAGACATTATTGTCGAACCTTCCCTTGTCAATGTTGTCAACCATGTAGTTAAGACACGTATTCTTATCGCTTCCTATAAGGTAGTCTACTGTCTGAGGCTCTTTTGGTATACCGAAATACTGGTCAAGTGACGGAAATTCCGTATTAAGGTCAACAACCAGTATCCTGGCTTTTGATTTCTTGGCAAGAGTAACTGCCAGCTGTGTAACCATGCTGGATTTTCCTACTGAACCCGCTCCGGTAATTGCAATAACTTCCTGACGCTGTATCTTTGGCGGAGCTTCCAGGATAATCTTCTTTTCTATTACCTTGGGCTTCTGGCTCAGCAAAGTTTTGAGAGTCTGCAGTTCTTCCCTTACTTCCTTAGGGATTTCTTTTTTTACCTTTACTACTACTTTGGCTTCTCTGTCTATGGCGTCTATTAAATCAGCCATTTCAGCCTGTTCGTTTACAAGTACATCGAATACCCCTTTTGCAGTAAGATAATTATTAAACTCCTCATCCTGCTTTGAAACAATGATGATTATCCTGAAATACTTGTCAATCTGCCGTATCTTGTCTATAAGCTTTTTCTTATCAAAAGGTCCTGAAAGCTGTTCATTTAGCACCAAGACATCTGGAATCCCCTTTTTGAGTATCTCCAGCAGTCCCTCCTGGCATTGAATGTCCTCACACACTACCTCATAATTGGGACAATTATTCTTCAGAAACTCATTAATAACTGGATGATTTATTGCAGTCATTACCCTTCTCATAAAATTCCCCTTATTAAACTAGTTTTGTTCTCCGGTCAGATGCACGATAAATAGAACTTATCAAACACGGATTCATCAATTATGCACGCCGGCAGAAATTGCACGAGCTGGCAGTATATCTCCAATACCTTCTCTCTGTAAGATGCAAAAAGCATTGAGATATTCTCAACGCTAATATTTGCTATATATTTACTTTTTTGTAAGCTCCTTGCGTGATAATATTTTACATCAAAAATTGCTATAATTTCCTAATTCGCACAAAAGGCATGTTTTTGCCCGCAAACGACATTTCTTTGCCGTTCAGGTGTCATTTTATGCCGTTTACTCTTATATCCAGAATGTCATCTGGTGTCATCGGGGACGGTTCGAAACCACTGAAAAACACCTTATGATAATTAACAACTGAAGAAAAAGATACCCAAGATACCAAAATTAAAACATATAAAAAGACCCCTCCTACAAGGTATAATTTGTTCGACGAAAAACAAATAGAAAGGAGAGGGTCTTTTTGCTTAACTATGAACACAAGC
>JAWLCD010000029.1:0-33582 GCA_041687355.1 Clostridia bacterium | reverse complement strand
TTTAGAGCTTTTCAAAAAACAAGAAGGGGGAGGAAAACAAAAACCCTAATTTCCGGCTTGGCAAGGGGGATGCCGGAATGCTGTCGGGCGATATGGTTTAACCGCACCCGCCGCAGGGAAAACATATCGGCGTGCGGCAGCAGCTCGTTTGTAGTAGGCCGGAGATACCGCAGAATGGCGGCACCGTCAGTCTCGTTCAGAGGGAGCCGGAGAGATGATACAGCTAGAAAATGGCACGGGTGCAGCAGTGCCACATTCGCCTGAGGCCGGAGATGGCATAACTGCAGGTAAGTTGTTATGTCGACCGTAAAGAGAGCGAAAATATGCCGGAATACCACGCGAGAGAGGGTGGATATTCCGGCACTTTTACTTTTTACAGCACTAAGGGGGACCTACGTACTTTGCATCAATTGTTTGTATACTTCTTCTGCTTTTGTTTTGACTTGTTGCTCATTAAAGTAAGCATTGGGGATTTTCAAATCCTCTTCGTAAGATGAGAATCTGGCAGTTATTTCGCATAGTTCGCCGAAGAGTTTCATTTCAATTTCACTTAAAGTATCATAATCAACTTCTGTATCATAAATAGTAGTAAACTGGTCGCTGAATGTGTTTGCATCATATTTTCCATAGAGAAACTCTTTTAACAGATAATAAAGTTTTTCTTTGGGTGTCATTAAAATATCTCTCCCTTACAATTATTTAGGAATAGCTGGTAAGTCGCCTATGGCTTTTTTTGTATACTCAAAGTGGTATACTGTATTAGTTGCCTCATTATAGAGTACTTCCAAGTTATATGTTTGCCCATTTTTAGTCATAGTAGTATAATGCATCATGGCATTTGAACCTCTTGGGTCTGGGACGCTTTTTGTTGATTTTATTGCGTCTTGCAATGTTTGCATTGGAACAAATCTACTTGGGTTTTCCATATGTTTTGCAGGAGTTGTAGCAAAGTTTAAACCTTCGTCAATATTCTTAAAAGTAACCTTAGTTATCTTTGCTGTATCTGATGCTATATCACCAATTCTAGCAGCTTTTGAAGCCTTATCTACCCCTTTGGTACCTGCAGCAACAAGAATACCTTCTCCAACTGCCCTTCCTATATACCTGGCTTTTACATCTGCGTCTCCTTCTTTGAACTCATCATATGCTTCAGTAGCTGCATCCGCAATCGCAGCATTTATTTGTATAGTAGTATAATTAGGTACTCGGGGATTATATTGAGCCAATGTAAGTATGCCTTTTCCGGTCTCAATAGGATGTCTGACCGCATGCGCTATTCCCGTTACTGCACTTACTCCAGCATCACCCGCACCCAAGCCGGCATTTTTCGCTACCGATGCAGCAGTAGGTTTATTTTCTACTTTGCTTGTAGATTTCTTGGTATTCAGCCCGAATGTTTTGTTGAATATTTCATCATCCAGCTTCATCCGGCCATTTACAAGTTTATAGTTATCCGCTTTAAATTGCTTTGTAGCTCCATTTAGTTGCACTATAGCCGTCTTTGACTTATTGTCCCAGGTCACTTTGCCGCCAAGTTTTTCTGCATATTCCCTCAGAGCTACTTCTGCATGCCCGTCTGGGTCAGTGTACATGATGGGCTCGTTGTGGCAATACGTGTATAAGTTCAAGCTCAATGGGTCGTTGGGGTTGCCCCTATAGGTGTCCTCCTGCAGGAACCTTGCTGTCTCAGGGTCGTACATTCTTGCCATGAGGTAATACGTACCTGTCTCTTCATCATACATATACCCTGCATAGCGGTACGGGTTGTATACGCTCTCCTGTACAGTCTCAGGATTACCGAATGCATCATAGTAGTACAGCGCCAGCTGGTTACCGTATACATCCTGGATTACTGTCACATCCCCATGGCCGTTGTAGAAGTAGTACCCGGTCAGGCCTTCCACATCCCTGGATATAAGGCTTGTCCCGTGTACGTTCCTTGCCTTTTGTCCTCCTTCTCCATCCAGTTCAAGGATTACCTTGTCATATTCGTACAGGTACCTTGTGGTTTCTCCATCTACATCCTTGGCGGTCCTCTTTCCTTCTCCGTCATAGGTGTTGGTTATTACCTTGTTATCCGGTGTGGTTGTTTTTATCAACTGATTGAACAGGTCATATTCATTTATGGTTACGGTAGGAGACTGCCAACCGTATACTTCCTCATATACCGCCTTCGATACTGTCAGCTGGCTGCCGTTATTGTCGTAGGTGAATATGACCGTTTCTGTCTGTATGCCGTTTGCCCAGGTCAGTATCTCCATAAGCCTGTTCTGCTCATTGTAGCTGTAGGTTGAGTATACGCTGTCGTATACCGGTTGGGTTACGGTTTCTGCTGCCCTGTTGCCTGCCATATCAAAGGTGTAGATTGTAACCTTGCCATTCGGCTCTGATACTGTCTCAAGCCTGTTTAAGTCGTCATATGTATAGCTTGTCGTCCCTCTTGCATCTACCTTTGTTGTCTGGTTGTTTGCAGCATCATAGGTGTATGAGTAGGTGTCTATTACCGCGCTGTCCGGTTTCCTGTTGGTGAGGGTGTGCAGTGTGTTGTCGGGATAGTATGTGTATACTTCCCTTGAACCGTCAGGATAGACTACACTCTGCTTTGCTCCGTTGTCGTAGTAGGTGTAGGTTGTGGTTCCGTTTTCTGTCCTTACTTCTTTCAGCCTGCCTGCCCTGTCGTATACCTTTGTTGTAATATTACCCTTGGGGTCTGTTGTTGTTTCTGCTACTTCACCTTCTCCTACACTATCAATTATATCATAGTCATAGTAGGATATTCCAATACCTGGTACTGTTTTTGTAACTGCTCTATTCAGTCCGTCGTATTCTCTTACTGTTGTTCCGGTACTGTCAGTCATTGTTAGCTGGTTGCCGTTTAAGTCATAGGTGTAACTTATGCTTTGTCCTCCTACTGCCTGTGATGTCATTCTGCCGTGGGAATCATAGGTGTAGGTTGTTGTTTCTCCGTTCCTGTCTGTTTTTGTTTTCAGGTTGCCATTGGCGTAGTAGGTATAGCTTTCTGTTTTTGCTGGGTTTCCTATTCCACCATGGTCTATCCTTTTTACCGGCTTGTTTGCTGCATTGTATTCAAATGTGGTTGTATGGCCTTTTGCATCTGTTTGGGTCAGCATGTTTCCGTTTAGGTCATAGGTGTAGCTTGTGGTTTCATTCTTCGCGTTTACTACCGATTCCAGTCTGTTTAACAGGTCATAGTTGTAGGTTGTGGTTTTTCCTCTTCCGTCTGTCCTGGTGTATATATTGCCTGTATCGTCATAGGCCTGGCTTGTTGTGTGGTTTTCCGGGTCTATGGTTTGTACCAGCTTGTTGTTTTTGTCATACAGGTACTGTGTCAGATTGTTCAGTGCGTCGTATGATTTGGACTGCAGACCGTTTTTGTAGTATTCATTTTTCTGTATGATCTTGCCATACGGGTCTTTCTTTTCTAAGAGCCTGTTTAACGGGTCATATACGTTGGAATATATATTTCCCCTCCAGTCTGTTGTAGTCAGGAGATTACTGTTTGCGTCATACCTGTATATGGTGGTCTGGTATACTGCGTTGGTTACGGTTTTTAGCCTGTTT
The DNA here is from genome assembly GCA_041687355.1 of Clostridia bacterium. Classification (GTDB taxonomy): domain Bacteria; phylum Bacillota; class Clostridia; order Acetivibrionales; family UBA4821; genus JAWLCD01. Next base: position 30,000 of record JAWLCD010000029.1, on the reverse strand, counting down.
AGCGAGTCATAGGTGTACTCGGTTGTGTTGTTGTTCCCGTCTGTTTCAAATCTCTTGTTCCCGTTTTTATCATAGCTTGTTGTGTTTGTTATATTTTCTGTGCCGTCTTCTTTCTGCTGAGTGCGGCTTAGCTGTCTTCCCTGGCTGTCATAGTTATAGAGGTCTACCGTTCCTTCGGTGTCCTGCTGTTTTTTGAGGTTTCCAACGGTGTCGTACTGGTAGGTTACTGCGTTTGCAGGTATGGTTTCATCACCGGGGTATACTGCTTTCCTCAGCTTATTGTATGCGTTGTATTCATATACAGTTGTGTTACCGTTACCATCTGTTGTTGTTTTGAGGTTTCCTATGAGGTCATAGGTGTTTTCCTGCAGGGTCTGCTCAGGGGAACCTATTGTTTCCCTTACGGTGGTTGAGGTTATATTTCCTGCATCATCGTAGTAGTAGGTTGTTATGACGCCTTTTGCATTGGTTTCGGCTGTTTTTCTGCCTAGTGCGTCATATTCATATTTTATTGTAAAGCTCAGGCTTCTGTCTTTTGATTCAGGGTCAAGTGTTTCTGTTAGTTTGTTTGCAAGGTTGTATACGTATTCTGTTCCGTATCCGGTGTTTATTTTTTCTTCTGCTGTTTCGCCTGTGCCTGCATCATAGCCCAAGGCATCCAGTTCTTTTGTTTTGTTTCCTCTATTGTCGTATTTGTATGCCTTTGAGGTTATGGTTATCCACTGTGAGGTATCGGTGTCATAGTATGTTTGGGTTATGGTTTTTACCCTGTCCATGAGGTCATAGGTGTATTCGGTCCTGTTCATTTCTGTAAGCTCTTTGGCAAGGTCGTAGTTCTTTGGCGATACTTCGGCAATCTTTCTTCCGGCCCTGTCATAGTAGTATGCCGTTACTCCTCCATCTGCATCGGTTATGATTTTTAGCTGCCCTCTTTTGTCGTATGCATGGGTTGTTGTGTTGTCTAGTGCATCGACAATAATTAGTGGCTTGCCTTCCCAGTTGTATGTTGTGTAGACTGCTATTGTTACGCTTGCGCCGTATTCATCCTGGCCGGGCATGCTTTCCAGTATCTTTCTGTCCATGGTGTCGTATTCATAGGTTGTTGTTGTGTTGTCGGGTGTTGTTTTTGTTTTGAGGTTTCCGTTTTTGTCGTATGTGTATGCTGTGGTTAGTATTGTGTCCTGGGTATTTTCAAAGTTGTTTCCGAAGAGGTCTCCTTCTTTTGTGTGGACTTTCTTTTCTATCGGCTTGCCCAGGTGATTGTTTGTGTATTCGGTTGTGTTCCTGTTTATTTCATCAGTGTACATCTCTTCTTTTGTGATATTTCCGTCGTCGTCGTAGCTGTATTCTGTTTTTCTTCCTGCGCTGTCGGTAGCTGTCTCAAGCCAGCCGTTTTCATAGTAGCTGTAGTTTGTAGTTATGGTCCGGGCAGGTGTATTGTATAGTTCCACCTTGTCTTTGCCGGCTGTTTCGGCTATTTTTCTTCCTGCTTTATCGTAGGCTGTTCCAGTGTATGTGTATTTGATTGTTCCGCCTGTGTTTTCGAATGGGCTCCATTGTTCTGTGAGCCTGTTTAAGCCGTCGTATTTGTAGTATGTGGCGCTGTTGTTTTGGTCTGTTGTAATGTTTATTGTTCCGTTGGGGTTGTAGCTTGTGGCTAGTGTTGTTCCGTCAGAGTTCTGCTGTTCTACCAGTCTTCCTGCATAGTCATATGTGTAAATGGTGACCGCTGTTTCGGTGCTGTTCAGATACCTTGTATGGGCTTTTTGCGTTTTTCCATCGATCAGTATGGTATAGGCATATTCTTCAAGAAGCACAGGGTTGGATTCAGCATTTTCCTTGAAGCTTACCTTTGCCAGTCGGTTCATTACGTCGTATTCGTATTCATATACTGCGCCGTTTGGCTTTGTTTCTGTTTTAATGTTGCCATAGAGGTCGTAGGTATAGGTGCTTGTGTTTCCTTCAGGGTCTGTTGATGTGTGAAGCAGTCCGCTGGGGTAATAGGTATACCTGTACCCGTGGTTACCTGAATATGTATGGTTTTGTATGTCGTCTGCATCCGGGTCGTATAGGTTTGGAGATATTTCTTTTGTTTTTCTGCCCATAGCGTCATAGGTTGTCCTGGTGGTTTCTCCTCCGTGGAGTACCGTTTTTTCAAGCCTGCCGTTCTGGTCGTAAGTATATGTAGTCTCAAAGCCCATGGGCGATATGGCTCTTGTTTTCCAGCCTATGTTGTTGTATTGGTAGGTTGTGGTTATGTTCCTGCCCTGGTATACCGACTCGGTTACGGTTTCTACATTGCCGTAGGTGTCATAGGTATATATTGCGCTGTGGCTTTTGGGGTCGGTTATTGTTTTAATAAGTCCTTTTGCGTTGTACCCAAGCTGTTGGGATTCCTCGGGTGTATAGTATGTATAGTTTGTTACGGCAAATGGAGTCTCATCACAGCCTTGTGTATACTGGTCGGTTCCGTTTAGGGGCTGCGCTTTTTTTATGAGGTTTTTCTTTTCGGCATCGTATATGTAGAAGGTATATTTTCCGTCTTCGTCCCTTTCGCTTATGAGGTTATTTTTATCGTCATATGCCATTTCCCTGAAGCTTGTGTCAGGGTTGGTTATCTTGGTTATGTTGCCCCTGTCGTCCCTCTGATAGTCGGTTTTGTTTACGTTCCTGTCGGTTACGGATTTTTCCTCACCATATTTGTTTACACCGCTTGCATCGGTGAAGTATTCTACTGTGGTCTGCCTGCCTTCGGCATCCTGGGTTTTTATGGTGTACATGTACCTGTCGTACCAGTGTATGGTCTCCCTGCTGTTAGTGTCGGTAATGGTTGTTTTTCTGTTTGCCGTGTCATATGTATATGTGTGTGTATTTCCATATGCGTCGGTAGTCTGGCTGACCTTGCCTTCACTGTCTCCTTCTGCATAGGTTGTTATGGCTTCTATGAGGTTGGAGTTGTGGTCTCTGATTTCGGTGAGATACCCTTGAGCGTCATAGGTGTATCTTGTGATGCTGCCCATTGGGTCGATTGCCCTGACCAGCAGGCTGTTTTCGTATTCGTACCTTACCTGCCTGTTTGCAGGGTCGGTTATGGTTTCTATGAAGCCTTCGGGGTTGTATGTGATTGTGTACTGCCTTCCTGCTCCGTCGGTTATGCTGTTTACTTTGCCGGTGGAGGCGTCAACCTGTATGGTTACGGTGTTTCCGTTCCTGTCTTTCATCCATACCAGCCGGCCGTTTGTGTCGAAGCCGTATTGGTACTGGTCTTTGGTGGTTAGGATGTGAGTTGCGTCAGCCTGTTTTACCAATGTGTTTCTTGAGTCGTTGGCAATATATGCTCCGCTTCCGGTGTCGGTGAAGGTCTGTATGCTTCCGTCGGGCAGCCTGATTATCTTTGTGGCTGAGTTGTAAGGGTCGGTTATGATGCTGCCTTCAAAGCCGAATGTCCAGCCTCTTCCCATGGAGCTGCCGGTTTTGTCGTCCTTTGAGTTGTATGTCCGGCTGAAGCTGAGTTCGAAGCCGGGCGAGGTTACCGTCAGGTCGGTATGGCTTCTTGAGAAGTTTCCGGTTGCTATGTTCGTGTCTTGTTCTCCGAAGAAGGTCTGGGTACGAAGGCCTGGGTCGAACCATACGTTGGATACCAGCCAGGGTGAGTAGGTTACTCCGGCGTTTACTTTGTCTCCTGTGCCTGAAGGATTGTCCGGGGCTTTGGGTCCGCTGTATGCTCCCCAGTAGTTCATGGAGGCGTCTATGGTCATTGTAGAGTATTTAGCATTGTAAAAGCCATAGCCCGAATTCATAACAAATGAATTATTTATTATTGTAGGTTGAATACCAGAGTTAATATATATACTATAATAATAAGCTTTATATACTTCTGAATTGACTAAATTCAATTTTCCGAAAACTCTTATGTTAGCCAACCATGTACTTCCACTATATCCTCCATATCTTACCTTTATATTGTCTCCATTAAACTCTCCTGTACTTGATACTTCTATTCCATTCCAATAATTATACTTTTGTGTTACTCCACTTCCTCCATATTCTGAGTCATATTCGGAAGTAAATACTATTGGACTTTCTGGTGCTCCTATTGCATTAACTATACCGTTTACCGTAATATTCCTGTTGCTACCTCCTGTACTAACCCTAATTACAACTCCTGAATCAATATTTAATGTTACTCCTTGTGCTACTATCATACCTCCAATAATCAGGTATGATTTATAGTAATTATATTTGCTCTTAGGAAGTACCATACTAGTTTTCAATGTACCACCAAGGTTAATGGTACTACCACAATTATTAAACGTGTTATTTGATACTTCCGCTATTATTGATGAGATTGGTCCATATAAATAATCTAAATTTATATACAATGGATATCCCATATTACTTATACTATTATTCCTTATACTCAATACTCCGGTTGTATTATAGCTATAAATATATAAACCATAACCAGCTCCATTCTGTACTATATTATCCTCAATATTAGTAGTACCTGAACCAGTATGTCCAATATAAAGACCATAGGTGCTCGTTATAGTATTATTTCTAGCTGTAATTATTCCTGTTCCGGTATTCTTTACTTCTATAGCAAATTTGTTTGCATCTGTAATTGTATTATTCTGTACAGTTACCGTGCCAGAACTATAATTATTTGCCCGTATTGCACTTCTATTTAATGTATTATTCTCAATTACGAACTCATTTGTTCCATTATTAATGAATTCTAGGTTCGTCCAGGTGCAATATGTCATTGTGTTATTTCTTACTGTAACAGCATTGTTAGACGATACGTATATTCCTCTATAGTAAGGTTTATAAATCTCTGAACTTACAAGATTGAGTTTCCCATTAACCCAAAAACCTGCACAGGAAGTAGTGCCTCCTGAATATCTCACTTTTATATTATCTCCATTGAATTCTCCTGTACTTGATACAGTTATTCCATACCAGTGGTATGTACTTGTTGTTACTCCGCTTCCACCATATTCTGAGTCATACACAGATGTAAATATTATTGGACTCTCTGCCGTCCCTATTGCATTTATAACTCCATTTGTTAAAATGCCACATCTGCCAGCCTTCAGTACTACTCCAGGTTCTACCGTCAGCGTCACTCCTTGGTCAACTCCTACTTCGCTTACTAAAAGGTATGAGTTATAATAGCTATAGTTACTTTTTGGTAGTGTCATATTGGTTTTCAACGTGCCACCAAGGTTAACGGTACTACCACAATTATTAAATGTGTTATTTGATACTTCCGCTATTATTGATGAGATTGGTCCATATAAATAATCTAAATTTATATACAATGGATATCCCATATTACTTATACTATTATTCCTTATACTCAATACTCCGGTTGTATTATAGCTATAAATATATAAACCATAACCAGCTCCATTCTGTACTATATTATCCTCAATATTAGTAGTACCTGAACCAGTATGTCCAATATAAAGACCATAGGTGCTCGTTATAGTATTATTTCTAGCTGTAATTATTCCTGTTCCGGTATTCTTTACTTCTATAGCAAATTTGTTTGCATCTGTAATTGTATTATTCTGTACAGTTACCGTGCCAGAACTATAATTATTTGCCCGTATTGCACTTCTATTTAATGTATTATTCTCAATTACGAACTCATTTGTTCCATTATTAATGAATTCTAGGTTCGTCCAGGTGCAATATGTCATTGTGTTATTTCTTACTGTAACAGCATTGTTAGACGATACGTATATTCCTCTATAGTAAGGTTTATAAATCTCTGAACTTACAAGATTGAGTTTCCCATTAACCCAAAAACCTGCACAGGAGGTGGTACATCCTGAATACCTCACTTTTATGTTATATCCATTAAACTCACCTGTACTTTCTATCGTTATACCTTTCCAATAATAAGTATAGCTTGTTCCAACACCACCGCCCCCATAATCAGCATCATATTTTGATGTAAATACTATTTGACTTTCTCCTGTCCCTGCTGCATACACTTCTCCCTGTACCGTAAGCCCATAGTTATAATAATTAGCCTTAACTACCACCCCCGGTTCTACCGTCAGCGTAACTCCCTGAGCTACAGTCACATCCCCGGTCAAAATATACGGGCTGTTCACCGCTGTCCAGGTAGTATCCGCAGAAATCGTCCCGCTTACATTGGTATCTGCATACGCAGAACCTACAGCGAAAAACATACAAAATATAAAAACACTCAAAACCAATAATCTCTTCATATTCCTCACAGAATTACCTCCCCGGGTAGAATTTAAAAAAGAAGCATCCACTATGGATGCTTCTTCTAAAATTCATATCATATTTCTGACATTATTTGCATATTATTTCGCAAACAGTAATATTTTCACTGTAAACGACATTCATATGTCGTTCGCAGTGAAAAAACAGCAGTTCAGACTATTTGCTCCTTCAATTTCTCAGCCGTTTCTCCAAGCCAGCCCTCTTCAGGTATATACTGATACTTTATGCTCTCGAGCATCTCAAAACCGCAGTCCTTGAGCACCTCTTCAACCTGGGCAATGCTCTGGCCTCCCCAGCCGTAAGAGCCAAAGGCCAGTCCCACCCGGTTCTTGGGGGCAAGGCCTTTCATATAGGTCAGGAAAGACGCCACAGTAGGGAGCATATTGTTATTCAGCGTCGATGAACCAATACTTATATATCTTGCATTCAAAACCTCGGTCAAAATATCGGAATTATGGTTGGATTTCAGATTAAACATCCGTGTTGTCACGCCCTTGTCTTCAAAGGCGCTTTGGACGGCATATGCAATCTTCCTGGTTGACTCCCACATAGAGTCATAAACTATAACGGCCTTGTTCTCTGTCTGATTTGCCGACCATTTGCCGTACTCCTCAAGAATATCCTTTATATGCGACTTCCATACAACACCGTGGCTGGGTGCAATAATCCCGATATCCAGGCCTCCTACGGCCTCAAGAGCCGTCTGGACCTGGCTGCTGTAAGGCAGGACAATGTTTGCATAATACCTTGCAGCCTCTTCTTTTACCATGTCATATGGAAGCTCATGGTCAAGCCTCTCGGATGAGGCAATGTGCTGGCCGAATGCATCATTTGAAAACAGGAGCCTGTCTTCGGGCACATAGGATACCATATTGTCCGGCCAGTGAATCATGGGTGTAAGTACAAAACTGATATTTCTCCGGCCGATATTGAGAACATCTCCGGACTTCACAATCCTGAAGTTCCAGTCCTTCTTATAATGCGCCCGTAAACCCTTTTCACCGTTAGGCGAAGTAACAACAACCGCATTCGGTGCAGCCTTCATTAGCTCCGGCAAACCGCCCGAATGATCCATCTCCACATGGTTTGAGATTACATAGTCTATTTTGGACGGGTCAACAATGCGTGATATCCTGGCCATCATCTCGTCAAACAGATAATGCTTTACCGTATCGACAAGCGTAATCTTATCATCAATAATTAGGTAGGCGTTGTAGGAAGACCCACGGCGTGTCACATAACCGTGAAAATCCCTTAAATCCCAGTCAATCCCGCCAACCCAGTAAATATTGCCGCTAATCTGTACAGGCTGCATTACTGCTCCTCCTCAAACTGGTCCTTACCAACTCCGCAGACAGGACAAACCCATTCATCCGGTAAATCTTCAAAAGCTGTACCTGCCGGTATTTCAGCATCGGTGTCTCCGACCTCCGGGTCGTATACGTAACCGCATACTACACAGACATACTTTTTCATGGCTTGCGCCACCTCCTGGAATCAATGATTTGGAACCGTTCCTTAATATATTATACCATTATGCCCATTTTTTAAAAGTTATTTCAGGTAAAAAGGAGCAGGCGTGAATGCCTGCCCCAATACATATCGGATTCCCGGTTAATACTCTTATCTGCCTACAGTGAACCATCTGTCTACAATTGAGGTAAACAGTTTTACAAATGTTGCTTTGCCTACAGACTCTGCTGCAACAAGGTCAAAGCTTGCAAGTTTCTTTTCCCTGGTCTTCATCTCAACTTCACCTATCTTCTGCCCTTTTTCTACAGGAGCCTTGACTTTCTCGGGCAGGGAGATAACTCTTTCAACAGTCTCCTCCTTACCCTTCCTCACCAATACCCTTGCATCTTCGGACATCACACAGTCAATTTTGCCTTTTATACCCTTTGCAACCTTGACTGTACCGTATGCCTCACCCTTTTTGGCGGCGAGCACCGAGCTGAAGCTGGCAAAGCCGTGGTCAAACAGCTTTGAGGTCTCTGCGAACCTGATTTTGCTGGTTGGCGCAGCCATAACGACCGCAATCAGTCTAAGGTCGCTTCTGACAGCCGTGGCAGAAAGGCAGAACAGTGATTTGGATGTAGAGCCGGTTTTAATTCCATCGCAGCCGTCGTAAAACTTGATAAGTTTATTTGTATTGGCCAGTCCGAATTCCCCATCCCTCACGGTATCCATCCAGATGGTTGTATACTTGTGTATGAGAGGGTACTTGCTTAAAAGCTCCCTTGACACAAGGGCAATATCGTATGCACTGGTATAATGATTGTCTGCATCAAGTCCTGTAGCATTTACAAAATTGGTGTCCTTCATTCCCAGCTTCTTTGCCCTGCTGTTCATTTCATTGACAAATGCTTCTATGCTCCCGTATATATGCTCGGCCAGCGCAACAGTCGCATCATTTGCCGAGCCAACGGTCACACATTTCAGAAGGTCGTCAACCGTCATCTGTTCTCCGGGTTCGAGCCAGATTTGCGACCCTCCCATTCCGGCGGCATATTCACTGCATGTAACAATATCACTGAGCTTTATCTTTCCCGTATCTATTGCTTCCATAATCAATAACAGGGACATAACCTTGGTAACGCTTGCCGGCCGCAGTCTCTCATGGCACTTCTTTTCAAACAGCACCTGCCCCGAACCGGCATCCACCAGTATGGCAGACTCAGACTCAAGTTCAAACAGCGGCCCGGTCTGCTCCTCCTGTACATTTAACGTCGGCTGTGCCGTTCCTTCATCTTCAAATACTTCGACGTCTTCGGCTTGAGCATATGGGTAGATAATGATACTGCTGAAAGCGAAAACCATTACCAGCACAAAGGCAAGTATTCTCATTCTTTTTGACATGAAAAATTCCCCCACTTATCGGTTCATCATTAAATGTTATGCGGGGGAATTTCCTTTTATTATATGTATTTGACTTTTGGGCACGAAAGAGTTCAGGCTGAAGGTGAACCTCAGCCCTTGTCCGTATTATTTTTTGATATTATGTTTTAATGCATAGATGGCTGCCTGGGTCCTGTCACTTACATTGAGTTTTTTAAAAATGTTTGAAACGTGATTTTTCACGGTCTTTTCACTAATAAATAGTTTCTGGGCTATCTGCTTGTTGAGCATGCCTTCTGCTATCAATTCAATGACCTCAATCTCCCTGTCTGTCAGAGGAATCTCGTCAGACCTTCTTTTTTCATTTCGGGTCACGCGTGTAAATTCTTTTACAAGTTCCCTTGTCATATTGGGCTGTATATAATTCTGCCCATTGTATACGCTTCTGATTGCGGCCAGAAGCACGCTGGATTCTGCGTCTTTAAGCACGTAACCCTCCGCGCCGGTCTGCAGGGTTTTGAAGAGGTACTCCCTGTCCTCATGAATTGTCAGTACTACTATTTTTGAAGGCACGTAGGCCTCTCTGAGTTCTTTTATTGCCTGTATTCCGTTCATTACTGGCATATTAATATCCATCAGCACTACGTCCGGCTTAAGGCGCTTAATCATATCAACAGCCTCCTGCCCGTTGGTAGCCTGACCAATAACCTGCATGTCTTCTTCGAGTTCCAAAATCTGTTTCAGTCCTTGCCTCATCAATGAATGGTCATCGGCTATGAGAACTGATATTTTATCCATTCAGGCTTCCCTCCCCTACAATCATCGGTATCCTGGCAGTAATTCTGGTTCCCTTACCTTTTTCCGATGTAATTTCGAACCGGCCTTGCAGAAGCTCGACTCTTTCACGCATGCTGAAGAGGCCGAACCCACCGTTAATATTCAGATGCTTCTTCTTTACCTCTTCAATATCAAATCCCTTACCGTCATCGGTTATTGTAAACAATGTTTCTTCCTGGAGAAATTCCAGGTTTACGGTTACATTCCGGGCATTTGCGTATTTATGGATATTACTCAGCGCCTCCTGCATAATCCTGAATATGGTCAGTGAAACAACAGGTTTTAGATTGTCAGCACTGCCCCTGGTTCTGAAAACCACAGGTATTTCATTTTGCTCTACATAGGAGTTAACATACCTCTGGAGAGTGGGGATAAGTCCGAGGTCATCCAGAGACATAGGCCTCAGGTCGTAAATTATTCTTCTCACATCCTGGAGACTTTCTTTGACAATTGCCTTAAGGTTCTTAATCTCCTTCCTGGCTGCATCGATATCGGCATCCATGACTTTTTCGCATATTTCCGCCTTTAGCACAACGTTTGACATAGACTGGGCAGGACCATCGTGTATTTCTCTTGCCACTCTTTGTCTCTCTTCTTCCTGGGCCTTGATAATCTTTATGCCCATGCTCTGCCTATGCTGAATATCTTCCAGTTGCTCGGTCACAGACTGAAGGTCACCGGTCAGAAAATTCATTGCCGAGCCAATAGCCGAAATGAGCTTTTCGGTCCTTTCCACCATCTTGATGGCATCCCTAAGCCTGAGCTCCAGTTCGTTCCTCCTCTGGATGGCTATCTGCTCAAGTTCACGTTTGACAGCCAGTTCCACCCTGAGTGTTTCGGTTCTTTCATAGACCGACTTCTTCTGTTCCTCGGAGAATTTCTCATAGTACTTGTTTGCGTACAGAAGCTTCCTTTTACTTTCAATCAGCTCATCTTCGATAGCTTTTACGTCGTTTGCCAGTTCAATAACCCTGTGCTTGGACAGCTCAAAATCCTCTTCTATCCTTTTCTTTTCCTTTCTGGCAACCTCGGAAACGTCAAAAAGCTCAGACTTGCTCTTGTCTATAGCTTCAATAGTCTTCTTTATTATATTGTCAAGCTGTCTTATATCCAACTTATCGCCATACTCCTTTTCTATATTCCTTAATATATGTACAGTAAATAATCCGGGAAAAACATAATGCACAAGCACGCAGACTTACCCGTACTGTACATGGGAAACAGTTTTACGGAAAAAGATGTCCTTCAGGTTACTTTATTCTACACAGCTTAACAAAAATCCTTTATTTTTTATAATGGCATATTGTACTTTTTGAGATAAAAAAAGGAAAAAGCCGGGCGGTGGAATCTGAACACCGCCTGGCTGTGGCAGGAAAAATTTGTTCTCTCACAATGAGTGTTAAATCTATTTGACTAGTACAATAAATGTAAGGAAAATGAATTAACTGGCGAATAAGTTTGCGAAGAAACCTTAGATAAACTATGCGAAGTTATGCATAAATTTCAAGAAGAATTGACATGACGTCAATTCTAGGAATTATTGAGCCTGGACGGCGAATTAATTCCGGTCTGAAATTTACATGACAAGCATCTAGTTTATCTTGATTTCGTAGCCCTTATGAGCGGTTAATTTATTTTTAGAAAATATCTTAGAATACTGCACAACTCAAATTAATCTATACCCGGTTCAAATACACCGTAGTTAAATAGGATCTCCTTATTAAATGTATTCTCAAAATATTTTATCCCTATACCTTCCTTCAAAGTCCTGGTTTCCACATAAGTGTTGTTCGGGAAACCTTCAAGTGGAGCCTTGAACCTGATGGTATAATATTTGCTTGACCTTTCATCTGTTCCCTCATCAATTATCTCGGAACTGAGGAGTGCTTTCTTTCCTTCGATTAAGACTTCTTCACTCCACTTTGTCCCTTTCTTGAGCGGCGCCCTTATCAGGTCAAATTCAGTAATTTTATGGGGAAGCCTTCCGGGTTTTACGACAACCTCTCTAATCGAACTATCTGTGAGAATATAGTCTATTGTGAATCTGTCCTCCTCTGTTGGTGGAAAGCCAGATGCACTCTGAAAAGTTCCCTTGATACGGTACTGCAGGCCGTTTTCGGTCTCTGTAATCTTATCCAGCTTCATGGTGTGACCGTATTCCGCAAGGCCGTTGTATATCCACTCATACCCTTCATTGGCCGGATAGAGTTTTCTAATTTCACTTTCAGTCTGCAGGTCCTGTAAGTCAATGGCCGGAGGAATATCGTAGAACCGTATTCTCTTACCATACTCAACAAGTGCTGCAACCTTGCCGTCATTTGAAGGGTAGAAGCAGTTAGCTGCAGCGTAATCTACAACAAGCTGCTGGAGTCTCTTTTCTATATCAATGACTATTAAAGAGCCTCTCTCAAGTGTCTGCTCGGCATGCCATACTGCTATTCTTCCATCTGGAAGAAACTGATGATACAGGTTATACTTTGTCTTCCTGTTGTCGGTATCTTCCTTTATGGTGTATTCATCTATCTTCTTCATTTCGAGGTCATACAACTTAATCTGTGCACCTTCCCCAACTATAACCCTGTCCTTGTATACATCCACTGATGCCATAGTATGGCCGGCAGTTCTCTCGCCAATAAATACATCTGTATGCTTTTGCAGATTGACAATATAGTCGTAGAATCCATCATCCCAGCCTGCCTCGAGATGGAATACCTTATCCTGAACAACCCACTCAACACCTCTGAACTTTCCTTTGTTATCTGGCAGTACATCAAAGTAGCTGTCTTCTCTACGGGTATCCAGGATACTAAGATTCTGTTCATATCCTGCTCCATCGGTGAGCTTTTTGCCGTTATTCCTGAAGAAAAGCATCCTGTAATTATCCGAAAACCATGCTGCTGCAATGTCATCAGGTCTGTTTGTAACCCTCCGGGTTTCACCTGTGCTCATGCTGTATATGCAGATGCCGTCATCTGAGTATGCCAGCTTGGTGCCATCAGGTGAAAAGACCGGCTTGTATCCTTTCTCCGAGACCAGTGTCAAATTGCGTGTTTTCAAATCCAGAACATAGATACCTTCAGATAAAAAGGCAGCTTTAGTTCCATCCGGCGACCAATCCGGCCTGCCCATCAGGAATCCTTTCCTGATATCATACATTGTCCCTTTTTCAAAATCGGCAAGGATTATATGATTATTATGGCCTTCATTCTGTGAAGCACCATCCTGGTCCCCATCCCCTTGAAAGAGTATGTATTTATTGTCCTGAGACCAGTAAAGATTGCTGTATGTTGTTTTTATTGGAATATCATACTCTGTAAAATCCTTTTGGAGCTTGTTCCGGTGCTCCTGAGAAGTATGAAAAGAGGGTTTGGCACCTGACCCATCAATAATTGTACCCTCTGCGGGCTGTTTCTTACCAATACTGCAGGAGACCAGTGAAAGCGTCATGACCGCCAGGATACTGCTTTTAATAAATATTTTGAACATAAACGCATCCTCCATTTTCCACACTATACTTCACTCCTTAGATATATGTTATCACATAAATGTTCCGGCGTTTCTAAACTTTTTTTCATAATTTACTTAGGTTTAGACTTATACAACAAATAGAAGAAATATGTAGGGAAAGTAGATTAACTGGCGAATAATTTTGTGAAGAAATCCAAATGCCATCGGGTAGCCCAGGGCATACGGCTGGGACTTGTGCCCAGCCAAAGCCCGGGCCTACAGATATTAACTTTCCCTAGACTGATACAGAAATTTGCATAAAGAAAGCCCGGGTCAAGGGTGCTGCCCAGGCATATGCCAGAAAAGAATATATTTATTAAACTACGCTACGGTAATCCCGATTTCCTTATCTGGGTTCTATAATCAATCTTATTGCTGTTCTATGTTCTTCCTCAATGGTTATATCGGTAAAAGCGGGAATACAAATCAAATCCATACCCGATGGAGCAACAAAACCTCTGGCAATGGCTATAGCCTTTACTGCCTGATTAATAGCTCCAGCTCCAACTGCCTGCACCTCTACCCTCTGACGTTCCCTAACAATTCCTGCTATTGCTCCTGCTATTGAGTTCGGATTTGATTTGGTTGATACCTTCATTACGTCCATATTTACATCCTCCTGTACTTTATTCATTGATAGAAAATATTCTACAAATGTTTTATAAATCCTTCTATATTTTTACATATTTATCATGTATTGAATAAAGTACAGTTTTACTCCCATAAACAGGATTCTTGGATTCAGGTGGAGTGTGCTCCATCTGAATTTTAGAAGCCGTTATCCAGGGACGTAGCGCCGCTTATCTTTAATATTGCAGCTGGAGTCTTAGCGGCGGTAGTCATCGGATAAATACTAAACTATTACGAGAATCTAACTCACCTTTTTATAAACAGTCTCTTGATTTCATTAACCTTCTTAGTTACATCGTCGATACTGAATATCACCGCATTTAACTGCATATCCCCTTTTCCCACTTCAAATCTCTCGGGAATAAGCATGATAAATTTCTTGAGCGCTATATCCTTATCTACACCTATAATAGAATTATACGGTCCGGTCATACCAATATCGGTAATATATCCAGTTCCACAAGGCAGGACTCTTTCGTCACATGTCTGCACATGGGTATGGGTGCCAAACACTACTGTAGCTTTTCCGTCAAGATACCACCCCATGGCTAACTTTTCCGAAGTAGCTTCAGCGTGGAAATCCACAACAATAAAATCTACGGAGTCTTTAATCCTGTCAATCTCCCTGTCAACTGATCTGAAGGGACTATCAATCGGGTCCATGTATACCCGTCCAAGGACATTTATTACACCAACAGATTTATCAGCCAGGCGGAAAACCGTACTGCCACAGCCAGGAAGTTCGGCAGGATAATTGGCAGGCCTTATCAACCTGCTGTCTTCATTAATGAAATTTAATACTTCTTTTTTCGCCCAGACATGGTTGCCGGTCGTAATCACGTCAACCCCATACGCGTACAATTCCCGCGCTACACTGTATGTTATGCCTATACCACCAGCGGAATTCTCACCATTTGCAATAACCATATCGATTTTATGTTCTTTCTTTATGGCCGGAAGCAGGTCCTTGGTGATTTTTCTTCCCGGATTTCCAACTATATCCCCTATTACAAGCAGATTCAATATGTTTCCTCCCTTATTATAATAAAAAGCGTGTTTCCACGCTTTTTATTAATATCTGGAAAATGCTTTTAATTTCAACCCAGTTCAACTGTCTTCAGCTTTTCAATCAATAACTATTCATTATTTGGCAAATTCAATTGCGCGAATTTCTCTTATTACATTAACCTTAATCTGACCCGGATATTCCAGTTCTTCTTCAATCTTCTTAACTATATCTCTTGCAATCAATACCATTTGAGCATCTGAAACATCTTCGGGCTTAACCATAATTCTGACTTCTCTGCCAGCTTGAATTGCAAATGACTTTTCTACACCAGAGAAGGAATTAGCAATCTCTTCTAACTTCTCAAGCCTCTTTATATAGGTCTCGAGGGTCTCTCTCCTTGCACCAGGCCTTGCTGCCGAAACTGAATCGGCGGCCTGAACCAGAACAGCAACTACTGAAGTGGCTTCAACATCACCATGATGAGACATTATTGCATTCACAATTTCACTATTTTCCTTATACTTCTTTGCCAAATCGGCACCAATAGTCACATGTGAACCTTCCATTTCATGGTCTACAGCTTTACCTATGTCATGCAGTAATCCGGCTCTCTTTGCCATGACTGCATCCAATCCAAGTTCAGCTGCCATCAGTCCTGCCAAACGCGCTACTTCGATGGAGTGAGTAAGAACATTCTGACCGTAGCTGGTCCTGTATTTCAGTCTTCCCAGCAATCTGACCAGTTCAGGGTGAAGTCCGTGTATGCCGGTTTCAAAAGTCGCCCTTTCCCCTTCCTGTCTTATGGTTGTCTCTACTTCTTTTCTGGCTTTCTCCACCATGTCTTCAATTCTTGCCGGATGTATTCTGCCATCAAGTATGAGCTTTTCCAAAGCTATTCGGGCTACTTCCCTTCTAATGGGGTCAAATCCCGAGAGTATGACAGCTTCAGGAGTATCATCAATTATCAGGTCAATGCCGGTCAAGGTTTCCAGTGTTCTGATATTTCTTCCTTCACGCCCAATTATTCTTCCCTTCATTTCGTCATTGGGCAGTGGAACAACAGATACTGTAGTCTCAGACACATGGTCTGCAGCACACTTTTGTATTGCGCCAGCAACAATTTCTTTTGCCTTCTTATCTGCTTCCTCTTTTGCCCTGGCTTCAATATCTTTTATCATAACTGCAGCTTCCATTTTGACTTCATCTTCCAGGTTCTTCAGAAGGTATTCCTTGGCCTCCTCGGTTGAAAGACCAGATATCCTTTCAAGTTCTTCCAGCTGCTTTTTATGAAGATTGGCTAGTTCCTCCTTGAGTGCCTGGACTTCCTTGTTCTTTTTATTCAGTCCTTCTTCTCTCTGCTCCAGTGCTTCAACTTTCTTGTCAATGGTTTCTTCTTTCTGCACCAATCTTCTTTCAAGCCTTAAAATTTCATTTCTTCTTTCTTTAATTTCCTTATCCAGCTCGACTCTGTTTTTGTGTATCTCTTCCTTCGCCTGAATCAGTGCTTCTCTCTTCTCGCCTTCAGCAACTTTCTTTGCATCTGCAAGAATCCTCTCTGCTTCAGTCTCTGCACTTTGTATTTTGGTTTCAGCAATCTTTTTTCGAAATACTATGCCTATCCAGAAAAAAAGAGCCGCAGTAATAAGGAAAACTACTAGACCCGTAATTAGTACATTGAGTTCTATCTAGTCCACCTCCTTTGTATTCAATTTCCAAAGTTCAAAATAATACTATTCAAGTCTTAGCAACCTGATTCTGACCCGAATTTGTTAAGAATTTGGCATAAATTAATTTTAAACTTTTTTAAATTTTGTGTCAAGAATCAAAGTAAACTATACTCCTGCTGCCCTCCAATTCAACCCTGAACGCCTTGTCGGCAATCTCCGAAAGGTGTCTGTTGTGCGTTACCATGATTACCTGCCTGCCAAATGTGACGCTGACCTGCTTTAAGAATTCAGCAACCTGCATTATATATTCGTCGCTAACGTGCTTTGCCGGCTCATCCAGAATTATAGGACCTCCCGTTTCCAGGCCGCTGCACTCAAGCATTGCCAGCCTGATAGCCAGTGAAATTATATCCACAACCCCTCCGCCCCTGGCCTCCTGAGGCCTTGTCCTGATGGTATCACCATTGATGTGTGAAACCACATAGAATTCTGCTTCGGTCCTGCCCCTGGACTCACTGAGTTCTATTTTGAATTCCATATGTGAATCAAAAATGAACTGGAGACAGTTTGTAACAAGAAGTTCAATTTTCTGCCTTGCCTGCTCCCTTGCATAATCCGAGGTCTTCTGGAGCAGAATTCTGACCTGTTCAAGAATATCAATGTTGTCCAGTGCTTTCTGCAGCTGGTCTTCCAGTCTGTCTTTCTGCTCCTCTACCTGCTCCCTCTTGCCTTTCTGTCTATAATAATAGCTTTTGGCATTATCGAGGTTTTGTTTCAGTTTATTCAGTTCCTGTAAATAGTCCATATATAACCTCCGGTAACTGCAGTACATATACGGGCACTTATACTCTATTAACTAACACCCAGCTGCCAATCTGGCTGCCTTGACGGTATTTTTCAGAAGCATTGCTATGGTCATTGGGCCCACTCCTCCTGGAACCGGTGTAATCAGGCCGGCCTTCTCTCTTGCCGTTTCAAACTCAACATCTCCCACAGGCTTCTTGCTTCCTTCTACACGGTTCATTCCCACATCGATTACAACAGCTCCGGTCTTGAGCATATCCCCTTTTATTATCTCCGGCTTACCAACCGCTGCCACAAGAATATCCGCCCTCCTGCATACCTCGGCCAGGTTGGCGGTTCTGGAATGGCATATTGTCACTGTACCATGCTCTCTTAACAGCAGGAGAGCCTGAGGCTTGCCAACGATATTACTCCTTCCGACCACTACGCATTCCTTACCCCGAACCTGCACATCATACTCTTTAAGAATCTCCATAACACCTGCCGGTGTGCATGGAACAAAGCCCTCCCGCCCCAGTACCAGGTTACCCATATTAACCGGGTGAAAGCCATCCACATCCTTGCCGGGGTCAATGGCCATAAGAAGTTTGTCTTCATCAAGGTGCCCAGGTATGGGAAGCTGAAGAAGAATCCCGTTTATATCCGCCCGTCCATTTAACTGTACAATCAGATTTTCCAGCTGCTCCTGTGAGACATCCTCCTTCAGGGCAAATTCCTCAGAATAAATTCCGGACTCCTCACAGGCCTTTTTCTTGGAATTTACGTATATTCTTGAAGCCGGGTCACTGCCGACTATTATAACCGCCAGACCAGGGGTAATACCCTTCTGCTTTAACCCTTCAACCTCACGCTTCACATCTTCCCTGAGCCTTTGGGACAGCATCCTCCCATCCATAATTCCTGCAGCCATATACCTTCACACTCCCTGGATATTTTCTTAATTCTAACACTTATTGATTGAGTTTTGCAATATTAAGGTGGGGGGACGCGGCCATTCGCTTCGCTCAAGGAACGTCCCCCTTTGATTACGGGGGACGCGGACTGATGGAGACTGGACACTGGAACATAGAACCTGGAATTTAAGTAGTTCTTCGAAGAAGTAGTATCTTCGGGTAGCCCGGGCATACAACTTCTAGCTATAGGGAAATCTGATTACACCGCTCTTATGAGCGTCTAATCCGCTTCCCCTGCAATCGGCTCCCCTTTTTCTTTGCCCTCTTCCTCTTCACTTCTCCCAGTTTTCCTTCAGCACCTGTCCTGTTCCTCTTAGGCCTTATCAAACATTTCGCACCAAAGCCAATCAAATCCTCCCTGCCTGCCTTGACCAGTGCCTCGTAAACAAGCTTATAATTCTCAGGACGCCTGTACTGCAGTAACGCCCTTTGCATGGCTTTTTCCTTTGCAGACCTGGGCACATGTATCCTTTTCATAGTCCTTGGATCCACTCCTGTGTAAAACATGCAGGTCGACAGGCTTCCCGGTGTCGGATAAAAGTCCTGCACCTGTTCAGGTGTATGACGTATATCCCTTAAAAATTCAGCCAGCTCTACAGCATCCCTGAGTGTGCTTCCTGGATGGCTGGACATGAAGTATGGAACAAGGTACTGCTCCTTCTTCAATTCCCTGTTAACCTTATAAAACTTCTCTGCAAACTCTTCATACACCCTTCTGGGTGGTTTGCCCATGGCATGCAGAACCTGGCCCGACACATGTTCCGGTGCAACCTTAAGCTGACCGCTGACATGATGCTCGCACAATTCTCTGAAAAAACGGTCGCTCCGGTCAAGGGTCAGATAATCAAATCTTACTCCTGAACGTACAAATACCTTTTTAATTCCTGGAATATCCCTCAGTTTTCTCAGCAGTTCAAGGTAATCGCTGTGGTCGACCTCGAGATTTCTGCATGGAGAAGGGAACAGGCACTGCCTTTCCCTGCACGCTCCTTTATCGGTCTGCTTCCTGCAGGCCGGCTTCCTGAAGTTTGCTGTCGGTCCCCCAACATCATGTATATAGCCCTTAAAATTTGGAGCCCAGACCATTTTCCCTGCCTCATTCAGTATGGAAGCATGACTCCTGGGCTGAATCACCCTTCCCTGATGGAAGGTGAGCGCGCAAAACGAGCACCCTCCATAGCACCCCCTATGGCTTGTAATGCTGAATTCAACTTCCTCTACAGCCGGAACTCCACCTTCCTCGTCGTAATCAGGGTGATATGTCCTCTCAAAAGGCAGCGAATAAATGGAATCCATTTCTGATGTACTCAGCGGTAATGATGGTGGATTCTGCACCAGGTATTTGTCTCCGTGCTTCTGTACTACTACCCTTCCACTTGCAGCATCCTGTTCCCTGTACTGCATCATAAAACCTTCTGCGTACTTTCTCCTGTCATCCAGCACCTCTTCGAATGACGGCACAACAATAGCAGCCTCTCCAGGGGGCTCATCACCTAGGTATGCGGTCCCTCTAATATCCCGTATATCTTTTACACACTCTCCCCGTGCAAGCCTGCCGCATATATCAGTTATTGCCTTCTCTCCCATCCCATATATAAGCAGGTCGGCACGTGAATCCACAAGGATTGACCTCCTGACCCTGTTATCCCAGTAGTCGTAATGTGCAAACCTCCTCAGGCTAGCCTCTATCCCCCCAATGATTAGCGGTATACCGGGAAAGGCTTCCCTGACTTTATTTGAATACACTATTACTGCCCTGTCCGGTCTCCTGCCGGCCTTACCTCCAGGACTGTAAAGGTCTCTGCTTCTCCTCTTCTTTGCAGCAGTATAATGATTAACCATTGAATCTATGTTTCCCGATGAGACAAGTACACCATACTTAGGCCTTCCCAGCTTCAAGAAATCCTGGGTATTCCGCCAGTCTGGCTGGGCAATTATACCTACCCTGAAGCCTTCCTTCTCAAGTACCCTTGTGATAATGGCATGGCCGAAGCTGGGATGGTCTACATATGCATCGCCGGAGATATAGAGAAAATCCAGTTCATCCCATCCCTTTTTATCCATATCTTTTCTATTCACAGGCAAAAAACCGGTTTTCATTACGATACCTTCCTTAACATAAAAATAACAAATGACTTCTACCGTATTATTTTACAATAAATAATTACATTTTAGTTGAAAAATTTAAAATATTCTATTTGAATCTCATTCTTTATTGCTATATAATTTCCTTGTTTAAAGTGTCGAATTTTGTAATATTTTATGTAAATCTGTTTGATTTTCAGGATGTCTAATAATGCCTTGGAAGAACTTAATAGTTGTCTTTTGGCTGGCGGCTTATAACCTATCGGTACTGATTGGAGCAAACCAAAACCAAGGTCGTTGAAAAGGAGTGGAAAGGGATGGCTAATGATGCTGATGCTGCTCAAATGTGCCAGAAGGGTAAGGTGAAAGTCCAGTTTCTTGGAGCCGCAAGGGAGGTTACCGGTTCCCTTACTTACTTTGAAGCGCAGACAAAGTCGGGTACAGTCCGGTTTCTTGTAGACTGCGGTTTATCACAGAAGAACGGGAATAACTATGAAGGAAAGCTTAAGATGTACAATTCCAGGCTTCCTGTAGCTGCAGAAAACATTGATTTTATAATCCTCACACATGCGCATATTGACCACAGCGGATTTGTTCCATTCCTGAGCAAAAAAGGTTTCACCGGAAGGGTATATGCAACCAAGGGAACTACTGAACTCTGTTCTATCCTTTGGCCGGACTCCGCACATATCCAGGAGGAGGATTGCAGCCACTACAACAGGAAACTCCTGAGGCGTTCGCCTCAAGGGAGCAGGAGGCAGGTTGAACCGCTTTATACTGTCTCAGATGCCGTAGATGGCTTATCCCTTCTTAAAGGGATAAGATACAACAAATTGGTTGACCTGGGAAACGGAGTCAGATTCCGCTTTAAAAATGCGGGGCATATTTACGGCTCGGCAGTTGTCGAAATCTGGATTGTAGATTCTGATGGCAGAGAACTGAAAGTAGTTGTATCTGGTGATATTGGCAACAATGTACGGGCCAGGCTGGATACAGCTGACTTTGTGATAATGGAATCTACTTACGGGAGCAGGATGCATGAAATCATAGACAGAGACCAGCGGAATCTTAAGCTTGCAAGAACCATCCTGGAGACCTATAGAAGGGGCGGCAGGGTTATCATACCTGCATTTACTGTTGAAAGGCTGCAAACCCTTATATACGCGATTAATGAGGGTATAAGAAAGCTTCCCCATGAAGAGGCTGAAATGCTGAAAGATGTTACTATAGTGATTGATTCGCCAATGGGCATTGCTGTAACTAAAATCTTTCAGGATGCTTTCTGGAAAAAGCCTAATCGTTTTAAGCACCTATTGGACAAAGACCTTGATTACTATGTTCAAAATTCCTTAAGCCCCTTTGAGCTTAAGTATCTCAAGGTTACTTCCACTCGGGATGAATCTCAGGCATTAAATGATTCCAAGGACTGCATGGCCATCATTTCTGCAAACGGCATGTGCTCTGCAGGCAGGATACGCCATCACCTGAAGCATAATCTCTGGCAGCCGGAATGTACTATTATTTTTGTGGGGTTTCAGGCAGAAGGTACTCTAGGAAGAAGGATTCTAAACGGCGAGAAAATGGTTAAAATTTTCGGTGAGGAGATTGCAGTAAATGCACAAATTATAAACATTCCTGAATTCTCTTCCCATGCTGATCGCAGAGGACTGCTGAGATTTGTCAAGAAATTCAAAACACCTCCAAAATGTTTGTTCCTCGTGCACGGTGAACTGGAAGCAATGGAACCATTTAAAAAGGATGTTGAAGAGCTGGGTATCCACGTTGCTATACCACATCTGAAGGAAGTCTACGAACTTTCTGACACCGATGGAAATTCCCTGGGGACTGATAACGGGGTTCATCCATTTACAAGGGATGTACGTGTTCGAGTAGATGAAGCCATAATATCACTCAATAAGGTAAGGGCTTGTTTATCCGAAGTCTCTGGAAGCAGTATTCTCTTAAATGAGCTTTCGAACCTTCCCGAGCATGAAAGAGAAATGATAAACACCCTTAAAATGGAGCTGTTTGGCACTGCAGCCAAAACCAAGAAGTCGTTTTATCAGATTATTAAGGTTTGTAGAAAAAACGGCAAGTCTAAGAGGTCCTGATATCAGGGCCTCTTTTTTTCCGCTATTCTTTATCTAAAGTAAGAAGTCATTTCCAATTGTACTCTTCCTGTAGACCCATGTTTTGGCTGGTATCAAGCCCCAGCCGTATGCGTGGGCTACCTGAATTGGAAATGCTGCTCTATCTAGCCGGCCTGGTTGGATATCAGGCCACCAGCCTCAGACAGCCCTTCTTGAACTCAATTAGGATAGCTGTTATAATAGAAATAAGTATAAATTCCATTTTGACCGTATCTTGTGTATACGACCAAATTCAGCAGCCGGGTCCACTTACTTCCTGCTTTACTCCAAATATATCAAATCAATACATATAGGAGACGGATACCTATGAGTGAAACCAGATTTCATGAAAGCACCAATACAATTTCCAGTTTTGATTTAAGGGAGTTCCTCAAGGTTGGTAACAAAATAAGAACCAGGTTCATTACCGGTTCGGAATGGATAACCAACATTCTTACCGACGTACGTCTGGATACCTTTGAAATCCATTTAAAAGTCAATTATGTAGTAAACAATATATCCAAGGGTGATGCAATGGCCTTTAAATACTCCTATGACAATGTCGAGTATGTAATGAAAGGAACTGTTGAAGATATCAATCTGTACGAAAACCTTGTAACAGTTTACGTGGAGAGCATCGAGCAGCATTCGAACCGCAGGCAGGAACCCCGGTTCGATGTCTCTTTCTGCGGCTATGTCCTGCAAAACGGCATACAGAAGCCGTCCTACGCTTTAGTCAAGAATATAAGCAGAACAGGTGTCTCCCTTGAATGTAAGACTGATATGTGTCAGGACTCGGTATTCAGGCTGGACATCTTTCTATCCAAGGATAACATAATATCAATGTCATGTAAGATTCTTAGAAAAAGCGCAGCCCAAAGTAATTACCAATATGACGCAGCTATTGAGATCCTGGGCAAAAATTCTTCAAGTCTTTTCGAAAAGCTGTTTTCGGTACTTCAGGAATATGATGATGAAGCATTATTCAACTACATTGCTTCATTAAATAAAGAGTAGTTCTGAAATAATCTCTCTCACCTTAAAAAAACTCCGGAATCCGGAGTTTTTTATTTGTCCCATAACTCTAATACTTGCTCAATAAAAGTATTATGTTATAATATTCAGTGGATTTATTTGGGAGGGAAACTGAATGGGTAAACGATTACTTGCATGGCTGGCTATCTTAGGATTCATCTTTTTGATACTGGATATTACATTCTTCAAATACAGGATTGATATCGCTCTATTTATTTATTCATTGATAATTGCTTATTTCGTTATCTCCAGAATGAGGTCGAAGAAATAGCTGGATATATGAATATATTATTACAATTGCATTACACGCTTGAAAAATTCTCTATGCTGGTGTATCATAAAAAATGTATATGCTCATGGAAAAAACGACCATATTTATATTCCTGTACTGAAACTTAGTGCTAAATCGTCAATAAAGACCTGCAGTTAAACGTAAAAAAATTTATAAACCTAATAAGTTTTTCAATTGGGAGGTAATAAAATTGGAAAAAACAAATCTGTACCAACCTAAAGTCCTATTACTACTCTTACTTCTTCTAAGTCTGCTTGCAGGCATGATGTTTTCAGGTATACCTGCATCTGCGGCTGCAAACCATTTCAGCGGCTCCTATGTATACGCCAACGGCGTATACTCCGATAATCCCACACTTTATGTCGGAAGAAGCTTCTATGCAGCAGCATGGCACGGCGACGGCGGCAAGGTAACCTGGTACGCTTACAAGGACGGCTCGCTAATCGACAGCGGCACATCATATGCAGCATCTGTACATACCGATAATATCTATGTATACTCACCATGCAAGGTAAAATTTAAATTCTATTGTCACAAGAGCGGTTCCACATATTATATGGGGCCATTCACAGTCGAAGGTATACCTCAATCCAAAGTCAGTCTGGACGATGCAAAATTCAGTTCAAAAACCCTTGAAACCGGGAAATCCTATACTGCCAGTATTAAATCAACCAATTCCGGCAGTGCAATGTATTGGGTTAAATACGAAATTGAATACTACGACGGCAGATGGAAAGAACTCACTTCAGGACGCAAACAGAATGGTGGAACTGACACAACCCTGAAGACCTCTTCATTTAAGGTTCCAAAAGATGCAACCCGCATGAAGGTTACCTGGACCATTGAATCTAACGACAATATTGATATTGACGACGGCAAGGAATACGAATACGCAAATGTTGATAAAGAGTCATCAAAAAAACTTAAATATATCGACATTACTCCCTCGTCCACAAAAATGACATCAAAGAATAAGCGTTGGGGAGATTTGAAGGTTAAGGCTTATTATACCGACGGCTCATCGAAAACAATTACAAATTCCGTCAGGTTCAGTTCCAATAATGATGATGTAGCCTATGTAAGAGGCGACACCCTATACAGCGGTGACGAAACAGGAATTGCAACAATTACCGCAAGTTACTCGGCCGATGGTGAATCGGATTCGGATACCATAAGGATTGCGGTCGAGGATGACGCGGATGATACCAAATTGTCTTATATACGTGTTACTCCATCATCCATGACCATTAATGAAACCAATTCAAGCGGCGGTGACCTGGCTGTTAAGGCTTATTATTCAGACGGTTCCTCGAGAACAGTCACCAGTTCAGCATCATTCAAAAGCAGCAATAGTTCTATTGCCTATGTAAGCGGCGATACAGTACGCAGTGGAAGCAGTTCAGGAACTGCTACAATTACCGCAACATACTCTCAGGACGGTAGAACCGTAACAGACACCTGCAGAGTAACGGTAAATGAATCAAACAAACTTTCTTCAATCGCTGTGTCACCTGATTCGGTTGCAATACAGTCCCAGAATACCGAGTGGGGTAAGCTGGCAGTCATTGCCTATTACTCAGACGGTACTTCAAAAGTAGTAACAAGTTCTGCAAACTTTAATTCTAATAATGGAAGCATAGCTTATGTAAGTAATTCCACTCTTTTCAGCGGCAGTAATTCAGGCTCGGCAACCATTACGGCTTCGTACTCAGAGGGTGGTATTACGCGTACTGATACGTGTAGTGTCACTGTTAATCAGGCAGTGGTTCTATCTTCAATAAGCATTACCCCTTCCCAGGTAACCATACCATCAACCAGGATGACATGGGGAGGAATCACCGTTACAGCAAACTACTCAGATGGTACATCAAAAGCAGTTACAGAATCGACCTCATTCAGTACCAGCAACAGAGATATTGCCTATGTGAGCAATTCAACCCTACGCAGTGATGATGTGCCTGGACTTGCAATAATTACCGCAACCTACTCTGAAGATGGGAGAACCAGTACCGCTACATGCTCTGTTACTGTTATTGAATCAGACAGCATGTTAACCGGTATCAGTGTAACACCCCATAACGTTCATATAGATTCCCTTAATTCATATTGGGGAAATCTTGCGGTTATTGCAAGCTATTCAAACGGAACCTCAAAAACTGTTACTAATTCAGCTTCATTCTCCAGCACCAACGGAAGCATAGCATATGTCAACAACTCCAAACTGTATAGTGGAAGCAATGCAGGTTCTGCAACTATTACAGCAACATATACAGAAGATGGGGTAACCCGCACAGCTGTCTGTACAGTCACCGTATTACAGCAAGGTACTTTAACCTCAATAAACCTGTCCCCCTCATCAGCAAATATTTATTCTACCAACAGGACCTGGGGCAGTGTTACAGTAACTGCGCATTATGCAGATGGTTCAACCAGGACGGTCACAAATTCCGTATCATTCAGCAGCAGCAACAGCAGTGTTGCATATGTAAGCGGTACCAGCCTGCGCAGCGGCAGCCATACAGGTTCAGCAACCATTACAGCCTCGTACACAGATAATGGGGTCACGCGAACCGATACCTGCTATGTTACTGTGGGCAGCTCATATGACGATGACCTATCACATATTGTTGTCTCGCCCTCATCAGTAACAATTCATTCAACCAACTCAAGCTGGGGGAATATATCGGTTACAGCTTATTATGAAGACGGTACATCCAGGTCGGTTACAAGCTCAGCTTCATTCAGCAGCAGCAACAGCTGTGTTGCTTATATAAGCGGCTCTACCCTCCGCAGTGGAAACTGTACAGGTAACGCTACCATTACAGTAAGCTACAGGGACGGCGGTGTTACCCGTACAACATCATGTTACGTGAATGTGGGTAACAGCTCGGGTGAAATGCTTTCATATATAAACCTGACACCGTCTTCGGCAAATATACCTTCGACCAACTCATCTTACGGCAGTATGACAGTTACTGCACACTATACCAACGGAAACAGCAGGGTGATTACAAACTCAGCCTCTTACAGCAGTTCCAATAGTAACGTTGCATATGTAAGCTACTCTACTCTGTACAGCGGCAGCCATACGGGTTCAGCCACAATCACGGCTTCATATACCGAGGACGGAATCACCCGAACCGATACCTGCCATGTAACTGTTGGAGGAGATGTTATATACCCGGGAGGACCTGGGAATGATGGGACAATTAATCCTTCGGTCAAGAGTCTTAGGGTTGAGATAAGAAATGCTGAAAATCGCACCAAGTATGCGCTTGATGAAGAAATTCTCTACTATATCGACTACTATAACGGCACAAGAACAGAGCTTGATGATGTGGAAGTGGTTCTGGATATACCTGACGACTTTACTGCTACAAACTATAACCAGGGCGCACTGTACAACGACAGTGTGGAATGGGTACTGGGTTCACTTCATCCACTGCAGTCGGGAAGGCTTCTGGTAAAACTGAAATGTAACAACCTCAGCAGTTCAGAAAGGATTGTTGACCTGAAGGTATCTATAAAAGAGGATGAGCGCATTAAAGATTCATCATCCCTCCAGAACCTTATATTCAGAAGCGGTGAAAGACTCTACCACGAAAAATATATCTCCGGCTACGGCGACCATACCTTCAGACCTGAAAGAGGTGTTACAAGGGCAGAGTTTGCTGCAATGGTTGCAAGGATGTTCAATCTTTCATACAGTTCGTACTCATCTTACAGTCCCTATAAGGATATTAACAAGAAGAACTGCTGGGCATATGAAGATATTAAAGCATGCTCCGATGCGGGACTGTTCGGTGGTTATCCTGACGGTACATTCAAGCCTGACAAGGTTGTTACAAGGGCTGAGTTTGCAGCTGTACTTGCAAGAAAAATCAACCTTGATGATGTACAGCCGGTATGGATTCACTCTGATGATATCAGAAACCACTGGGCGTTGAACTCAATGGAACAACTTAACCGCTTGAAGATACTTCTTGGATACTCGGACGGTTCGTTCAAGCCCAATAGACAAATCACCAGAGCAGAAGCTGTAACATTATTGAACAGGTTCACGTTCAGGGGACCGCTGGTCGATACAGGTTCAACATTCCGTGATGTGAATTCCAAGCACTGGGCTTTCGAGGAAATTGAGGAAGCTGCAAGAAACCACAGGTACACAAGGAATTCATCCGGAGATGAAACTATATATTAAGGAAGAGTGCAAATGAAAAGAAAGAGATGGGAACCAACTCCCATCTCTTTCTTTTCCTGGCTCTACATCTCTTCTGTCTTGTAATACTCTTCCTCTGACCTGATGTTCAGACCAGTCATTATTCCTTTCTTGTGATACCTTATGGAGTCCACTGACAGGTCCAGAATCAGCCACTCTTCCGTCTCAGTATCGTATACTTCATTCCATGCATGGTACCCTATAATGTTGGTTGAATATCCTTTTGCTACTTTGGATTGGATACCTTCAGCGCGGCAGAGTGCTGTAAACAGGGTTGCATAGTCGTAGCAAACACCTTTTCGGGTCTCGAGGGCTACAGATGCTCCGTACTGGTCACTGAAATCCTTTCTGACGATGTTGCTGTACTTCTCGTAATCATATGTAAGGTTTTTGATTATCCATCCGGAAATTGCCTCAATTTTCTCTCTGTCGGTTTTTCTGTCGGCAGTTAACTGTCTAGCTAGTCCAGCAATATCCTTGTCACCACTGTTTATGTCCTTATGTTCGGTAACTTCAATACTTGCAGCAGTTTCCTGGATTGAGTTGTCTACTCTAAGGCTGGGTCCATAGGTGTATCTGCTTCCCTCCACCAGTATCATAACATATATGTCGTATACACCTGTACCCTCTAGAAGCTTCAATGTTTCATTGAACTCCCTGCCTACTCCGACATCATACCATCTTCCGACCGTTTGACCCTTCCTCGCCCAGATTTTTAAGGTCTTCCCTGTCTCATTTATCCCTGTAAGTGTAACTTCTCCCTGAGCCTGGTCGGAAGCTGTACTTACCGTTACACCGCCGAAGCTGTTGGTCTGAGCAGCTGCATTGCCTTGTACCGTCAAGGTTAGAAGCAATATCAGTGCGGTTACTACTGTCAAGGAGTACACTTTTCTACACATAAAAATTTCCCCCTTCGGCAACCGGACTGCCATAGCTTTTAGCTTTAGGCTCCGAGTTTTGCGCCCATGCCTTTCGGCATGTTTGCTATTATCGTTGAAGAACTCTACTGTAGAAGCTTTCTATTTGATTTTCTAATTATATTTTATATCTTTTTCATGAAAAACACAAGAGCAATTTGTCGAATTTTCAGAATTTTTTGCAAGACTGCACTAAACCTGCTTAACACCCCTCCTCTGTACTCCCTCTCTGTTCCAGCAGCAGTAGTCCATCCGCTAGTCACATTAAAAAAGAGCCTATTAAGTCGGCCCTTTTTCATACGGTAATATATTAGTGTTTGCATATTTTAATTTTCGGCAGTCCTATCATTTCAAAAATTGCATTAACTATTTCCAGCTCAACTAAAATGAATAACTCCCTATCTTCAGGGTTCAATTTCAAGAAAAACTCTTCCTCTAACTCCAACACTTCTTCAGGGCAATAGTTTTCATACAATCCTTCTATATAGTCCCGGATATGTTCGCACTTTTGTTCTGCCGACATATCATTCCAGTTTTTAGCAGGCTGTTCACAGCTGCTGCCTTCTCCGCATGTACTCAAATGAGTATCTGCTTTCATAAACGACCCTCCTCATATTTCTTGTTATTAATCAATAGAGGAATATTCAAAATAGTTATACATACTCATAACTATTTTATATATTTCTATTTAGTAATTCAATAATTATTTGCAAACCGATAGCGTCAATATTTTGTAGGAAAATATTTTCCCGAGTTTGGTCAAATTACTTGCCACCTTGTTTGCTGTAAGGTTTTTAAAGCAGGGAAGATTTCT
>JAWLCD010000028.1:0-35717 GCA_041687355.1 Clostridia bacterium | reverse complement strand
GTGGTGGAGCATCCGGCTGTTAACCGGAGGGTCGTAGGTTCGAATCCTACTCGAGGAGCCAATAGAAAAGAATCCGCATTTATGCAGGATTCTTTTTTATGTGTGTGTTACTAGTGAGGTAAAAGTGGGACGCCAGAACCGTCCCCCCGTCCCGCCCCCGTCCCGTTTATTTTTAGAAAAAATATATGTCAAATGTATTCATTTGGTATGTGGAATGGTATAATTATTTTAATTATTGGTTTTTGCTTGAAAAACAAAAAATATGGAGATAAATATTATGATGACAGGAAGGCAAAGAGCATATCTGAGGAGTTTGGTTAATAACCTTGAACCCATAATACAGGTGGGAAAGGGAGGAATAAGTGGTAATTTAATCAGACAGGTTGACGAAGCACTTGAGTCCAGAGAGCTTATTAAGGTTTCAGTTTTAGACAGCTGTGATTCGGATACCAAAGAAATATCCAGGGATGTTGCCGGCAGAGTGAATGCCGAAGTTGTACAAGTTATTGGGAGGAAGTTCTCACTCTATCGTAGGGCAAGGAAGCCCCAAATAATTCTTCCATATTAAAGGGCAGGTGGTATTTTGAATATAAATAATGTCGAACTTGAGAGGACGGCCGTGAACCAATCTCAATACCCGACAGAGAAGAAACCCGAAGCAGCATTTGTTGGGAGGTCTAATGTAGGTAAGTCCTCACTTCTTAACTACCTGGTTAATAGAAAGTCTCTTGCCAGGACCAGTTCATCACCGGGAAAGACCAGGGGAATAAATTTCTATAATGTTGAGGACAAACTATACTTTGTCGACCTGCCAGGGTACGGGTATGCAAAAGTATCCAGGAATGAAAAGGATTTTTGGGCCAAAATGATTAATGAATATCTGCATACAAGGGAGGAACTCAAGCTCATAGTACTCCTTGTAGATATAAGGCATCAACCGACCGAACTTGACCATATAATGCTTGAATGGATAAGACATAGTGGTCTTGACCTGGTTGTGGCGGCTACAAAAGCTGATAAAATAACCAAATCTGCAATTTCAGAGCAGCTCGAGGTCATTAGCAAGGCTCTGGTGCTTACTGAAATGGATACAATAATCCCGGTATCTTCATCCAAGAAGTTTGGAAGAGATGAGCTCTGGGAAGTGCTAAGGGAAAAGCTAAGAGTGTAAATTAGTAGACAAAGCATAGTCATGCTATCAGGAATAAAGCTGCAGCATTTATGGTAAGTTATACTATAAATGCAGTTGCTCATTTCGTCCAATAACTGTTATCGGAGTCAAGAGAGAATGTTCTGGTGGAAAAACAGAAGGGTTAATTCCTGGAAAAATCCTATAGAAAATATTTTAAGAACCCTTTCTCCTGCACAGGCAGTAGTTTTTGGTTTCTTGTTTCTTATTGCTGTAGGAACTACTCTACTCATGCTCCCGGCAGCCTCCCAACCCGGAAAAACCATAAGCCTGATAGATGCTGTCTTTACAGCTACATCAGCTTCATGTATTACTGGCCTTGTTGTAGTTGATACACATGACCACTGGTCTCTGTTCGGTCAGATTGTAATACTCACCCTTGTGCAGATAGGCGGCCTAGGTATACTTACAATGGCAACACTAATTTCTGTAATCATAGGCAGAAGGGTAACCTATAAAGAGAGACTTATTGTAAAGGAAAGCCTTAATCAAAGTGAGGTCGAAGGCATTGTTAAGCTGACAAAAAGAATTATATATATAACACTTATAATTGAAGCAATAGGGGCCACACTATTGTTTATCAGATTCATTCCCGAGTTTGGAATAGCCAGGGGATTATATATGGGAGTATTTCACTCAATATCGGGGTTCTGTAATTCAGGTTTTAGTTTGATGGGAGATTATAGAAGCCTGACGGCATACTATCATGATGGGCTAACTGTATTAACCATTGCAGGCCTTGTTATAATTGGTGGGTTGGGATTTGCAGTATGGAACGATATCATCCGAACCAGGAAGATTAGTAAACTTATGCTGCACTCTAAAATTGTACTATCTGTAACAACTATACTTTTTATTTTGGGTACTTTATTATTCTTTGCACTGGAAAGCGTAAACAGCCAAACATTGGGAGGTATGAGTATAGGTGACAAGATAATGAATTCATTCTTTCAATCAGCTGCCTGCATGTCATCCGGATTTAATACTATCCCAATAAACCAATTAACAGAAGAATCAAAATTGGTATCGATGATACTTATGTTTATAGGGGCATCACCAGGTTCAACCGGCGGAGGTATAAAGACTGTGACATTTGGTGTAATGATACTTACGGTAGTTTCAATACTTGAAGGTAAGGAACACACCGAAATGTTCAGGAGGACTATACCACAAAGAATTATAAAGAAATCTCTGGCTATTGTTTTTTTCGCTTTATCCTTAGTACTATTTATGATACTATTGCTATCCGTTTGCGAAGATATACCCTTACTAGACATATCTTTTGAGGTGGTTTCAGCCTTTGGTACGGTTGGACTTAGTACGGGGATAACTCCAAGCCTGTCTGAGTTCAGTAAGCTGATGATATCTATGGCGATGTTTCTGGGTAGGGTAGGGCCGTTAACGTTAACATTTGCGCTTGCCAGAAGGCTTAATAGAAGAAAGCAGAATTACAGCTATCCCGAAGGGAGAATTATGGTTGGTTAAGGAGGAATGAAAGTGCTGTCATTTGTTGTTCTGGGACTTGGCAGATTCGGACAGAGTGTTTCGACCACGTTGTATGAAATGGGCCACGAAGTGCTGGCTATTGAAAAGGATGAAGAGATTGTAGAGGATATGGCAGACTCGGTCACTCAGGTAATAAGAGGAGACATTACCGACGAAGACCTCTTAAGGTCACTTGGTGTAAGGAATTTCGATGCAGCCATAATCTCAACCGGAAGTGATATTCACTCCGGAATATTGGCATCTATTGTACTTAAGGAAGTTGGGATAAAGCATATAGTTGCGAAAGCACAGAATGATGTTCAGGCAAAAGCTCTATACAAGTTGGGCGTAGATAAGGTAATCTTTCCAGAAAGAGATATGGGGGTTAGGGTTGCACGAAGCCTGGTCGCACTTGAGAATGTGAATAATCTTGTAGAATTATCGCCGGAGTACAGTATTGTGGAAGTGCCGATACCAGAAGAGTGGGAGGAAAGAACCATAGGACAGCTGCATGTAAGAGCAAAGCATGGAATCAATATAATTGCTGTAAAGGATGGAGCCAGACTAAATGCATCCCCAACAGCTGAGACTATTTTGCATAAGGATGAGGTGCTTATAGTGGTTGGAAATAATAATGACCTGAAGCCGTTTAAGCTTAGGAAAGCAAAGGGAAGGTAGATTAATTAATTAACAAAATAAGTTATACCGGGAGTGATTAGATGCAGTCAAAAATCGGGTTTGATTATTCGAAGTGTTTTCCGTTTATAAATCAGGATGAGGTAGACAGCATGCAGTCCGAAGTCAAGCTGGCACACCAGCTCCTGCATGAACGGAGGGGGGCGGGTAGTGAATATACGGGCTGGCTTGAACTGCCTGGAAGATATGATAGGGAGGAATTCAGAAGAATAAAAGAAGCAGCTGAAAAAATAAGGAATCAGTGTGAAGCTTTTGTGGTTATAGGAATCGGAGGGTCCTATCTGGGGGCAAGGGCCGGGTTGGAGGCATTGTCACATTCGTTTTTTAACCTTCAATCCAGCAGCAAAAGGGGGGGGCCTGAGATTTATTTTGCAGGAAACAATATTAGTTCAACCTACATTTCTGACTTGCTGGATATATTGGAAAACAAGGAAATCTGTATAAATGTTATTTCAAAGTCGGGAACCACTACTGAACCGGCGCTGGCTTTCAGGGTTTTAAGGAACTTGCTTGAGAGAAAATATGGCAGGACTGGGGCAAGGGAGAGAATTTATGCAACTACCGATACAAACAGAGGTGCACTCAGAAAACTGGCTGATGAAGAGAAATATGAAACTTTCGTTATTCCTGATAATATAGGTGGAAGGTATTCAGTGCTGACTGCAGTTGGCCTGCTGCCTCTTGCAGCTGGAGGAATTGATATTGATTCCATTATGGAAGGTGCGCACAGTGCCCTCAGAGATTACAGTGGTGACCAGCTTTATAATAATCAATGTTACCAATATGCAGCTGTACGGAATCTTCTTTACCGGAAAGGCAAGTCTTCTGAAATAATGGTTAATTATGAGCCGGGACTACATTATTTCTCGGAATGGTGGAAGCAGTTGTTTGGAGAGAGTGAAGGAAAACAGCACAAAGGGATTTTTCCTGCTGCGGTTGATTTCACTACAGACCTCCATTCCATGGGACAGTATATCCAGGATGGTTTGCGAAACATATTTGAAACTGTTATACACGTGGAACGACCCAGAAGGGATAAGACCATTGAAGAGGATAAGGAAAATGTCGATGGACTGGACTTCCTGAACAACAATACAGTTAACCATGTCAACCAAAAGGCTTTTGAAGGTACATTGCTAGCACACAACGACGGAGGTGTTCCGGCGATGGTGGTTTCAGTTCCGGAACTAAATGAGTTTACATTTGGAAATCTGGTATACTTCTTCGAAAAAGCATGTGGGGTAAGCGGATACATCCTTGGTGTGAACCCATTTGACCAGCCGGGCGTAGAAGCATATAAGAAAAACATGTTTGCCCTTCTTGGGAAACCCGGATTTGAGGAGCAAAAAAGTCTGCTTGAGCAGAGACTTAAGGAATTGTAATAATTCTGTAAAAACATCTCAAAGGATAATTCAGGTTTACTGTCGAAATATACAGGAGGATTTTGTCGCATTCCGTTTAGTTGACTGAGAATGACCATAAGCTATACCAAGGAAAAGTATGTCAAGGGGGAACCGTTAATGGCAATACGAAAACTGTTTGTATTGTTTATTATGCTCTTCGTTGTTTCTGGAGCTGTCTCATATGCCCAGGTAACCATTCCTGAAAAGGTAAGAATAGGATTATACTATGGAAGCTCAGCCATGCCCAAGGTGGATATCAAGGGAGAAGAAGGGATAACCGTAGGGTTCGAGTCGGGCAGTTTCAGTACTCTTTATGAACACCAGTCTGCAGAGCCAATCTCAATCAGAAAGGATTCTTACTTCGTAAAAAGTGGAAATCTTGTTATCGAATTTAGACCGACCGATTCCGATATTCCGGACGGAGAAAAATTCGGGCCATATCATGTTCAGATTGGGCAGTCCTATACCGATAAGACTGTTCTGGATGGGGAAATCCAAAGAATCAGACAGATAGGTATACAGGCGTATCCAGCCTGGCAGAACGGCAGCTGGTTCATATGGTATGGACTGTGTCTGGATGCCGGAAGTGCACAGCAGGAGATTCAGTCGGTTTTAGTGCCTGCACTGGGTGAGGGTACATATACGGTAATTCAACCCAATAAACATAGAGTGCAGGTTCTGGCCGGAGGAGAAATGAAATTGATGTTTGAGAGCCAGAACCGGTTCCTGAGGTTGAAGCCGGAATCTGTATCAATCCCTAAGTTAATAAATGTTAACGGCCAAAAGTTCAGAGGAGAGATTGAAGTACGAAGGTATGATACAAGCGACATGACGGTTATTAATACCCTTCCTCTTGAGGATTACCTGTATGGTGTTGTTCCGAAGGAAATTGGAGCTTTAAGTCCGATTGAGGCAGTAAAAGCCCAGGCCGTAGCAGCCAGGACTTATTCAATTCGCAATTTAGAAAAATATTCTAAGTGGGGTTTCGATATGAGTAACACTGTAAGTGACCAGGCTTATGGGGGTTATGAATATGAACACCAGAATTCAAACAAGGCAGTTGACCAGACAAAAGCGAAGATACTTGTATATAACGGTAACCCTGCCGCAACATATTATTTTTCAACCAGCGGCGGAAAGACTGAAAACATTGAGAATGTCTGGAGTCCGGACCAGAGCTGTCCCTATCTGGTAAGTGTTGAGGATACATATGAGCCGACCAACCTCACATATTCCAAGTGGTCTGAGGCCCTTACAGGTTCAGAAATAAGTGAAAGGCTGAAATCAAAAGGGTATGATGTAGGAGAGCTCATCTCAATTCAAGCTTTGCAGTATTCTCAGGCAGGGCGGGTCATAAAACTATTGGTTAAGGGAACCAAAGGAGAAAAGATATTTGAGAGAGAAAAGTGCCGGACTGCTTTGGGATTAAGGAGTCAGTGGTATTCAATTTCTACCGACTCAGATATTGCTGTTCTGGGTAATGAGAGTACGATAAACAGAATAAGTATTGGCACCTTGAGGATTAAAACGGCAAATGGAAGCTATACTGTCGGTCAGCAAGCGGGTAAGATATTTGCTGCAGGCGCAGACTCAACAAAGGAGTATCCGATATCGTCTGCGACGTACAGGTTTGATGGAAAGGGTTGGGGTCACGGTATAGGTATGAGCCAGAATGGTGCAAAAGGCATGGCTGAAGCAGGTTTCACATTTGAACAGATTTTACAGTGGTATTATAAAGGTACAAATGTTGTATAACCTTTAGTACAGTATTACGTTAACCATACATAGAAAGAATGTTCTATAGAACATTCTTTCTATTAACATAAAATAGTTTAATGTAGGCACGAAAGAAAAGTTTTCAACATCCAAAAAGCAAATAACAGCAGTTATACACAGAATTATCCACATTATCCACAGAAATTATGGCGTTGGACAAGTATTATCCACATTGGTAGTTAATGGAAGGTGCGCGCTGGTAAGGAGGTTGCAGATTCATTATTGATAGGAAAAAGCAGCAGGATTTATTTGTTATATGTAGAATATTAATAATAATGGGGAAACTGCCTCAACACCAGAAGAGCAGGAAGTAACCAACCACAAAATCTTGTGACGGAAAGGGGCTGGCATTTATGAAGTTTATTATCAGTGGAAGAAATTTTGAAGTCTCTGATGTACTAAAGGAAAGACTGATTAAGAAGGTTGGCAAATTGGCCAAGTTTTTCAATCCTGATACTGAGGTGCATACAACGTTCAGCATGGAAAAAAACAATCACGTAGTTGAGGTTACCATACCTTTTAATGGAGTAGTTTTCAGAGCAGAAGAAAAGAATGATGATATGTTCACCTCAATTGACAAGATTGTCGATGTTCTGGAGCGTCAGGTTAGAAAGAATAAAACCAGATTTGAAAAGAAAATCAAGAGTGCACCTGCAAAGGATAGTATAGTTTCTGAGCTCAAGGATTCAGATACAGATGACAAAAGGTTTAAGATAGTTCAGTCCAAAAAATATTCAGTCAAGCCCATGACACTGGAAGAAGCTTTGATGCAGTTGAATCTTGAGGATGATGACTTTTTAGTCTTCTCCAATGCTTCTACAAAGCAGGTCAATCTGGTATATAGACTTGATGGAGGAGGATTTGGGCTGGTTGAGCCTGAATAATATGATTACAGCAAAAAGTGGTACGAAAGTATCACTTTTTTTCTTTTGGCACAACCTATTGATTATGGACAACTTGACTTTCTGTTTTAATTTGAGTCGTGCAATAAGTAGTAAGAGTATGTAAGGGAAATGAATTAACCAGCGAATAAGTTTGCGGAGAAATCCTAGATAAACTATGCGAGGTTATGCTTAAATTTCAGGAAGAATTGACAGGACGTCAATTCTAGGAATTATTGAGCCTGGATGGCAAATTAATTCCGGTCTGAAATTTGCATATCAAGCATTTAGTTTATCTGATTTTGTAGTTCTTATGAGCGGTTAATTTATCTTTCCTTACATAATGTAAACTGTAACACAATTCAATTATTATTTAACTGAAAATACATGCATAAGAATATCAGTAAAGGGAGGAAAAGTGGAAACAAAGATTCATTATGACCATCTGAACAGGTTGTTGGAAGGTAAGCTGGATACCCGGTTGTGCAGCCTTGCTGACCATGCGTGGAAAAGGAGGCAGGAGGTATTCGGTGATGTAATTGCGTTTTTCAAACCGGTCCGGACAGCAGCCATCAGTGTTACCGGAGCCAGCTGCCAATTAAACTGTTCACACTGCGGTGGACATTACCTTAAATCTATGTACTCGCTTGATGCTGCTATAAGCGGTTTTGACAAGAGAGGAGTACTTAGCTGCCTGGTAAGCGGAGGATGCGACAAGTATGGCAGGGTAAATCTTGAAAGCTGCTGGGAAAAGGTATATGCTCTTAAAGATAGATACAGGATTAACGTGCATACTGGTATGCCCAAAGATGAAGACATCAAGCGCCTTTATGCAATTGCCGATGTGATTTCTATGGATATACCTGTTAGTGATAAGGTAATAAAAGAGGTGTATGGGCTGGATTATACTGTAGAGCATTATATTGAAGCTTTCAGGAAGCTGTCGGCAGGGTTAAAGGTTGTTCCGCATATTTGCCTGGGGTTGGATGATGAGACTGAAGCTGAGTTATTCCTACTCAAGAAGCTTAAAGGAATTGGCCTGCAGAATCTATGCTTCATAATATTTACGCCAACACGTAATACCAGGTTTGAGAACCGAGCCGCGCCAAAGGGAAATCGAGTGTTCGAAGTACTGGCCCAGGCGAGGGTTACCATGCCTCATACCAGTATTGTCCTCGGCTGCATGAGACCTGGAGGAGTGTATAGAGAAACGGTTGACAGCCTTGCTCTGGCTGCTGGAATAAACGGAATAGTAATGCCGCATTTGTCTGCTCAGGAGAAGGCAGGGGAAATGGGATTAAAACCCTTGTGGCAGGAGGAGTGCTGCGCATTCTTTTAAATTTTCCTGCCATCGGAGCGAGGAGATGCTACAGGAAAAACAAATTAACCGCTCACAAGAACTATGAAATCAGGTATGCTGGGCTTTTGCTCAATGGAATCTTCCGTAAAATTTCAATAGCATCGGGAAGCTGTTTGCAGAGAAAATAAATTAACCGCTCATAAGGACTACGAAATCAGATAAACTGAATGCTTGTTATACTAAATTTCAGACCGGAATTAATTCGCCATCGTGGCTCAGTAATTCTTAGAATTGACGTCCTGTCAATTCTTCCTGAAATTGAGCATAATTGT
The DNA here is from genome assembly GCA_041687355.1 of Clostridia bacterium. Taxonomy (GTDB): domain Bacteria; phylum Bacillota; class Clostridia; order Acetivibrionales; family UBA4821; genus JAWLCD01. The sequence continues at coordinate 26,655 of JAWLCD010000028.1, read as the reverse complement.
AGGCCCGGGCTTTGGCTGGGCACAAGTCCCAGCCGTATGCCCTGGGCTACCCTAAAGCATTTAGATTTCTCCGTAAACTTATTTGCTGGTAAATTCATTTCCCCTGCAGCTAGAAAAAAGCCAGTTTCTTTAAAGGGCTACTTAATTCTAGGCTCCAGTCAAGCCTCGGTCAATAACATATTTGAAAGGAAGAATAGCAGTTTGAAGGTTTCGATAGGTACTGAAATAGTATTGGGCTTGAAAAAACTGAGGGCAGATACCCTGCCTACTACTGCATATCTGATGATGGGAGAGAGGTGCTCGGGCAGCTGTCTGTTCTGCCCGCAGGCTGGAACCAGCAGTTCAGACCGCAGCCTGCTGTCAAGGGTGACCTGGAACAAAGTGAATACTGATGTCTGGCCGCTTATAGAAAGGGCATTTACCCAGGGTAAGATATTCAGGGCATGTATCCAGGTAGTGAACCATCCGGGAATTCTGGACACTCTTGCCCGAGAAGTAAGCAGAGCCAGAAGCCTTACACGGGTTCCATTGTGTATATCCGGAGCAGTTAATTCCTTGCGGGATGCAGAGAGGCTGTTTCAAGCAGGTGCAGACAGGATAACCATTGCTTTGGATGCCGCTTCACCTCAAATATATAAAAGGGTAAAGGGACCCGATTTTACAAAACGGCTCAGACTGCTTGAGGAATGTGTTGCAAAATTTCCCGGGAGGTTTGGGACTCATTTGATTGCAGGGCTGGGAGAAACTGAAGAGGAAATGCTTGACACAATTCAATACATGCAGGATATGGGTATAGCTGTTGGCCTGTTTGCGTTTACCCCGGTAAAAGGCAGCGGTATGGAGGAATGGCCCAGGCCGGCAGTCGAGTCATATAGAAGAATCCAAACAGCCCACTACCTTATCAGAATGGGCATATGCCGGAAAGAAGATATGGTTTTCCGCAGGGGAGAGCTCTCAAAACTACCTCTTCCAAATGAGAAAATAAAGGATATACTTGCAGACGGCTCGGCATTTCTTACCTCAGGGTGTCCGGGCTGTAACAGACCCTATTATAATGAAAGTCCAAGTTCAACAATGTTCAATTATCCAAGGAAATTAACCGGGGAAGAAGTGAAAGAAGCAGTCAGGCTTACGGGAATAATTTCTTGACACTTGCAATTTAACATAATTTACACAAAGAAACAGAAGGTGATTGTAATGAAGTGGAGATTTATCGACTTTGAATATGCAGATTGCTTTACAAATATGGCTGTGGATGAAGCGACAGCAGCTGCCTTTGGGAACCGGCTTGTACCCCCAACCCTCAGGCTATATGGTTGGAGACCTCCTGCGGTTTCAATAGGTTACTTTCAGAAGCTTGGAAATTCGGTTGATGTAGAGATGTGCAAAAGTTTGGGCATAGATGTGGTCAGACGCCCTACAGGAGGGAGGGCAGTTCTTCATGAACATGAGGTTACATACAGCGTAGTTGTTGGAGAAGACTATCCCGGAATGCCCAAATCAATAACCGAATCTTACAGATTTATCTGTATGGGTATAATTGAAGGTTTAAGGCTTTTGGGGGCGGATGTAGGGCTCCAATCCGCCAGGTACAAAGAAGGAATAGGGAGTTCGTCTGCATGCTTCGATGCGGCATCCATGTATGAGGTTTTGCATGAAGGTAAAAAGCTAGTAGGAAGTGCACAGGTGAGAAAAAACGGAGTGATACTACAGCATGGTTCAATCCTTGTTGATATTGATATCCGGAAAAACATTAGTGTGTTTACCGGCAGGAAAAAAATAAGACCTGAACTTGATAATATATTCCGGAACAGGGTAGTAACCCTGAAACAGATACTAGGAAAAGATGTTGAATACTCCAATGTTTCAGACTCGGTTTTTAAAGGATTTGAGAATGCATTTGGGATTAAGGGAACATTTGAGAAGCTCTCGAACTTTGAGAAGGATTACGTCGGCCGCTTAACTGATAAATATAAGTCATTAGAGTGGACCAATCTTAGGTAGAATTTTTCCTGAAATTCAGCATAACTTCGCATAGTTTATCCAAGCTTCCTCCACAATCTTATTCGCTGGTTAATTCATTTTTCCTTATCCATCCCCGTCTATCTAAGAAAATTAAATTTTTTCAATAAATTTTTTAAAAATTAAAAATAAATGCTTGAAAAAAAAAATGACCTATAGTAAAATAAAGCAGTTGTGACATAATGCGATGATGTAGGAGGTTGCTAACCCATGCGGTTAGGGAATTCCTACTGAGAATGTCCGATTATGAACCGGGCGACAAGTAGCTGTATACGCTATGGCTCTAAGGCGGAGTTTGTCTTAAGTATTTAGCCCAGGTTTGCGCATTTGCGGTTAGACAGCAAATGGTTTTGCCTGGGTATAATTTTAGACATCAATGATACGCCAGGCCTCGTGGTAAGAAACTGCTTGTCTCACGTGAAAAATCAAGGAAAGTTGTGAGAAGTAAGCATACATTGTGGTACAGTCACAATTTCCTAAAACGTGTGATTAAAGGAGGAAGCAGCGTGACAAACAAAGAGAAAATCAGAATCAGATTGAAAGCTTTTGACCATCACGTCCTGGATCAATCTGCAGAAAAGATTGTCGACACAGCAAAGAGAACGGGTGCAAGGGTATCTGGTCCTATACCCTTACCGACTGAGAAAGATATAATTACTATTCTCAGAGCCCCACACAAGTATAAGGACTCAAGAGAGCAGTTTGAGATGAGAACTCATAAGAGACTCATCGATATCCTGTTACCTACTCCGAAGACCGTAGATGCTTTGATGAAGCTGGACCTTCCGGCCGGAGTGGATATCGAAATCAAACTGTAAAGGTCACGTTCACCAGCGGCTGTATGGTCTGCAGAGTGCAGAAACTTTAAGATTCCGGGGTGAACCAATAACCAATAAGGAGGTATGAGAGATGAATAAGGGAATTCTGGGGAAGAAAGTAGGTATGACCCAAATATTTGATGAAAATGGTAACGTTATACCGGTTACCGTAATAGAAGCAGGTCCTTGTACAGTCGTTCAGAAGAAGACGCTGGAAAACGACGGATATGCCGCTCTTCAACTCGGATTTGGAGAGGTGAAGGATAAAAGCCTGACAAGACCGGTAAAAGGTCATTACACAAAGGCGAAGCTTACCCCTAAGAAGTATTTAAGGGAATTCAAGATGGACAATGCTGATAACTACCAGGTAGGAAGTGAAATCAAAGTTGATATTTTTCAACCCGGGGACAAAGTGGATATTAGCGGAACCTCCAAGGGTAAAGGTTTTCAGGGGGTAATAAAGAGACATAATGCCCACAGAGGTCCGATGGAACATGGTTCAATGTATCACAGGAGACCCGGTTCAATGGGAGCAACCACAAGTCCGGGAAGAGTATTCAAAGGAAAGAAGCTTCCAGGCCACATGGGTAACGAAAAGGTTACAATACAGAATCTGGATGTTGCCGGAGTGGATTCAGATAAGAACCTTCTGCTGGTCAGAGGTTCTGTGCCCGGACAAAGGGGCGGCTTGCTATATATAACAGAGACAGTTAAACAGCAGTAACTGTAAGTGTCGGCTGCAGGTCCCGGGACTCGATTCTGATACAGAGCCTGGTAACAAGAAACTGCCGCCGGAGGTTAAAGTTTAGAAAGGAGGATTACAGTGCCTAAAGTTGCTTTATATAATTCTGAAGGAGAACAGATAGGCAGCATTAAGTTGAGCGATGAAGTATTTGGGATTGAAGTCAACAAAGCTGTGCTGCATGAGGCTGTTGTTAATCAACTTGCAAATATGAGACAGGGGACCCAGTCCACAAAAACCAGAGGTGAAGTCAGGGGTGGGGGCAGAAAACCCTGGAGACAGAAGGGAACTGGTAGAGCACGCCAGGGAAGTATAAGGGCTCCACAGTGGATAAAGGGAGGAGTGGCACTTGGACCTAAACCCAGAAGTTACAAATATTCACTCCCTAAGAAGGTAAAGAGACTGGCAATGAAATCTGCATTAAGCTCAAAAGTACTGGGTAACGATATTCTTGTACTTGAAGATTTTAAGTTTGACCAAATCAAAACCAAGCGGATGGTTGAATTGCTAAGCAAATTGGAAATCAGCGCAAAAGCATTGATTGTTCTGCCGGAGAAGAATGCAGAGGTGCAGAAATCTGCAAGAAACATTCCGGGAATCAAGACCACGCTAGTAAACACGTTGAATGTCTACGACATACTTAAACACGATAAATTCATAATAACCAAGGATGCTGTCACAAAGGTTGAGGAGGTGTACGCGAAATGAGAAGTCCGGAGGATATTATAATCCGACCTATAATAACTGAAAAAAGCAACGATGAACTCGGTATAGGCAAGTACACCTTTGAAGTAGTGAGAGATGCAACAAAAACCGAAATCAAGCAGGCAGTTGAAAGGTTATTTGAAGTGAAGGTAAAAAAGGTTAACACAATGATTGTTCAAGGAAAGACTAAAAGAAGAGGCGTGCATGAAGGGAAAAGGCCTGACTGGAAAAAGGCAATTGTAAGAATTGACACCAATCCGACACCTGAAACATATTTGGAGAAGGGCGGAAAAGAAAGAGTGACCACTAGAAAGTATAAGGATTCCATAGAAGAATTTGGCGGCGTCCAAGCATAACATTACTTTGGTATTGGGTTCCCGATGACAGGATGACAACCGCAAGGAACGCAGTGCTGAAATAGAAGGAGTGAATAGAGATGGCGATAAAGAAATACAGTCCTACTACTCCATCAAGGAGATATATGACTGTTGAAGATTTTTCCGAATTGACAAAGAAGAAACCTGAAAAGTCTCTTCTTGAGCCGCTTAAGAAGAATGCGGGAAGAAACAATTCAGGAAGAATAACTATCAGACATCGTGGAGGCGGCAATAGAAGGAAATATAGAGTTATTGATTTCAAGAGAAATAAAGACGGTATTAGGGCGGTAGTTAGTTCAATAGAGTACGATCCAAACAGAACTGCAAATATAGCCCTTCTTACCTATGAAGATGGTGAAAAAAGGTATATTCTTGCTCCAGACCATATGAAGGTAGGAGACCATATTGAGTCCGGAGTTAATGCAGACATCAAACCAGGGAATTGCCTTCCTATTGCGAATATACCTGTAGGTATGCTTATTCACAATATTGAGCTAAAACCTGGGAAAGGCGGACAGTTGGTAAGGTCTGCTGGCAACGCAGCACAGCTGATGGCTAAGGAAGGAAACTATGCACATGTGAGGCTCCCTTCTGGAGAAGTAAGGCTTATCAGCTTAAATTGCAGGGCTACAATAGGTCAGGTAGGTAATCTTGAACATGAGAATATATCTGTAGGTAAAGCGGGAAGAAAAAGATGGCTGGGAATCAGACCTACTGTAAGAGGTGTTGTAATGAATCCTGTTGACCACCCTCACGGTGGAGGAGAAGGAAAAGCACCCATAGGTAGGCCAGGTCCTGTTACTCCATGGGGAAAACCGACACTGGGACTTAAAACCAGAAAGAAGAAGAAAATGTCCGACAAGTTTATTATCAAGAGAAGAAAGTAAGGTTGCCGAAAGGAGGAATTGAGGATGGGCAGATCCATTAAGAAAGGACCGTATATTCACTCGAGTTTAATGGCCAAGGTTGAGGCTATGAATAAAGGTGGAGAAAAGAAAGTAATCAAGACATGGTCAAGAGCTTCAACCATATTCCCGCAAATGGTTGGACATACAATAGCAATACATGATGGAAGGAAGCATATTCCTGTATATATTACTGAAGATATGGTTGGACATAAATTGGGAGAATTTGCACCTACCAGAACGTTTAAAGGCCACAGTGGCCATTCGGAGAAGTCGACAGCGCTGAAGTAGCTTTTGGCTACTAGCTACTGGCTTTTAGATAAACAAAATACTTTTAAAGATTTTGAGCTAACAGCCAACAGCCAATAGCTAAATAAGGAAGGAGGATTAAAGATGGAAGCCAAGGCAATGTTAAGGTACGCGAGAATATCATCGCGAAAAGTTAAGATTGTCATAGACCTGATAAGAAATAAAAAGGTTAGCGAGGCGTTAGCCATATTAAAGGCAGTTCCAAAGGGAGCTTCCCCGATTGTTGAAAAGCTTCTTAAGTCGGCAATTGCTAATGCTGAGAATAATCATAATATGAGTGCTGATGAACTGGTGGTTGCTGAAGCATATGCAAACCAGGGACCAACGCTTAAGAGAATAATTCCAAGAGCTCAAGGAAGAGCTACAAGAATAAGAAAGAGAACGAGTCATATTACTGTTGTACTACGCGAAGCCAAGTAATGAGGAGGTTAGAAGATGGGCCAAAAAGTACATCCCCATGGTCTGCGACTTGGGATAATTAAAGACTGGGATGCAAAATGGTATGCCAATGACAAGAGTTTTTCTGATAATCTGATGGAGGACATGAAAATCAGAAAGTATGTTAAGGAAAAGCTTTTTGTGGCAGGAATTTCAAGGATTGAGATAGAAAGGGCTGCGAATAAGATCAAGGTAAATGTACACACAGCCAAGCCAGGAATTGTAATCGGCAAGGGAGGAACATTGATCGAAGTTCTGCGTAAGGAGCTCGAAAAAATTACTGAGAAGAACATCCTTATTAATATATCTGAGATAAAGGCTCCCGAACTTGATGCTCAGCTTGTAGCTGAAAACATTGCTTCACAGCTTGAAAGAAGAATATCTTTCAGAAGAGCAATGAAGCAGTCAATGTCCAGAACCATGAAAGCAGGAGCAAAGGGTATAAAGACCTCGGTGTCCGGCAGACTGGGCGGAGCAGAAATTGCAAGGACTGAACATTACCATGAAGGTACTATTCCTTTACAGACACTCAGGGCTGATATTGATTATGGATTTCATGAAGCAGATACCACTTATGGTAAAATCGGCGTGAAAGTCTGGGTATATAAGGGTGAAATTCTTCCGAAAGCTAAGAAAGAAAAACGGGTTGAGGGAGGCGAATAATTATGCTGATGCCTAAGAGAGTTAAACATAGAAAAGTACAGCGGGGCCGTATGAAGGGAATGGCTATGAGGGGCAACACCGTTTCTGATGGTGAGTTTGGCCTCAAAGCAATGGAGCCGGCATGGATAACAAGTAATCAGATTGAAGCTGCCAGAATAGCTATGACCAGGTTTATTAAGAGGGGCGGTAAGGTCTGGATAAAAGTATTTCCTGATAAACCTGTTACGGCAAAACCGGCCGAAACCCGTATGGGTAGCGGTAAAGGGTCACCTGAATACTGGGTGGCGGTGGTCAAACCAGGAAGAATTCTTTTTGAAATAGCCGGGGTAAATGAGGAAGTTGCAAAAGAAGCTATGAGACTTGCAGCACATAAACTTCCTATCAAATGCAAATTTGTTGCCCGCGGAGAAGAAATGGATGGTGAGAGCAGTGAAAGCGAATAAGGTAAGAGAATTATCAGTATCAGAACTTAATAGTGAGCTTTCAGAACTCAAGAAAGAACTTTTTAAGTTACGGTTTCAACTGGCCACAAACAATCTTGATAATCCAATGAGAGTCAAGTCGGTAAAGAAGGATATAGCCAGAATTAAGACTGTAATGAAAGAAAGACAGCTTAAGGGAATAAGCGATTAGAAGATAGGAGGATGCATAGATGTCTGAACGGGGTTTGCGTAAAGTCAGGGTAGGCCGAGTGGTTAGCGACAAGATGGATAAAACTGTAGTAGTTGCTATTGAATACTCTAAGAAACACCCCCTTTACAAGAAAGTAATGAGAAAGACCTACAAGTTGAAGGCTCATGATGAGAACAACCAGTGTCAGGTAGGAGATAAGGTAAGGGTTATGGAAACACGTCCTATCAGTAAGGATAAGAGATGGAGAGTTGTTGAAGTAGTTGAGAAGGCGAAATAATTGCTGTTTAAGGTGACATTTATTGATTTAGTGAATGCGTTCTTAAAAAGCGAAAGCCAGTAAGGGAGGAGGTAAGCAGTATGGTCCAGGTACAGACCAGATTAAGGGTTGCGGATAACACAGGAGCCAAGGAATTAATGTGTATTAAGGTATTGGGAGGCTCCATGCGCAAGTATGCAAATATAGGGGATATAGTGGTTGCTTCTGTTAAGGATGCAACACCCGGCGGAGTTGTAAAGAAAGGTGAAGTTGTAAAAGCTGTAATAGTCCGTTCAAAGAAAGGTTTGAACAGACCTGACGGTTCACATATAAGGTTTGATGAGAATGCAGCTGTTATAATAAAACCGGATAATACACCAAGGGGGACGCGTATATTTGGCCCTGTAGCCAGGGAACTGAGAGACAAGGAGTTCATGAAAATTATATCACTGGCTCCTGAAGTATTGTAAGAGGGAGGTGTGGCAGTATGGCCAAGATGAATATAAAAAAAGGCGATAAGGTATTAATTATATCTGGAAAAGACAAGGGAAAATCAGGCAAGGTGCTCCGGGTTATACCGGATGAAAAAAAAGTTGTGGTTGAAGGCATAAACATTGGCGTAAAGCATAGGAAGCCAAGAGGCAGACACGATCAGGGCGGAAAGGTAAATCAGGAACTGCCTTTATACAGCAGCAAGGCAATGGTAGTATGTAAAAACTGTGAAAAACCCACAAGGATAGCAAGGAAAGTACTTGAAGATGGTACCAGATCACGGGCTTGTAAAAACTGTGGTGAGCAGTTAGATGCATAAGGTTTCACGAAGGGAGGTAAGCGGTCATGGCAAGATTAATTGAAAAGTACAACAAAGAGGTTATTCCTGCCCTTAAGCAGAAGTTTAACTACAAAAGTCCAATGGAAGTACCCAAACTGGAGAAGGTAGTAATCAATATGGGAGTAGGAGATGCAAAAGACAATCCAAAAGCGATAGATGCCTCGGTTAACGACCTTGCTCTTATTGCCGGACAAAAACCGGTAGTTACCAAAGCGAAGAAGTCCATTGCTTCGTTTAAAATCAGGCAGGGAATGAATATAGGGTGTAAGGTTACACTGCGAGGAAAAAGGATGTATGAATTCGTAGATAAATTTATTAATGTTGCTTTGCCAAGGGTTAGGGATTTCAGGGGAACCTCTCCGAATTCCTTCGATGGTAGAGGAAATTATACTCTGGGAGTTAAAGAACAACTTATATTCCCGGAAATTGAGTATGATAAAGTTGAGAAAATCAGGGGCATGGATGTAATCTTTGTTACTACTGCCAAGACTGATGAAGAAGGCAGAGAGCTGCTGAGGCTGCTCGGAATGCCATTCAGTCAGAGTTAAAAGGGAGGGGAAAAAGTGGCAAAAAAAGCGCTGATTTTAAAACAGCAAAAGACACAAAAATTTATGACCAGAGAGTATAATAGATGCAAGATATGTGGAAGGCCACATGCTTACCTTAGGAAATTCGGGGTTTGCCGTCTTTGTTTCAGACACCTGGCACATAGGGGCTTAATACCCGGAGTAAGGAAAGCAAGCTGGTAATTCAACTGTCGGTTGTTGGTTAGTGGCTGCGGGATACAGCCGGGTTAAATCATTAAGCCGGGTGTGCAGCCTGCAGACATGAACTTACATTGGAAGGAGGTTAATAGATGAATACAACAGACCCAATTGCTGATATGTTAACAAGAATAAGGAATGCAAATTCATCAAGGCATGATACTGTTGACATACCGTCATCAAAGATTAAGAGGGCAGTAGTTGAGATACTTCATAGCGAGGGATATATAAGGGGTTTTGAGGAGATTGAAGACGGAAAGCAAGGTATCCTGAGAGTAGCACTCAAATATAACCAGGGAAATAAGAACAGGGTTATTTCAGGGCTGAAAAGAATTAGCAAGCCTGGCCTGAGGGTTTACGTTAATAAGGATGAAATACCCAAAGTACTTGGAGGCTTGGGTGTTGCCATACTGTCTACGTCTAAAGGTATAATGAGTGATAAGAAAGCGCGTCAGGAAGGTATTGGCGGAGAAATAATGGCTTTCGTATGGTAAAACCGCAAACAGAGGACTAGATATATGTAAAGAATTGAGGTGAAAATAGATGTCGAGGATTGGAAAACTGCCCATAACTATACCCAATGGTGTAGATGTAAAGATGGAGAAGGATAACAAACTGACTATAAAGGGACCTAAAGGTACGTTAGTCAGGCAGATGCACAGGGACATGATAATTAAAGTTGAAAATGGAGCAATATCTGTTGAGAGGCCTTCAGAGGAGAAGGTGCACAAGTCACTCCACGGTCTGACAAGGACATTGATTAATAATATGGTTGACGGCGTCACCAATGGTTTTGAGAAGGTTCTTGAGATACATGGCGTTGGTTACAGGGCCCAGAAGCAGGGAAAGAAACTGATACTTACACTAGGATATTCTCATCCTGTTGAGATGGAAGAACCAGAAGGCATAACTGTGGAAACACCCGCTCCCAACAGAATAATTGTCAAGGGAATAGACAAACAAGCTGTAGGCCAATTTGCGGCAAAAATCCGGGTAAAGAGGGAACCGGAGCCGTATAAGGGTAAAGGTATTAAATATGATTATGAAGTAATAAGGAAAAAAGAAGGTAAAGCCGGCAGCAAGGGTGGAAAAGGTTAATAGGAAGGGAGTGATGTGACATGATTAACAAAAAGAGTAAAAATGAGATGCGCAAGAAGAGACATATACGTATAAGAAACAAAGTTGTTGGCACTCTTGAACGTCCAAGACTGAATGTATTCAGAAGCTTGAACCATATATACGCACAGATAATTGATGATACTACAGGCAGTACACTCGCTTCAGCATCTTCTCTTGATAAATCAATTATAGAGAAGAGTAAGAGTGGAGGGAATGTGGCTGCAGCCAAAGCAGTTGGGGAACTTATTGCAAAGAATGCTGCCGCTAAAGGTATAAAGAAAGTTGTATTCGATAGAGGTGGGTATATCTATCACGGCAGAGTAAAAGAACTTGCTGAAGCAGCAAGAAATTCGGGCTTAGAGTTTTAAGACAAAGGAGGTAAGTTGATGCAAGGTATTGATCCCAGCACCATGGAATTAAAAGAAAAAGTAGTTAGTATAAATAGGGTTGCCAAGGTTGTTAAGGGTGGTAGAAATTTTAGATTCAGTGCTCTTGTAATTGTAGGTGATGAAAACGGTCACGTTGGAGCAGGTATGGGTAAGGCAACGGAAATTCCTGATGCAATAAGAAAAGGAATTGAAGACGCTAAAAAGAACATGATACAAGTTCCTTTGCTGGAAACAACCATACCACATGAAATCCTTGGCCAGTATGGGGCAGGCAGAGTTCTGCTTAAACCGGCGGGAGCAGGTACTGGAGTTATTGCCGGAGGACCGGTAAGGGCTGTTCTCGAACTGGCAGGTATCAGAGACATCAGAACAAAGTCCCTTGGTTCAAACAATCCAAGAAACATGGTTAACGCAACCATTAGAGGACTATCCGAACTAAAGACTCTTGGTGAAGTGGCAAAGCTGAGGGGAAAAGACCCAAGTGAAATTATTGGATAGTATACCCTGCAAAAGATAGCCTAGACAAAAAAGTCTGGGCTGGTAGGTTGACAATATATTTAACTCGGAATACAATTTTGGAGACTAAGGAGGTGTGAAAGGTGAAACTAAATGAACTAAAGCCTGTCAGAGGAGCAAGAACCGAGCCGAAAAGGAAGGGAAGAGGCGTTGGTACAGGAAACGGTAAAACCTCCGGTAGGGGACATAAAGGGCAGAAAGCTCGTTCAGGCGGCGGAGTAAGGCCGGGATTTGAAGGAGGACAGATGCCTCTTTATAGAAGACTGCCTAAAAGGGGTTTCAAGAATATTTTTGGTAAAGAATATGTAGAGGTTGACCTGTCCAAATTAAATGTATTTGATGACGGGACGGTTGTTTCAAAAGAACTGCTAAAATCATCTGGAATTGTTAAGAATTTCAAAGATGGTATAGTAATATTAGGTAATGGGGAAATTAACAAAAAACTCACAGTCAAAGCGGCAAGAGTTACCAAAGGTGCTGCAGAGAAGATAGAAGCAGCAGGGGGAAAGGTCGAGGTGGTATAGAGTGTTTCAAACCTTAAGGAATGCTTGGAAGGTGCTTGATTTAAGAAAAAAAATACTGTTTACCATAGCAATGCTTCTGGTATTCAGGGTGGGTTCTTATATACCTGTACCGGGGTTAGACAGGCAGGCCATGGAAGGTATAATGGCTGCTGGAGGAGACCTATTTGCTTTCTTTGATAACATCACAGGCGGAGGACTCTCAAACCTATCAATATTTGCCATGAGCATTACTCCTTATATTAATGCATCGATTATTATGCAGCTGTTAACTATTGCAATACCTAGCCTTGAAAAACTGGCTAAAGAAGGGGAAGAAGGCAGAAAGGTAATAGCTCAGTATACAAGGTATGGTACTGTTGTACTGGCACTGATTCAGGCAATTGGATTGTATGTGTCGCTTGCACTGAGTGGAGCTGTACACCAACCGAGCTTTATGACCGGACTGACTGTTGTACTGACATTTACGGCCGGAACTGCATTCCTGATGTGGTTGGGAGAACAGATAACCGAGTTTGGTATAGGGAATGGTATTTCTCTGCTGATTTTTGCAGGGATAATTTCACGAGTACCAGCTGGAACAGTATATCTTGTAGGCAAAGCACAGGATAATCTTTGGATGTGGCTGGGCGTAGCTCTGCTGCTGGCATTCATGCTGGCTGCTATTGCTGGAGTTGTTTGGGTCCAGCAAGCAGAAAGAAGAATACCGGTTCAGTATGCTAAAAGGGTTGTTGGCAGAAAGATGTATGGAGGTCAGAGTACCCACATACCAATTAAGGTTGCTATGGCCGGTGTTATCCCGATTATATTTGCAATGTCAATAATGATGTTCCCAGGTACCATTATGAGATTCGTGAATCCGAATCCAGCCGGTATTTGGCTGTGGATATCCAATAATATTTTTTCTCCGAGCAGTGTAGTATATGCTCTGTGTAATGCACTCTTAATTGTTGGGTTTACATTCTTCTATACATTTGTAATATTTAACCACGTTGAAGTTGCAAACACATTGAAGAAAAATGGTGGATTCATACCGGGAATAAGAGCTGGCAAGCCCACCGCTGACTATATTAAGAATGTTCTTAACAGGGTTACTTTGTTTGGAGGATTGTTCCTGGCAACAATATCCATACTTCCATACCTGATTCAATGGACTACTCCGTTTGAGAATATATACTTTGGCGGAACAGCATTGCTTATAGTAGTTGGAGTTGCGCTTGATACAGTAAAGCAATTAGAATCCCAGATGCTGGTAAGACACTACAAAGGGTTCCTGGAATAGAAGAAAGCTAGTTTCTAAGTGGTAGTATTTGCTCAAAAGCCAGGAAGCCTGCATTGGTAAGAATGTAGCTATACCCAAACAGGTGAGGAGGAGGACAATGAGACTTATCATCCTGGGGGCACCCGGCGCAGGTAAGGGTACACAGGCATCCATAATATCACAGAAATTAGATATACCTCACATTTCAACTGGAGAGATATTTAGGGATAATATAAAGAGTAATAATGAACTGGGAAAGCTGGCTAAGGAATATATAGATAAGGGACAGTTGGTTCCTGATGACATAACTATTAGGATTGTAAAAAGGCGACTGGATGAGGATGACTGCAGACGGGGTTTTATCCTTGACGGATTTCCAAGAACGGTTCCCCAGGCCGATGCTCTGGAGAGCGAGCTATGCAAGGTAAATCAGTCCATAAATAAGGTTCTGGATATTGACGTGAATGATGACGAAATCGTTGACAGGATGATGGGAAGAAGGGTTTGTACCAACTGCGGCGCTACCTATCACGTAAAATATAAACCTCCGATTAATCCGGGAAAATGTGATGTGTGCAGCCAGTCACTTGAGCAGAGAGACGATGATACTGAAGAGACTCTCAGGAAGCGTCTTCAGGTATACCATAGACAGACAGAACCACTTATAGAGTACTACAGAGATAAGGGTTTACTAACTGTGGTAAGAGGTGAAGAGGACGTAAAGCATACTACGGAAAAGGTCCTGAGGGCTATGGGAGTGGAACAGAAAGATGGCTGAGAGCCGGAGGGTTCTTAGGTGCAGTTCAAGGAGGACCGAATGATATCTATCAAGTCTGATAAGGAAATTCAGCTCATGCGCAATGCAGGCAAGGTTGTTGCACTTGCACATAGACAGGTAGGTTTGTCGGTTGAACCTGGAGTAACAACCGCCGAACTCGATGCAATAGCAGAAAAAGTAATCAGAGATAATGGAGCTATTCCATCTTTTAAAGGCAGAGAGGGTGTCAAGGGGAGTGTATTTCCGGCAACCATATGTGCATCTGTAAACGATGAAGTAGTTCATGGCATCCCGGATAAACGAATACTTAAAGAAGGCGACATAGTAAGCATAGACATAGGAGCCTACCTGGAAGGATACCATGCAGATTCAGCCCGAACCCACCCGGTTGGGAGGGTTCCTGAAGATGTAAGGCGGTTAATAGATATTACACGGCTGAGTTTTTATGAAGGAATAAAATATGCATTAAGCGGCAGCAGACTATCAGATATTTCAAATGCTGTCCAGGTTTTTGTAGAAGCAAATGGATATTCTGTAGTAAGGGACTTTGTTGGTCATGGTATCGGTAAAGAGCTTCAGGAAGATCCACAGATACCCAACTTTGGAAGGCCTGGATATGGTCCGAGATTGGCACCGGGAATGACCCTTGCTATAGAACCTATGGTAAATATGGGGGATTTTAGGGTAGAGATACTGCCTAACAATTGGACAGTAGTAACTGCAGATGGCAGCTTGTCCTCACATTATGAGCATACAATTTTAATTACCGATGGACAGCCTGAAATATTGACAGAAATTTAGATTTAATGCTTGAATTTGTAAAGAAAATAGTATAAAATAAGTTGTTGCTTTACAAGATGGCAGGCATTTGGCATATTACAATAGGTCTTTAGTTATGGTTTTGAGGTGAGAGCATAATAATGGAACTCGGTCAGGTTGTACTGTCCAGGAGTGGTAGGGATAAAGGAAAATACCTTATAGTCGTAGGTTTTGATGAAAGCAAGGAATTTGTCTACCTGTCGGATGGAGATGTAAGGAAGCTGGAAAAGCCTAAGAAAAAGAAGCTTAAGCATATTGTTCCGTTACATATTGATGAGGTACTAAGAAATAAGCTGATAAACGGAGAGAGGATATCCAATCCTGAATTGAAGAAACATATTAGGGCTCTTGCCGAAAAGAGACGGGACACTGGTCCCCAAAGCAATGTGACTGATATTGGAGGAGGCTGATACCATGGCTAAAGAAGATATAATTGAAGTCGAAGGAACTGTAATAGAGGCGCTGCCTAATGCTCTGTTTCAGGTAGAGCTTGAGAACGGGCATAGAATTTTGGCTCATATATCCGGAAAACTAAGAATGAACTTCATCAGGATATTGCCCGGTGACAAGGTAACAATTGAGTTATCACCATATGACCTTACGAGAGGAAGAATAACCTGGCGGGCAAAATAAAACCGGAAATAATACTTTTTGTTAACTGATATTGTATACAAATGGAGGGTAGAAAATGAAAGTAAGACCATCAGTAAAACTTATATGCGAAAAGTGCAAATTTATCAGAAGAAAAGGCAAGCTGAGGGTAATTTGTCTGAACCCTAAGCATAAACAAAGACAGGGTTAACTGTTTTTGTATGAATTTGAAAATAAATTTCATTGTAAGGTAGCGGCTGATGAAATGGTAGCTTTTATTATTGTTTCATGTCTTACAGTGTAATTTACAGTATATATTATGATTTTTTAGGAGGTGTACCGGAATGGCTCGTATTGCGGGCGTGGATTTGCCAAGAGAAAAAAGAGTTGAAATCGGACTGACCTATATCTTTGGGATAGGAAGGACTGTGTCAAATCAGATTCTCGATGCTACAGGCATTAACCCTGATACCCGGGTTAGAGACCTTACTGACAGTGAGATCAGTAAGTTAAGAGAATACATTGATAAGAACTGCAAGGTTGAGGGAGACCTAAGAAGAGAAGTATCACTTAATATTAAAAGACTTGTTGAAATAGGCTGCTATAGGGGTATAAGGCATAGGAAAGGTTTGCCTGTTAGAGGCCAGAGAACCAAAACGAATGCCAGAACCAGAAAAGGCCCCAAGAGAATAGCAGGCGTTTCAAGAAAGAAATAGGAGGTAGAATAGGTAAATGGCTACAAAGACTGCTGGTGCTAAGAAGACTACCAGAAAGAGAAGAGAACGCAAAAACATTGAAAAAGGTGCGGCTCATATTCAGTCTACTTTTAACAATACTATTGTTACCATAACTGATACGGCGGGAAATGCTTTATCTTGGGCAAGTGCTGGAGGCTTAGGCTTCAGGGGATCAAGAAAGAGCACACCCTTTGCTGCTCAGATGGCAGCTGAGACTGCTGCAAAAGCAGCGATGGAACATGGGCTCAAGTATGTTGAGGTTTATGTCAAAGGTCCTGGATCAGGTAGAGAAGCTGCTATTCGTGCTTTGCAGGCGGCAGGATTGGAAGTTAGTCTTATAAAGGATGTTACTCCCATTCCACATAACGGCTGCAGACCACCCAAGAGAAGAAGAGTGTAAGATTTTTAGGAGGTGTGAATATAGATGGCAAGATATACTGGAGCCTCATGCAGGCTTTGCCGGAGGGAAGGTGAGAAACTCTTCCTGAAGGGTTCTAGATGTTATACAGACAAATGTGCCGTGACAAGAAGACAGTATGCCCCTGGCGAACATGGTCAGCAGAGAAAGAAACTGTCTGAATACGGGATACAGCTAAGGGAAAAACAAAAGGCCAAGAAATTTTATGGAGTTCTGGAAAACCAGTTCAGAAAATATTTTGATATGGCTGCAAAAGCCAAAGGAATAACTGGTGAGAATCTCTTAAGACTATTGGAAACGAGATTTGACAATATTGTATACAGACTTGGCTTCGCCAGATCGAGAACTGAAGCAAGGCAGCTGGTAAGGCACGGACACTTCAATATTAACGGCAGGAAGGTTGATATTCCTTCGTATATATTGAAGCCCAATGACCTTATTGAAGTAAGAGAAGGCAGTAGAGACAATGAAATATTTAAGGATATTTTAGATGTTACCGGCAGCAAAGTTGTACCCGAATGGCTTAATGCAGACCATGAAGGCTTAAAGGGTACGGTATTGGCTGTGCCTTCGAGAGAGGATGTCGACCTGCCTGTACAGGAACACATGATAGTTGAGCTCTACTCGAAGTAATCCAGTTGGTTGATGAAGTAGAAGCCATATTACAATAGATAGAATTGAATCAATCAACAGCCAACAACCAATATTAAAAATGGAGGGTAAATGATGATAGAGATAGAAAAACCCAAGATAGAGTGTGTGGAAGTATCTCCTGACAATACGTTCGGAAGATTTACCGTGGAACCATTGGAAAGAGGATACGGAACTACACTGGGAAATTCTTTGAGAAGGATTCTACTTTCCTCACTTCCAGGTGCGGCTGTGACATCAGTCAAGATTGATGGAGTATTGCATGAATTTTCAACAATAAACGGTATTATTGAAGATGTTACTGAAATAATTCTCAATATCAAGGGACTTGCTATAAAAGTCCATACGGATGAGACAAAGACATTGTATATAGAGAAGACGGGAGAAGGTCCTGTTACAGCTGCTGATATAAAAGCAGATGCCGACGTTGAAATTCTCAATCCTGAACTCTATATCGCTACTTTGGCTGAGAATGGCAAGTTATATATGGAAATAACCGTTGATAAGGGAAGAGGATACGTACTTGCAGATAAGAATAAGAATACAACTCACCCTATAGGTGTTATACCCATTGATTCGATATATACACCTGTAAGAAAAGTTAATTTTGTTGTTGAAAATACCCGTGTTGGACAGGTAACCGACTATGACAAGCTTACTATAGATATATGGACAAACGGAAGCATTACACCATATGAAGCTTTGAGTTTAGGTGCAAAGATATTAAATGAACACTTAAAACTGTTTATTGACCTTTCAGATAATGCACGTAATGCGGAAATTATGGTTGAGAAAGAGGAAACCAAGAAAGAAAAAGTGCTTGAAATGACAATTGAGGAGCTGGACCTTTCGGTCAGGTCTTACAATTGTCTTAAGAGAGCAGGAATAAATACAGTAGAAGACCTTATTGCCAGAACAGAAGAAGACATGATGAAGGTTAGAAACCTTGGAAGAAAGTCGCTTGAAGAGGTAGTCCAGAAGCTTGAGGCATTAGGATTGTCTCTTGCTCCGACTGAAGAATAATGTATGATGGTATTACAGGAGGTGTAATTATAGATGACCGGAACTAGAAAACTCGGACGTCCTACCGATCAGAGGAAAGCAATGCTGAGAAGCCTTGTGACTGCTCTGCTTCAGAATGGACGGATTAGGACCACTGAAGCAAGAGCAAAAGAAGTTAGACGTCTTGCTGAAAAGCTGATTACAACTGCAATAAAGGAACGCGAAAATGTCTCTAGCGCAGAAAAGTGGGTAAGCAGACCCAAGAGGGACAGCAAGGGTGCAAAGCTCACTAATGCGGTTACCAGTAAAAATGGTAATAAATACTACAAGGTTGAAAGAGAAAAAGTAAAAGAAATGGTTACCATTGATAATCCTGCCAGACTTGCTGCCAGAAGAAAGATTATGGCAGTGGTATACAAGGTCAAGGATTCAAAGGGTAATAACATTGATATTCCTACAAAGCTTTTTGAAGAGATTGCTTTGAAGTACAAAGACAGGAATGGCGGATATACAAGGATTCTGAAGCTGGGTCCCAGAAGAGGAGATGCAGCTGAAGAAGTAATACTTGAACTGGTTTAGCTTCTATGCAGCACATACCATGGGGAACAGATAAAACTGTTCTCCATTTTGTTATAATGAGAGGGAAGCTGTTTACAGGGGAAATGAACTAACCGCTCATAAGTGCTGCAAAATCCAGATAAACTGAATGCTTGTTATGCAAATTTCAGACCGGAATTAATTCGCCATCGTGGCTCAGTAATTCCTAGAATTGACGTCCTGTCAATTCTTCCTGAAATTTAGCATAACTTCGCATAATTTATCTAAGATTTTTTCGCAAACTTATTCGCTGGTTAATTCATTCCCCCTGCAGCTTGAAGTAGCATAGAAAGTACTTCCCTCAGATGTGTTCTCTATAGGTCAGTGGAATTTTACTGCAGATTAGCATTTCGCCGCCCAGCTGCTGGATGTAGAGCGGAGCGAATGACGCGTCCCTGTACCTTATATACAAGGAGTAAAGCAATATGCATAGAAATATCAGATTACTAATTGAATATGACGGAACCGGCTATCACGGCTGGCAGAGGCAGGCTAATGCATTATCGGTTCAGGAAATTATGGAAGATTCTATAGAAAAAATAGTCTGCCACCAAGTGAAACTGATTGGAGCGGGCAGGACTGATGCAGGAGTTCATGCCCTGGGCCAGACAGCAAATTTTTATACGACAAGCAGTATCCCTTCGGGGAGGATTGCTGATGCTGTTAATTCGGTACTTCCTGAAGACATTGTAGTCAGAGAAGCTGAGGAGGTTCAGGAGGAATTCCATGCTAGATACTCTGCAAAGGGTAAAAGCTATAAGTACATTGTGAATAATGCAAAGTATCCGTCAGCACTTCAGAGAAACAGGGAATATCATTACCCGTACGAGCTGGATTTTGAGACCATGGAATGCTCTCTGCATACCCTTCTAGGGGAACATGATTTTAAAGGTTTTATGGCTTCAGGCTCATCAGTCCGGAATACAGTCAGAACCATAACCAAGGCTGAAATGGCAAGAGAACTTGACAGAGTGTTTTTTAGTTTTCATGGAAATGGTTTCTTATACAACATGGTCAGGATAATGGTAGGTACGATTCTTGAGGCAGGTAGGGGAAATATTTCAGTTGATGATGTGCAGGCAGTTCTAAGTCAAGGAGACAGGGCAAAGGCCGGAAAAACCGTTCCTCCCTTCGGGCTGTACCTTGAACAGGTATTTTATTAGTAGAAGCATTCATTCTCATATTATCTTAAGTTTTTCATATCATATCATATAAGATACTCTAATACGGAGCTGTCATGAAGAATCAGGTTTTACTTTTTCTTATGCTTCCCTTAGTCGTAATAATTCTACTTTCTGCGTGTTACTATAACCGGGGTAACAGCACAGCATACAACCGCAAATCCAATTCCGGAGAGAACCAACAGTTTCTTGATAGAAGCAAGATTATTAATAACCTTGTCCAAGCTGCAGACCTGAAAAAAGAAAATATTAATCAGTCCAACCTATGGGTTCAGTATGTTGATATAGACGAGGACAGCGATCTGGAGTTACTGGTAAGCTACAGGCAGGAGATTCACAAAGGTTATTTCTTTATATATGACTATAGACATAGGAAATATTTACAAGTATTTGCGAAGCCATGGGCAGTCCAGAAAATGAGTGGCAAGGAGATAATAACAGCCAGTGGAAACAGGGAAGTCCACAGACTGATTTCGAATATCATCCATATGGAGCGCGGCAGAGTACGTATAATGTGGAGTGCTATTATAGAAGAGTATGATTATACCAATCCTTTAAGCGGGACTGAGCTGCACGGAGACTACTATATTGATACAAATAGTGTTTTGCATTACTGCTATAAGATAGAAAAAACTGATAAGGATGCCAAAGTGCTAAAGAGAGATTTCAAAGAGCAGTTGTTTGTATGGGATGCAGCAGCCAACAGCTATATTAGAATACAATAATGAAATATAGATTAGACTTGAGTCCATCCTAAGCCCAAGTTTAATCCTATGCAACTTCTGGCTATAGGGGAAATAAATTAACCAGCGAATAAGTTTGCGAAGAAATCCTAGATAAACTATGTGAAGTTATGCTGAATTTCAGGGAAGAATTGACAGGACGTCAATTCTAGGAATTACTGAGCCACGATGGCGAATTAATTCCGGTCTGAAATTTAGTATAACAAGCATTCAGTATATCTTGATTTTGAAGCACTTATGAGCGGTTATTCATTTACCCTGTAATACTACATAAAGCTGTACAACCTAAATAAAAAAATAAATTAGACCCTCCATCTTAATCTGGCAGGGTCTTATTTAAGGCTCCAGGTTACATAGCTTTTCCGGGCAGGAGATAATCAACTATTCCATAAATTATTGCACCGATGACGGCTCCCAAAATTGTAACACTGTATCCGACCACAAAGAACTGTGTGGCGTAAATTATTACTGCAGCTGCAATAAATCCGGTAATTCCTCTTCCGAAAGGTGAAGCATTGATTCCAGCAACAACATTAAGAAGATAGTCCAAAACTGCAAGTATTATAGCTGCAACAATAAGAGGCCCTATTCCTGTTATTGCAAAACCTGGCGTGAAAAATGCAGTTATTGCAAGGACTACAGCAGCTGCAACAAGTCTTACCAGTATTTGTGTTATGTCCAATCCCTTTTGCTGTTGGGCGGCCCTGTTATCTGCGTTACCTGTATCCATCCGAACACTCCCTTTCATTCATAGATTCAATTATAGTATTGTGAAAAAAAATATTTTTATACATCTCTAATTCAAAAACTACCAAAAGTAATGGTTTGTTTCATAAGAATATTGCCAAGTATTTGGAGAATACTAAAAAAGTCTTTATTTAAACATATTGGTTTGAATATATTTAGAATATTCTGGAGGTCAATATGCTGGTCATGTTTTTTAGGGCACTTCTGCTCTACATAGCAGTTGTAGTAATTATGAGAATTATGGGGAAGAGACAGATTGGCGAACTGCAGCCGTATGAGTTGGTGGTTACAATTATGATAGCTGAGTTGGCCGCGGTTCCTCTTGAGAGTACAGATGTGCCGCTGTTAAATGGTATTGTTCCCATACTAACACTTCTGGCTGCTCAGATTGCATTCTCATATATCAACCTAAGAAGCGAAAAAATAAGGGGAGTGGTCTGCGGTAGGCCAAGTATATTAATTGAGGGAGGCAAGCTTGTAGAACATGAGTTCAGAAAACAGGTATATAACCTGAATGACCTCCTTGAACAGTTGAGAGCCAAGAATTACCCCAATATTGCTGATGTAGAGTTTGCCATACTTGAAACCAATGGCCAGTTAAGTGTTATCCCTAAATCACAAAAGAGACCTCTGACACCTGAAGACCTGGAAGTTGATACCAGATATGAAGGCCTTCCTGTTAATCTGGTTGTAGACGGAAAGATATTAGATAACAACCTCAAAAAGATTGGATTAGATAGAGAGTGGCTGGACAGTGAATTTAAGAAACTAGGTATATCCGGAGCCCATGAACTCCTGTTTGCAAATATTAACACTTCCGGGGAAATCTTTTTCCAAAGAAAGGAGAAGCTGTAAGTATGAAAGCTGCCGCTTTAATCTTTGGTATATTGATTGCACTTTTCACATTGAGTTTTTTTACATCATGGTATATTAATCACTCAACTGCATCTATTACCCAACAGCTTCAGGATATGGATAATAGTATCAGGGAGGGGAAATGGATAGAGGTTCATCAGAGTATGTCGGTAGCTGAGGAAGAATGGGAGCGTATCAGGGGGAGGTGGGCAATGATTATTGATCATCGGGATATGGAAAACATTAATTTAGGTTTTTCCAGGTTAAAAGAGTATATAGATGAACCTGACCCCACGCAAGCCCTTGCTGAGATTTCTATGCTTAAACTTTTATTTGAATATACGTCTGAGAATCAGGCTTTTTCTTTAAAGAACATTCTTTAAATTTAATAAGCCCTGTTGTAACAGGGCTTATTAAATAAGAAATTATACTATTTTCCGCTTTTGCTCTTTATTGACTCATATGTTACTTTTTCCAGAGTGATTATTCTTTCCTGCCTGCAGTGCTGGCATATCAATTCGCGTTCTGTGCAGTTTCCTACAGGTTTTACTTTTCTACCTATAAACCACTTGTGGTCATTCTCTTTTAAACAAACTCCACTACCTTGGCTTAGTATCCTTGCGTGAACAATTTTCTCTTCATGCTCAATAATTTCCTGCACTTTCTGAGTTTTAACGTCCAGAGCCCAAAAGCTGTTGCGGTAACTCATTTTGGTTCCTCCCTTTTCCTTTTATTAGATTATCATCCTCAGTACAATTAGGTACATAACTGCTTAAACTTCCAGTACCGGAAATAACCGATACGTTGCTCCAAATAATGCTGCAGATTATTCTACAATTTTACCAGGAATTTGACATGATATCAATATAAATATCACTCGGGGCAATTACTATAATAACTTGCTATTTGTTATCGATGTGATAGAATATGATTAAAATTCGGTGGGTTATTTCTCTAACATCCAACCCGGAAGGCTGATAGGAATGCTCATACTTGGAATAGACCCTGGAGTGGCTATTACAGGGTACGGGATAGTATCCAGTGAAGGGAACAGGTTCAAGATAATTGAATATGGAGTAGTCTTGACAGGTCCTGAGATGGAATTGGCACAGAGATTACTGAAAATAAGCCAAGATATAACTGCGATAATTTCGAGGTACAGGCCTGATGTCATGGCAATAGAGGAGCTATTCTTTAACAAGAATGCCAAGACAGCCTTGACGGTTGGTCATGGAAGAGGAGTAGCCATACTTGCTGCAGCATCCCAAGGCCTGCCGGTCTGTGAATATACCCCTTTGCAGGTCAAACAGGCAGTGGCTGGATACGGTAGGGCAGAGAAATCGCAAATGCAGAGTATGGTAAAAACGCTTTTGTGTCTGCCGGAGATTCCTAAGCCTGATGATGCTGCTGATGCGCTTGCAGTTGCCATCTGTCATGCTCATTCTGCCGTAATGCTTGATAAGCTCAAACAGAGTTAAAGGTAAATAAGGGATATGGTTTCAATGCCCTTGTATTCCTCAGTAGATGGAAGACAGAGCAAGTGAAATGCTAAACTAAGCTGTATATAAGAAGGGGGTAGTACATATGGCAAAACCTATTGGAAATACCGATTTTATAAAGCTTCCTCTTTTCAGAAGGGGAAAGGTCAGGGACGTATACGACCTGGGTGATAGGCTGATGGTTGTAGTAACTGACAGGATATCGGCATTTGACGTAGTATTTCCCAATCTCATTCCCGCTAAGGGTGACGTACTAAACAAGCTTTCTGAGTTCTGGTTTGATTTTACCAGAGACGTCGTACCCAACCATATGGTAAGCACCGATTTTTGTGATTTCCCAGCCGAGGTATCTTCATTCAGAGAAGAACTGGAAGGGAAAACCATGATAGTAAAGAAGGCAGAGATGATTGATATAGAGTGTGTAGTAAGGGGATACTTGGCAGGGTCTGGGTTGAAGGAGTATAAGCAGACCGGCGCTGTGTGCGGAGTCAAACTTCCGAATGGACTGGCAGAAGGGGATAAACTGCCTGAACCTATATTTACTCCTGCATATAAGGCTCACACAGGCCATGATGAGAATATCAGTCAGGAGCAGATGGCCGGTAAAGTTGGAAGGGAACTTACCGAAAAGCTTAAGGAATTGAGTCTGGCACTTTATGAGAAAGCCCGCAGGAGGGCTGAACAGGGAGGAATAATAGTTGCCGACACTAAGTTCGAGTTTGGTTTTATTGATGGTCAGCTTCACCTGGCAGATGAGATATTTACCCCTGATTCCTCAAGATTCTGGAATATGGACGAGTACGAGCCTGGAGGACCTCAAAAAAGTTTCGATAAGCAGTATATGAGGGATTATCTGGAGTCCACCGGGTGGGACAAGAACCCTCCAGCTCCTGAACTTCCGGAATATGTTATAAAGAATACCGAACAAAAATATCTGGAGGCGTATGAGAGGATTGTGGGGAGACAACTGTACACGGGTGTATCAGTATAAGGAGGTAACAATGCTTACATACAAGGATGCCGGTGTTGATATAGAGGCCGGGTACAAGTCGGTTGAATTGATTAAAAGCCATGTAAAAAAGACATTCAGGCCTGAAGTCCTGACAGACATAGGAGGCTTTGGTGCTCTTTTTTCAATTACCAAAGACAAATACAATAGTCCAGTGCTTGTCTCCGGTACTGATGGAGTCGGCACCAAGTTGAAAATTGCGTTTGAAATGGACAAGCACGATACAATAGGACAGGACTGCGTAGCCATGTGTGTTAATGACGTGGTTTGCTGCGGAGCTGAACCGCTTTTCTTCCTGGATTATCTGGCGGTTGGAAGAAATGTGCCTGAAAAGGTTGAACAGATAGTAAAGGGAATTGCAGATGGATGCCTGCAGTCCGGCTGCTCGCTTATTGGAGGAGAAACTGCAGAAATGCCGGGGTTGTACAAGG
This sequence comes from Clostridia bacterium, assembly GCA_041687355.1. Lineage (GTDB taxonomy): Bacteria > Bacillota > Clostridia > Acetivibrionales > UBA4821 > JAWLCD01. Next base: position 1,327 of record JAWLCD010000028.1, on the reverse strand, counting down.
AAGATGAGTACGACCTTGCTGGTTTTTGTGTAGGCATTGTTGACAAAGCGAGAATCATTGACGGCAGAGACATCAAAGAAGGCGATGTGCTTATAGGACTTCCCTCAAGCGGACTTCACAGTAACGGATATTCACTTGTAAGAAAAATATTTGAACCTCTGCAAGACAAGATTAAGGAGCACAGCCCTGAATTGGGGTGTACCATCGGAGAGGAACTGCTTAGGCCTACCAGGATATATGTCAGGGCTGTGCTTGAGGCTTTAGATAGATTACCTATAAAGGGCATTGCCAATATTACAGGCGGTGGTTTTTATGAAAATATACCAAGAATAATTCCGAAAGGATTAAAAGCAGTTATCAGAAGAGGAAGCTGGCCTAATCTGCCTGTATTTAATATAATTAAAAAACTTGGAGAAATAGATGAAAAGCAAATGTTTAATACTTTTAATATGGGAATAGGCATGGTATTAATTGCTGATAGGTCTGACGCTGAAGCACTGCAGACATTTCTGAGTGAAATTGGAGAGAAGAGCTGCCTTATTGGTGAGGTAAGGAGCGGAGAGGAAGGTGTAGAACTCTGCTGAAAATAGGAGTACTGGTATCGGGTGGAGGCACAAATCTGCAGGCAGTAATTGATTCCGTGGAATCGGGGTTTATTAAGAATGTCTCTATTGTTACCGTAGTTTCTAGCAAGGAAGATGCCTTTGCGCTTGAAAGGTCGAAACGGCATGGTATACCTGCCGTGTACATATCCAAAAGCCAATTCTGCAGTCCTGAAGAATATGATGCTGCACTCATTAATCACATGCACACTTACGGTGTCAAACTTGTTCTGCTCTGCGGATTTATGTCAATACTGGGTAGAACCTTCATCAGTGAATTCAAGGAAAGGATTATCAACATTCATCCCTCATTAATACCTGCATTCTGTGGAAAAGGCTACTATGGAATCAAGGTGCATGAGGAGGTACTAGGATATGGAGCCAAGGTAACGGGAGCAACTGTTCATTTTGTTGATATTAAACCCGACTCAGGGCCAATAATACTTCAGAAGGCTGTGGAGGTCAGAGATGATGATACACCTCAGACTCTGCAAAGAAGAGTAATGGAACAGGCTGAATGGATTATTCTTCCCGAAGCTGTAAGACTGTTCTCAGAAAATAGACTAAAGGTTATAGGAAGAAGGGTGTTCATCTTAAGGCAGGATAACCCCTAATAGTATGATTTTGGAGACTAACTATATGAAGTCAATAGAAAAAGATTAAAAAGCATAAAACTTTTTAATATAGAATTGAACCTTGAAAACTGCATGACGAAATAAGCATCG
>JAWLCD010000027.1:0-38794 GCA_041687355.1 Clostridia bacterium | reverse complement strand
GAGTGAATCCTGGGATTCACTCCCTCCAGATTAATTTCAAAGGTATGCTTCTAACTTACTCCTCCGGCTACAAACAATCCTGCCAGCACTAAAGTTATAGTGCTTATAAGCTTTATAAGCACGTGCAGTGATGGTCCTGCCGTATCCTTGAACGGGTCACCTACCGTATCGCCGACAACTCCGGCTTTATGAGCTTCAGAGTTCTTTCCTCCGTGATTGCCCAGTTCAATATATTTCTTGGCATTATCCCATGCTCCTCCTCCATTATTGAGGAATAATGCCAGTATAATACCAGATATCGTGCCTATCATCAGGAATCCTGCAGCCGCTTCGGCGCCCAGTATTACTCCAACCATTATTGGTGCAACGATAACAATTATTCCGGGCAGCACCATTTCCTTAAGTGCCCCGGCAGTAACAATATCGACACACTTACCGTAATCAGGCCTTTCAGTGCCATCCATAATACCCGGCTTTTCTTTAAACTGCCTTCTAACCTCCATGATTACATATTGGGCTGCACGTCCAACTGCTTTGATGGCTGTCGAGCTGAAAAGGTACACTATCATAGCACCTACAAAGGCACCGATAAATACCTCCGGCTTACCTATATCTACAGGAAAACCCTTACTTGGGTCGATTTTTAGTATTCTCATTACTTCCTCAATATATGCCGAGAACAGAAGGAAGGTAGCAAGGGCAGCACTTCCGATGGCATACCCCTTAGTCAGTGCCTTTGTGGTATTCCCACATGCATCCAGCCTGTCCGTCCTCTTTCTGATTTCTTCGGGTGCATCCGACATTTCTACAATTCCACCTGCATTATCGGTTATTGGTCCGAAGGTATCCATTGCAAGAATATACGCGCAAGTTGCCAGCATACCCATGGTAGCTACAGCAGTTCCATAGAGGCCTCCATTGACAAGACCAGTCATATCTCCTAGATGGTATGAGCCAAATATAGCTCCAGATATAAACAGTACAGGCAGAGCAGTACTTTCCATACCAACAGCCAAACCCATAATTATATTAGTAGCCGGACCGGTTTCAGATGCTTTTGCAATATCCTTTACAGGTCTGAAATCATATGAGGTATAGTACTGGGTAATGAAAACAAATACAAAGCTTAAAAGAAGACCAATAATTGCACATCCATAGAAATTGAGGTAATAGCTTGTTCCGTCCAAGCCGCCAAGCATGATATAACTTACCGGCAGCAGAAGCATTGCTGCAACCAGTGTGGTTACAAGGTAGCCTCGGTTGAGTGCTCTCATCGGGTCTTCATTCTCTCTGGCTTTTATAAAAAACATTCCCGCCATTGAGGCTATTATTCCAGCTGCACGGGCAACAAGCGGAAACAGAATTCCGTAAACACCAAATACCGGGAATAGAGCGATACCCAATATCATTGCTCCAATATTCTCTGCAGCTGTCGATTCAAACAAGTCGGCTCCACGACCTGCACAGTCACCGACATTATCTCCAACAAGGTCGGCAATTACCGCCGGATTTCTCGGGTCGTCCTCAGGTATACCGGCTTCAACCTTACCCACAAGGTCAGCACCTACATCAGCAGCCTTTGTATAAATTCCTCCTCCAAGCTGAGCAAAGAGGGCAACAAAACTCGCTCCGAAACCAAATCCGATGATCAGGTGAGGCGCATGCAATATAGCCTGCTCATTCCCGCTGCCTCCCCCAAACAGGTAGAAAAGACCTGCAACTCCTACAAGGCTCAAGGTAGTTACAGCTAGTCCAGTTACTGCCCCTCCCCTAAATGAGATTCTCAAGGCCTTGTCCAAACTATGCTGAGCACCTGAAGCAGCTCTGATGTTTGCATTAACCGCAACAAACATGCCTATATATCCTGAAACTGCAGAACAGATTGCCCCTGTTATGAACGCAATAGGCGTATGATGGTCACGGGTTGCCAGCCATAGTATTCCTGCAACTACGATGGAGAGAAACCCAATGGTTTCATACTGCCTGTGCAGGAACGCCATTGCACCTTCCCTAATAGCCAGCGCTATTTCCTGCATCTTTGAGGTTCCTTTTGCCTGTTTCAAAACATTAAACACAAAGAAGATAATTAAACCCAGGGCAAGCACTGCAGCTACCCAGATCAACATCTCGACATTCTGTATTGCCCAACCGTACTTGTTCAACAGTTCGTTTTCCATTAAACCCATCCTTTCCTTAGTATTTATTCAACTGCGCAATAACAGGTAAATTAAGGTACAGATTCGTGGAAATAATTACCTGGAATTGAGTATAAATTGGTAGAACTCATATTACAGATATATTCTACACTTCTTTTTTAAATTCTTCAAGCCTAAGCAAAATTCGATAAACAGGATTCTTGGATTCAGGTGGAGTTTTTTGGCTAATAATTTCTTGTTATCTTTGATAACTTAGAAATCATTGTCCACCTTGTGTGCCTCATCTGAATCCAAGAAGCCGTTATCCAGGGACGTAGCGCCGCTTGTCTCCCACTTGAAGGAGAGGGGAGTCTTAGCGGCGGTAGTCATCGGATAAAAAGATGGAACTCTTGATAGGGTTCCATCCTCTTCACTCCCCTAGATATTATTTCTCGAACCCTTAGATGATTCGTTTCTGGATTAGCAGCTGTTGTTCAGCAGAGATTGACTCGGGGTCAGAAATATTATTGAGCTCCATTAGTTCTGAAATAGGGATACTGAATTTTTTTCCAATCCTCCACAATGAATCATCAGGCTGAACATAGTATAATGTTAGACTAGGCTGAGCCTTAAATTCCTCAATGTCAATTTCTACGGGTTCAAACCTGTTAACTATATTAAGCTGGCTTTCTCTATAGAGTTTGACGTCAGCACTCAAAACCACTCTTACCTCAATCTCACCACCAGCCATGGGGGTATATCCTTTGTGCTCTACATCAATATTCACATATCCTGACATTCCGGTCTCGGCTCCCTTTACTTCTACCGTATTGCTGTAAGGAATCTCGTGCCTGTAACAGGCTATGCCTCCATCTTCTCCAGCTTTATATAAAATCCAGACATCTACAACTCCTTCAAATAAGGTTTTATCCCTGTTGATTTCCATGCTGGAGACGCATGGTTTACACAATATGGCATAAACCTGGTTGATCTCTTCTGCTTCAGGCAGTTCAAAAGTATCTTTTAAAATAAGCTGACTGCCGCTTTCCAAGGCGAGTTGACTGGTATTAATCTCCTCAGCCTCTATCTCCATCCTGTAGGATGGGCTGTATGTATCGGTAACTGATTCCTTTTCACACCATTCAAATCCCCTGACTCTTATTTCAACAGTTATCTCATAGTCAAGAATTCTGGGGTCTCCCTCCTCGTTATCAACAGGTCTTACATTTACATCCTTTACTGCTGCATCTACATCACATAGTGCACCTTCATGAAGACCCGGAATATCAACAAACTGGGTAAAAGGTATTTCATGTTCTATGCTTTGTATAGGACTTTCCCGGTCCTCCGCTGCATATAATGCGGTAACATTTGCCTCTCCCCTGACTACCAACCTGTCATCCGATACCTTTATATCCTTATTAATCCTTGTATTGATTTTCAGCATTTCAAATACCGGTAGGTTCCCGGCCGGCAGCTCCATTTCATCTCTGATAACGCATTTTTCAGTTCCCTGCCCAATATAACTACATACCTTTAAAGCTTCTCTAAGCTTTTGTATATCCTCTATGCCGGTAACATCTGTTACAAGTGGAACCTCCGAAATAGTATCTGCCTTAACCCTTATCTGTGCTATTGCCTTGACCGAGACTTTTCTTTCATTCAGAATCTGGTACTCTGTATTTAGAGTATCAGGATTTATAGATATGTCTACACCCTGCCTTACTCCTGCAAGTTCAATAATCTCATTAAAAGGCAGGCTTGCATTTAAGCCCCTCACTGGGGCATCCTCATCGCTGCACATGTAAACTATATTGAAGTCTACCGTACCGCCAACTGTAATTCTGTCTTGAGATACTTCTCTCTCACTTTCATTTATGCTGCTGTCAATACAGAGAACCTTAACTATGTCAGGTTTTACATCAGGTATGAGCACATCACCCTGCACCGAAAACTGTACAAGCTCCTTACCGACCGCCTGGTTTATCTTTAAAGGCTCTCTTACAAACTCCATGGCCATAGCTTTATACCCCTCCTGTTTAGATAATTCGTAGCCGGTAACCTCCGGCACATGATGGTCATGATCTGCATTCTGCTTACAGGTTCTAAACTCTAGACCATGCACTATTTAATATATATTGCATGCATGGGACATTTAGAACAAAAAATGTCCAAACTTAATGAAGTATATTCCTACCTTATCTCAACACCCTGATAATAATACTGAAGTATCTCCCTATAGTTCTTTCCCTTTTGTGCAAGGGCATTTGCTCCACACTGGCTCATTCCTACACCGTGACCATAACCTTTCACATCAAAAAGCAGCACGTTTTTAGAGACTCTTACAGAAAAGTTCGTCGACTTTAAATTCAGTAGTTCTCTGACTTCAGTGCCTTTAAGCAGCTTATTTCCTATTACCATCTCTTTTACCCTGCCGCTCCGGGTGTGCCCTTTTATACTTACACTCTCGCTGAGTTTTTCCTGGTTGATTTTAAAGTCCGAATATTCTTTTTTAATCTTTTCAGTCAGCTGGTTAACCGTAAACTCGGCCTGTGACAAATAACTTGATGAATTTTCTTCTCCGGGACTTTCTATACTTTTTAGATATGGTACAGGTTTGCCTCCCCAGACATCCTCTGCATTCTCAGTCGTCCCTCCACTGTTTGCATGAAATAAAGGGTTGGCCAGTTTACCTCCGAAGAATACCATTTCTCCTGTCGTACTTTTCACTGCCCATGATATCTTATCCCAATAGAACCCCCGTTCCGATGCAGCCCATTTATTGAACGCCTCTTCTTTACTGACCCATGCCTGGCAGTGGGCAGGATTTGTACAGATTTCCGCTTCCGGATGTTCTTCCTTTCTTATATCTTCTGAATTTATTTTATTAAATGCATATGTTCTTGCAGCAACAGCCTGTGCCTTCAATGCCTCTATGCCATATGATGCAGGCATCTCAGCCGCCACGACCCCTCTTATGTAGTCCTCAAAGGCAACCTCCTTTATTTCCTTGGACTTGTGAAAGTATACATTTACCCTGTAACCTTTCTTTTCATCAAGGATTTCTTTCTTCACCCCTCCACAGCCTTTTACTATAATTAAAGGAATAAGAATAATTACAACAACAATTGTGAGCGCATAGTATATGATTAATTTCATGATTAACCTCTCAGTTTCGGAAAAAGCAAATAATTATCCAGGCAGCTAATATAACCTGGATTTTGTATTTATAAATATATATTCAGTTACCGATTATGTTTAGTACAAAATAAACACTATTCCTCTACCCCTGTACCTATATCCTCCTCCTCCCTATGTATCTCTGCTCCAAGAGATTTGAGTTTTTCATCAATTCTGTCATAACCTCTGAATACATGCTCTGCATTAATTACTTCAGTTGTTCCTTCGGCAACAAGTCCTGCAAGTATCAACGCAGCTCCAGCTCTAAGGTCGGTTGCCTTTACCCTTGCACCGTTAAGTGCACGTCTTCCTTCTATCACTGCCGTCCGTCCGTCAATCTTTATGCTTGCACCCATTCTGTTGAGCTCAGATACATGCATAAACCTGTTTTCAAAAATTGTTTCAATAATTACGCTTGTACCCTCCGACAAACTCATGAGTGATGTCACCTGGGCTTGCATATCGGTTGGAAACCCAGGATAAGGTAGTGTCTTGATATCTACAGCCCGTGTCTTATCTCTGGCATTTACACGGATTGAAGTCAGTTCTTCCGATACTTCAACTCCGCATTCTTTTAGCTTGGCTGTTACAGGCTTGAGGTGGTCCGGTATAATATTATCAATTACAACATCTCCTTTGGTTATTGCCGCAGCAACCATAAAGGTTCCAGCTTCAATTCTGTCTGGAATAATAGAGTGGGTTGTACCTTTTAGTTCCTTAACACCGCTAACACGTATGGTATCTGTGCCAGCTCCTTTTATATCTGCTCCACTCGAAATTAGAAAATTTGCCAGATCTACCACCTCCGGCTCTACCGATGCATTTTCAATAATAGTTATACCATCTGCAAGACATGCAGCCATAAGTATATTCTCAGTAGCTCCAACACTGGGGAAATCTAAATAAATCTGTGCACCTTTAAGCTTTTTTGCATATGCCTCTACATACCCGCCTGACTGATTAATATCTGCACCCAGGGCAGATAGTCCCTTCAGGTGTAAATTGACTGGTCTTGTACCGATTGCACATCCGCCAGGAAGTGAAATTCGTGCTCTTCCGGTACGTGCCAGAAGTGGCCCCATTACTACAAATGAAGCTCTCATTTTGCTAACAAGTTCATAAGGAGCTACTATATCTTTTATAGCTGTTGTCCTGATTCGAAGCTGATTTCTCTGACTTCTATCAACCTCAGCACCAATAGATTCAATTAAATCGCACATTACTTTTACGTCATTCAGGTCAGGGACGTCCTCAATAATATTGGTCTGGTCGGTAAGTAGTGCTGCAGCGATAATGGGCAGAACGGAGTTCTTCGAACCGCTTGTTCTAATATTTCCAATTAACGGACTACTTTGCTTTATTACCAGTTTTGTCACTTGAATTCTCCTTTTGTATTATTCTTTACTTAAACTAAACGAGAAGTCAGTATACATACATTTATTTTGTGATTAAACTACTAATATTCTTCAAGTATTATATTGATTGACTTACAATAATAATAATTAATGTCAGAATACTCAACTACAACTTAAGGCTTATCTTAATCTCTCTAATGCTTATTAATCATTGGCGATGCCAGATATACATATGTCTTATCCTCCTGACTATTGTATATTGAGGAAAAATTTACATTTATTAAGCTTCCTTTATATTCTGAATATCTACTGATTGATGGGGAATAGGCAAATACGCTCACTGCGGTACTGTTACGAATACTATAAACTGTATACGCATTAAAACTATTCATGACTCGCCCCTCCATCCTCCTCGACTCTTCCCCTGAAGTCCTTCCTGCAGAACTCCCGATTATACAAGTATAGATTCTGGGAATACTTCTGTATAGCTCAAATAAATCTTTGATTTCTGCAGTGAGATATTCAATGTCTGCCTGTCCATTACAGTATACATCTACCGTTAAGTAGTTCTTACTACTTCCATCTTTCTCAGAAAGAGAATCAAACCTAACAGTTAACAGACTTCCGTTTCTGCACTGCCCCCTTAGCATAACCTGACGCATGCTGTCTGAAAAGTCTGTAGTTGTATAAGCAGATTCGGGCAACACATCAAAAAAGTCTGCTACATCCTTGACTTCTTTTTCCAAGGAAGAAACGTTTTGTGTTTTGTAAATATGTCCATATGAACTAATAGAACATGAAAATATTTGAAGATTTTCAGCCTTCAAGACCGATATCAGTTGGGTTCCAGACATATCTTTAACTTGTGCACAGTCCCCCCTTGTGGCAAGGAGCAGCAGCAAGATGAATAGAAGAGAAATGGTTTTCTTCATAAAAAAATACCCCCGTTGAAGTCTTATTCCTGGGTCTATGGCTAACTAAATTATTTCCATTTAAGGCAGGGTATATACGCATAGAAAATTGGTATTGTAGAATCTACAATACCAATTTCAGTAAACAGAAATGGAATATATGAAGTTGGTTAAGATAATTTAATGTTTCTCTAGGTACAGTTAACTACTTGGTAGTAATGGCTCTACTTAGCATCATTGCGCAGTCGGCCCTGCAAAGATATGCATCTTCCTTGAAGCCGGCAAACAGCTTATCGTCATTTGATATAATCCCTGCCTTTATTATTCTGGCAATCGAATTATATGCCCAATGTTTGCGATCTAGCTTGGGTAAGTCCTTCTGACTGGAGGTACTGAACTTAAACAGCCTGTCAATCACTACTGAAGCTTCTGCAGCAGTTATACGGGCATTTGGCCTGAAAGTTCCGTCCTTGAATCCATTAATCAGTTTCATGTTATAGGCAGTAGCAATATTAGCCTTTGCCCAGTGATTGGACGTGTCCTTGAAAACGGTTTCACCTGAAGGCTTATTTTCAACACCCACTGCATTCAGGAGCATTGTAACAAATTCTGCTCTGGATACTCCCTTGCCGGGCTTAAAGGTACCATCGGGAAAACCATTTACGGCACCCATATCATGCAGATGACGAATGTACTCTTCGGCATATGAATCCTTGATATCACGAAAAAGAACCTGTTCAGGACTGCTGATATTGGTAAGAATAATCCTGATAGGAGGAAGCATGGTTCTCAAATCAATATCCATACTATCTGTTGACTCAGTACCTTCCTCAACCCTGTAGAAAATATTTAAGACCTTTCCTCCTCTTTTGGATGCCGATGTAATTTGAATGCCTTTTCCTTTATCTGCCTCGGCTTTTACCACTATTTTGACGGTGTTTTCACCTATCTGTTCTACCGAATATGTGGCATGATGAGCATACACTGCCCCGCCGCTGGCAAGCAGAAATAATAGTATTACGGTTCCTAAGGAAATAATCTTCTTCACCCTGCATTCTCCTTTCACAATTACAGATGTTGCTGACGTTTTTTCTATGGTTCAGCTGTCAACCCACTCGAACATTCTTCTCAGCATTGTCATCATTTCTGCCCTGGTTACCGTACCCGCGGGCCGGAGATATCCACTACTGCCTACCAGTATTCCCTTTGCAACAGCAAACCTGACCCTCGGCAGCAGGTTGTCATTGATTGCATATGCATCCATGTAACCCGAGAGCGAGATAGTACTTTCAGCCTTGGTTCCGGTAACAATCTCATACATCCTTGCAATCATCGATGCAGTTTCTTCCCTGGTTACATTGCCCGATACGTTATCCCGGTTAACTCCTGATGCAATTCCGGCTTTTAAGGCCGAATCAAGATAACTTCTTTCATTATAGTCATATCCCAGGATATCCATAACTACCTTTATGGCCTCACCTTTTGTCACGGTCGTATTAGGCTGAAAAAGACCGTATCCCAGACTCTTTAAATCATACTTGTTTACTATGGATTCAATATCATTCCTTGCATAATGATAAGTAATATCAGAAAACCTGGATGCAGTAGATTTCATGACAACATAGTCACTTGTTCCCGGTATGTCTGACCAGACCATGCCTTCAGAATCAATGGAATCAAATGTACTTTCTGTATCTACCTTTTCCCATTTGTTCAGAGAATTATTGTAAATGTGCCCTGACATCGTAGTTTTATCGTACCAGTCTTCCTCATCGTAAGGTATTCTTATTTTTAGCAGACCATCAAGCGTATCAATTGATACTGAGGCTGCTCCAGTATTAACTTTAAGCGATATTTTCCAGATATCCGTTTCGAACGAGCTGCCCGAGTAATCATCGGTGTCGGTAATCTTATCCAGAACTATTTCCACTACACATCCGACGTTCCCCCTGCAAGAACGCATAACCTGTACATTTTGGATAATGTCTGGCTCTATCAGCAGTGAGGCTTCTCCGTTGTTTATTATTAGTTTCTTGCCGGTCTGATTTAAAGCCTCCAATACTCTCGGAGACAGTCTTGTTTGTGATTGGTCCATATCACCATACGCCAGCAAGGCATAGTTAATTGTATAACTTGAATACCTATCGTCAAATATCTGCTGGATAAGCTTGTCGGCTTTGCTCCCTGTTGCATCCAACCGACCGAGGCTGGAATTGATTCTTTCAGGTTTTATCTCTTCGGAATTGGCAAAAGGGTCATCTACATCCGATAAATACTCGTCAAAGCTTTTACTGGTTTTAACAGATATTGAGCTGTAGCCTGATTTAAGCTTCTTCACAGGGTCATATGCGTACAGCCTTGCATAGTACCTTGTATTGGCTTTAAGGCCTTCAACCTTATATTCTGAAGCAGACTGAAGTTCAAAGCTCTGTGCATCACTAAAGTCATCCTTATCTGATATTTCCAGAGTATATTCCAGAGCTGGTCTTGCAATCCATTCAAAATAAATGTAGTCTTTCCCTATAGGTTCTGAAATATTTTTCAGGCCAAAACCTGTAGGCCGGTCAGGAGGTTGGAATGGCTTGGTCTTTATTATACATACATCACTCCAGTCAGATGAGAGTGATTCATCATCCCTTGATATACTTGCACTAACCCAGAAGTAATAAGTGGTATCGGGAGATAATCCCTCTATGGTATGCTTGGTTTTGTGTTTCAATTCACCTGGAGTAAGCTCAATAGTATTAGCAGCCTGTTCAACATCTTCCGATGTAGAGTACCTGATACTATAATAATGATTGTCAATAATATTCCATCCCAACTCAACAAATGTATCTCCTGCATAACTGTAGTTAATTACAGGAACAGCAGGCTGTTCAAGCGGAATTTCATGGTCAGGTCTTGTAGTTACAATAACAGGGTCGGATAAACCTGACTTTATCTGATTGGTTCTGCAGGCCCTTACCCACATAATATACATACTATTTGGGTTTAAGCCTGTTACGGTAAATTCAACCTTCCCTGGTTCAGGACTGTTTGGTATGTCGTTAAACTGCGTGGGCATTTGATTAACCGTTTCGAGAAGTCTTGAAAAATCAAAAGTATCGGTATACACTTCGTATCCTACACTGAAGCGGACATCACTGTCATATGATACCAACCTGTATACATCTCCGTTTACCGATGCCTGAGCAACATCCTGGTCTGCAAGGTATTCCCACCTGCTGTTGACACTTCTCCAAACTTCATACCACTGGTTTCTCCACTCCAGTGTTGCAGTTGTGGAAGTAACTGTCTGAACATCCTCACCGTTGACCGTTTCGGTCTTAATCTTTAGCGGAGGCTTGGATGGAATTACTGGTTGGTCAATTGAGCCTTCGGGCGGAGTCACGATAACTTTCAGGGCTGGCTCGGAGCTGAATTCCCTTTCCACCAGTCCGTCATTGTCAGCAACCGAATAGGTCTTATTAGCTGTCATCTTGAGGTAGTATACGCTGTCTGGCTCAAGTCCGGTAATTGTATATGAAAAGCCAAGTACGGTATCCCCCTGCATATTTCCAATCATGTCATACACGTAATTCTCAGAACCAGGTTGAAAGTCCTGTATAATGGGAGAGATTGTCGGATTGTCTATATCATCCGGGTCGGTCAGCATCCAGATATCGTATGACAAATTAAAGTCAATTTCTCCGGTGCTGGTAACAGGTACTCTCCAGAGTATCTTCAAACTGGTTGGCCCTACCTCCATAGTCTGATTGGAAAGCTGATCAGCTAATTCAGGCACTGCAGGATTTGACGGTATTTCACCCTCAAGCGGCCGCTGCTCAATTGATACTACACGAACTGTTTCTCCCATCTCGGTTGTCAGGTCAGCCTGAACCCTGTAATACAACTCATCTGAGACCAGCTTCACCAATATGTAGGTATCCCTTGTAGCCGAAATCTCTCTTTCAAGATCACCGTCAACCGAGCGCATAATCTTATAAAGAACATTATCTTCCTGAGATAGGTTGGTGTTGGTAATTGGTCTCCACTCTAGCTTCCACCAGCTTGAAGAGACCTTGGATATGCTGGCAAGAATATTTGTGTAGCCGCATACAGCCTGAGATTCTTCAATATATTCAATGCTTTGGTCATCTATATTGGTCCTGATTTTTACATAATATACGGTTCCCGGCTTAAGGTCCTTTGCATAGTACAATAGTGTACCCTCGGGGGTTCGGGTTACCGGACCCTGAGGCCCTATATCTTCTGAAGTTACGTCAATGGAGGGAGTATGTGCAAAGAGACTGCTTTCAGAAATATAGACGGCATAATCTACGCTGCTGGTACTACAGCTTGCATCCGTCCATTGAATCTCCAGAGTTCCGGTACCTGAAGGCTGTACCCTTACTTCAAGGCTGGTCATAAATGTTACTTCATTTGAAGGTAGGGATACGTCTCTGGAATCCATATTTCCATCTATGTAATGCTCATGTATGGCAACTATGTACGCCTTGTAAACCGTCCCCGGTTTTAACTGTTGTATCTCTATACCAGTCTGATTCCGGTCTATCTGACCGCCGTACTGGCTGTAGGGTGAACCGTCTTCAGAATAGTATAATTCATAGTACTGCAGATTGCCTCTCCAGGTATTAGGTGGACTCCATCTTAGACCCGCATAGTGTCCCTTTTCAAGTGTATATCCAATGGTTGGGAGACCATCGGATTCTTCAACTATCAGCTGCCCAGGTGAAAACTGGTGGTCTGCAAGAACCTCATGCAGTCCGGCTGGAAGCATCTGTATCAATACAAAGACTATAAGTAACACTGATATTCTCTTTGACCTTGGCATTATCTTCACTCCTTAGAGGTCTCCGGTTAACTTTAAAACCTTTACAATCATTCCAAGTGCATTTTCCTTTGACTCCACAACAGCTGGCATTACCCTGCCCGAGGTATCCGTTTCTATAAGATTCAAGTCTACAGCCATTTGTACTGACTTATAATACGCCGGTTTTATCTGTGCAGCGTCAGACAGATGAATATTTCTGCTTGGTCTCAGCTTTTCAAGTGACACACCTTTCCTGAGTGAATAAAGCTTTATGGCAATATAAACCGTCTCTTCCCTTGTCAGCCTGTGGGAATCAGTATAGTAGTTCATCCTGCTGTCCAGCCCAAGTTTTTGACTTACTGCCGAAGTAATACTGCTTCTGTCACCAGGCGAATCCTCTCCCAGAACCTTTCCTACTACCGAAATCATTTGTCCATGGGTCATGGGATTCTGTCCCCTAAAGGTACCACCTTCTGCAACCAGGGCATATATGTCATACCTGGAATCCAATTCTGCAAATTGCTTAAACGTATCATTGCTTCCTAATCTGTTGAAGTTGGAACTGTTCCTGAATACTGCCATTTCTTGCGGCTTCTGAGCCTTAAATACTGCAGCATTGTTTATATTGTCTATATATGTAGGCACCTTCTTCCACTCATCATCTCTGTAAAAGTAGGCTGACCTGCCTTGGGTTTCGTCGGCAGGAATAAACTTGTGCTTGAACTGGGTAGGAGCGCTCAGTTCTGAAACATACCTTGTTTCCCTGATTAGTCCATAGCTCCCATTTATAAGGTTATTGATATAAGTCGCCAATTCATTCCTGGCACTGTCCCTATAATTTTTTATCAGGTTCTCCAGCTCCCCTGGGGTATCCTTTTCGCTCGACGGTCTGTTTCTGAATTCGTATAGTTTCTGGGACAATATATATTCAAGCTGGTTATTTATAAGGGTTTCAATATAATCTTCGGTATATGATACTCCAAGGATATCAATACCAAATTCAATTATTTCAGACTCCAGATAGTCTTCTATGGAAGACGGCACATCGGAGCTGTCGGGGTCAATCCTTTGGAAATGAATCCTCACAATAATATCTTTGATTGAACTGCTGGACTGTCCGATTTTATTCTTAATCTGGTAAACATCCGGATGAATACCAGAGCCGGTGACTCCTAAGGTCAGAGGGTTAATATACATTTCAGTCCCACCTGTATTCAGAACCAGGGTCTGCTCATTATTGACCATATGCTCAAATACACCCTGGGGTATAAGTACCACCCTCCTTGATGGGTCTTCTTTCGTCCCATAAACACTGACAACAAGTCTTCCTCCTCTGTTCTCCATGGAGTTGATAGTCCTTGCCTCCCGGAGTTTTATCTGAATCTGTGATGTAGTATCAATCATTATCCAGGCCATGCGGTTCCGCAGCTCCTGCATACTTTCCATAAATACGGCTTCTTCCTTCTTCGCCTGCTCGTCCTCATCATAGCCGGACTGACTGAACTCGGTTTTTGAATAAACGGGTCCCGCAAATCTGGAATAACAGTATACTGTGCTCCCGTTCAGGTCGGTTTCAGTAGTCCTTGCTCTAACCTTGATATAGTATCTGGTATTGGACTGCAGTCCGCTTATTAATGCGTAATACATGCTGTAGTCCGTCGACTGCAGATTTGCTGGCTTGTGGTTGGCTATTGCTACGCTTGTCCAGTTGGTATACTGTACCTGCCTCTCGCTCCTGACCCATACTTCAAAACCGTATGTATCCTTACCTATCCACCTTACATTCAGCTGTGTATATCTGTTGTATGCTGCATTGCTTACTGTCTCCAGTGCCTGGGGCATTTCCAGAACAGTTGTAGTAACAGGTATGGTAATCCACTCAGAGGATAGAGTCTCGGGCTGGCCATTGACCATAACCTGTTTTTCAGCCCTCAGTCTGAAATAATACAGTGTATTGGGTATAAGGTCCTGTATAGTAACTGTATATATTGAATTTCCCTGGTTAGTAGGAGATAAACTGCTGACAGGATACTCAGTATAGTCCCCGCTTTCAACTTCCTCTATTCCCATTGTATAGACTGCATCCGGCTCCAGCCAGGTCCATTTTAGTGTGACAGAACGGCTGTCAAGCTTTAAATTACCGTTTGAGTCAGTATAAACTGAAAAGTCAGCTGGTGCCCGAGGATACTTCTCCTCATCACCGGGCGGTATAACCCAATCTCTGGGTGTGGTAACCGAAAGAACCTGGGAAAATTCCGAGGCAGGATACGGCTGACCATCTATAGCTAGCTGTGTTCTTATAATGAAATAGTATGTAGTATTGGGTTTGATGCCATCACCAAATCTCCAGGTTACCGGATTACTGCCCGCAAAGTCCCTTATTACAGCATATCTTGCATTTTGTGCATCGCCCGCCCCATCTACAAAAGTCACATGGTCAGGGTCATTTGTATTTCCAAGATAAAGAAAGGGACTGATATAACTGCCGCCAGCGTCCTTCTGAATAGTATCATTCATATAAATATCGTATGTTGTCTCCCAGCTCGCGTTTACGTCGGCGCCATAGTCAGCAGGATTTATGGCTGCCCTCTGCCACGCCAGCTGAATCTCATCGGTGGTTACCAGGTAAACGTTAAACATCTCTGGAACAGGTGCAGTCCTGATATCCATAGTCGGAGTAGTAAAGCTTACAGGTATTGAGTAGTCGGAATCCAACTGTGAGCTCCTGATCCTTGAAAAAACCTTAATATAATATATTTTGTTAAGCTTAAGCTCCTGAGGATAGCCATCGTCATTGACAAGCGGGGTAATTCCGTCATCTTCAGTAAACAATTCCAGGCCCCTTAAGGTATATCTTATTGCACCGGGCGTTGATAGGTCAATATTCGAGCTGTCTGCATCAACAACCTTAACCTTTCTGTACTTTATATCGTATTGAATGCCGTCAATTATCTCCTTATTGTATACGCCTTCCGAGGTGGTTATGTCCTCAGGGGCAGAGCTTATCAGGATATGGTATTCAAGGTCACTACTAATGTCGTTGAAATCGGACGGCCTGTCCCATCTAAGATAAATATCTGCCGACTTGTCTGATCCAGATGAAACAATTTCCATATTCTCCACATCAACATTCTGTGGTATATGGGGCCTGCTCCCATCAGTGCCCATAGTATAATCTACTACGGGAGAAAGTATATCATTCAGACCGTCCGACCTGGCAAGTGCCATGTAATAATAGACTGCAGTCCTATCCTTTGAAGGAATGAATATTTCTACAGGCAGGTTCGGGTCTCCGTATTCCTCATACTCATATCCTTCAATAACGGGGGAGGCAAATCCCGGGTCTGGACTGGAGCGCACCTCGTACCTGAAGTTTATTATTTCCTGGTCATCTCCGGCATCATAATTTACGCGGTATATAGTACAGATTATATTGTTATTACTGTCTTTGGCTATCCTTGTATGTAAAGGTGTAGAGATATATCCATCAGTCAGGGTAGATACCCTGTACTTAACCCGACCGACCACTTCGGTGCCAGAGTCATGAAACTGCGGAAACATCTTCAAGTAATATACTGTACCTGGCCTCAATGTATCGTCATTAATATTATCCGGGTAATCTGCCGCAGGATTTTGATATCTCCACCATTCATAAGATAGTATACCATTCGTAATGTTGAGGGGGGCATAGGACAGGTCAGTGAGTACCGGGGCACCTCCCCCGTTTACATCTTCTCTTGCTACGTCATAATCCGTTCCATCAAAGTTAATCTGATATTTACCCAGATTACTTGCCTCCTCATCCGTTCCTACGATTAACCTGTAGTCAATGTTTTCACTAGGTATGTAACTAAAACTTACCCCGTCCCATCTCTTGGGAACCTTCCATTGAAGCTTCAGACCGGGGTTGACTCCGGATTCCTTGACATGGCCAGCAGGTATAAACGTATCGCTAAGGTTTGTGCACATAAACGTCATAGCTGTAATAACCTTGAGTTCATCTGATGCCAGTACGCTTCCAGTTCCGTTAATACCAGACATTGCCTCTATGGTAAAACCATACAGTATATCCGGCACCAGTCCGGTTATTGCAAGTGTCAATGCCGGGCTGTTGGCATAAACCGACTTGGCCACACCAATGTCATCTATATCATAATCTCTGTAGGATATGAGATAGCTTCGTGCCCCTGAAACCGCATTCCATCTGAGGGTAACGCTGTCATCAGTAATCTTGTCCATTTTGTCCGCATCCTGATCCACGGTTAGTGTAATAAGAGCATCAGCTCTACTCTCAGGAATAATAAGCCCGTTTGATATGGACAAGACCATAGAGAATATTAGGAGTATGCTTAATATCTTTTTTGTTCTGATCATACGAGATACCCCTTTCAGGATAATGCAGTGACTGGTTACACTATATATTTTACCACACCAGCTGTAATAATGGCATAAGGGTAATTATTTTCCAGACATTTCAGACTGCAGTCCGGCATTATCTTTATCGGCATATGGCTTGATTATATAAAGAACAAATAAAATGGAGACTAGAGCCTGGAATTTAGGTATTTCTTCACAGAGTCTATATTACTTCTAGCTGCAGGGGAAATGAATTAACCGGCGAATAAGTTTATCTTGATTTCGCAGCCATTATGAGCTGCTAACTTATTTTCCCTTAGAAACAGTTTCCTAATACGATTGTAAAGAAAATAGATTAATAAATGTATATAGAAAGAGCAGATAAAAATCTGCTCTTTTTATATACACTGTAATTCCTTACTATTTCTGTCTGGTAACCCTTAGCCTTGCCAGTGCTCTTGCCAGAGCAGCCTGCGAACGGAGATGCTCAATCATTGCAAGCTTCTGTTGAAGCCTTTCTTCTGCCCTATCCTTAGCTGCTTTGGCCCTGTTTATGTCTATCTCTTCCGGCCATTCGGCAGTATCAACAAAAGCTATTGTTTTCTGGTGTGTCACCTCCATGAACCCTTCAGAAACAGCCGCTTCCTTCCACTCTCCGTCAGTCAGGATTCGTATTGTCCCCGTACCTATGGCTACAACAGCAGGTTCATGGTCTTTAAGAACCCCCATTTCTCCTTCAGGCGTTCTGACAATTACAGTTTCAGCTTCACCTTCAAAGAATTTCCTCTCAGGTGTAACAATCTCTAAATAGAATTTTGACATTATTTATGCCCCCTACATTTTCTTGGCATCTTCTATCACTTCTTCTATAGTCCCCTTCATCATGAATGCAGCTTCCGGATACTGGTCCATTTTTCCTTCAATGATTTCTTTGAAACCCCTGATTGTTTCCTTTATAGGAACGTATTTGCCCGGTATATTGGTAAATTGCTCGGCAACAAAGAATGGCTGTGAAAGGAACCTCTGTATCTTTCTTGCACGGTAAACTATTGCTTTATCTTCTTCATTCAACTCATCCATACCAAGGATTGCAATGATATCCTGCAATTCTTTATACCTCTGCAATATTTCCTGCACCTTTCTTGCAACTGAGTAATGCTCTTCCCCTACAATCCTGGGGTCAAGTATTCTTGATGAAGAGTCTAGCGGGTCAACTGCGGGATAGATACCCAACTCGGAAATCTGCCTGGACAAAACAGTGGTTGCATCCAGGTGGGCAAAGGTTGTAGCAGGAGCCGGATCTGTCAAGTCGTCAGCCGGAACGTATATGGCTTGGACTGAGGTAACAGAACCCTTTTTGGTGGATGTAATCCTTTCCTGCAGTACACCAACATCGGTAGCAAGCGTAGGCTGATAACCAACCGCTGAAGGAACCCTTCCCAACAGTGCAGAAACCTCTGAACCTGCCTGTATAAACCTGAATATGTTATCAATAAACAGCAGAACATCCTGCCCTTCTTTATCTCTGAAGTATTCGGCCATGGTCAGAGCCGTCAGACCTACCCTCATTCTCGACCCAGGTGGTTCGTTCATCTGTCCGAATACCAATGCAGTTTTCTCAATAACACCCGATTCTCTCATCTCATGCCATAAGTCGTTACCTTCTCTTGAGCGTTCACCAACTCCACCGAAGACCGAGAAGCCTCCGTGCTCTGTGGCAATATTTCTAATCAGCTCCTGAATCAGTACCGTCTTACCAACGCCTGCTCCACCGAACAGTCCAATCTTTCCACCCTTGGCATAAGGAGCAAGAAGGTCAATAACCTTTATTCCGGTTTCAAATATCTCAGTTGCAGGCTTTTGCTCGGTAAATTCTGGTGCCGGCCTGTGTATTGGTGAGTATTCCTTGGCCTTAACCTCTCCGAAATTATCAACAGGTTCTCCCAGAACATTAAAAACCCTTCCCAGAACTTCCCTGCCTACAGGTACCTTAATAGGCTCACCGGTGTCTACAGCTTCCATTCCTCTCACCAGACCTTCGGTGGCTGCCATGGCAACAGTTCTGACTGTATCGTTCCCCAGGTGCTGCATAGCTTCCAGAACCAATGGCTTTTCCTTTAAGTCAATTTTTATAGCGTTGTGGATTGCTGGAAGTGAGCCTTCTTCAAACTTTACATCCACAACCGGTCCAATTACTTGTATAACTTTCCCCACGTTTTTTGACATATCAACACTCCTTCTCTGACTTTTGGCAGTTGGCTTTTTGTTGAGCCTACGCCATACCTCAAGCTTTATTAAATAAGCATTAATTAAATAATTCACCCAATTGCTGCTATTCCAGTACCGCCGCGCCTCCAACAATTTCAGATATTTCCTGTGTGATTGCCGATTGACGCGCCCTATTGTAAGACAAGGTTAGTCTCTGAATCATCTTGTCAGCATTGGAAGTAGCACTGTCCATTGCTGTCATCCTTGCACTCAATTCACTAGTGAAGGACTCCACCAATGCACCATATAACAATCCCTTAAGATACTTTGGAACCAGGATATTGAATACCGCCTTCGGTGAAGGTTCATACAGAAACGTATCCAACCTCTTCTTAGACAGGTCTATATCCTTCATGTTTCCGATATCCAGTGGCAGGAGCTTCATAATCTGCGGCTCCAGCTTCAAGGAATTAATCATGAGTGTATATACAAGATATACTTCATCAACGTCACCCTTGGAGAACTTCTCAACAACAACTTCCATTATTTCTCTGGCTCTATAAACTGTAGGGTTCTGGGAAGGATATGCAAATTCATTGACCAGTTCATATTCCTTCCTTCTGAAATGGTTATGTCCCATGTGTCCTATGGTTAAAACAGCTGTATTCTTTTTGTCTGTTATACTTCTTTCAGCCAGTTTGATTGCATTGCTGTTATAACCGCCGGCCATACCTTTATCTCCTGTAATTATCAAATACAGGCTTTTCTTGTTTTCCTTTTTCTCTCTTTTATCAAAAAACTCGATACCGATGTCATCAGAATGAAGAAGGATATCTGCAATAGTTTCCTGAACCTTCTTGAAGAAAGGCAGTGTCTGCTCAAGCTGTTGTCTTGACCTCTTAAGCTTTGCAGCCGATATAAGCTTCATTGCCTTGGTAATCTTTTTGGTTTCCTTTATACTCTTCATCCTGAGTCTTATTTCACGCGCTTTAGCCACTCGTTTTCACCTACTTTCACGTTTAGCTGTTGGCCGTCAGCAGTATTAGTTGAGAGCTGAGGGTTAAGAGTTCGTAGTTCTTTTAGAAACTCTTCGAAGGAGAACTATAAATCTACTCTAAACTCTAAACTCTGAACTCTGAACTGTAAAAGCCAAATGCCAATAGCCGATTCTACGCTCTGAATCTGGTTGACTTGTATTCTTCTACAGCCTTTTTTAGTGCTTCTTCATTCTCGGCTTTAAGTTCACCTGTCTCAACAATTGACTTAACAATCTCAGGATACTTTTCTTCGAGGAATTCTATAAGTCCGTCGTTAAACTTCTTAACCTTCTTGACATCAATATCCATGAGATATTCATTTACAGCTGCATAAAGCAGGACTACCTGATGCTGTACAGGCATTGTAATATACTGATCCTGTTTTAGGGCCTCGGTAAGGCGCTCACCTTTAATCAATCTATCCCTGGTAGCTTTGTCCAGTTCTGAGCCGAACTGTGCAAAAACCGCAAGTTCCCTGTACTGCGCCAGATCTATTCTCAACCTTCCTGCAACCTTCTTCATTGCTTTTATCTGGGCTGCACCTCCAACCCTTGATACAGATATACCAACATTTACCGCAGGCCTGATACCCGAGTAGAACAACTCTGATTCCAGGTAAATCTGTCCGTCGGTAATTGATATTACGTTGGTAGGAATATAAGCAGATACGTCACCTGCCAGAGTTTCTATAATAGGTAGAGCCGTAATAGACCCTCCTCCAAGCTCGTCACTCAATTTGGCCGCACGTTCGAGAAGTCTGGAGTGCAGGTAGAATACATCACCCGGATATGCCTCTCTTCCTGGTGGTCTTCTCAATAGAAGGGACATTGCCCTGTAAGCCTGGGCATGCTTTGAGAGGTCATCATAAATTATGAGCACATCCTTGTTCTGGTTGTACATAAATTCTTCGGCCATCGCACACCCTGCATAGGGTGCTATAAACTGAATGGTTGCCATCTCGCTTGCAGTTGAGGATACCACAATGGTGTAATCCATTGCACCTCTTTGTTCAAGCAGATTTACGATTGCCGCAACCGAAGACGCTTTCTGTCCGATTGCAACGTAAATACATATTACATCCTGTCCCTTTTGATTGAGAATGGTATCAACTGCTATTGCAGTTTTTCCTGTCTGCCTGTCACCGATTATCAATTCCCTTTGTCCCCTACCGATAGGTATCATTGAGTCAATAGCCATTATACCCGTCTGAAGCGGCTTGTTAACCGATTTCCTTTCAATAACACCGGGGGCCAGGAATTCTACCGGTCTGAATTTATCAGTCTTAATTTCTCCTTTGCCATCCAGCGGCTTGCCAAGGGGATCCACTACTCTCCCTATAAGTGCTTCACCAACCGGGACTTCAACTGTTCTTCCCGTTCTTTTTACTATTGAACCTTCCTTAATCTCTTCTTCTCCGCCAAAGAGCACACATCCAACATTGTCTTCTTCAAGGTTCAATGCCATACCGAACACACCTTTTCCAAAATCCAGCATTTCGCCATATGCACAATCCTCGAGCCCGTATATTCTCGCAATACCATCTCCGGCCTGCAGAACATATCCTGTGTCTTCCTCTTTAATTTTTGCATTGTAGTTCTCTATTTGCTGCTTTAAAATAGATCCTATCTCCTCAGGTCTGACTTTCATCTTAACCCTCCCTTTATGATAAATATATAGTTGTTCATATTAGCGTACAGCACTTAACATGCCGTCAATTTTACCTTTGATACTGCCATCTATCATCTTGTCTCCTATCTTCACGATAACTCCGCCAATTATCGATTCATCAACAACATGATTTATTTTTATGTCCTTACTCCCGTACAACTTCTTAAACTTTTCCCCAATCATATTTAACTGATTTTTGGGTATCTCTGCAGATGTTATTACCTTAATATTCAAGCACTCTCTTATACTATCAGCGAGAACTGTATACTGATTTACTATACCTGATATTTCTCTGATTCTATTTTTGTCAATTAAAAGCCTAAGAAAGTTGAGCGTATTAGCGCCGAGACTCTTACCAAACAGTTTTTCAATAACAGCTTTCTTGCCTGCAGTGTCTACTACAGGGCTATTCAAGAATTTCTTTAACTCGCTGTTTGAATCTATAACCTCGTCCACCTGGTTCAACTCACTTTGAAGTAAATCCAGTGTATTGTTTTTTAAGCCAACGCCTATAAGGGCCTCGGCATATCTCCTCTCAATAAGGGGCATTATGCTGCACCTACCTCATCAATAAATTGTTCTACAAGCTTCTTATTGGCTTCAGTATCCATGTTTTTCTGGATAACCTTCGAAGCAGCAGTTAAAGCAATACCTGCTATCTGCCCTTTCAGTTCCTCCATCATACTCTTTCTTTCTATCTCGGTCTCCTTACGGGCCTTTTCAAGCATTGCCTTGGCGTCTTCTTTTGCCTTGTTGAGTATTTCTTCATACTGCTTCTCTGCCTTGGCTCTTGCTTCATTAACTATTTTATCAGCTTCTTCTATGGCTTTATCCAGCTGCTGTTTTAATTCAGCCTTCATGCTTTCAGCCTGTTCTTTGCTGCTCTGGGCATTCTCAAACATCTCTCTGATGTTGTTAGCCCTTTTTTCCATAAATTCGGTTACCGGCTTGAATAAAATCTTTTTTAATATAAGATATAAAACCAATAGATTTATTATTGTAAAAAGAAATACTTCTTGATCAAAACCCATTTCTTCTCCTCCCAATCATTGTTGATTGCAGCCGCTGGCTGACAGATATTTATGAAGTCAAACATCTGCCAGCCATAACTGCGGATCAAAAAAATTAGTGCATCTTAAGGAACAGGATTATCAGCGAAACAGCTAAACCATAGATTGCTGTAGCTTCTGAAAGAGCCATACCCAAAAGCAGAGTCTTGGTTATCTTCCCATCAGCTTCAGGCTGTCTTGCAACCGCTTCTGTTGCTCTACCGGTTGCATTTCCAATTCCTATTCCTGCACCAAAACCTGTCAATACTGCTATACCAGCAGCAATTGCGAATAAAGCATTATTATCCATTGTTTCACCCCCCTTTATTCTATAGCTTCACCTATATATAGCATGGATAAGAAAACAAATATGAATGCCTGCAGCAACCCGTCGAATATGTCAAAATACAAGCTGAATATTGGCGGCAAGGCAAAGTTGTGTGAAGCTAAAATTATCAGTTCCATCATAACAAATGCTCCGAAGACATTACCGAAAAGTCGGAGGCATAGTGAAAGCGGTCTGGTAAAGTAGTCCAGGATTTTAAAAGGAAATATAATCCACATAGGCTCAAACAGGCTTTTAAATGTGCCACCTATACCCTTATAATAAAGTTGGCTTCCAATAACCAGAATTATAGACATTATTGCCATAGCGGCCGTAACACTGACGTCTTTCGTCGGCGGCCTGAATATAAGTGTCATATTAAACATTGCTATGGTATTTGCTATTGCCAGGAACAGTAATATGGAGCCGAAATATGGTGCAAAAGGTCTCCAGTGATGACCAAGTACACTCTTGGCCAAAGAATTGATTCCGCCAACGATTGCTTCTACAAAATTCTGGACCTTGCCTGGAAAAGTTTCCAGCTTTCTGGTAAATATGTAGGATGCTATAATTAGTACTGCCATAATGAACCATGTCATTACAATAGATTCACTGATTCCACCGAAATGCTTGAACCATTCAAACACCTGTATATGGTGGGTCAGGTTTTCTCCCAAACTTCCGCCATGGCCAGCGGCTTCTACAGAAGCGTTGCCGATCATATCTATCTCCTTTCTATTCAAAATTGTTTTTTGTTATTCCTGTCAATTCCGTAAGTGAGTTAATTAGTATGGTTATTGGGATAACCAGAATTCCTGTAAAAACAGCAAGAAAAAAAGGCGTTGATTTCATTACTGCTAATAATAGAACCATTACCGTAAACAACTGCATCAGAATATATCTTGCCGGTGAACTTCTTTTGATTTGCTTTACTGCATTTGTTATCAGATTTTCTACAGTAAGCGCCAATACTCTTAGTCTAATAAGGGTAACCAGATATCCGACCATCAATCCCGTCAGGATTTCTGTATTTATTCCAAATACGGCTGCTGAAAGGCCGGCCAGTATCAAGGCAACTATGCCAGATTTTTTAGCCAGAAAAACTTCAGTTTTATTGGTAAAAATCCTCATTCTCTTCCCATATCAACTAGGTTTATGAAATGTCCCTCGTCACAAGCATTATTATTGTACAATATATATTATATTTTGAAAAGTTCTTATTTTAAATTTAATTCAAATTTAATAATTATAATGATTGAATACATTCTTTCTATATTAAGATATTGTTATTGCATTCCGATAAATCTATATGCAACTAGTTATCCGGGGGTTGATACTATGGATTTGACCACAATTATCGGCCTGCTTATAGGTTTCTCCATGATACTGATAGCCTTTGTAATAGAGGGCGGAGACCCCTTGGGATTGCTGCAGCTTACAGCCAGTATGATAGTATTTGGGGGAACAGTAGGAGCTGTGATGGTCTCCTTCCCAATGTCCGAAATCAAAAAAGCCTTAAGTATGTCAAAACATATTTTTACCCAGAAAGAATATAACGAAATAGATATCATCAACCAACTGGCCAATTTGTCTGAAAAAGCCAGGAAGGATGGCCTTTTAAGTCTGGAGCAGGATACTCAGACCAACCCCAATCCACTTATAAGAAAAGGTCTCAGCCTTGTTGTTGATGGAATTGAGACTGAAGTTATTAAAGATATTTTGGTTAGGGAAACATTCTTGCACGAAAATGAGTTCCATACTGCTGCAACAGTATTTGAGTCGGCAGGTGGCTATTCTCCTACCATGGGAATTATAGGTACGGTTATGGGCCTCATTAGTGTTTTGAGCAGTCTGGAAGACCCTGGTGAGCTTGGACACAAGATTGCACTTGCTTTTATTGCAACGCTTTTTGGTGTTGGTTTTGCCAACCTGGTATGGCTTCCTTTTGCCAATAAAATTAAGGTAAAAGGAAAAAAAGAAAAAATGATAAATGACCTTATTATTGAAGGTCTGCTCTCTATACAAGCAGGAGAAAACCCAAGAATCATAAAGGAAAAATTAAACCTTTCACTGCTGGAGAAACTAAGCGGCAAATCATCAGCATCTGGAGAAGTTAAGAATGATGACGATGGCCTAGGGGTAGAGGGGTGATTACCAAGTGTCTAACCAGCTTCCACCGGAGCCGGAAAAGGACCGTTCGGAACGGTGGCTTCTTACATATGCCGATCTTATTACACTGCTGCTGATATTTTTTATTGTATTGTATACCATAAGTAAGCAGGATGTGGCCAAATTTGAGCAGATTGCCGAATCCTTAAATTCAGCTCTTACAGGTTCAAAGGAAATAATTGGAGACAGCGCAGGTCCCTCAATGATTCCTGGTTTCCATGGGTTTAACCTGCCAGTTACTGATACTGTGGAAGACGAACAAGAAGAAGATATGATGGAAGAAATCAAGCGTAAGGTTCAGGAACTGGTAAAAAGGGAGGGACTGCAAGCCTCTATTTCGGTTACCCGGGAGGAAAGAGGTGTAGTTGTCAGAATAGTTGACCATGTACTGTTCAGAAGCGGTTATGCTGACCTGACACCTCAGGCAGACCGTATTCTTAAAGCTATCGGAAAAATTCTTCTAATAAATAAAGATCAGTATATCCGTATTGAAGGTCATACCGACAATATTCCCATATCAAACCATAGGTTTCCATCCAACTGGGAGCTTTCAGCTGCAAGAGCAACAAATGTTCTTAGGTTGTTTGCAGAAAAGTCCGGCATTGACCAAAGACTTTTATCAGGAGTAGGGTATGGTGAGTTCCGTCCTATAGCAGACAATAGTACTGACGGAGGAAGAGCTAAGAACAGAAGGGTTGAGATTGTCATTCTAAGCAGCAAGTTTAATCCTTCAGAATCCCAACATACAAACAATTATTAAGTTGCTTATTCGTCTACAGGGTAATCTGAACCTGTTCATTCAGTGGTGTCTCCGGCTGACTGCACAACATGCAGAGTTCTGGCAATTATATTCACCGATACAATATTTAGCCCCGTCAACCTTTCGAGAGTTTCCTTAGTCCTCTTCTGGAATTCCTCCAGGACTTCCGGTATATAGTAGCCGTAGCATACTGCAACATTCATAAGAATCTCAATTCCTGAAAGAGAGTTGTCAATCCTGAACTTCATTACGCTGTGTATGCTTGGGGTCTGAAGCGCTATGTTTTCAACGATAGCATAGACTGCATAATCTGAAATGGTGTATCTCCCGAGATAACTGAAGGTTGGCCTAACTACAGATTTATCTGCAACGAAAGGAATCAAACCCTTACTGCTCTTAGGTCTAAAAATCCTCAACGGGTCAAGCAAATAACCGGAAAACTGTCTTTTAATTTCAAAGGTAGGAACAGGTATTACATGTTTCCCTTCTTCCTTTCTGATTGCAAGAGCCCTCTTTATCTCCAAATCTGTAGCAACATCCTCAATCCTGATTCTCTCAGAAATTTCGGGGAGTTCCAATGCCTTCACGATGTTATTAACCATCCCGTCAGAAGTACCCAGTATAAGAATACTCTGGGGATCATATAAATCAATGGCTTTTCTTACTTCCTGAGCATGTTCGGCCTCAACAAAAAGGGCCCTTCTAACCGATGCAAGCTTTGTGCGCTCTTTCTTTGCGGAAAATCCGGCCAACACCTTGTTGCCACGTATCAATAAACCGTCATCAATTATACACTCTATGCCTCTCTCCCTGGCGACCCACTGAGCCCTATGACTTTTCCCAGAGCCGCTTGAACCTACAAACGAAAATATTTTCACCTGGTAACCTCCCGCCGGCAATACATTTTAATAAACAGGATTCTTGATTCAGCTGGAGTTTTTCCAGCTGAATCTTAGAAGCCGTTATCCAGGGACTTATCGCCACTTATCTGTAATATTGAAGCTTGAATCTTAGTGGCGGTTAGTCATCGGATGAACTGTTGGTGTTAGCTTGAAACAATATAAAGCTATTGTTACTGTTCGGCAAATTTTGTATAATAAAGGTATATAATCAGTTAAATTCAACTCAAGAATATTATAAAGATATTTATGGCTTCTGGCAATCTTTTTGAATATTGTCCTCATGAATAGGTATTCCCATATTATCGTTTAGTGAAAGGGGTATTTGTATGAATGATACTGACCTGAGCAAGATACTCTCCCACGGCACAATAATCCGGACCAAGCACCCTAAATCAGAATGGATCTCCAGTATAGTATACAAAGTCAGTTCCAACCTGATAATGATTGAATTAACCCAGGACTATATTAAAAGTCTCATTCTTCCCGGAGATAGAGTTAAATGTAAATTCTCCAACTCCGGAACCGAATTTCTTCTTGAAGGACTGATTGACAGGATAGATATAGAGGGTCCTTTAAAACTCCTGACAATATCTGTGACTGGTATAAATAAATTTGAGAATATAAGAAGTTCCCACAGGTATGATACTCATATGATTTCAAAACTAACATTTGGACAGATAACACAGCTTTTCGGAATAGTGACAAATGTTAGTTCGGCTGGAATTTCAATCCTCTGTAAATCTGAACTCCCAATGGATTCTGTAGTTCACGTTGAGGTTTTCGTAGACAGTGGAAATATACTGAGATTTGACGGTCAGATAGTACGAAAGCTGGAGTCTGAGAACGGCTTTGAATTTGGAATCCGCTTTGCAGACCTTGATGAAGAAAGCCTGGTGCTTCTTAACGATATACTTGAAGAGCTAAAGGCAAAGGACAGCAGTCTGGTAAACAGATACCTGAATAATCCCAGCACCTGACCAAGGTTTACTACTTGGCCTCTATGCGTTAATCTCCGGAAAGCTTATGGTTCAGTTTATATGATAGCACCATAAGACTGTCACTGAGATGAACATTCTCTATGGCTACATCGTGGGGAAGCCTGATATCCATGGTTGAGAAATTCCAGAGGGCTCTTATTCCACAGTCTGCAAGTTTTTGAGCTGCAGCCGGTGTCTCATCATAAGGTACGCTTAATATACCAATGTCAACACTATTCTCTTCCAGAAATCTATCTATATTGTTGAAATGGCTGATTGGAATACCATCTATCACTTGACCAACCAATTCCTTGTTTACATCGAAAATCCCAACCAGATCAAAACCCCTATTCTTAAAATTCTTGTAATTTGCAAGCGCCCTTCCAAGATTTCCTGCTCCTACAATTATCAACTTCTTTCTGATATTTACTCCGAGAATTGAACTAATCTTGTCAAAAAGATGCTGGACGTTATAGCCATACCCCTGCTGGCCAAATCCTCCAAAAAAATTAAAGTCCTGGCGTACCTGGGATGCAGTTATACCCATCCTCTGACTTAGTTCCTTTGAAGAGATTCTTAAAATATCCTCCTTAAGAAGATCACTTAAATGCCGGTAGTACTTCGGTAATCTTCTAACTACTGTGGAGGGTACCTTTTTCCTCTGAGCCATAATCTCACCTCATTTTTTTTCAGATTACAGACTTATATAATTTTAATCTTCATATTAGCATATATCCTGATAACCTGCTAGAAAATTATTCTTTACCATTATTTTTGTATAACAAAATTGATTAATGCACACTATAAAATAAACAGGATTCTTGGATTCAGGTGGAGTTTTTCGGCTAATAATTTCTTGTTATCTTTGATAACTTAGAAATCATTGTCCACCTTGTGTGCTCCATCTGAATTTTAGAATCCGTTATCCAGGGACGTAGCGCCGCCTTAGACTACTAGTCGCTTGATTTCAAAGAAATCTAAGCGATAGTATCCATCTTTGATGCTCCCACTTCAAGAAGAGGGAGTCTTAGCGGCGGTAGTCATCGGATAAAAATATCTGGAGGTGTTTGTAATGGCGGTAATCAAGGTTCTTAACCTGGTAGGTGATTCCCCTGTAAGCTGGCAGCATGCAATAGAAAATGCAGTGGCAGAAGCTTCAAAAACAGTTGATAACATCACAGGGGTAGAAATAGTAAATACCACCGGAACGGTGAAAGACGGTAAGATTGTTGAATATAAAGCCAACGTAAACATTGCTTTCAGGGTAGACAGAGACAAGAAATAAGAGGAGGTACTTATGCAGCAGCTGTTTACAAAAAAGGAATATCAAAACTATGTAAACAAGAAATCTCCTAACTCAAGTATAGGAAAAAACCTGATATGGGCATTTATAGTGGGTGGACTAATCTGCGTAGTCGGACAAGTAATAAGAAACCTGTTTCTTGCAAGAGGTTACCCACCTGATACTGTCGCCAACCTTAACTCAATAACAATGATTTTCCTAGGAGCATTTCTAACCGGGATAAATATATACGACGACTTGGGTAAGAAGGCCGGAGCTGGGTCAATTGTTCCTATAACCGGATTTGCCAACTCCATAGTATCTCCAGCAATGGAATACAGGAGTGAAGGTTATATTCTTGGAGTAGGAGCAAGAATGTTTTTGATTGCCGGGCCGGTACTTGTTTACGGAATTACTACTTCGGTGATTATTGGAATTATATACTATATGTTCAGATAGAAAAGGTGAGTAGAGATGGCAAACAAGCTGTTAGGAACACAAACAATAAAATTTAATACCCCTCCATCCATTGTGGCATCAGCCAGCATTGTCGGCCCTAAGGAGGGTCAGGGTCCTTTAGGCAAGTACTTCGACAAGATTCTGAATGATGAGCTGTGGGGTGAAAAAACCTGGGAAAAAGCTGAAAGCAAGATAATGCGCGAGACAATAAATACTGTTTTAAGCAATGCAAATAAAGCACCGTCAGATATAAACTTTATACTTGCAGGCGACTTGCTGAACCAGTGTATTTCTTCAAATTATGCAATCAGGGAATCAAATATACCTTATTTGGGTCTGTACGGGGCCTGTTCAACCATGGCAGAATCTATTGCACTGGCAGCCATGATAATTGATGGCGGGTATGCAGATAATATAATCTGTGTTACATCCAGCCACTTCTGTTCGGCCGAAAAACAATTCCGTTTTCCACTTGAATTGGGTACGCAAAGAACTCCCACCTCACAGTGGACAGTTACAGGTTCCGGAGCAGTTATCCTCAGTTCCAACGGAAACGGACCTTTTATAACTCAGGCTACAGTAGGAAAAATAGTGGATATGGGAATCAAGGATGCTAATAATATGGGAGCGGCAATGGCTCCCGCAGCCTCAGATACTATATACAGGCATTTTGAGGATACCGGAGGTATACCTTCAGAGTATGATATGGTAGTCACCGGTGACCTGGGATATATAGGCCTGGAAATAACCGATGACATACTAATTAAGCTTGGCTGCAGGATAACCGACAGGTTCAGGGACTGCGGAGCAATGATTTACGACAAGGAACGCCAGGATACTCACGCAGGTGGCAGCGGCTGCGGATGTTCGGCAAGCGTCCTGGCAGGATACCTCTATAAGGAAATGCTTGGTGGGAATCTAAACCGCATTCTACTTGTGTCTACAGGAGCTCTTATGAGTCCCTCAAGTATTCAACAGGGCGAATCAATCCCGTCAATCGCACATGCGGTTACTATACAGAAAACATTGGGGTGATATATTTTGGATTATTTAAATGCCTTCATAGTTGGAGGAGTAATATGTGGTGCAGCCCAGATATTGATTGATAAAACAAAACTTACTCCTGCAAGAATACTTGTACTATTTGTAACCATGGGAGCCCTGCTTACCGGTCTGGGTGTATACGAAAATCTGGTATCAATTGGCGGGGCTGGCGCAACCATCCCCCTAACCGGCTTCGGTTACCTCCTTGCAAAGGGCGCAATTAGCGATGTAAACTCGAACGGACTATTAGGAGCGCTAACTGGTGGAGTCAAGGCAGCTGCAGGAGGAATAACTGCTGCGATTTTTTTCGGGTATTTGATTTCACTTATATTCAGACCTAAAGCCAAAACCTAATCGTAAATAGAAAATACTTAGTGTATGGAGATGTCTATGCAAAAGAAAAAGGTAATCTTTGTTACAGATGGTGATAACGTAGCACGCCGGGCCGTTGAAACTGCAGCAAAAAATATTGGAGGCAGATGTATCTCACTATCAGCCGGTAATCCAACGTGGCTGTCAGGACAGGAGATAGCTGAACAGGTTATGAAAGCTGCCCATGACCCTGTAGTCGTTATGCTTGATGACAATGGCAATAGAAAGCAGGGCCATGGAGAGAAAGCTATTAAGTCGCTGTCAACAGAGCCAGGAATTGAAATCCTAGGAGTAGTAGCAGTTGCATCAGAAACACAAACCAAATCCGGCATCGAAGTGGCTTTTTCTATTGACCGGGACGGGGCAAAAGTCCCGACAGCTGTTGACAAGCTGGGTTTCTCAACCGGTGACAGCCGTATATTCGGTGATACAGTAGGTGTGCTAAATGAAATAAACGTTCCAATCATTGTTGGCTTGGGAGACCCAGGAAAGATGGACGGCTTGGATAATCCGGAAAAAGGAGCTCCAATCACTACCCGTGCACTAAAGGAAATTATCGATTCACAAAAACCGTGACAGAGAACCGTCCCCTGACACGTTAACTGCGTGTCAGGGGACGGTTCTCTGTCACGGTCTGGTTCCTATATCAGTGTCTGTTGCAATATTCTCCGAACGGTGCCTCATACTTTCTGTCCTTTGGCATGGGAGCATCATAATCGGCTGGAGCATATGGTTCAGGTCTGACTATCATAACTTTCGACTGAACCAGCCACGATGGGCAGCTGTCGGTCGCAAGCAGTCCACTGGACTTACAAGTTTTAACCTTAACATGTGTTGTGCAGGTTTGAGTAGGCTCAGTACCCCTGATAAAGATTTCCTCTCTTGTTCTGCTTCCCCTGGGGTCGTACCTGCACAATTCCCCAGGCAGCTTGCCGGAATCTATACATACTACCCTTTTGACAATCCCTTCCGGCTGGACAAAATCCTTTGTTTGCAGTCCCTTGTGTATCTTCTCCATTACAATCTGCCATAATCTTGCCGAATAGTTTGTATCACCAGGAATTTTCCTGTTTGTATCGTATCCAAACCATGTTGCCCCGACATAGTAGGGTGTATATCCTGCAAACCACCTATCGTAGTTATTGGAAGTAGTACCTGTCTTTCCTGCAGCAGGCATATTGGATAGTCTCGCCGACTTACCGGTACCTGTGGAGACAACATCCTTCAACATATCTGTCAGAAGATATGCAGCCCTCTCATCCATTACTTTCCTGGCCTCAGGCCTGTTCTCCAGCAGTACTCTGCCATTTCTGTCTTCAACCCGTGTATAGGTAAAAGGTTTGACATAGTACCCTCCGTTGGCTACAGCACCATATGCAGCCGTCATCTCCATAGGAGATATTCCTTTTGTCAATCCTCCCAGTGCGAGCGCCGCAGGTGAATTCTTATCGGCCTCGGTCAGAGTAGTTACACCAAGGTTTGTCATGAAGTCATACGACCTGTCTGCCCCAACCCTCATCCAAACCTTAACAGCAACAACATTCATTGAGTTCTCGATACCTCTTCTTATGGTTGAAAGCCCCCAGAAGCCATCTTTATACCAGTTTCTTGGTGACCATGCTCCGCTGGCAAGCCTGATGGTAATCGGCACATCATCAATAATGGTGGCAGGAGTAACCAGCCCTCCATCCAGTGCCGGAGCATACACAGCGATGGGCTTAATACTTGACCCTGGCTGTCTCCTTGCATGAATAGCCCTGTTAAACGTTAGTACTCCTTTTTTCTCTCCTCTACCCCCGACAATTCCCCTGACCTGACCTGTTCTATAATCAATGATAACCATTGCAGACTGCGGCTTCACGGAGCTTGTCGCAAATGCGCTGAATACCCTGCTGTCATCTTCATATGTCTCCTCAAGTACTGCCTGAACATTGGAGTCCATAGTGGTATATATTCTTAATCCATCATTAAACAACATTTTCTGTGCCATAGCTTTAGATATATTATTTCTTTCCTGCAAATCATTAAGTACATCTTCACATACGGCATCAATAAAATATGACTGCCTCAGAACCTTCTTTACTGTTCCCTTCTTCAACTTAATCTTTTCATTCAGAGCCTGATCATACTGCTCAGGTGTTATGAACCCTATATCCTTCATTTTCCATAATACTGTTTCCTGTCTCTCTTTACTTGCCTCAAAATTTCGGGTAGGGTCATACTTGGACGGATACTGTGTTATCCCGGCAATCAGAGCAGACTCGGCCAGCGTAAGGTCTTTAGCATCCTTGTCGAAGTAATTTTTCGCCGCAGTCTGAACTCCATAGGCACCATCTCCAAGGTATATGGTATTCAGATACAACTCCAGTATCTGATCCTTCGAGAGCTTGGTCTCAAGCATGAGTGCCCTCCACTGTTCCTGTATCTTCCTTTTAAGTTTGACTTCCTTTTCCCCCGTCAGGTTTTTCACCAGCTGTTGGGTAATTGTGCTGGCACCATAGGTTTTTCCGCCTGGTATAATATAGTTTATTGCTGCTCCAATTATCCTCTTCAGGTCAATACCCATGTGTTCGCGAAACCGCTCATCTTCTATAGCAATAAATGCTTTGGGCAAGTATTCCGACATGTCGTTCAGGCTTACTACCGTCCTGTTCTGCTCGCCAAAAATCTGCCCTATATCCTTACCATCCTTATCTTTAAAAATAGTAGTCAAATATCTTAATGTCAATTCTTCATCAGTAAGTTCAGTGGTTGTATCAACTATACCAAAAAAGACCCCAGCCAGAGTTCCCATAAGAATAAAGGTAAAGAATAACATAAATATAAGGAAAACCTTGGATTGGAGCAGCAACAACTTCTTTGTCGTTCCTTTTCCGGTATTATGCCTTCCCGTAGTAATCTTCCAAAACCTATACCTGTCTTTCCAGCCCATTTCATACCTCCAGCATAACTAGCATCATAACTGGCTATTCTATACGACATTTGATTTTTATATTATAACATAGTTGATATATAATCAATATATGAAAAGCAATATAGCTGTACTGCACTTTTCTTTTATCCACAATATGTTAATAATTTAGTATAAATCAGTATTCTTCTTTTTCACAATCTTTACATAAAAAATAATCCATAAACCTGTTTTATGTTAATTATCCACATTATCCACATCTTTGTCCACAAGCTTCTGGCCTGTGTCCATGTACTTTATTAATTATTTTCACATTATCCACAAACTAAGATTAAACACCTTCCAGGGAATTCGTAAATGATTTTTGTAGACATAATATGAAAAGAGAATAATGATTTACACAAGCTTCAGCCCAGGTACTGCATTCAGACTCAGCTCACTTATGTTACCTTCAATATAGCTGTAGTAAGCAGCACATCCCACCATTGCAGCGTTATCTGTACACAATTCCATAGGTGGGAAACTAACCTTAAGATTATTCTCTGTTGCGTGAAGCTCTATTTGATTTCTCAGAAGTGAATTTGCCGCAACCCCTCCTGCTATTGCCAGCTTATCCAATCCCAACTGTACTGTGGCCCTAATTGTATTCTGAACAAGCACATCAACTACTGCACTCTGAAAGCTTGCAGCAATATCGTTGATGCGTACCTCTTTCCCTGCCATTCTTTCCCTGTTTATCTGGTTCAGTACCGATGTCTTCAGGCCACTGAAACTGAAATCAAGGCTGCCCGGAAAATATACGCGCGGAAAAGAATAAGCTCTCCCGTCACCTTTCTTTGCGGCATTGTCTATCAGTGGACCTCCAGGATATCCTAATCCTACAGCCCTTGCTATCTTGTCAAACGCTTCTCCGGCCGCGTCATCTCTGGTTTGCCCCAGAACTTCATATTCCGTGTAGGTTTTGACGTGAATAAGGTCGGTATGTCCACCTGATACAACAAGACAGATAAAAGGAGGCTCAAGCCAGCTGTTCTCAATATAGTTGGCTGCAATGTGTCCGGCAATATGATGTACCCCTACAAGCGGCTTATTCAGGGCAAACGCTATGCCTTTGGCCGCTGAAAGCCCAACCAGCAGAGCTCCTACCAATCCGGGACCATATGTAGAAGCAACAAAATCAACATCATTAAACCATATTCCTGCCTCATCCAATGCTTGCTGTATAACCGGACTGATATTTTCCACATGGTGTCTTGAGGCTATCTCCGGCACTACGCCCCCGTATTTTTTATGAAGCTCGACCTGGGATGAGATTATGTTTGACAGTACTCTTCTTCCCGAGGTAACCGCTGCAGAAGTCTCATCACAGCTTGTCTCAATTGCAAGACAGATTAATCTCTCTTCCTCCACGGAATGTCATCTCCTATAACCAAAGTATTGCCTTCACCAAGTCTGAAAGTCCAAAAGTACCTAATATTATTGTAAACAGTATGGCTGTAGGCAGGAAAATCAGATAGACGTATGCCTTTGTAAGCATCAGGGCAATAAAAATGAATATGCTGTAGACCTGCAGCGACATATACCTGTAAGCCCATTCATATGGAAGCAGGTTTGCCACTACATGCGAGCCGTCCAAAGGTGGTATAGGCAGAAGGTTGAATACAGCAAGAAGTATATTTATCCACACAGCATTGCCCAGTATCAGTTCAGTATAGTGTCTTACCTCATACTGTGCATTTTCCAGTATATTTAAGTGACGCAGTAGAACTATAGATAAAGCAAATAGAACTGCAAGGGCAATATTGGTAAATGGGCCTGCCAGGGATACAATAATGTCGTCCCTTCTTGGATTCTTAAAGTTTGCAGGGTTAACCTGAACCGGCTTTGCCCAGCCGAACCCAACCAGAATAAGGGTAATAAACCCGAATATATCTATATGAGGCCACGGTTCTATGGTAAGCCTTCCCTGCTGTCTTGGTGTCGGGTCCCCAAGTCTATCGGCTGCAAAGGCATGTGCAAACTCGTGCATGGCAAAACCTATCAGGAACCCGGGTATTAAGAGTAAAGTATCTTCTAGGCTTCTCATTTCTCTGCTCCTTTTTTATAATGACAATATTATAGCACATAAGCAGAACCTGGTACTCCATTTAATATATAACATTTTATTTAAAGTTTATTCAAGTTTTTATTACAATTATCTACAGTTGGAAAATTTCTGATATAATAATATTAGCAATACTCTATAGTATATACTTTGATAAAGGGTTTTTCTTTATATCTGCATGACAAAAGCCAAAGACTTCTCTGCTTATCTCAATTTACATTTTGTTCAAGGAGAGATGTATATGAACGGAAATAAGACTAGAGCTGTATTTGTATTGGTTCTTCTTGCAATCGCAGCAATCTTTGTAATCAGTCTTACAGTAAATATTCTGATAAACCTTATAAAGATTGCAGTTGCTGCAGCAATTATTGCGGCAGTAGTGTATATCGTATATACTGCAATAAAGCATTATTCAGATAAACCTACAAGAAAACTCAAATAACTACGGCAAAAAAATCTCCCCTCCGGGGGAGATTTTTCGGTTTACAGTTAATCTCTCGGCTTCATTGTAGGAAATAATAGAACATCCCGTATGGAGTATGAGTCTGTAAACAACATCACCAACCTATCGATTCCTATACCTAAACCACCTGTCGGAGGCATACCGTATTCAAGTGCCAGAACAAAATCTTCATCCATCATATTGGCTTCCTCATCTCCGGCATTCCTCGCTTCAACCTGTTTCACAAACCTTTCCCTCTGGTCAATGGGGTCATTCAACTCGGAGTAGGCATTTGCCATTTCGCGGGCTGCCACGTATAACTCAAACCTTTCGGTAAGTCTAGGGTCATCAGGTTTCTTCTTGGTCAGCGGACTAACTTCAACAGGGTAATCCAGGATAAAAGTCGGCTGAAAAAGGTTTTCTTCAACCAGTTCCTCAAACGCCAGATTTAAAACCTCTCCCCAGGTACTGCTGTCTTTTACGTCCAGTTTGAGGGTTTTTGCTGCTTCCCGCGCTTCCTTGTCTCCGGTTACCCGGCTGAAGTCCACCCCTGTATACTTCTTGACTGCCTCAATCATTGTCATCCTTGTCCAGGGTGGAGTAAAGTCGATTTCTTTATCCTGGTATGTAATCTTCATGGTTCCAAGCACTTCCATGGCAACAGCCGAAACCAGTTGTTCGGTTATATTCATCATCTGATTGTAATCAGTATAGGCTTCATATAATTCCAGTATGCTGAACTCAGGGTTATGTTTTACCGAAATTCCTTCATTTCTGAATACCCGCCCAAGTTCATAGACCTTCTCAAGGCCACCAACTATAAGTCTCTTCAAATATAATTCCGGTGAAATCCTCAGGTAGAGGTCTATATCAAGTGCATTATGATGGGTTATAAACGGTCTTGCCGCTGCCCCGCCCGGTATAACATTAAGCAAGGGCGTTTCTACCTCAATAAAACCACGGCTGTCAAGAAAAGACCGTATGGCCTTAAGCATCCTGCTCCTTATAATAAACGTATCCCTTACCTCGGGATTTACGATAAGGTCTACATATCTCTGCCTGTATCTCAAGTCTGTATCCTTAAGTCCGTGCCACTTTTCGGGTAAAGGCTGGAGGGATTTTGAAAGCAGGACTATTTCCCTGACCTTTACAGATATTTCTCCCTTGTGAGTCCTGAATACCTCTCCTTTTATTCCAACCATATCTCCAATGTCATACTTTTTAAATTGGTTATACCGTTCTTCTCCTACCTCATCCATTTTAACATAAAACTGTATCCTGCCGTCCCGATCCTGGAGGTCGCAGAAGCTGGCCTTACCCATGCCTCTTCTAGCCATAATCCTCCCGGCCAAGCTTACTTCTCTGCCTTCGTACTCCTCAAAGTTGTTTACTATGTCACTCGAAAGATTTGTCCTGTTATAACTTACAATTTTAAAAGGATCCATATTTTTTTCCTGAAGCTCGGCAAGTTTTTGCCTTCTTACTCTCAGTATCTCATTCAAATCGTAAGTTTCATTATTCTGTTGATCCATAAAAAGCCTCCTTATCCTCATGCTATATAAAAATGAACAGTTTACTGACCCCAGCAAACTGTTCTACAGAAAAACCAATATTACTTATAGATTTCAAGAATCTTCAAGTTGGTTGTGCCATCCGGAACTACCACCTTAACTTCACTGCCGGCAGCCTTGCCTATCAGGGCGCTCCCTACCGGAGACTCGTTAGAAATTTTAAAATTACTTGGGTCTGCTTCTGTAGAACCAACTATTGTATATTCAATTTCCTCATTTTCATCCAGATTGAGAACCCTTACCTTGGTGCCCAAACCAACCAGGTCGGTACTTATTTCATCCTCATCAATAACCTTTGCATGTTTCAGCATACTTTCAATATGGGCAATTCTGGCCTCAACGAATGCCTGCTCATTTTTCGCCTCATCGTACTCGGCATTCTCAGAAATATCTCCGAAAGAAAGTGCAGACTTTATCCTCTCTGCTATTTTTCTCCGCTTTACGCTCTTCAAATGCTCCAATTCATCCTCAAGCTTTTTCAAGCCTTCATAGGTTAAGATGACTTCCTTACCAATCATTACATGCCTCTCCTTTTAAAAGAATTTCACTTTGAAAATATAAACGCACTGTAATAGTGCCTGGACAGTGCTTTATGAAGCAGTATGGTTCCGAGTTCACTTAATTATAAAATACATAAAAAATATTGTCAAGAATTTAGACATTTTAGGATAGCGTCAATATTTTGTAGGAAAATATTTTCCCGAGTTTGGTCAAATTACTTGCCACCTTGTTTGCTGTAAGGTTTTTAAAGCAGGGAAGATTTC
>JAWLCD010000026.1:0-39853 GCA_041687355.1 Clostridia bacterium | reverse complement strand
AGTTTTGTGCCTTTCTTGTCTGGATCAGCACATCTCTATTTTATTGCGAGGTGTCTTATTTTTCAAAGTTCATTTATTTTCTTTACAGGAATGCTCCTAAAATATAAAACCTCTTCCCAAAGAAGAGGAATTAATCAATTATCCCCATCTTCCAGAGCTCTGCCCCGTAGGAATTGGCACCTTGGCTTTTTGCCTGGCTGCCGGGTTTCATCGGGCCCATTCCCTCCACCTCTCTTGATAAGGATTTACAAAAATAATTAAAATATGTAATGCCCATTGGATATAGCATTTTATATACTAGCACACCCTGTCCTGTCAGTCAATAACTACGAATATTTTGTATAAAAAAAGAGAATCATGTCTGCATGTCTCTGGTCGTCAGTAAGAATATAGTATAACCCGTTTCTAATCCTTAAATCGGATATAGAAAGCATCAGGGCCTTTGTTGTGCCTATTATACTGTTCTCAAGATAAATTATTTTCTCAATGTGCCTTTTCAGTAAATCTTTTCTTATCTTCTCATTGGAACGAGTCAGTACTTGTCCTTGAAGCGTTCTTGCACAAATACTCTTTATAATGTTCAGATGCTTCTGTTCTTCATCCCTGATAATTTCAACCTGATTTCTTTCGGCCTGATTCTTTATATTATTCAGAAGCTTTTCATAATAATCTATAAGCCTGTATTTATTTATCATGATTTCCGAGAGCTTATCTGCCATAGCTCTGTCAAACATAACTACTCCCCCTTTTATTAGATTCTATTCAAGGGGG
The DNA here is from genome assembly GCA_041687355.1 of Clostridia bacterium. GTDB lineage: Bacteria > Bacillota > Clostridia > Acetivibrionales > UBA4821 > JAWLCD01. The sequence goes on along the minus strand of JAWLCD010000026.1, from coordinate 39,082 downwards.
AGTAGTTTGATACATATGTCTTGCAACCTTATTTAATTTCTATTGCAGCTCCTGCTTCAGTGAGTTTTTCCTTGGCTTCATTTGCTTCTTCCTTGGATACACCCTCTTTTACAGGCTTCGGAGCTCCATCGACAAGGTCCTTTGCTTCCTTGAGCCCAAGGCCGGTAAGTTCTCTTACAACCTTGATTACCTTGATTTTTTCTGCTCCAGCTTCTTTCAGAACAACGGTAAACTCTGTCTGCTCAGCTTCTGCTGCTGCCCCTGCTCCTCCTGCTGCAGGCGCTGCTGCAACAGCAACAGGTGCTGCTGCCGAAACACCAAACTCCTCTTCAAGTGCCTTTACAAGCTCTGAGAGCTCCAGTACTGTTAATTTCTTAACCTCATCAATTAATTTTGTAACTTTATCAGCTGCCATAATTTACATACCTCCATTTATTTTTATAAAATATGAACCAAAAACTAATTACGCATTTGCGCCTTGCTTTTCTGCAACTGCATTCAGCGCTATTACCAGTCCCCTTATGTTTGCATGAAGTACATTTACCAGGCCGGTAATTGGTGAATTCAGGCTGCCCAGTGCCTTTGCAATAAGCTCCTCCTTGGGAGGAATCTTTGCCAGACTCTTGACTTCATCACTATTGATTACCCTGCCTTCAACATACCCTGCTTTTAACTTGAAGTTTTCATGCTTCTTGATATATTCAGTCAAGATTTTGGCAGGAGCAACAGGGTCAGTATAGCTTATTGCTAATGCCGTAGGCCCTTCAAGATGAGTCATCAGACCCTCCAGACCATTTTCCTTGGCTGCAAACCTCATCAGGGTATTCTTTACTACCGTATACTCTACCTCTGCCTTCCTCAAGTCGTTTCTGAGCTGAGTCACATCCTGGACATTGATGCCCCTGTAATCAGCAAGTACAAAAGACTGAGCCTTCTTCATCTTTTCACTTAGTTCAATAACCTCTTGCTTCTTTTGTTTAAGTATTTTTTCACTTGGCACTATTCATTTCACCTCCTCCACTGTCAAAAAGCATAATAAGCTTATCTAAAAACCCTCTCCATCCATAGACAGAGAGGGCTTTAACTCCAGAAAATCGAAATCCGGAATAATGTAAAGCAGTTTGCTTTATACCTCGGTAGGATGAAACGGGTTCTATTAAGCATCTGCACCTACTGTCTATGGCACATATTCAATTGAAACATCTTGCATTATACAATATTATCCTGGATTAGTCCAGTACTTTTGTCGGATTTATCTTCAAGCCAGGTCCCATTGTAGATGCAACAGTAACACTTCTAAGGTACTGTCCCTTTGCTGCCGGTGGTTTAGCCTTGATTACTGCCTCAAGCAGAGTTTTAAAGTTTTCCTTGAGCTTATCTTCTTCAAAAGACACTTTCCCTATCGGGCAGTGGATAATATTGGTCTTATCCAGCCTGTATTCTATCTTACCTGCCTTAATGTCAGCAATAGCCTTGGCTACATCTATAGTAACCGTTCCGGCTTTGGGATTAGGCATAAGACCTTTTGGTCCAAGAACCTTACCAAGACGGCCGACAACTCCCATCATATCCGGTGTTGCTACTACAACATCAAAGTCGAACCAGTTTTCACCCTGGATTTTGGTTACCAGTTCCTCTGCACCTACATAATCGGCACCAGCCTTCTCGGCTTCCTTAACCTTGTCACCCTTGGCAAATACCAGAACCTTGACTTTCTTTCCAGTTCCGTGAGGAAGCACAACAGCGCCTCTCACCTGCTGGTCGGCATGCCTTGAGTCAACACCCAACTTAATGTGGGCTTCAACTGTCTCATCGAACTTTGCCTTTGCCGTCTTCCTTACAAGTTCAATTGCTTCAGACGGTTCATAATACTTGGCTCTGTCTACCAGCTTTACGCTTTCGGTGTATTTCTTTCCTCTTTTCATTCTTTATTCCTCCTAAAGTAGTATTAGCGGGCTTACTGCCCTCCTACAGTTTAACCCCTAGTCCTGAGAAGCGGTCTTAGTCTTCAACAACTATTCCCATACTTCTGGCAGTTCCTGCAACCATATTCATAGCTGCCTCTACAGTATTTGCATTAAGGTCAACCATTTTTTGCTCGGCAATCTGCCTTACAACTTCCTTTGAAACCTTTGCAACCTTATCCTTGTTAGGCCTTGCTGAACCGCTTTCTATCTTCGCTGCCTTCTTAAGCAGTACTGCAACCGGCGGTGTCTTGGTAATAAACGTAAATGACTTATCAGAGTAGACTGTCATTACTACAGGAATTATCATGCCAGCTTCCTTAGCTGTTCTTTCATTAAATTCCTTTACAAAAGCCATTATATTTATTCCATGAGGACCTAACGCCGGCCCTACAGGTGGCGCCGGGGATGCCTTCCCGGCAGGTATCTGCAACTTAACATAACCAGTAACTTTCTTTGCCATAACTTTAAACCTCCTAGACTACATCTTCTGAATCTGTAAAAATTCCAGTTCTACTGGCGTTTCCCTACCAAACATGGAAACCGAAACCCTTACCTTCTTCTTCTCCATGTTTATTTCTTCCACTACTCCAATGAAGTTCTCCAAAGGCCCGGAGATAACCCTTACATTGTCACCAACCTCATAGTCCACTTTGGGCGCTGTTTCTTCAACACCCATAGCCTTTATCTCTTCATCGGTAAGAGGAACGGGTTTTGAAGCCGGACCAACAAATCCGGTAACTCCCCTTGTGTTTCTGACTACATACCAGGACTCGTCATTCATGACCATTTTAATAAGGACATATCCCGGGAACACCTTTCTTAAAGACACTTTTTTTCTTCCGTCTTTAATCTCAATCTGCTCCTCCATGGGTACAACAATGTCCAATATTTCGTCATGCAGACCCCTGTTTTCCACTATTTTTTCTAGATTTGCTTTTACCTTGTTCTCATACCCTGAATAGGTATGAACCACAAACCATTTTGGATTCTCAGACATATGTTCAATAAGCCTTGCAGCTTACCCTCCTTTTCAAAAGTCTGAATTACTGCACACCTAGCAGCCTGGTTATAAGCAGATTTAATCCTGCATCAAATATCCAGATGAAGATTCCTACAACTATAACCGCTCCAATTACTGCCGCAGTGCTGTTGATTAACTGCGGCCGGGTAGGCCATACTACCTTCTTTAATTCACCAACGGTATCCTTGTAATATCTCTTAATATTAACCGATTTTGCGGTGGTATTCTGTTCGGCCATGTTACTCTTTCCACCTCCCTGAATTTTGGTGGTTTCCCTTCATGTATCTCATGAAGCTCCTGCCCGTGAAATTTTCGAAACCTGCCACTGCTGTTAAACCAGAAGCAGCCTATTTGGTTTCCTTGTGTGGAGTATGCTTCTGACAGAACCTGCAATACTTCTTCATTTCCAGGCGGTCAGGGTCATTCTTCTTATTCTTCATTGTATTGTAGTTTCTCTGCTTGCACTCCGAACATGCCATTGTTATTTTTACCCTCATTTAACTACACCTCCATCTACGCCCTATATCGTAAAATATACTTTTTCCCGTTTATAACTTTCAGACATAAAAAAAAGACCCGCAAGAAGTATATATAATTTACCATAGAACTAAAATACCGTCAAGATTTTTTTTAGCGGCTGCGGGACTTATGTTAATTTTCTTCAGTATTCCTGAATCCATTAATGATTTCTCTTAGTTCCTTTCTCCCCTGGTCATTGGCTCCAAGTATAACCAACCCATACTCAAAGCAGTTCATAAGCTGTTTACTTCTAACCAGGCCTGCGTATATATCTACACTTGTATTTTCGTCGAAGTACATCTTAACGTTAATGTTCTTTCTGTTCTCAATCGCAGTCCTTGTAAACATCCTGAAGCCCGACAGGCTGATATTCCTTATGATTCCAAAGAACTCCCTGTTTTCATCGGTAATATCACAGCATATCTCAACTGCATATCTTCGATTCTTCCTGGCATCCTTGAATTTCTCCAGCCTCATTACTTTTATTTTATAATATTGGGGAAATGCAGCCCGGCCTTCTTCAATAACTCCATTAATCTGACATTCCTCTTCCGAGTTGTTGATAAAATTAACTGACACGTGATCCCCCGGCAGAACATTGGATTGTATAAGCCTTTGATTTAATTTTATCTTGAAATCAAACTCTGATACTTCAATAACTTCGGCAACTACATACTCGGGTATGTTATGGTGCCTGAAACGAACCTTATTACCCTCATGCAGCTGGTCTTTTATTCTTTGAGCCGAAAGGTCGGCAATTATACCTCCGGGTCCTCTATCCATATCATATGATGACATGATTATTCCTCCTAAGAAATATGCCTTCTGCAGTTAATTTTAACACGAACTCACCCAATTGTATAACAAAATTGCCAGCCATATTATTCCAGGCATATACCGATGCCAGTAATCTTTGTATTTACCCGATGACTACCGCCGCTAAGACTCCTCCTCTTCTTCAAGTGGGAGCATCTAAGATGGTCACTATCGCTAAGATTTCTTTGAAATCAAGCGACTAGTAGTCTAAGAGCGGCGCTACGTCCCTGGATAACGAATTCTAAGATTCAGATGAAGATATAAACTCCTCCTGAATCCAAGAATTCTGTTTATTCTGGTCTGTAGTCCTTGATATAGTTCATCAAACCGTTAGATGCCATAAGTTTTTTCATGAATTCAGGGAAGGGTGTCGACTTGTATGTCTTGCCTTTTGTTACATTGGTTATTTCTCCGCTGTCAAAATCAACCTCAACAGCGTCACCCTCGGTTATTTCCCTTGCAGCTTCAGGACACTCTACAATCGGGAGACCAATATTTATTGCATTTCTATAGAAGATTCTTGCAAACGTTTCGGCAATTACACATGATATGCCCGAGGCCTTGATTGCTATAGGGGCATGTTCCCTTGAGGACCCGCATCCAAAGTTCTTTCCGGCAGCCATTATGTCTCCGGGCTGAACCTTGCTTACAAAATCCCTGTCAATATCCTCCATACAATGGAGGGCGAGTTCTGCAGGGTCAGAGGAATTCAGATGCCGCGCCGGAATAATTACATCTGTATCTATATTGTCACCATATTTAATTGCCTTGCCTTTTACCTTATTCATATAGGATTTCCTCCTTTTAAATACCTATTCTTAACCACCCACAGTACATTATTCGGTAGCCCGGGCATACAGCTGGGATATGAGCCCAGCCAAAGTCCGGGCATACAGTGCCTACAGCAGCGCCTAGATTCCAAGTTCCTCCGGCCCCACAATTCTACCGGTAACCGCCGAGGCGGCGGCAACAGCAGGACTTGCCAGGTACACTTCGCTCTCGGTATGACCCATCCTGCCTACAAAATTTCTGTTGGTTGTTGCAACTGCTTTCTCCCCCCTGGCCAGTATGCCCATATGTCCTCCCAGACAGGGCCCGCACGTAGGAGTGCTTACAGCTGCCCCGGCGTTTATAAATATCTCTAAAAGGCCCTCTTTCATGGCGTCAAGGTATATTTTCTGGGTAGCCGGAATTACAATACACCTTACCCCCTTTGACACTTTTCTACCTTCTAATATTTCAGCCGCTGTTCTTAAATCCTCCAGTCTTCCGTTTGTACATGACCCAATTATAACCTGGTCTATTTTAATATCTCCAACATCATCTATGGTACGCGTATTCTCCGGAAGATGCGGGAATGCAACCGTAGGTTTGATTTGCCCTAAATCAATTTGGTAAGCCTCGTCGTATTGGGCATCATCATCAGCCTTATAAATCCTGTAGGGTTTCCTTGAATGTCCGGTTATATAGGCTTCTGTCTTTTCATCTACTTCAAATATGCCATTCTTTGCCCCGGCCTCAATTGCCATGTTGGCAATTGAAAATCTGTCGTCCATAGATAATGCTCTTACACCCTCTCCAGTAAATTCCATGGATTTGTAGAGCGCTCCGTCAACTCTAATCTTTCCTATTATGTGAAGTATAACATCCTTCCCGCTTACCCACTTGGACAGCTTGCCTGTCAGGATAAACTTTGTGGCTCCCGGCACCTTGAACCATGTCTCTCCGGTTGCCATTGCAGCTGCCATATCAGTGCTCCCTACTCCTGTTGAGAATGCGCCCAGTGCGCCATAGGTGCAGGTATGTGAGTCAGCTCCTATGACTACATCGCCTGCAACTACCAGGCCCTTTTCAGGCAGAAGAGCATGTTCTATTCCCATCTCACCAATCTCAAAATAGTTTAAAATACCTTTTTCCTGCGCAAACTCCCTTAAAATTTTACATTGTTCAGCAGATTTTATATCCTTGTTGGGTGTAAAATGGTCTGGAACCAGCGCAATCTTCTCCCTGTCAAAAACCTCATCCAGCCCAGCCTTTTTATATTCCCTGATGGCAACCGGCGTGGTAATATCATTACCCAGCACCAAATCCACCCTGCACTTGATTAAATCTCCGGCTCTCAGGTGTGATGCGCCGCAGTGGTCTGCCAGTATCTTTTGCGTCATTGTCATACCCATCGACAATCCCCCCTTAATCTCGCTATTGGTCATTAGCTGTTGGCTGTTGGCTTCCTGTAGGCCCACGCTTGGGCTGGGTTCAAGTCCCAGCCCAAGCGTGGGCTACTAAACTTTTAATATAGGTCTTACGTTTTAGCTAATAGCCAGAAGCCAATTGCCATCAGCCACTCGCTAGTCTTACTCTGCTTTTGTATTTCCAGCATTCTTTATCAGCATGTATTCGATTGAGTCCACCAGTGCCTTCCAGCTGGCGTTAATTATATCTGTAGATACCCCTACTGTACTCCACAACGTCTTCCCATCGGTTGACTCAATCAGAACTCTAACCTTGGCTGCTGTTGCTGCTTCAGAGTTTAATACCCTTACCTTGAAATCGGTCAGGTGCATGTTATTTAACTGAGGATAGAACACCTCGAGGGCTTTTCTTAAAGCCCTATCAAGGGCATTAACAGGCCCATCGCCTTCTGCAGCGGTTATTTCTGTTGATTCCCCCACCTTAACCTTTATTATAGCTGAAGCACTCAACCGTTCCATATTAGGGTCGGTTATCACTACCTTGAAGTTCTCCAGTTCAAAGAAGCTTTTATATTTACCTAACTCTTTCCTAACCATTAGTTCAAATGAACTTTCGGCCCCTTCGAACTGGTACCCTTCATGTTCAAGCTCCTTCAGCCTCTGTATAATCTTTTTTGTCTGGTCTGAGTCTTTTTGGAGTCCGGGCTCAATTTGGTTTATTGCAGAAAGTATGGTACTTCTTCCTGAGACCTCTGACATAAGTATCCGACGTTCATTACCCACTAATGACGGATTAACGTGCTCAAACGAGGCAGGATTTTTGTTGACTGCATCTATATGCATACCACCCTTGTGAGCAAATGAACAGTTTCCAACATAAGGCGCCCTTTCATTGTGCACAATATTTGCCACTTCACTTACAAACCTTGCCGTGGTGGCTAGTCTGCTCATGTTTTCCTGCGGTATACAGGGGAACTGCCTTTTTAACTGAAGATTAGGAATTATGGTACACAGGTTGGCATTCCCACATCTTTCACCAAACCCGTTAAATGTCCCCTGTACCTGAACTGCCCCGGCTTCAACCGCCATTATGGAGTTGGCAACAGCCATTCCGGTATCATTGTGGCAGTGAATGCCAATATCTACACTTCCAAACTGCTCCTTAATATATCTTGTAATTTCATATATCTCCATAGGGAAGCTGCCCCCGTTTGTGTCACACAACACCACGGAGTCTGCACCTCCATCTACTGCAGCCTTCAAAGCTTTAAGAGCATATTCCCGATTGTTTCTGCAGCCGTCAAAGAAGTGCTCGGCATCAAAAATTACTTCCTTACCCCTATCTTTAAAAAACCTGAGGGTATCACTTATCATCCGGAGATTTTCGTCCAGAGTGGTTTTCAGGACCTCGGTGACATGGAAGTCCCACGACTTTCCGAATATGGCAACAGCCTTTGTATCAGCCTTAAGCAGTGACTGGACATTGGCATCTCCGGCCGCCTCGACACCTGCTCTCCTCGTACTCCCAAAACCTACCAGTGTTGCGTGCTTCAGTTCCAGTTCCCTGACCCTTTCAAAGAACTCAAGGTCTTTTGGATTTGAGCCCGGGTTGCCTGCTTCTACATAGCTTACGCCCAGTTTATCCAGTTTGGAAACTATCTTCAATTTATCCTCAACTGAAAAGGATATACCCTGGGCCTGGGCCCCATCCCTCAGGGTAGAATCATATATATATACCCGACTCATACTGTAATCACCTCCGCCAAAATACTATTCTATTGTGCAATGAAAGTAAAGTATAAGGAACTTCCCGCTTTGATTAAGGGAGATGAATTAACCAGCGAATAAGTTTGCGGAGAAATCTTAGATAAACTATGTGAAGTTATGCTTAAATTTCAGGAAGAATTGACAGGACGTCAATTCTAGGAATTATTGAGCCACGATGGCAAATCAATTCCGGTCTGAAATTTAGTATAACAAGCATCTAGTTTATCTTGATTTCGTAGTACTTATGAGCGGTTAATTTGTCTTCCTTAAAATCTTAAAATACTACAGAACTCAAGTGTTTAAAATATTCTCTCCATGTTCATGCACCATCTTGTTGATTGCATTAATAAATGCCTTGATGCTGGCTTCAATTATATCTGTGCTTATTCCCCTTCCAAGTGATATCTTCTGATCCCTTGATATCCTGACCGTAACCTCACCCAGGGCATCCTTCCCCTCGGTCACCGCGCTCAGGTTATAGTCTTCCAGCTTAAGTTCCATCCCTATTATTCTTTCTATGGCATTGAATGCAGCGTCTACCGGACCATCTCCTGTAGCAGCCTCAGTAATTACCTGTGTGCCCTTCTTTATTTTTACTACCGAGGTGGAAATCAGTTTATTTCCGCTGTTAATCTGGAAACTGTCAAGTTCGATAACCTGAGGAATCTGGAAGGTCTTCTCCTGAATTATAGCCTCAATATCACAGTCGCGAATTTCCTTCTTCTTGTCGGCAAGGTCCTTAAACTTCTCAAAAGCCTTTGAAACCTCTTCAGCTCCAAGATGGTACCCCATATCCTTGAGTCTCTCTTCAAATGCATGCTTCCCCGAAAGTTTTCCAAGCACCATTCTGTTCTGCTTGAGCCCTATAGATTCAGGCGTCATTATCTCGTATGTGCTTTTCTCAGATAAAACCCCATGCTGGTGAATCCCTGATTCATGCGCAAAAGCATTCGCACCTACAACAGCTTTATTTGGCTGGCATTTCACCCCTGTCAGACTGGAGACAAGCTTGCTGGCCCTGCTTATCTGGGTGGTATCTATATTGAATTCGATATTGTAATAATCCCTGCGTGTAGCCAGAGCCATTACTATTTCTTCTACGGCCGCATTTCCTGCCCTCTCTCCCAGTCCATTGATTGTACATTCTATTTGTGTCGCTCCGTTTTCTATTGCCGCGAGACTGTTGGCAACTGCAAGACCCAGGTCGTTATGGCAGTGGACGCTTATATCAACTTTTTCAACCCCCCGGACATTCTCTCTCACGCCTTTTATCAGTCTTCCGAATTCAAGCGGCATTGTATACCCTACAGTGTCAGGTATATTAATAACGACAGCACCGGCCTTTATTACCTCACTGAAAATCCTGTACAGGAATTCAGGGTCACTCCTTCCTGCATCTTCGGCAGAAAACTCTATATCACTGCAGTATTTTTTTGCATGCCTTACCATTGCCACAGCCCTTTCAACCACTTCATCAGGGCTCATTTTTAGTTTGTGCTTCATGTGTATATCGGACGTAGCAATAAATGTGTGAATTCTGGGGCTCTCGGAATGCTGGACCGCCTCCCACGCCCTGTCTATATCCTTTTCCAGCGCCCTTGCCAGACCGCAGACCGTTACCCCTTTTACATTCTCGGCAACTGCCTTAACCGCTTGGAAGTCACCCGGAGATGCAATGGGGAACCCAGCCTCAATTACATCGACCTTTAACTTTGCAAGCTGCCGTGCAATTTCCACCTTCTCCTGAATATTGAGGTTGACGCCGGGCGTCTGTTCTCCATCCCTCAAGGTCGTATCGAAAATCTTTACTATTGATGCCATATCAATTCCCCCTCTAAATATATAACTTGGCTATTAGCTCCTAGCTATTTCTTCAGCCAGCTCATCATTTCCCTTAACCTGGCTCCCACTTTTTCTATCTGGTGTTCGGATTCCTTCCTTCTCATGGCAAGGAAGGATGCTCTGTTTGCCTTATTCTCCAGTATCCATTTTGAAGCAAAGCTGCCGTCCTGTATCTCTGAAAGAATTTTTTTCATTTCATTTCTGGTTTCCTCATTGATAACCCTTTTCCCTGATACATAGTCCCCGTACTCGGCAGTATCGCTTATGGAGTACCTCATGAAGCTGAAACCTCCCGAGTTTATCAGGTCAACAATCAACTTCATTTCATGGCAGCACTCAAAGTAAGCCATCTCGGGTGAATACCCTGCTTCGACGAGAGTATCGAATCCAGCTTTCATGAGTTCGGTTACACCTCCACACAAAACGGCCTGCTCTCCAAAAAGGTCGGTCTCGGTTTCCTCCTTGAACGTGGTCTCAATTATTCCTGCTCTCCCTGCGCCTATAGCCGCTGCATAAGCGAGAGCATAATCCCTGGCTTTTCCCGATGCATCCTGGTGGATGGCAATCAGACTGGGAACCCCTTTACCCTCTACATACTGGCTCCTCACCGTATGTCCCGGACCCTTGGGCGCAACCATAACCACATCTACAAAGTCCGGAGGTACAATCTGGTTGAAGTGTATATTGAATCCGTGTGCGAACATCAGAACCTTACCCGGAGCAAGATTGTCTTCTACATACTTCTTGTATGTAGAAGGCTGTTCCTGATCTGGGAAGGTAAACATTATCAAATCTCCTGCCTTTGCAGCCTCTGAAACTTCAACAACCTTGAATCCGTCCGCTTGTGCTGCCTGGGCGCTCTTTGAATTTTGGTTTCTCAATCCCACTATAACTTCAATCCCACTGTCCTTCAGGTTCTGAGCATGTGCGTGTCCTTGACTGCCATATCCTATGACAGCTGCTATTTTGCCTTTTAGCAGACCTATATTGCAATCCGATTCATAATACATTTTTACCATTAGAATCACTCCTCTTCAGAATTATTAACTCCTATAATTCTATTGCCTCTCTCTATAGCAATAGTACCGGTCCTGACCATTTCCTTTATCCCGAAAATCCTGACCATCTCTTCAAATGCGTTAATTTTATCGGCATCACCTGTTATCTCAATGGTCAGGGCATTCTTGGATACATCCACTATATTACCCCTGAATATGTCTACAATCTGTATTATTTCTGACCTTGTCTCTGGTGCAGCATTCACCTTAACCAGTACAAGTTCCCTGGTCAAAGACTCCTCCGAGTCAAGCTGTTTCACCCTGATAACGTCAATCAGCTTATTGAGCTGCTTACATACCTGCTCGACAATGTACTGGTCGCCGTTAACCACTATTGTCATCCTCGAAATACCGGGGTCTTCCGTAGTCCCCACTGCAAGACTGTCAATGTTAAATCCTCTCCGGCTGAAAAGCCCTGCCACCCTGGACAGTACCCCAGCCTGATTCTCTACCAATATGGATAGGATATGCTTGCCCATATACCAATACCTCCTTTCGAGTACTGCAACATATATAAAAAACCCTTCGTCCATCCAATAAAATTTTAGGGACGAAGGGATTTCCTGCGTGGTACCACCCTAATTTGGTTCCCTCGGGAACCCTCAGCCAGTACTGTTTCTATAACGGGAACACCCGGCATATCCCTACTGAAATTCAGGACAGCAGCTAAGGAGCGAGTTATACATGCACCCATCTGCCCTTTTTCACCTACCAAGGACTCTCTGAAAGTTACAGGACACATCTTCTTTCCTTCATTGCTTTTTCATGTCGATATATAATTATACACATTTTAACAGCGGATATTCCATATGTCAACAGCTTTTTGCCCTTCGACCATTTTTACAAACCTATCTCATCTGCAATAGGTTTTAACGCCTCTACAGAAATTTCGGCAAACTCTTCCAGGCTCAATCCAATATTCTCACAGCCCAGTATTCTATCCCTTCTCGCCCCGGCAGCAAAGCTGGGAGACTTGAATCTTTTTACCACAGACTTGGGTTTTACACTGGAGATTTTTTTATCGGGATACACAAGCGCAGCAGCATGTACCAGTCCGGCCATATTATCGCTGGCCGAAAGGGCATAATCCATGTCGGTTTCCCTTTTGACTCCGGTGTTATCATCATTGTGAGCCAGTACGGCATGCAGGAATTCCTCGTCAAATCCCTTTTTCTCAAGTATTACAGCTGCTGTTTTTGCGTGGTTCTCCATATTGTCCTTCTCCATATCATAATCAAGGTCATGCAAAAGGCCGGCAAGTCTCCACTTGTCCTCATCCTTCCCAAGTCTCCTTGCCAGATGGGCCATTATGGCCGAAACCTCCCGGCAGTGTACGGCAATATTACGTGTTTTGATGTATTCGTTTAAAAGGCTTATTCCTTCATCATATGTAATGGCCATAAGAATTCTTTCCCCCTTGTACAGAATTTTTTATTGTTTAGTCATTTACAAATCTACCCTATAATATAAGTCCCTAGTTTATACTTTTCTCCCATATGTTCATATCTTCGAACTTTCCCATGATATTGCAGTTATTTATTAACCTCCCCGCATACTCGTAGCCGTGTTTGCTCAACACTATATTAATGCCTGCCGAAAGAGCCCTTGACAAGCTGTACAGTGCTATAAACCCTTCCTCTTTGAGTCTCTGTTCAATCTGGTATATAAGCCCGCTTAACAAACCTCTGCCGCGGAATTCCTCAAGCGTTGCACAGTCGGTAATTTCGGCATTAAGATATCTGATGTTCATATCTGCTGATGCTGCACTTACAATCCTACCCTGGTATTCAACAACCTTGAACATCACCTGTTTACCTATAACCTTTCTTATATACTCAGCGCTGTCCATAGGCGTAGGATAGGTTTTGAATACCGTACCGAATAAACCTGCCATCTCTTCAGCATCATCTCCGGTGGGAGTTCTGACGATAAAACCAGGTTCTTCAGAATTGCTGTACTGGCCTTTGACTTCTCTGGCTTTCTCGATAATTGCATCTTCTTTTTCAGTGTGCCGGCTGACTGCCCGTTGGGTCTGGCCAAAGTAAGAAACGCACCTGGCCGGTTCTCCCCTGAAGTATCTGCTTATAACCCCTTCCGGCACATAGCCCCTGTTGACAAAAACCTCTGAATCGGTTTCGGGTATAGTACATATGACCTTTCCCATATTATAATCCCTGCATAATTCAATAAGCCTGTCTGCAGTTCTCCCGGCATCTCCTTCATATTCAAGCAGCTTGACTCTTTGATTGTGTCTATCTATATACACATTCATCCTATAATCACTGTGCTCAACAGCTTGATAAAGTCCATACCGGTCAGCATCTACTTTGTCCATTGTTCTCTCCTCCTGACTCGGTTATTGCTTTTAGGTATAAGACTTATGGTCTTTTCCCTGAACAGCTTCTCTATCCCGGTTTCAGTTGTAGTGTCAAATTCTTTGCATAAATCGCAGCGCCTGCAGTAACTGACCTTGTCCTCAGGTTCGGTATAAGCTGAAATTACACCCTCATAGTTTCGCAGTATCACCTTGTCCACAGACTGGGAAATCATATACTGGGGACCGACAGGAATTTTTCCTCCCCCACCCGGTGCATCAACCACATAGGTAGGAACAGCGAATCCCGACGTGTGACCCCTTAGCAATTCAATTATTTCAATACCCTTGCTAATAGGTGTCCTGAGGTGTTCAATCCCCGAAGACAGGTCGCATTGATAGAGGTAGTAGGGCCGAATCCTCATTTTTACCAATTCGTGGACCAGTTTTCTTATTACATACGGGCAGTCGTTTATTCCTTTTAACAGTACAGTCTGATTCCCGAGAGGAATTCCGGCATCAGCCAGTTTCCCGCAGGCTGCCCTTGCTTCCGCGGTTATCTCCTCGGGGTGATTGAAATGCGTGTTAAGCCATACAGGATGATACTTTTTCATTATACTGCACAAGTCATCAGTTATTCTCTGGGGTAAAACTACAGGTGTTCTTGAGCCAAAACGGATAATCTCAACATGTGGTATGGCTCTTAGACTCCCCAGGATAAATTCTATGGTATCATCATTCACCAACAAACTGTCTCCACCGGATATTAACACATCCCTGATTTGATGCGTCTTCTTGACATAGTCGATTGCCTGCTGGAGTTCATGCCTTGGCATAGCATTGTCGGTGGTACCCGCCATCCTTCTCCGGGTACAGTGTCTGCAGTACATGGCACACTGGTCGGTTATCAGGAAAAGCACTCTGTCAGGATATCTATGGGTAATCCCTCTTACTGGCGAGTCACCTTCTTCGTGCAAAGGGTCTTCCATATCGCACTTAGCCTCTTTAATCTCCAGTGCCACAGGAATAGCCTGCTTTCTGACAGGTCCCTCGGGGTCTTTGGGGTCAATCAGCGATGCATAATAAGGCGTAATGGCCATCCTTAGTGTTTCAAGACACTTACTTACCCCTTCTGCTTCATGGGCGGTGAGCTCCACAACCTGCTTTAACTCTTCAACTGTGGTAACTCTGTTTGCCACCTGCCATTTCCAATTGTTCCAATCCTGGTCTGATACATTTTTCCACAACGCAATTTCTCTATGATTTCTCTGCATGGTATCTCCTTTCGCATTCTATTTTATACCACTTTAAGAAAAATAAACAACCCTCGCCGTGTAACTATATGGAAAACACGGCGGCACGCTGTTTGCCCATAAAAACGGCAGGCCTCATATGCCTGCCGTTTAACTGTAAAAGTGTGATGGTGCTATCAGCTGACTATCTATCTTCCATCCGTCCCCTTGTACTGGTGCCTCCAATTCCCTCTGCCCCGGTAATTGTTATTCGCACAACCTCCTCAGGGGAAAGTACTACCCTGCTATCTGTAAGTGCAACCTTTGTAGAAACAAGCGCAGGGTCAAGAAGGTGTATAAGCACCCTTTCAGGAGCACTTGCAAAGTTGGCTCCTGCTGTCATGATTGCCTCGTAATACGACTGACATGCTCCTGCAAATATGCACAGCTTATCAGCATCCGGTTCTACCCTCCTGGCCTCTCCGGCCGCCCTGATAAAATGCCTTGAGTTTCTATAGCTGCTGATTGAATTCATGTCAACAGCACCTTTCTTTATTCCGTCATGTCCTGTTATCACCAGTATATCAGGACGGTTACGCGTCAGCAGTGAGCGGATAACATAAGGCTGCTGCTCCTCATCAACAAGTTCTCCGGCAGCTGTCAGCCCGGCATCCCTGTAATGCTTTAAACATTTATCCAGGAACTCTCTGCTTGAATCAACCTGAAGTATCTTTCCCGGCTTTTTCGCCCGCATGGTCCTGGATAAAAAAGGGCTGGGCTCTATCCTCTCCAGTGCCTTTCTGCCAGCAGTTTCTATATCGTTTTCCATGCTTGAGACAACCTGTCTTTTATCCTGCTTCACTAAATCATCCTCGTATGCATCAGCCTCAAGTCTTGTGAATAAACCCTTCAGCAGGTATACCGGCCTCCCGTATCCATCCCGTGTTACACCCGCTATCTTAAATGGAATATCTCCTCCATAAGACTTTCTGGCTACAATTTCTCCTGTCTGAAAATTGTTCATCTATGTCACTCCTTACCAAACCGATGCTACATAATATGCATCTGCATGCCGTTTGGCGAATGACATAACAGGATTAAATACTTCTAAAACTAATTTGTGTGATAAAAAAAATATTATAGTTAATCATATATTAGTGCAGCAAGTGAAATTACAGGTGATAAATCCGGATGGCTACGTTAAAAAGTTCATGGTGGAAGTACACCGTTTTTTTAATTTATTTAGCACTGTTAAGTATTGCAGTCATGCATCATGAGCCATGGTTCGATGAGTCTCAGGCGTGGCTTCTTGCCAGAGATGCAAGTCTCTTTGACCTGCTGGTAAAACATATGAGGTATGAAGGCTCACCTGGTTTATGGCACCTTATTCTGATGATACCAGCCAAACTCCAGCTGCCATATATTTCTCTCAATATAGTGTCAGCTGCAGCTGCCGTCGGGAGTGTCTATCTCTTTTTGCGGTATGCTCCTTTTCCGTGGTTCATAAAGGTGCTTTTTCCTTTTTCGTTCTTTGTTTTTTACCAGTATGCCGTTATTGCCAGGAGCTATGCTCTTATCCCCCTGCTCCTGTTTGTGACAGCGATTATTTACAATGATAGAATCAAAAGGCCTTATCTTTATATACTACTGCTCTGTCTTCTTGCAAACGTGAGTATGCACGGACTGATTATTGCCGGAGGGCTTGCTGCTGTCCATGTTTATGATTTGTATGTTCTCCGGGGGCAGTTGGATTCCTCTGTCAGGAGCAGACATATAACAGGTTTAAAGATTTTCGGTGTTATGGTATTCCTGCTGGTCTTACAGCTTAAACCTCCCCCAGATTTAATATCCCTTGCTGCATTCAAGGCTGATATGACTCATTTTGTATCGCGCAGTTTGTATATGATGAGTGATTCACTGGGTACGAACCTTTCTCTTCCTCCAAAAGAGCGGGATATTTTGTTTACAGTTTCATATATATTTTCCAGGCTGGTTATTTTTCTGTCCTTCCTCTGGTTTTTCCTGAGAAAGAAGCTGCTTACCTTTGCGCTGCCTCTGCTGGGACTGTTTTTACTATTTACGATGGTATATGCCAATGTATGGCATCAGGGAACTCTGTTCTTCATGTGGTTATTCGCTTTATGGCTGAGTCTTAAAGACCAGAGCAGCAGTACACGGCCGGAAAGAATAATGCGGAATATTGTTCTTGCCTCCCTAGCAGTTATCTTGGTTATTCAAGCGTCCTGGTCCTTCAGTTCATTCAGATATGACTACAGCAATAACTACTCGGGAAGCAGGGAGCTTGCAGAGTATATCAAGGAAAAGAATCTGGATAGGAGGAAAATATACATAACCGGGTTCCATACCATATCCATACTCCCATACTTCCGGGAAAATATCTTCTGCAATTTCAACAACAGGCAAAAGCCCGCCTTCTGGCTTTGGTCATCGAAGAATTCCATGTATACTGAACCGTTTAGCTTGTACAGGCAGTATGACCCCGATATAATCATCTGGGGCATCAAAGATTATTATAAAAAGAATGACTCAGATAATAAAAAAATCCCGGATATTCCGGGTTACAAGCTTGTAAGACTGTTTAACGGCGGTCTCTATTGGAAGGATAAACTCTATGAATCCGATTCTTTTGCATTGTACGAAAGGTCCGGAGATTAGACTATACCTCCAGTCCTATATTTACTTGTATCCTTCCCACCGAGGTTTCAATGTCAATAGAAATAGTTTGTATCGGGCTGACCAGCAGTTGTACGTCCTTACCTATTATTACAGATGGCGTAGTAAAATCGGTATCGAGCTGGTTCTCCGAAAGTATTTTACATCCTCTTCCGGTTAGCTGGTTTGACAACTCCGATATAGCGCTCCAGGCCATTTCATCCATCTCTTTTACAGTCTCCCCCATCATAGCTGAGGCAATAGTAAGCCCTGTATCTTCCGAAAACGAATAGGAAATATTCCCCCTCGCACTGCCTATAAGACCCAGAACAGAAGTAATGTCCATGTTTACATACATATCTTCTTTTATCTCGATTATACCCCTGCTTATATCGGTTATGCCGAAGGTGGGTAGTACCGTCACCATTGCCTCTATAAACGGGTTTATATATCTTACATCCATAGATAGGCCTCCCTTCTCTCGAAGGCAACATTTATTCTTACCGTTCCGTATTGAGTACTGCACTCAGCCGATGCTGAAGGCATTTTATCGATACATATAACAGCACCTTTTCCGGAGAACACAACCGGAGGAATGAGATTCAGCCCAAGGGAATACTTATTATTAAGACTGGTTATCCCGTCTCCTGCAACAATATTGTTGAACTCAGCTATTGCCGACAGCAGTTTATTGTCCTTAGCGCTGTCGAATACCTTTCCGGTTATGTTCTCTGCAACAGCAGCTGCAAGCTCCTGCTCCAGATCAAGTACAAGTCTTCCCTTTACTTTTCCTGAAAAATTTATGATAGATGTAACTCCCTTTGATGTCAGAACTTTATCTTCAGGGGAGAAAGACTTTTTTTCCTTCGCTTTGATATTTGCCATTTCCACAATCATTTTTTTCAAGCTGTCTAAAAAGGGGCGGCAATAATCCATTTCCATAGGGATTACCTCTCAATTTATGAGTTATTCATTCGAGAATCAAATACCGGTCACTATACTGACGAAATTGCATCAAGTATGCTTTTGTCGTTGAATGGCTTCTTAAGAAAAGCTAAGACACCCAGTTCCTTTATGCTTTCAACAGTTTGTTCGTCTCCTACTGCACTAAGCACAATGATTACTGCATCAGGTTCTAATTCCTTCAGTCCTTTTATAGCTTCCACTCCATCCATGACCGGCATGGAAATATCCATGAAAACTATATCGGGTTGCAATGTCTTAAACATTTCAATCCCTTCCCTGCCGTTTCTGGCATCACCACAGACGGTGCACCCGATTCTTATCAATGCCTTTTTCAACAGGTCGCGCATGATATTCGAGTCATCCACAATTAATACCTTCTTGTTCATAAAGGCCTCCATATTCATGTGTGATAACAAACACTTCTTTGATTCAACCAATAATGGTTCACAGCATTGTAAGTGGAGTTTTCTAAAGACGAGCTTCCAAATGTATCAAGAATCTGTTTTAGCCTATAGTAACTATATTCTATATTTACCGCCAAAATCCTTCATATTACTGTAAAATATTTCATTTGTTATCCTTTATTACTGTAAAATATTTCATTTGTTATCCTTTATACCCGGACCAGAAGAACCTGAGGATGGCTCGAAGAATTCGTATGAACCAGTTTGCACGGGGAACCTCCTCTGCGGCTATAAGCTTGGCACGGGTGAGGACTTTTCCGTTCAACTGAACTTCCAGTTCAGCTGCAGATGCTCCTGCCGATACGGGAGCAGTCAGTGCTGCTGCATTTACTACTACCTTCTTAATCTGGCTCTTATCGCTTCCAAAAGGCACAACTACCGTTACGAGCTTTTCAGTTTTTACTGGCAGCTCAATTTTCTTTCCGTCCCTGACGGTTATCTGTCCGACAACCTCTCCTGCTTCTGCTGCAGTTATAACCTCAAAATTGCGAAACCCGTAGTTCAAAAGCTCCTTTGAAGCAGTCAATCGCTCTTTCTCGTCCTTGGTATTCAAGACAACTGAAATCATCCTTCCGTTTTCCTGCTTTGCTGTTCCAACCAGACAGTATCCAGCTTCTTCAGTCCAGCCTGTCTTTAACCCATCCGCACCCGGGAAACGCCCCAGAAGAGGATTTCTGTTGTACTGAAGTATGTTATTATAGGTAAATTTACGTAGGGATTCAATCTCAAGGATACGCGGATACTTACTCATTAAATGCTGGGCCAGGACAGCAATATCTCTGGCACTCATATGGTGGCCTTCCTCGGGAAGTCCTGTAGGGTTTCTGAAGTAGGAATTTGTCAACCCAAGCTCTTTTGCCTGCTTGTTCATAGCCTCAACAAATGCGCTTTCACTTCCATAGAGGTGCTCTGCCACTGCCACACAGGCGTCGTTGGCAGATACCACCGAAATTCCGGTTATGAGGTCCTCAAATTTCGCCTGCTGACCAACTTCCAGGAACATCTGCGAGCCTCCCATTTTCCATGCGGCCTCGGAAACCACTACCATATCATCCGGTTTGGCCCTTCCACTTTCCAACGCATCAAATGCCAACGTCAGCGTCATGAGCTTGGTAATACTGGCTGGCGGCATAGGTACATCAGCATTCTTTTCAAAGAGGATTTGTCCGGTCGACGCCTCCATGAGAACAGCCGACTCAGCAGCCACATCAAAGTCCGCAAAGGCTGTGATCTGCACAGCAAAAATACAGAGAATGTAAACACAAACTATCAGGGAATATTTAAACATGTTCATTTATATCACCTCAGGATTTGATTTGGTTACTATAACAGGACGGAATATTCTACCCCTTATCTATGTTATCATTAAACTTGTATTCTGGACAAATATAAATTTTGGTTGTCAAAATGACAATCTGCATCTCGCAGCTTTTCACACATCGTCCCTGGTATTTATAACATGTACAAGCTGCCACTTATAATCCTAGTTTTGCTGGGTAGAATATCTATACGAGAAGCTGTTAGATAATCCTTCGGAGATATAGAATGAGGGTTGCAATAATTGGCGCCGGTCCTGCAGGTTTGTCCTGCGCATATGAACTTGAAAAGCATGATATTGTTCCTACGATATTTGAGGAAAAGAGTTATATAGGAGAAAATACTGATTTCAGCACCTGCACTCTTAAGCTGTTTGACAGGAGCATTACCAACCCCATAAAACGTCTGGATAGAAAGTATAATATTAAACTAAGTCCTTTCAGATCGCTTAAGGAAATAATCATGATTTCTCCAAATAGACAATCGACTGTGCGTGGAAACCTGGGTTTGATTTTCAGTAGGGGGGAGCATAAAGACTCACTGGAGAATCAGTTGGCATAAATGGTCCGCTCTCACCTAATATTAGGCAAAAAAGTAGAATTCAACAGTATAAAGAATGATTTTGATTATATAGTAGTAACTACCGGAAATACTGATATTGCCACGCAGTTAAAAGTATGCACTCCGTTGTCCAGTGTTTTAGCCCGGCTTGCAGTACTAAAGGGAAACTTTAAAACCGACTCATTAAAAATGTGGGTAAATACAAGCTACGCAAGAAACTGCTTTGCTTTTCATCTTGCAAGCAGTACTGAAAAAGCATGTCTAGCGCTTGCAGTTAATGATATTACATTCTCCGAACTTGATTACTATTGGAATGAGTTTCTGTCAACAGAAAAAGTTAATTATAATATAACCGAAACAAGTAATGTTAAACATACTCTTGGTGTTGCATGTCCTCCCAGAAAGGATAATATTCTTTTTGCCGGCAAGGCTGCAGGATACATAGATGGCATTTTAGGCTTCGGAATGGCTGATGCAATAGAAAGCGGTGTACTTGCAGCAAGGTCAATTGTTACGGGCTCAGACTATACTGAGAGTGTCAGGCCTATTTCAAAAGACATTGAAAACAAGTATGAGTTCCGCAGGGTACTAAATACCTTCTCAAACAGGCACTTTGATATTCTGGTAGGATTACTGGGATTTCCGGTTGTTAAGCAGCTCATATATAACAACCCTCTAGCAAAGGTAACTCACCTGACGCCTCTTGCAAGATTGTATAACAAATCCAGATAGGCTGTAGGGCACGTCTAAACGGTTAATGGTTGTCATCATAAACTACTTGTAAAAGCTGCAGCAGCATGATAAATTAAAATTAATAGAATCTTAGTGTAATGCCAATCATATTACATTGTGAGGTGGGACTAATGATAACTTGGAAGGGTGATTACTGCATAGGTATTGAAAAAATTGATACTCAGCATAAAAAATTGTTTGAAATTGCAAATGGGATTTATAAACTTCTGAAAAATGAGCTCTATATCGACAAGTATGATAGGATTGTTTCCCTTCTGGATGAACTGAAAGACTATACTATATATCACTTTAAAACTGAGGAAGAATACATGCAGGGTATTGGTTATAAAAAGCTTCTTTCCCACAAGGTTCAACATGATGACTTCATAGAAAAGATAAATAACGTTGATTACCGGAAGATAGATGAAAACCAGCAGGCTTATTTACTGGAACTTCTGGATTTTGTTGCGGACTGGATTGTCCATCATATTCTGGAGAATGACAAGTTAATAACTGCGTAATAAAAAAACAATGCCCCCCCTTAAAAGGCTGGGTTCATTTTATTAAATACCCTTCCTCTATGCCTATCTATGTTTTGAGTTTCTCGTCAGCTTCTTAGGAATTTATGCCTGTTTATTAAACTATGGAATTGATACAGATTACATTGTTTGAAGAGTTTTCGACATTTCTAGTTAATTTAATCAAAATATTACATATAATACATAATTTTAGGCAATAATATTTCCGGAAAAATATTCAATTATTTGAGGAGGAAACTATGAACGTAATTACTCAGACACAAAAGGATTTAAATATGGTGAATGAAAGTATGACTAATTTTGCCGGAGACTTTAATATGGACAAATCGGGCTTTAACAACAATATGCCAGGCCACACAAGTAATCATAATATGGTATTTCGTCAGGAACCACGTACTGTAAAAAAGAATAATGCAGGCATTGGGCTGCCAGTTGAAATAAGGGAAGAAATGGCCCTGCAGCTTGATGACCATCAGTGTGCATTGACTATAGCACTGCATCAATATAATAAGCATCATTGGCTGACAGAAGGAGCTGAAGCTTTTTTAAGCTTGCATGAATTATTAGATGAGCACCGCAACAAAACAGTCAGACATATAGATATGGTTGGAGAACGGGTTGCCAGGCTAGGCGGCGTACCTACTGCCCATCCGGTTACCCAGCATGAGCTCTCTTATATAAAGCATGAGGTTGAAGGTCGTTATACAATGAGGGACTTTATTCGTAATGATTTAGAGCACGAGCTGAAACTCCAGGAAATGCTCCGTAAAACCATAGACCGCGCTCATGAATTAAAGGATTTTGGAACTGCAGAGACATTGCAGGAAGTACTGGTAGACCGTGAGGATTTAGGTTATCATCTATACAGTGTGTTAGAGGATGATACTTTGGCAAGGGGAATGGAGCACTTATTAAGCCGGGATGGCAACATAGCCGGAAACGCTCAGGTCAACCCGTCTAACAAATTACAGTAAGTAAGATATCTGCGGTGGGACGCGGGGACGGTTCTTCCGTCCCATTTTTTATATCTGGCGCGCCCAGAGAGATTCGAACTCCCCCCTGATTCGAAAATAAAATGGCCAAAATCTATTTAAAAAGATAAGCCCACACTATTGTGTGAGCTTATCTTTTTGGCGGAGAGAGAGGGATTCACGTCCACTGCGCTTCGCTTGTGTCCTACCACGTCGCTTCCCCGCATGCGGGGCCCCGCTCCTTACGCTCGGCTAAAAATGCTTTGCATTTTCTTTACGCCTCTCGCCCTCCCGGGTTCGAATCCCTTTTTAATCTATTACAAAAAACAGAACCCTCGCATACTGCATGGGTTCTGTTTTTTGGCGGAGAGAGAGGGATTCGAACCCTCGGAACGCTATTAGCGTTCACACGATTTCCAGAAAGGCATTGGAGAAATTAATAGACTCTTGATAAAATTAAAACCCCTCTGCCAGTTAAGGCGGAGGGATTCTCTCTTTTATCTTTTAACTCTAAAAACTATCAAGTCTCGTCTTTTATGTTAGAAAAATGTTAGAAGAGATAAATAATCTATTTAATCATCAGGAAGCTCATAAATGCTTTTATTATTTTCTAATCTATAGAAGTAATTGTTAATAGTTTGTTGCACAATATCTTCTAACTGATTAATTTTAAAACCATTCTTTTCGAATATTGAATAGATTTCTTGTTTTGTTGGATAAATATTTGTCTTATATCGATTTTCGTTATTTTGAAACTGTTTTCTGACTTCTTCATATTTCTTCTTATCTTCAACTTTGTATGCCATTGCTCTTTCAATCTCATAATATGCATCCCAACGAGTGTACATATTATACTGGCTTATTAATTTTTCAATGTCTGGGTCTTCGATAGATAACATTGATATTATGTTTTCACATTTATCTCTAATAGCATCCTTATTTTTTATGGGACCACCTGCACTAAGCCTTCCCATATAAGTAATCGAATGCAATGTATTGAACATAAGAGGTGTAATTACCTCTTTTAAGCCTTCAATTGTAACTAAAGCTTTCTCCACTATCTCTTTTGTTTCTTTCAGTTGAGCCTCAAATCCTCCTCCTTTAAAACTTTGAAACTTTTCAAGGTTTAAAAAAGTTGCTGCAATTGAACCAGCAATTAATGCTATACCCATTTCAGCTGGTTTTCCTAAATAACCAAAATAAAGCGATGGTACCATTATACAAATTAAACTAATTAGATATTTGACTATGTTTTTCATCTTATCTTCCCTTCGTTCATTTTTTACACATTTTGCTATTTTAAATTAATATTCTACGTTTTTATTTAAAATCCTCTACAATATGAAAAGCCGATTTGCTATTAATGGGGAGTTTCTGTTTCAACAGAGGGGACCCATTAGTGGCAAACCGGCTTTATGATAAATAAGTAGTTGATTGTGATTAATCGAGGTTGGTTGGGTGCTTTCGTGGAAGCCGTAGCACGGCGACACAATCACACACACTATAAATTAAAGCTCAGCTATAACTTTACTTACTCTTCCTAATATTGTAACATCTGAACTCTTTAGTGTTAACGATTCATACCCTGAGTTTATTGGAAATAACATAATGGATTTATCTTTAAAGAAACCTTTTCTTATTAAAACTTTTTCAGGCTCAGATTTTCTGAAAAAGCAAATAATATCTCCATCGTTGTACTTTTCTTTCATTTCTATTGTCACCGTACTATTTTCTGGGATAGTCGGAAACATTGAATTATCTTTAACTTTTACCCCTGTTGGGTCTTTGAGATTAATATCCAATCTATCTTCATCAATATTAAAGCTAGTTGAAAATGTTCCATCTTGTACGGAAAGTTTTGAAAAAGTATCATTTTCATTTATTTGAATTATAAAATCTGATAATGGCAAATTTGTTAATGTTTGCTTAACTACTTCAAAAACTTCCGGTGGAAAACTATTTTCGAATATTTTAAATGCAGATATCGTCATCACATATCTAGTACTATTTAAAAATTCAATTATTTCGCTGGGTGCCCTATCAAGGTATGCTTCCAAAACTAATTTATTCTTATGTTCTCCGCATATTTTTGAAATAGCTCGTGAAATTTCATCTGATGGGGGATTGATTTTTCCTGATTTTAATTGGCTTATATACGAAGGTGTAATTTCGATACCTTCTTTTTTGCACAAATCTGCAATCTCTTTTATAGAAAGGCTGCTGTCAGTTATCATTTTTGAAAGCACTTCGCTATATGGCATATTATCACCTCGTAAATAAGTATATATTTTTAATTAGCGAAAGTAAATATTTTTTAATTTTTCTTTTAGAAATGATTGACAAGGCAAAAAGAAGTGGTAAAATAAAGTTAATAAATATTTATGTATTTGTATTTAAAATAAATAATTATTTATTAATGACGAAGAGCAGGGGCGTCATATGGCTTCGCCCGGATTCCTGAAAACATATGGGAGAGGCTTGTTGTCAAGGCGAGGCTTCAAAATAATTTTAGGAGAGAAGCGAACAAAATTATTTTGGAGTGCCTTTACAATGAGAGGGACCTATATGTTAGGCTACTTTGCTAGGAAGACAAGATTCGCCCCTGCGGAGTAGCGACAAAACACGAAAGGAGGTTAAGAATGAAAAGAAAAAAGTTTGAACTTTGTCCCGTTCCTTACTATTAGGAGGGACAACAACACCAGTTTAATAGTTAAAACAATGATTAATTAAAAGGAGGAAAAATAATGAATATTGGAATGGTAGATACTTTATGTGCAATTGTAGATGTTGAAGATTATGAGGAAAATACATATTCTTTGATTCAATTTCTACAGGAGAAAAAGAAAGAAGCAAAATTAGTTGCAGCTAATAATGCTTCTGACAAGGTAATTTTAGATATTGGAAAATACTCGTTCGAAATACTTCCCAATGGTTCTAAAGGTTACGCTTTCATTTTACACAATGATGAATATGAGGTCAAGCTGTCTGAATTCAGGTCAAAGAATAAGGACTTCTTCCCTATCTTCATCAAGATTAAATCTGAATGCTTATGGGCAAAGGGAGTGGAAAAAGCTTGGGATGATATTACTCTTTGGATTGATAGGTTTTTGGGTGAAATTAGTTCAAACAAAGTAACTCGATTAGATTTATGCTGTCATACTGATGAGTTAGAGCTTTCTCCTGAAGATTTTGAAACCTTTAAGGGTAACTTCTTTAATGAAAGTATGCGCAGGTATAGAAGAAAGGTTAATTCTATAGAGCTTGGTTCAAGAACAAGCAAAAACATTTATTGCCGAATCTATAATAAAGTTCTTGAAATTGAACACAAAAGCAAAAAGTTCTGGTTCTATGAGATTTGGGAAAAAGCAGGATTAAATCCTCAGAAAGTTTGGAATGTAGAATTTCAGATTGATAGAAACTTCTTTAAGGAAAAGCTGATTGAATCAGTTGAGGATGCTTTTACTAGACTTAAGAACATTTGGGAGTATTGTACAAAGGAATGGCTTGTAAAAGTTGACCTTGTTAATACTCGAATTGAAAGATGCCCAACAAATGAAACTTGGAAGTGTATTCAGCAAGCCTTTTCAGGCTATAGTGGAATAGGACTAACAACAAGAGATAAGCAACTTGAATCAGATGCAGCAGCTTTATTGCCTGGTACTGTTGGAAATCTAACTTCATATGCAGCTAGACTTGGCTCTTCTGATATAGAAAATATTCTAATAATGGTTAAAAAGAATGGTACAAGGCTACTTGCATCAAAAAATAAGAATTTTTGTTCAGCAATACTCGAAAAAATTGCTTTATTAAAGCAAGAAGAAAGTGAGGTGAAATAGATGGAAAAGTTAGTTTATACACCTAAAGAGGTAACAAAGATTCTTAATATCGGTCTTAACAAAGTATATGAACTCATATATCAAAAGCAAATTCCTTTTATCAGAGTAGGGAGAAAAATACTCGTTCCAAAACAAGCTCTTGAAAACTGGATTAATGCTTGTTCTGGAGTAGCAATATGAAAGGCTGCATTACCAAAAAAGGTTCAAAGTACTGGCTTGTACTTGATTTAGGCAGGGATATCAACGGAAAAAGAATAATTAAATGGCATAGTAGTTATGATAAAAAGCCAGAAGCAGAAAAAGCAAGAATAGAAATATTACATAGCCTTCAAAATAATACTTATATTAATCCTGAAAAGCTATTACTAGGTCAATATCTGAGACAATGGTTATCAGATTATGAAGTTAACTTAGCAGTTAAAACCATTGAAGGTTATAGAGTTAATATTGAAGGTCATATTATTCCCTGCCTGGGTCAAATACCTTTGCAGAAATTGCAGCCAGTTCATATACAACAATTTTATAAAGAGAAATTAAAGAATGGGCGTTTAGATGGCAAAGGAGGACTTTCTCCAAAATCAGTATTATATATTCATAGAGTTTTAAGAGAAGCTTTGAATCATGCTGTAAAAATGCAATTAATTCCTCGCAACGTTGCTGATATGGTTGAAACGCCGAAACAGAGGAATACGTTCAAAGCTTCCTTCCTTAATGAAAAACAGGTGCAAGAATTACTATTAGCCTTTAGAGAAACAGAAATATTTCTACCTGTTTTATTGGCTGTCGGGGTTGGATTGAGAAGAGGAGAAGCTCTTGGATTGCAATGGAAGGATATTGATTTTGAAAGTAACTCTATTACTGTAAATCGTTCTTTATTGCCCTCAAAAAATGGCGTGATATTTCATGAGCCTAAGACGGAAAAGAGTAATAGAGTTGTAGTAGTATCAAAAACTATTATCGAAGAATTGCAAAAGAAAAAAGATAAGCAAGAAAGCTATAAACAATTACTAGGTAAAGCTTATAAGAATAATGATTTAGTTAATTGCTACAATGATGGAAGTCCATTAAATCCTGCTTCGTTTAGTCATAGCTTTTCAAAGATATTAGAAAAAAACGAGCTTCCTCATATACGTTTTCATGATTTGAGACATACAAATGCAACTTTAATGCTTAAAAGTAATATACCTGCAAAAGTAGCTTCTGAAAGGTTAGGTCATTCAAACATAGGCATTACTTTAGACTTGTATTCTCATGTTATGAAAGAAATGCAGGAAGAAGCTGCAATGAAACTAGATAATATTTTTTCAAATAGTGATTAAATAATAAGATTATTCTGTTATAATATTATAGAAATCCAAATTCGTATTACTAATGTTTGGAGGAAATAAATGCTAGAAAAAACTGTTTGTGAACTTTTTGCTGGAGTCGGTGGCTTCAGATTAGGATTAGAGAAAACTAATGAATGGAAAGTAATTTGGGCTAATCAATGGGAGCCTTCTATGAAAGTCCAACACGCTTTTGATTGTTATACAAAGCACTTTGAAACAGGTATACATATTAATGATGATATTGCAAAAGTTGCTACGAGCGAAATCCCTACTCATACTTTATTGGTTGGGGGATTCCCATGCCAGGATTATTCCGTAGCACGAACACAAGCCAAAGGAATTGAAGGTAAAAAAGGCGTTTTGTGGTGGGAAATTCAGAGAATTGTAAAGGACAAGCAGCCACCTTTTCTATTATTGGAGAATGTGGATCGATTGTTAAAATCTCCTGCCAAACAACGTGGAAGAGATTTCGGAATTATATTAGGATGTCTATCAGAACTCGGATATAATGTTGAATGGCGAGTAATCAATGCAGCTGATTATGGTTATCCTCAAAAAAGAAGAAGGATATTTATTTTCGGATTTAAAAATAATACAAATTACTCAACATATTTAAAAACAACCACATTTCATAATTGGATTTATAAAGCCGGATTCTTTGCTAGTGCTTTTCCGGTTGAAGAACCAATGTTTATTAGTATGTTTGATAAAAGCAACATGAATATGAAAAAGGACATTGTTGATATTTCTGATAACTTTTCATATGAATTTGGAAATGCAGGGATAATGAATAGTAATGGTGATTTCTATACTCAAAAGGTGCAGCCTATTCCGGAACCTGAGTTTCAACTTAAAAACCTACTTGAATCAAATGTTGATGAGAAATATTATCTGGATCAGGATAGCTTAGAAAAATGGACATATATGAAAGGCTCCAAAAGAGAAATCAGAAAGTCCAAGAGTGGATATGAATACAACTATACAGAAGGTGCAGTTCCATTCCCAGATGACATTGAAAAACCTGCTCGAACGATGTTGACAAGTGAAGGTAGCAAGAATAGAAGTACTCATGTTGTTTTAGATCCTGGTACTAATAGACTAAGAATATTAACGCCTACGGAAGCCGAAAGAATTAATTGTTTCCCTGATGATTGGACAAACACAGGAATGCCTGAAAAATTCAGATATTTCTGCATGGGTAATGCTCTTGTAGTTGGAGTTATAGAAAGAATGGGTGATACATTAAGTAAGATTGTCGATGGTGAAAATTTAAACAAAAACCTTAAAGATATTGATGAAATGAGTGTACCTTTAAGCGTAATCGTTGATAATGATTCATATACCAGCAACGGAATATCTCTTTAAACTAATATACTTCAAATATTTTAAATAGAAGGTGCTGCTTTAACCAGAAACATTAAAGAGCAACCTTCTATTTTGTTCTCTATCTTTAATTATCTAATATGTAATCCTTACAAATAAACTTCAGATCAGGTCCTGAGATTGGAGCTACTCCTCTCATCCTGGACGCACTAATCAATACTTTAGAAAATTTGACTTGATTCAAGAATACTCCAAACATATTTATATGAGTATATAAAGTATTGATTCTTCCTGTATTATCTATCCATTTTCTGTTGCCATTTTCGCTCTTCATGTTTCTATAATAATACTTACAATCTTCATTCCAAACTAATAGCTCATTAAGGTATAAAAAAGCTTCTAGGCTCATTTCTCCAACCGTAGGTATTTTTTCTGATAATAGATTGAGAACCTTTGTTGGTAAGCCATATCTATAATAATCATCTAAGTTGATGGTATGCTCTTTTTTTACTACAAGGTCCTTGCCATATTCAAACGTTAGGTCTCTGGCAGTAAGTTCAATACCTCCCTCAGTCTTATTATTATCCAGCATATTCGCCATACGATAAAATACAGTTGCCAAAGTTTCTATTATTTTTGTATCTTCTCTTTTTGAAAATTCATCATATAACATATCCCATACATCACTAAAACTTAAATCTTTTGCGTAGTAATTTGGTTTAATTTCGACTTTGGGACGAAAATCCCAAGGCATAACACTTTTTCTACCTTCTGCTGATTCCTTACCAGGGAATTGTATATATATCTTCTCACCAGAAGAAGTCGTATGTAATAAGAGCTGCCTTTCTAATGTGCCGAAACTTAAAGAGTCTCTCTCTAGTTTCTCAATCCATTGAATATTATGAAGTCTTTTTTCCTTCGCTTCTTTCTTACTCGAGCGGTTATGTATATATATTCCTAATTCTTCCCTTAATACATTGCTGCTCATTTGCATCCCCTCCATTTTTAGGTAGTTTCTGAGCTAATTATAATATACCTTTGGGAAAATGGCTAAAAATATATTTTCGTTGAATATATAAATTTCGTGGAAAATGTTGTATATAAACATTTGATATAATAAAATTAATGAAACAAGATGAATAAAAGGAGGAGACTACGTTGCCTAAGGCATTTCTATCACATAGTAGTAAAGATAAAGAAAGATATGTTGAAATAGTAGCAAAAAAATTAGGTTACCATAATTGTGTCTACGATGAGCTTACATTCGAAGCAGGAATGAAGACATTTGAGGAAATCGAAAAAAATCTTAGTAGTTCAGATTTATTTGTTCTTTTTTTATCAGATAGTGCTTTAAATTCTTCTTGGGTAAAACATGAAATGAAAAAGGCATATTCTCTACTAAAGAATGGTAACTTAAAAAGAATATTCCCAATAATTATAGATTCAAATATTGATTATCGTGATGAACGTATACCCGAATGGATTAAAGATGAATATAATTTGAAGTATGTAAGTAGGCCTACTGTCGCTACTAGAAGAATTCAGCAAAGGCTTCGCGAAATTAGTTGGGAATCTCATCCTAGAATAAAAGAGAAAGAAAAAATTTTTGTTGGAAGAAATTCTTTAATTAAACTTTTTGAGGAAAGAATAGACACTTTTGATATGCCAGTACCAAGCTGTTTTATCGCTTCTGGTATAAGAAGCATTGGCAGACGTTCATTATTAAAACATTGCCTAGTTAAAGCTAATATTGTTGATCAAACTTATATCCCCTCAGTTATACAGTTAAATACTCACGAGAGTATTGAAGATTTTATATATAAAATATATGACTTAGGTTTTTCTTCTGATTTAGATTTAAGTAATCTAATGATAAAAACAATCGACGAAAAGGTAAAAATTGCCTTATCAATAATTAAAGATGTTCAGAATGCTAGAGAAATTATATTTATAATTGATAATGGTTGTATAGTGTTACCTGAGCGAGAACTAAGCGATTGGTTTATTCAAATATTGCAAGGTTTAAAAGAAAGCGATAAAATTACTTTCGGCATTGCTTCTTCTTTTAGGTTATTAAAAAATAACTTATATAATATTAATAATGTGTTTGAATTAGAGGTACAAGAGTTAACTAAAATAGAACGTGATGGACTATTAAAGCGCTATGCTAAACTTGAGGAATTAGATTTATCAAATGATGACTTTGATTTTTTCTCAAATTTACTTAAGGGTTATCCAGAACAGGTTTACTTTACCGTTGATTTGATAAAAGATTGTGGAATAATTTGGGTCAAAAATAATTCATATCAAATAGTAGAGTTTAATTCCGAAAAGGTAACTCACTTGTTATCTAAATATGAAGAAGATCAGAAATCAATAAATTTTCTTTATCTTCTTTCACAATTTGATTTCATTAGTTATAATTTCATCTTTGAAATTGTTGGCGAAAATGATTTTTACAAGAACCTATTGAACGAGTTATTCGCTTCAGCCATATGTGAAAATCTAGGCGCTAATAAAGAGTATGTTAGGCTAAATGATGCTATGCGAGATTACTTAAGAAGAAATGCATTGTCAATTCCTGAAGAGTTTACATCAAAGTTAAACGAGCATCTTGATATCTTTTTACGAGATTATAAAGAAGATGAAAGAGATATTTCCGATTTCCTCTTTTCTATGAAGGAGGCTTTAATTGCCGGAGAAAGTATTGATAGTAAATATCTTATTCCTTCTCACTTCTTAAAAACCATGAAAGAATTATATGATCAGCATAATAAATATGAGGAAGTAATTGTTTTAGCTGATAGAGTCCTTGAAAATGAAGAATTTATGGATCAAAAAATAAAGTCTGAAATTAGATATTTTTTATGTTTGTCCTTAGCTCGATTACGCAATAAAAGATTTCTACAGGAAGTACGAAAAATCAAAGGACCTGATTATGACTTCCTTTTAGGATTTTTCTATAGACTTACAGGAAATAATATAAAGGCTATAGAACATTTATTGTTTTCATTAAAATTAAGGCCAAACTTCTCAAGAGCTAAAAGAGAGCTTGTACAAGTATATCTTTATATAGAAGACTATGATAAAGCACTTGAATTAGCTAAACAAAATTACGAAAACGAAAGAAATAATCCATATCATATTCAAGCTTACTTTAGCTGTATAATTAAAGCTGACAGAAATTCACACAATGAAGCCTTGATACTAGAATTATTAAAAAATCTAGAAAAGATTAAAACGGAAAAAGCTGAAGAAATGTATTTAAGGTCAAAAGCTCAATATTTAGCTTTTTATAAAAATCAAGAAGAGAACTCTTTAAATCTAATTGATGAAACAATCTCTAAATTTCCAGATGTAATCTATCCAAAATTAGTGAAATTTGATATTTGTGATAGATTTAATAGAATTGAAGATATGAAAGAAATATTAGACCAGCTTGAGGATAGTATTAAAAGGTATCAATACTTTTCCAATGCAATTACAAACTTAAAAGCTATTTATTATGCAAAATCAGGAAACATAGATGATGCATTGAATTTGATTATTAATATTAAGAATTATCCCGAAAGTGCAAAAGAAAAACTTTTAGAAAAGATATCTAAATATGAAACCTCCTCGATAGAAAAGACTATTTCCTAAAGTTTAATATAATTTAGTTTTTCTTTAAAAACATAATAACTAGGTATACTTAATCTGATGTTAGAAAAATGTTAGAAGTTTTACCTTCAAATATAGACAAAGGACTTTAGGGCAACCCCTGAAGTCCTTTTCTTTGGCGGAGAGAGAGGGATTCGAACCCTCGGAACGGTATTAGCGTTCACACGATTTCCAGTCGTGCGCCTTAGACCAGCTCAGCCATCTCTCCACATGAATTCGCCTTCATATTTTACTACACATCGTCCCTATTGTACACACCTTTTTCAATGAAAATTCTGGCGTATGTATTTATCTTTCGGGAGTACCCTTTCCCCTTCCTTTCCTGCTGCCTGTCCTGGGCTTCTGACCCTGCTTATGGGAACGGGTCTTAGGTATACCGGCCTTATTCTCATTAAGTGCCTTCATTTCGTGTATCTGCAGTTCCTGGATGATTTCTTTTCTTTCCTCTTGCGGAGTATGGTCACTATTAAGCTTTTTAAGCCTGCTGATGAATCCCTCGATTCCATCCCCCCTGCCTTCAAACTGGTCTGAGGTAATCAGGGTCGTAAAGTCAAACGGTTTATTCCCCGGCGTTTTTACGTTTACCCTAAGAGCCTTGCCTCCCTTGATGTCCTTGTCCTCCTTTACAGTCCATTCCTCCCTGCCGTAGCTCCTGGACAAGGGGAATGAGCAAATTTCTTTATCCCCAGTCCCTTCTTCTCCGGCTACCTCCGGATAGTAATCATGTTTTTCAACCACTTCCGGTCTTGTCCCAGGTTCGAATATCCTCATATTATTTTTCTTAAGCATGTCTTTAATGCCTTCAATAAAAGGTTTTCCCTTATTTCCACTAATCTCCGGCAAACCTTCAATGGTTTGGGCCATTCCTTGAAACACCTCTAGGGCCTTCTCTTCTCCGTATGTCTGCACCAGAAATTCCTTCCAGAGGTCGAAGTAATACTGTTCCTTCCGGGAATCTTCCGGCACCTTACCTATGTAAAGCCTGTACGCTTTAAGTTTGGTACCTTCATCATCATAGAGCTTATCGCCAAACTCCAGGGTAAGAGGTTCAAGTATGTCCTTCAGCTCCACTTTGACTTCTTGTGCGGCTGACTTGAGCTTTAAAAAAGGTTGCATGAAATCTGCTTCTTTGGCTTTTCCCATTTCTTTATTACCCGAGACTGGATTCCCGGGAAGCCCCTTCCTAATTTATTCCTTTTAGTCCTACTCCAATTATACTATACACAACCTGGCAGTAAAAGAAAAAGATACTTTATAAAAAGTACCTTGGTCAATCATATATGGCGGAGAGGGTGGGATTCGAACCCACGGACGGTGTTACCCGCCTCTCGATTTCGAGTCGAGTGCCTTAGACCAGCTCAACCACCTCTCCGTTTTATAACTCCTGGCTTCTCAGATTTCTGAAAAAGTCTTTCAATATTTGTGAGCATTCTTCTTTCATTATTCCGGCCTCAACTTCAACCCTGTGGTTGAACCTGCGTTCTTCAAACAGATTAACAACCGACCCTGCCGCTCCGGCCTTCGGGTCATCTGCTCCGAAGAATACTCTTGATATACGGGCCTGGATTATGGCACCGGCACACATTGCGCAGGGCTCAAGGGTAACATACATATCGCAGCCCGAAAGCCTCCATCCGTCCAGCTTGCCTGCAGCTTTCCTTATTGCAAGAATCTCTGCATGAGCAGTGGGGTCAAGGTTTTTCTCCCTGAGATTATAAGCCCTTGCAATTATTTTTCCTTCTTTTACAATAATAGCTCCTACCGGAGCTTCGCCTTTTTCAAAAGCCTTATCAGCTTCTCTCAAGGCCTCTTTCATATAATTCTTTTGTTCAGCCTTGCCATTATCCATTTCTTTTAACCCTGATTTAATCATGGTGCGCCCGAGACGACTCGAACGTCCGGCACACGGTTTAGGAAACCGTTGCTCTATCCTGCTGAGCTACGGGCGCATGTTAAATGGTTTTGACGGTTTTAATATGACTCTAAGATATCTAGTCCGCATCCCTTTTTTCTGGGAAACGGTCTACCCTCTTTTGCTTAGTCCATTGACCGCATATAGTATTATACCCGCATAGCCTTAATAAATCAATACACCTGATGAAATTTAATACTGGATAGTTTCATCCAGTTTAACTATATCTGCAAGGTGGGGGAGGTACAAACGGGGCATTGTGTCACGGTCGTTAATTAGTGCTATGACCGTCGCTAGTGGAGTTTCGATTCTCTTGAATTAATAGCATAGTTAAACTCATACTCTACCATTTCGTCATTAAAGTACCGTAAGTATTTATTCTTTGCTTCCTGCAACGTATTAATTTTATTCTCCCTAATATCTGTTCTCAAATCTGCCTTCCTTGCTCTTAGAACCTTTGTTGGGTCTAAATAGCTTTCAGCCCGTCTTTTGTCTGCTGACCTTTTGCACGAGTTATTACAATACCTTTTATTGCCCGATGCCACCATATACTTATTACAATAATTACATTTCTTTAATTTTATATCATTCTCCATGGCATAGGTTATCTCCGCCCATACTAATTTATATATACCTTTCTTTGTGGAATATCTTTTGACTAAAGCTGAATTGGATACAATATGTTCTATTATCTTTTTATTAGTGTTATCCCTTGTTCGCTCTGTTTCGTTTGTCCTAGCTTTATACCGGTGTTTAGTATTGGCAATTAGAATAGAGCTTAACTGAAGGTTATTTTTCATATATACTGTTCCAATAGTATCATTTTGTATTATTTTATGAATTGATTCTGACGGCTTAGCCTTAATACTCGAACCCAAGATGATTTCAATTATTTCGTATATAGCTTTATACTCGTCAAGAATATTCTTTTCATCCATGTTGTTAAAGGGAGAGCTCAGATATTTTACTTTATCATCAATTATTGGCAACATAAATGCTGTCAATGCTTTAAGCTCCTCTTCTCCCAATTCCTTTGGTAGGTTTCCCTGAAAATTTCTCATATGTTCTTCTTGATAACTATTACTACATAGCTTTAATGGCTCATATATTTCCAAGGATTGAAGCAGCTTGTCCCCGACACCTGCTATATTGTTCTCTGTTTGGCTTAGCTCAAGCACTTCCATAAAAGTATTTGTTATTTGAAAAAATTGCATTTCTATTCTTTGGCCATCCGGGAGTATAAGGATTTGCTTGTATTCCCCCTTTTCTAAAAAAATGTACAAATCCAATATGTTCGTCATATCTTTTTTGCCCCCTAGTTACATTGATATTGCTGCTGTGCATTTGTTCGGATACGGTTTAACTAGCCTTAATTATATAGTTTAATATAACTACATTCAATACTAAATAGGAGGTTTGAAGCATGAAGATTAACAGTTTTGAAGGACTACCTTTTATGCTAACAGTTGAAGACCTAAAAAATATTTTAGGGATTTGCAGGGTAAAAGCCTATGAGCTTACTCACAAGGAAGGATTTCCAATAGTTGTTATAGGAAGGCGCAGACTGATACCCAAAGAAGGATTAATCGAATGGATTAATAAAGAAGGAGGAATTCGAGATGAGTAGAGCAAAAAATAATTCTATTTATGTTAAAACAGATGAAATACTAAAAGAAAAATTTCTAAGCTATTTCCAGGGGAAGAGGAGAAAAGAATTAATTCAAAAGCTATATATGGATGAATGCTTAGAATGCCTCTCAAACCCCGATAGAGACAGTACATATACCTTTGGAATTGTAAATAATGTAAGCAATAAGCTTATGGATATGGGGTACGGGTATGGATACTATTCTGCTAAAGGAAAACGGTGCTGGGAACTCTTCAACATAAATGAGACTAACCTACAACTTGCCGATAAATTCGCTGAATACTGTATAAACGAACTAAAAAACTTATGTAAAGGATGTGAAATAGGTGTATAAAGAAAAAACACCTGCAGAAGCAGGCTCACTGAATAATTTACCTAGTTCTATTTTAGCACATTCAGAAAAACTTATGCAATACTCCCAGATATACATAAGCATGGGATGGCATATAATACCCATGAACTCAGTTAGACCTGATGGCTATTGCACTTGCTCAAAGGGGAAGGATTGCTCTTCCCCCGGTAAGCATCCCAGGATTAAGGACTGGGTAGATAAAGCTTCCGCAAAGCCAGAGATTATAAATGAATGGCTTAGCAAGTGGACTGACACTAATATAGCAGTAGCCACTGGAAGAAGAAGTGGCATAATCGTACTTGAT
Organism: Clostridia bacterium; assembly: GCA_041687355.1. Classification (GTDB taxonomy): domain Bacteria; phylum Bacillota; class Clostridia; order Acetivibrionales; family UBA4821; genus JAWLCD01. The sequence goes on along the minus strand of JAWLCD010000026.1, from coordinate 1,768 downwards.
ATTGATATAAAATATAACGGTGACGCAGAACTACAGAAACTTGAAAGACAACTTGGGAAGTTACCAGATACATTAACCGTATTAACTGGTGGAGGAGGGTTTCATTACTATTTTAAATATCCTAATGGTATAGAGATAAGTAACCAGAATAGTAAAATAGCTTCCGGTATAGATATTAAGAGTGATGGTGGCTCAGCCACTATACCACCAAGCAGGCACAAAAGTGGTAATGAATATAGATGGAAAAAATCATACAGTCCTATTGATATAGGACTTACAGAATTACCTCCGGAATGGATTAGCTTTATTCAGGCTAACAGTAGCACTATAGAAAAGAAAGGCAGTATTGAATTGCCGGAGATAATACCGGAAGGGCAGCGGAATGAAACCCTATATAAACTTGCCTGCTCCTTAAGGTCAAAAGGGTTATGTGAAGATGAAATACTGGCCACAGTCTCCGAAGTTAATAAGAATAGGTGTTCATCTTCCCTTGAAGATGAGGAAATCAAAACAATAGTAAAAAGCAGTATCAGGCATGACGCTGGGAAGCTATGTGACTCAGTAATCCCCTTTAAGGTGCCAAAAGGCATAAGTGCAAGAGAGTTACTGGAAATGGACATGCCTGAGGTGTCATGGGTTATAGATAATCTAATATCTACAGGGTTACATATACTAGCTGGCAAGCCTAAGATAGGAAAATCATTTCTTGCGCTCATGCTTGCACTGAAAGTTGTGTCAGGAAACACTCTTTGGGATAGCTATAATACATCAAATGGGAAAGTACTCTACCTAGCACTTGAAGACAGTTATAGAAGGTTAAAAAAGAGACTAAATGATATATTGCTTGTTGACTCACCCCCTGAGAAATTACAATTTTCTACAGAGTGGAATGATATTGAAAACGGCGGTATAGAGACACTAGAAGCCTGGATTACTGATAATCCTGATACAAAGCTAGTAATAATAGATACTCTCCAAAGGTTTAGGGGTAGACAAAAAGCAAATACAAATATGTACTCAGAAGACTATATGGTTATAAGTAAGCTAAAGAAAATAGCAGATAAATTCGAGATTGCAATCATCGTTGTACATCACTTACGAAAGATGAGTTCAAATGATGTATTTGACATGGTCTCCGGCTCACTGGGCTTAACAGGTGGGGCTGATAGCACCTTTGTATTAGCCAAAGAACAAAGGGGACGAGCTGAGGCAGTATTACATGTGGTGGGTCGAGATATTGAAGAAAAAGAATTAGCTTTGAAATTTGAAAAGCTTACATGTACATGGGTTTTATTAGGAGATGCCGAAGAACAGAAGAAATCCAAGGAAAGGCAAGAAATTATTGAACTGCTTAGACATTCCGAAGAGACAATGAGTCCAAAAGAAATCGCCGAATGTCTTAATAAGACTACGGGTAGTATCAGATTCTTATTAAGCCAGATGCTTAAATCTGGAGAAGTAGTATTAGAATCAAGAGGAAAATATACTTGCTTTAAAAGCAATGATAGTAATACCACTAACAACACTAATAATCCTAACTATACTAACGTCCCTAATACCTCTAACAATTGGGATACCACTCTGACCTGCTCCCCAAAAAGTATACCATACCAAAAGTTAGTCTGGATGATATAATAAATTATCCAGGAGGAAATAGATATGAAAAAACGATTTACAGAGGAACAGATTATCAGTATCTTAAAACAGCATGAGAAGGGTGTTAAAGTTGCCGATTTAATCAGGCAGCATAACATCACAGAACAAACTT
>JAWLCD010000025.1:0-41640 GCA_041687355.1 Clostridia bacterium | reverse complement strand
GCAAGATTCCTCCTTTGGGGTTTGTTGTTTGGCAACTTTCATTCTACCAAACGTGAGGTAATCTTGCTTTTCTTTTTCCTACAAAAACTTTACACTATGGACATTTTAGCTAAACAACTGATTTCTGCAGTAAATCCGACAAAAAGTAATGGCACTTATCTGTTCACCTCTATGATAATACTTAATCCTAGACAATTTTTCTGTGTTTATAATCTCTTATCAGATTTTTAAACTCAGACATATCAACTTTACCATTCCTTCCTATAAATTCGGCTGCCGTGTATCCCATTTTTTTGAGAGTTTCCAAACAATCAGAATCATGTTTCATTAATATATTTTCACCGGATTCATCCGCAATCAGCGCCTCGCAAAACCCTGACTGTCCAGCCCAGGGATACTGTTTCAGTGAAATAGAACTAGTATGCATGATTATATCGTTAATTACTATACCCTTTAAGTCTCTTCTCCGGATATCACCTCCGTAATTTATAATTACCGTCCGGTCGTACAGTTTACAATGGTCTATAACCCTGGAATCACAGCTGAAATTGATTACAATGTTACAGTCATTCAGTGTATTATAAATATTATTGTTAACTTGTATTACCAGTCCCATATCTTCATAAATACTATCTGCTATTGAGGTAAAGCTATCCTGATTAATGGTAAGTATACTTAAAAACCTTATTTCCCGGGCTATTCTTCTTATTATACATGCCTGATTATCATCCGGCAGGTCACTTATAATCCCTACCCTGAGTGTGCTCATGCCAATCTTTAATAATTTGCAGATTAGAAGTATGATGTCCTCAAAGCACAGAACAAAGAGTTTTTTACCATCAAAATATCTAATTGATTCAAGGGATCTGAAGTAAGTACCGGCTGTTTTATTATCGGCAATACATTCCTCAAGTACCAGTCTCTGGATTCTAAGTTTCTGCAGAGTGGCTTTCATCTTTGCACACATCTTCTGAATACTGATTTCGGAAGTCCTGCCTAACATATCAGCTGTCAGAGGGTATTGTATGGTAACAACCTCTACCCCTAGCTTTTCCATAGATATACTTTTCCATACCGGAGGCAATCTTTTCAAAAGCAGCTTCCTCAAAGCTGTAGGTATAATATCATGCAGCCTATTATTCAGAACAGCTTCATTTGTTTCTCTCGGGCAATAAATTACTCCAATAGTTTTCACATCAGACCAACCTATTATGTGTTTCTATGTATATATATTTTTGTTGAAGACATTTATTCCTTGTATATGAAACCTTTCTTAAAACAATCTACAGCCTAACCATTTTTTGAAATTGCGCTGTCAACTTTTATCGACAAACTGGACATAGCATTAAATTATTGGTATTATATAAAATTGAAAGCGCTTATTATAAGGGGGTATATAATGTTCGGTAAAAAACTTTTCTCCGGCACTTCGGTGTTTGACACCCTCGTAGGCAGTGGAGCAACCCTTGATGGAGACTTCAATGCTGACGGAAAGGTAAGAATCGATGGTAAAATAAAGGGAAATGTTAAAGTCAACGGTGATTTAATAATTGGTGAAACGGCATTGATTCTAGGCAATGTTTCTGCCGCTAATATTGATTTGGCAGGTACAATTGAAGGAAATGCACAGTGCAAAGACCAACTTAAGCTTGCTTCAACTGCAAAGCTTAAGGGCGATATCAGTGTGAAAGGCCTGACTATTGAGGAAGGAGCACAGTTTCAAGGAATCTGTAGTATGGCCAACCTGGAAAAGGTCAATAAAAGTGTTGACTCTCTAGTCCTTGAATCAAATGATCTTAATCGCTTAAAAAAGAAGCCTATTATCAGTCAGCCTAAAGTCAAGGATGCAGGTGATCTGTAATATAAGCATTCTACTTATTTTAAAAGACCTCCTGAGTTTAAACTCAGGAGGTCTTTTCTTAACCCTTATTCTTCTTCGGTCCTAAATACCTTTACAGTCTCATTAAGCTCTTGGGCCATACTGTGAAGTTTCTCAGCAGTAGCATTTAACTCCTGAAGCATTGCCGATTGTTCTTCAACCGTGGCATTCAGATTTGATGTACTCTCTGATGTCGAATCTATTAAGCCGCTGACTCCTTTTATCGTTGCATTAATCTCCTGCGACTGGGCTGACTGCTGCTGTGCAGAAGTAGCTATGCTTTCAATCGATGAAGCAACCATTTTGGAGTTCTCAATAATACTATTAAAGTGATTCCTCAGGGCTGAAAACTTCTGCTGCTCCTCTGTTATTGACCTGTTGCCCTGATTAATTGCATTTACCGAGTTTTCTGTATTCTCCAACGTCACATTTATTATTCCTTTTATCTCATTGGTTGAAAGATTTGATTGTTCGGCCAGTTTCCTTATTTCCTCGGCCACAACTGCAAATCCTCTACCATTCTCACCTGCTCTTGCAGCCTCAATTGCAGCATTCAATGCAAGCAGGTTTGTCTGGTCAGAAATTGTGGAAATAACCTCAACTATGTCATTTATGCGTTTGGATGATTCACTCAGCATGTTAATGGCAGCAGAGATATTCTCCATTGAATCCATCATATTTTTCATTGATTCCTCAGCCTCTTGAAGGGCTTGCCCACCCTGTACTGCAGAGCCAACCGTTACTCCACTCTTGTCATTGGCCTCACTGCATGACTGCGCAATATGATAGGCACTCTGGGACACCTCCGATACTATACTTGAGGCATAGTGCATTATTTTTGAGCTTTTTACCACTTCCTCATTGATGGTTGAAATATCCTTGGTTATTTCCTGAATGGAATCACTGGTCTGTCCAACTGTCGAATGAAGCTGTTGACTAAATAACGCAACCGCCCCTGCCGACTTGTTAATATTGTGAACCATGGACCTTAGGTGTGCAATCATCTTATTTATATTGTTTCCAAGATTTCCTATCTCATCCTTGGACTTTATATTTATATTTTTGGTTAAATCTCCATCCGCAATCTTCTCTACAGCAGTATTCAATTGATTTATGGGCTTGGTGATACTACCGACAAAAACTACCACCACAGCAGTGATTACGGTCATTGAAATAAGAAAAATTATAACATTTGCCTTGGATTGTTGGTCTGCCTTTTCGTCAATTATGCTCAGAGGAGTTGAAACCGCAACTGTCCATTTGCCCAAGTTTATAGGGAGGAACACTGCCCTTAGTTTTTTACCTTTGAACTCATACTCATGCCAGTAGTTTTTATCCAGATAAATTTTCTCTGCTTTCAGATTCTGTAGATTTTCCTTGAATTTATCCTGAACCCCTATCATCTTCTTGCCTAGTTGGCTCAACATTTCCCTTTGCTCCGGCGATAAATCAAGCTTTTGCAGAAGCTCATTCTTCTTTTTCACCGCCTCATCCTCAGTTCCGTTGTTTTTTATTTCAAGGTCAGTTAGGTTTAAGGTACGAGCTATTTCAGGGTCATCGTGAATAATTATCAGACCCTCGCTGTTAACCATAAACGAGTAGCTTCTATCAGTTGAAACCAGGCTCCTTATATTATCAATCAGGACGTTTCCCGCCATAGCTCCTATTATATTGCCGCTGTCATCCCTTATAGGAGCAATGATAACTGAAACCACTTTGCCTGTAGACTTTGATACTACCGGGTCCGAAGCAACAACCTGTCCCTGCATCACCAGAGGCCAGTATGCTCTGTCTTTTAAGTTGGCAGAAGCTCTTCCACTGGTAGTATGGTATGAACCATCAGCCTTAGCTATGAAAAATATATCGTAGTCCTTATTATAGACCTCCTTCTGCTTCTTCAGAAATTCAATCTGCATATCTATATCCTCTTCCGGCATTTCAACATCCACAAGTTTTGCTATAGGATTTTGCGCTAGTGAAGCAATCTCATTCTTTCTTGCTTCAATCCATATATCAAACATCTTTGCAGTCTGGACTGTCAGCTCTGTCGCCTGATGGTTGCTGTTTTCTTTAAGTGCCTTAAGGCTGAAGGAGTGGTTCAGCAAGAAAACTACTCCGAGTGTTACCGAGAACAGCAGCAGAATGATTACCAACAGTTTGGTCTGGATTCTTTTCATGTTCATTTTCCCCCTTGTTTTTAATGCGCTAACTACAAATAAACCGAAGTACTAAAATGCCTGATTTTAAATAACGGCATTAGTTAGTCAGACTGGAAAAAAAACATTAAAACATAAAAGAATAGAGCGTTTGAAGTGTAGAATACAAAGTTTAAGAATACCTGTAAGTATTAGAAATAGTACTATCTAGTTGTTTGTGTTTAAATACTTCACACATCAGAAATTTAATTAATAAGAATTGCATATTCATCAGAGGCATTACTTCTAGTAATATTATAACCAACTAATTTCTAAATAGCAACAAAAGTGCTAAAAAAAAAATGTCAAGCACTCTTTTTTGCTCTATAGATTACCATAGTTAAAAGCATTATACTTTCCTAATGCAAGTATTTCTCTGCGTTTTCCAAAGTATCGTGAACTGCAATATTTATACCGTTTGCTACAACCTCTGAAACATTGGAGATAATTGAATCAATCTCTTTTGGGGTTACTACAAGATCACCCACGTACGGCGATAAAACCTCTTTTATAAGTTCATACTTGTCTTGCCCGTTCATCTTCTGCAGCATGGAATAAAATTCAGTTCCTTCGTCTGCCTGTCTTGACATGGTTTCAATTGTCAAATCCAGAGTATCATTGGCCACAGTAACTGCATCTACAACAGTGGGTACACCAATTGCAATTACAGGTACTCCAAGGGTAATATAACTCAGACCCATACGCTTGTTGCCCACCCCCGAACCTGGGCTGATTCCTGTATCTGCTACCTGTATGGTAGTACTTATCCTCTCCATCTTCCTGGATGCCAATGCGTCAATAGCAATTATTATACTTGGTTTTACCTTTTCAACCACTCCTTTGATTATTTCCCCAGTCTCAATGCCTGTTATACCTAATACTCCTGGAGCAAGTGAACATACTGCTCTAACTCCTTTTTCAATATACTCAGGAGCATATTCTATAAGGTGCCTGGTTACCGCTATCTGTGAAACCACTTTGGGACCCAGTGCATCAGGAGTTACATTCCAGTTGCCCAGACCTACCACTAGAACAGTTGCGTCCTCTGGTACCTTCATAAGCGTCCGGACTTCTGATGCCAGAATATTTGCCGTACTTTCGTTGAGTTCCTTAAGGTTATCGTTAAGATTAGGAATCTCAAGCGTAATATAGTTTCCTATAGGCTTACCCATGGCTTCGGACCCTTCTAATGTCTTTATCCGTACTCTCGTAACCTTGACATCAGGAAACTCCTGTGTTTCAACTTCAACCCCCGGAACTTCTTCAGTTTTGCCCTTCTTATACAACTCCCTGCTTTCAAGTGCCAGGTCAGTTCTTATACCTACCGTCATGTTTCATTCCTCCATTGATTTATTGATAGTATTTAGTATCTTCATATCCTGCTCAATTTATAATATAATTTCAGTTGAGCAGCAAACACTTTAGGTATAGGGACATGGCTAAATGGAGACTGGAAACGGGAGACTGGAAATTATCTAGTTCTTCGAAGAGACTACCTTGCTTCTAGCTGCAGGGGAAATGAATTAACCGGCGAATAAGTTTGTGGAGAAATCCTAGATAAACTATGCGAAGTTATACCAAATTTTAGGAAGAACTGACAGGACGTCAATTCTAGGAATTATTGAGCCACGATGGTAAATTAATTCCGGTCTAAAATTTGGTATAACAAGTATTCAGTTTATCTCGATTTTGCAGTCCTTATGAGCGGTTAATTTATTTCCACTGTAAGCTGCTTCCCGCTCTGATTGTAAGTAAAACCAATCAGCTGCAATAAAAAAAGAAAATCAGTAGAATTACTTCTATTGATTTTCTTTTCAGAATGGTTTTTCAAAGGAATTATTATTGGTCTGGTGCATACTTTCCAATAAAGGTCTCTATAGCTATTCTCGGATCGATCCGCCCGCTCTTTAATCTGCAGTCCATCTCCATGCATTCTCTGACTGCCTCTCGGAGCTGTGCCTGGCTGTATTTCCTGCTCTGCTTTACATACTTGCTTACTATAAACGGCTGCACCCCAATATACCGTGCCATTTTCTCGGCCGAGTACCCCTTGACTTCCATTCCTTTTACATAAAAGAGCAATCTGAAATGTCTTGCAATGAGTACACTGATTTTCTGTACAGGTTCCCTGAGTGATAACATATCATTTAGTAACTGATAGGCTCTTGCTGACCCTTTCTGGGTTACAGCATCAATCATTTCAAACACTCTGCCCTGAAGTGTCTTTGTACATACACTGTCTATGTGTATCTTTTCTACAGTACCATTCATTCTAACAAGATCTGCAAGCTTCATAGCCTCATTTGATATGGTAGTCATGTCGAGGCCGCATATTGTGAGCAGGTAACGAACATCAGGTTTATCAATTTTCACTTTATAAGAATCTAATAATTTTATAACCCATTTTATCAGAAGGCCTTCCTCCTGATATCCAAATTCTACGCACGCTCCAATATCTCTGACCTTATTAAAAAGTTTGCTTTTTTTGCTTATATCGGTTTCAACAAAGACAATGTAAATATACTCCGGTAGTTTTGACAGGTACTGGTTAATAATATCCTGTATCTTCGCCCCCGTACTGTCTTTAGCAGCCGACTTGCCGGCATTTCCAAAAAGCCCTGACTCCTTCACTATAACCAGCTTACTTTCACCCATAACCGGAAGTGTTTCGCAGCTGTCAATTATACTGCCTGAACAATCCTTCCCTTCAAGAATAGTAAGATTGAAGCTCTGAAAATCGGGATTCACAACCATAGACTGCAGCTTTTTTAAATAGTGGTTCTTTAGATAATGCTCAGGGCCATAGAAAAGGTAGGCCCTATGAAGAATACCTTTTTTCAAATTAGTCTTTAGCAGCTCAAGTGACATAATTAACGTTCTCTCCTATCCACGCCGAACTGATGCCGGCTCAAACCATCAAGGCTGTTGTCGGATACTTGGCCCCTGTATATTATACTGTCAGTTCAATACCGGAAGCTTTATTTCCTTTTTCCCCGTATTTCCGACAACTGCCAGACTAATATCTCTAGAGGCAAAAATTTTCCTGATAACTTCATCTATTACATTCATGTCAATATTATCAATCTTAGTAAGGATTTCTTCCGGCTTGTAGATCCTCCCCAGAAGCAGTTCAGATTTCCCTATGCTGTTCATTCTGCTGGATGTACTCTCCAATCCCAGGATATAATTCCCCTTTAGCTGCTCTTTTGCCTTGTTTATTTCATCACAGGAGAGTCCTTTGTTACATAATGTCTCAATTTCATGCATTATCAATCCTAAAACTTCCTGAAGATTTCCTGGTTTCATTGCTGCATATACCGAAAATAAACCGGCACCTTTATAAGAGGTAGGATATGAATAGATTGAATATGCCAATCCTTTATCTTCTCTAATTTTTTGAAACAGTCTGGAACTCATACCTCCCCCAAGGATGTTATTCACCACTATTGAGGCATAAAGTCTCTCATCGCCATGCTCTAAAGCATTCATTCCCATACATATGTGAACTTGTTCTGTATCCTTCTCCTTTACCCTTATTTCAGGCGAAAAAACTGCTCTTTCATAATCGGTGATGTCTGTACCTGGTTCCCATTTACCAAAGTATTTTTCAACAAGCTCAATTATATGAGAGGTATCGAAATTACCTGCTACTGATATTACAGCATTCTCTGAAATATAGTTCCTCAACATATATTCTGCGATAGTATTTCTGTCCATCGCCTGGATACTATTACAGGTGCCGAGTATAGGGTAGCTCAATGCATTATCTTTCCATGTAATCGAAGATAGTAAATCATGTACCAGGTCCTCAGGGGAGTCTTCATACATGCGTATTTCTTCAAGTACTACCTTCTTCTCTAGCTTTATATCCCTATCCGCAAGATTTGAATTAAATATCATATCCGCCAAAACTTCTACTGCTGAATCGATATGGCTGTCCAGTACCCTCGCATAAAAGCATGTACATTCTTTCCCGGTAAAGGCATTAAGCTGGCCTCCCAGACTATCTATACTTTCTGCGATTTCTTTTGCGGTTCGATTTTTGGTTCCTTTGAAAAGCATATGCTCAATAAAATGTGAAACTCCGTTGTTGCTCCTGGCTTCACCCCTTGAACCTGTACCAATCCATACTCCTATCGATACTGATTTAACGTGCGGCATCTTTTCGAAAACCAGTCTAAGACCATTATTTAGAATCCTTTTCTCAAACATGTTTAAACCCTTTCAAGTTGACTTTAATCCTACTTATTATAAATTATGCTAATTACGTTTTCAATAAACAGTATTCCTATAAACAGGATTCTTGGATTCAGGTGGGGTTTTTGGGCTAATAATTTCTTGTTATCTTTGATAACTTAGAAATCATTGTCCACCTTGTGTGCTCCATCTGAATCTTAGAAGCCGTTATCCAGGGACGTAGCACCGCCTTAGACTACTAGTCGCTTGATTTCAAAGAAATCTTAGCGATAGTGTCCATCTTTGATGCTCCCACTTTAAGAAGAGGGGAGTCTTAGTGGCGGTAGTCATCGGATAAAAAAACCTCCCTTTTAAGGGAAGAAGCAATAAACAAGTTCTTTACGCTGCTTTGGATATATAGGTCGGCATGTTCAGCAACCCTCAACTGCCATACCTAAACTAGCAGGTAGTTCCGTTTCTCATACCAAGTATCATCTGTATTTCTCCACGTCCAACATTTAGTCTTTTAGCAATTTCAGTCTCATCAAAACCTTTTTCTGCAAGTAATACAATCTGCCTGGATTTAGTGTTTGAATTTATTATTTTTTCAGCAGGTCTGATTTCCTTTGCTGTAGGTTTTGAATATATATTTGCTCTTTTTAAGAAACTCCCGGCAGATTTATTCAACAAGGGTATGACTGTATTGCAAACATCCTCTTCTACATTGTCTGCCTCTTCGGTTTTTGTCTTATCTTCTCCGGCATTGGATTGTGTAAATGTATCAAGCAGCTGCCTTCTCTCTTTAATATTATCATCAAGCTGCTGTAACATTTCTTCAACTTCGTGTGTCTTTTCTGCTATATTTAATATTATGTAATCAGAAAATCTATTTAATTCATCAATCATCTCATCCGCAGATTCAAGTATGGTCTCAATCTCAGTCTTCTTGTTTTCAATCCTCCGGAGTTCACGTTTGCTCCATTTCCTTACAACAAAAAGATATATTAGGGAGAAGATTAGAATAAGAACTGAAATAACATTAAGGAATAATGATAGAATCATATATGCATCCGCCTTTTTAAAAAGAATTTCGTGTAAGAGCAGCTGGCTTATGGGCTGCAGAGCAACCTCTGTATTAAAAAAATAAACTTATTAAGCAGATAAGTTTATTTAACATTATTATAAGTTATCATTGAGAACCATGCAACTATATTTTGACATCAATTATACTTCTCCTGTCTCGTTCGACAGTTTTTTCCGACGTTTGTCCGTCTCTGTTCTTTTTATTCTGACCAGATTGTTGTTTTTTCCCTTCTGATTGTTGTTTTTCCTGCTTCTCGCGTATTTTTTCCTGTTCAGCCTGGCTTCTTCTTTGTACCTGTTTAAGACTGCTTTCAGCCTGCTGCTGGGTAGAATTTGCCTGAATCTGCTGCTGTCCTAGCTCCTTCTGCTGCAATTCACCTTTCTCTTTTGAGACTTCCAGTGTTCTTGGGACCGATATCTGGAAGTCTATAGGCTTTATTGACACGAAATCACCTCTTTGATACCATTTGGGCTGCTCCCCCCAGGCAGTTCTCTTTCAAGTCTCCCGACAAGCGGACAGACTGTATCAGCTACTTATAGGCTCCCACCCTAATGTCTGCACCATCGCGATATAATGAGCAGTATTGTAAATTTTCTTTTATGTTCATCATGCACGTACCAATCGATACTTTTGTACCTGGGAAAGCAATATTCTGAATAAGGATTCTTCCGAATGACTCCTGTTCCAACACTTCATCCAGCTTCTGCACCTCTTCCCTGAGCTCCTGGAGTCTGGTTCTGTAGTATTCCCTGGTTCTTTCACTCTTGGCAAGTATCTCTCTTTTTTCGGCTGTCAATATACCTGCCTGTTCAAGCTTCTTAAGCATTTCTATGGCTTGCTCAGCCTTCTTTATATCTGTCTCAGCTATTCTAATCTCTTCTTTAACCTCTTTATAGCGTTCTCTCAATGTAGGGTCAACGCCAACCTCAATTTCTGTAACTGTAGCCATAGGAGAACCAATAACCTTTGCTGAGATTTCTTTTCCAACCTTCGCGGTGCCACCTACAAGTAATCCCTTCTTGCCTGTCAGTTCCAGCCTATTGCCACATTTAACATTGGAGTGCATTATGGCCTCAGCCTTGATATCTCCTCTTGCTTCAATATTGCTGTGTTCAATATATCTGGCTGCTATATCCCCTTCGCAAACCAGTACTCCCTTTCCAAGACCCTGCATTCCTCTCCTAAGGATAATATTCCCTCCAGCTTTTATCCTTGCACCTTCAACAACTCCCCAGACTTCAACGTTTCCACCTGCTTCAACTGAAAATCCCGAGAGTACGTTTCCGTGAACTAACACGTTTCCGATAAAGTTTATGTTTCCGGTCGAATTGTCAACATCGGCCTGCACCTCGTAAAGAGCGAAGACACTCACCTTACCATCTATATAATTAACAAGGCCATCTATTGCCGCCTTTAGTATCTGTCCATCCTCTGACATCTCAACATTCTTGCCACGGGGAAGAACCGCAGGCTTCCCATCCAACGCAGGGATAGCAGCACCAAGCACATTTACCCCGGGCTTGCCCGGCGTAGGAGGCTTTGCTGTAACCAGAGCCTGGCCCTTGGTTACATTTTCAATTATGTTGAGTTCCCTGAAATTTACCCTGCCATCTTCCATTATGGACGGCTTTGCATCTTTATGCCTGTCAAAATGAAACTCCAGAGTCCCATTGATTCCATTTTCAGCATTAATACCCTCAGCTATCAGTACTTGCTGATTATATATGGGATTCTTACACAAGTCTGAGACTACTTCATTTTTAATCCCAAAAACAACACCGTTGGATTTGAGATTTTCAAGAATCTCCTGGGCACTAAGCATTCGTCCACCTTCAGGAGGTGAAATTACAACACTGGCCTTCATCCTGTCAGGTGATATACTTAAGGAAATAGACGCATCAATTTTATATTCTTCCTGAGCATCAGCAATTCTTTCAGGAGCATTACCAGCCCTCTGCACAGCCATGTCGACTGCAGACCTGTTAAAATTCCTGATATGCTTTTTAGTAAGCCTGTTTAATACATCTGTTACCGTAACCTTCATACCACTACCAGTAGGAGGGCGCACAGTAAGATATACCCCGTCTTCCTTGTAGGATAACTCAAATGAACCGTTATAAACATTTTTAACATCGCCGGTAGGTTTGTCCATATTATCACCATCTATATAAGATTTGTTCATTTTATTCTAATCCATAAGTGTAGACTTCTGCCTGCTGAGTTTTCCCCTTAGTCTCAATATTGCTTTTGTATGTAGCTGCGATATTCTCGATTCCGAAACACCCATTATTGCACTGATTTCCTTTAGAGTTAGTTCCTCATAGTAATAAAAAGACACCACCATTTTTTCCTTTTCAGGAAGTCTATTAATTGCATCACCGAGTATACTCTTGAGTTCAGTTATTTCAATATAATCTTCAGGTATGGAATCCTTAAGTACATTATTGCTGTCTACACCGATTTCATAGTTCTGTTCAAGGAATTCATCCAGGGACATCATAGACGAAATGTTAACCTCGTTAAGTAACTTTGAGAATTCGTCAAGAGATATACCCATCCTGTCTGCAATCTCCCGGTCTGATGCCGCATGACCAAGCTCGTTTTCAACCTCAGAATATGCTTTCTCCAACTCTTTGCTCTTCTGACGCAAGGAACGGGGTGCCCAGTCCATTTCTCTGATACTATCTATTATAGCACCTCTTATTCTTAGTGAGGCATAGGTTTCAAACTTAACACCCTTTGATAGGTCATACTTATCAATAGCATCAATCAGACCAAAAACCCCAAAGCTTACCAGGTCATCATAATCAATATGGGAGCCAAAATAAATACTAAGTCTTCCTGCTACAAACTTAACCAAAGGGGAATATTCTATAATCAGTTTCTCCCTGATTACCGGACTTTTGGTTTCGTTATATTGCTTCCATAACTCGGCCTGTTTCTCCGGAGTAGAAGTCATTTAAAATCCCCCTATACCTATAGTTCAGTTAGCTGCTATGAGTCTTATGTACTATATCTTCTATTTCCTTGTCGTCTTCCACAATGTTTTCACCGCTTTTTTTCATAACTTTCTTTTTTTCAGTCATCATTAAATACCTGGCCTGGAGCATTTCCTTTGCTAATCCAACCAGGACTCCCTTTACAACCAGACCAAATCCATAACCCAGAATTATTACTATTGAAACCTCATAAGCTATTACACTAAAGTCTTCCCCATTTACCAGTCCAGCTGTTACAGTAATTATGGCAAGAATTATTGCCAAGTAGACCGGCAGTTTGTGAATACTCCACATATGAATCTCCCTGGACTTCAAATCTGCTTTACTCCAAACCCTATGGTTCTTATCATCAATCTTCCATCTTCAGCAAATAACTCAATAGTCCTACCGAAATTTCCTCCAGTATCTTCAGCTATGATTCTTATATTAAGGTCGTCCAGTATTTCTTTGCAAGCCAATACATTCTTCTGTCCTATTTTGATTATATCATTTTCCTGTTTGAAATTAAACATCTGTGCACCACCAGCAAGCTTCGCAACCAGACGGGATTTTATTGCTCCCTTCTTTGCCATTTCACTGATTAGCAGTTCGATCCCAGTATCTGCATATTTGGCCAGATTAATCTTCGGCTTTCCCTGCATACTATATGGTAGCATGATGTGTGCCATGCCTGCAACCTTTGCTATCGAATCGTATAGACATACTCCTACACAGGAACCTAGTCCTAGTGTTGTTAGAATAAATGGGCTGACAGCTACATTCAGGTCAGCCATGCCCACTTTAATTATATTTTCCATTAGCCCATTACCCCTAGCGCACTTAGTAAGGTCTCATACGAATCCACATCAGGTATTAGGAAAAATTCTCCCGCAACTTTTTCAGTCCCGTCAGTAAATTCGGTTTCTATATATAGAACACTATCTCCAACTTTTCCAAAGCCTATAGCCGGAACGCTAAGTATTGCGCCGGCCATATCGATACATAAATCAGGTACTGACGGCAAAATATTCAGATTTGTCAGCATTGAAAGAGCAGATAAATACGAACCCGCAAGAATGTTACCCATTTCCTTCAGTGCCGAAATTTCAATTTCATCAAGTTCAGCTGCCTTATCAGCATCCAGTCTGCCCATTAAGATATTGACCAGGGAATGTGCTGAACTCGAATCCAGTACAAATAATATATTTCCCTTCAGGTCACCCGTAACCTCAAGCAAAATGCCTACAATCAGAGTATCACTGCTTCCAAGTATTTCCGGAATCTCCTTAAAGTTAAGAATCTTAATTTTGGGCACTGACATATCAACCTTTTTATTAAGCATTTTTGCCAAGGCGGTTATTGCATTACCTGCTCCGATATTTCCTATCTCCTTCAAAACATCAAGCTGGTTGGTGTTGAGATCATCAATACCTATAGACATAAATACACCTCAGAAACTTATTTTATCATAATTAACTTATCAAGATTAAGAAGCGTTACTATTCTTTCCTTCACCTTGCCAATACCATAAATATAGTCCAGAGATACGTCGGACGATACCTGATTAATATTTTCAATCTGTTCAGGCAGAATAGTCAGCACCTCTATTACTTCATCCACTACAAACCCAACCGAAATATCATCGATTTTAAATATTATTATTCTGGTGTCCTCAGTTATTTCCGAGTGTTCCATTCTTAACTTTTTTGCCAATTCCACTACGGGAACGATTTCCCCCCGGAGGTTTACAACTCCTTTTACCGACTCAGGTGCCTGAGGAACCCGGGTAATATTAAATACTTTCTCAATTGTCGTAATCTTTTGTATGTCAATACCATACTCCTCATTATCCATACGAAATATAACAAACTGGTTGCCTTCTCTTTGTACTTGAGCTTCCATTTTATTCCCCCCTATGCCAAAGAATTCACATCAATTATTAGTGCAACCTGCCCATCTCCGAGGATTGTAGCTCCTGCAATTGTTTTGATACCCATAAGCAGCTTACCCAATGATTTGATTACAATTTCCTGCTGCCCTATAAGATTATCAACTACAAAACCTGACAGCTTTTCTCCCTTATTTACAACAACTACCGTAACCTGGTCTGGGTTTGACTCGGCATCGGGAACATCAAGTACTTCTCCCAGCCGTATTATCGGAATTACATTTTTCCTTAGTATTATTACCTCCTGCTTTTGAACCAGTTTTATATCCTTTGAATCAATATTGATGATTTCTCTGATTGAACTAAGAGGTATAGCAAATTTCTCCTGACCGATAAGCACCAACAATGCCTGTATAATAGCCAGGGTCAATGGCAGTCTGATTATGAACTTGCTTCCCTTGCCATTCTCAGATTCTACCTCAATTACCCCACCCAGAGCCTCTATCTTAGTCCTGACAACATCCAGGCCAACCCCTCTGCCCGAGATATCGGTAACCTTGTCCGCAGTACTGAAGCTCGGTCTGAAAAGGTAATTAATTATATCCTTTTTCGCCAGAGTATTTATATTTTCTTTTGTAACCAGTCCTGAATCAATCAACTTCTTCTTAACCTTGTCCACATTAATCCCAGCACCGTCATCTTCCACTTCAATTACTACGTTGTTCCCATCCTGGTATGCTCTCAAATAGATTGTTCCAGCCGGGTCCTTCCCGGTTTCTTTTCTTCTATCAGGACTTTCAATACCATGGTCCACTGAATTTCTAAGCATGTGGATTAAGGGGTCACCAATTTCATCTATAACAGTCCTGTCAAGCTCAGTTTCTTCACCAGACATTATAAGGTTTATCTGTTTTCCGGTCTCCCGAGACAAATCACGAATCATTCTGGGGAACCTATTGAATACCATCTCAATTGGAACCATCCTCACCTTCATAACTGCGTCATGTAGGCTTGTGGTAATTCTTTCAAGGTATTCAACTGCTTCGTTATAATTCTGTGTACGCTGGACACCTTCAATTCCTTCCAGCCTGGTCTTAATAATAATAAGCTCACTCACAAGATTCATTAAAACATCCAGCCTATCAATATCAACTCTTACTGTCTTGCCGGTTTTGGTTGATTTCGAGGTGTTTAGAATTTTGGTATCGTTTGAATCTTTCACTGCCAAGTCATCAGTGTATTCACCCTGCACCCCGTTTTCGGCTTTTTTTTCCAGATTAAGGCCAGCATTGACCTCGTTTAAGGTACTGATTCCATAATTAACACTTCCATTACTGCTATCCGCACTCTTTCTGGCCTCATCCAACTCTTTTTGATTTAAAGGACTAATCAATATTTTCTCAACCTCCGCAATGGAGTTCAATTCCTTGGAGATTAATTCCTCAGATTCCTTGCTCACAACTATTACAGTAAATTCAAAATCAAATTTTTCATCCTCAATATCCTCAACGTGGGGGACAGACTTTATGATTTCGCAATATTTCTCCAGTGTCTGGAATATTATAAATGCTCTTGCAGATTTTAATAGACATCCCTTATCAATCATAATGGTTATTTTATACGCATTTATATTCATTTCCTTTGCCTTGTTGATTACATTCTGTTCATAACCATCGGGAATAAAATAGGCGGTATGTCCAAAACTGTCCGGGTCGAAACCTTCAGTCTGGGAAGTTGGGCAGTTTATTTCAACTTCAGTATCAATGGCCTTCTCTTCTATCATCTTCCTGAGTGTATTTATTATCTCTTCGCAGTAGAAATCCCCTTCGTTTCCAGAACTGATAATAGAATTTAAATAAATTTCAAGTGCATCCAGACACTTAAACAAGATGTCTACCAGCTTGGTATTTATTTTCATTTCACCGTTTCTAATCAATTGCAGGACATCTTCCATATCATGTGTCAATGTAGTCATTTTGTTAAACCCCATTGTCCCAGCCATTCCCTTTAATGTATGTGCTACTCTGAATATCTCATTCAGAATTACCATATCATTGGGATTTTTCTCAAGTTGTAGAAGACTGTGATTCAAATTCTGAACATGCTCCTTAGCCTCTTCAATGAAAATTTCAATGTATTGACTCATATCCACTGCCAGCCACCCCCATATTTTATGAATTGTTCTATTCCTTTTTTTTAAGTGTATTTTGAATTAATAATTTATACTGTTTGAGATTGATTTATATATAGACGCTGCTTAAAAGAATAATATCCATAACTAATTGTACCAGAAAACCGTATATTTTGACTATTTTCTTACTAAAGCATAATATAGGATTTGTATTAAGAAAAGTACTAAAAATTTAAAATGTTTCACTCAATTATAACAACCAACCTCACTAAGACATGTCTTTAGAATCCCATATCCGGCCACCTGGTCTGCCTTTATCTATACCAGGCCT
The DNA here is from genome assembly GCA_041687355.1 of Clostridia bacterium. Classification (GTDB taxonomy): domain Bacteria; phylum Bacillota; class Clostridia; order Acetivibrionales; family UBA4821; genus JAWLCD01. Next base: position 24,978 of record JAWLCD010000025.1, on the reverse strand, counting down.
TTTCTTCGAAGCCTTTGTTGTTCACGGAATACAAAACTTATGATTCTCTCTCTGGAATTCTCGGATATTCTTTCAAATTGTATACCATTTTTCCACCGGGTCAGACCGCCTGTATTCTCCTCTTTAGTATCTACAATCTTACCTACTGCCTTTATTTCAACATCTTTCTCCAATATTATAACACATTCTAAGAAAATATTCTTCTCTAACTTTTCTGAAGTTAATAGACACATCCCTCCCCCACTTACATCTATAGTATTGGTAGTTCTGAACTGCTCTTCATTTGAACCTAGCGCAGGTAGTTTGAAAGGCCTGTATTTGACTTCACAGGAATATTGCAGCCTGTAATATGACCTTCGCTGGACTCTGAACAGCTCAGTTTCTTGCCTAATAACCATTACAGGTACTTTGTTTCTCTGATTAACTCCTGTTACCCTAGCATGAAATGAAAATATTCCTCCACCCCCCACTGCTAAAGTTACTAGAATCATGGTATCTTTTCCAAAGCACTTCTGGATACTTTTAGCGTCAGGAATATCAATCTCCAAAGTGCTGTTGTTATCGTCAATATGCTGCAACTTACTAGTATATGAAGGACTCAATATATCGCCCTGGTTGTCAATAAGTGAAATTTTCAGGTTCATTCCGGGTTTTAAATCCATTTCTTTCATCAAACTTCCCCCGAGTTATTTCTTGTTTCAACCTTTCATAAAACCAACCAGCTTGCTCACAAACGACTTAATGCCGCCATGGTCTCTATCTACTCTTATCTGAACCAACCGTTTACATATTTCTCTAACCTGCTTTGAAGCACTACCCTTCGGGTATGCTATGGTAAATGGCTGCTGCGACCTTACAGATTTCGGAACCGCATCATCATTCAACACGAATCCCAACGGTGATAACTTAACCATCAAAAACTTTTCTGCAACAAGAGAAAGTTTCTTCAATATATTTTCAGCTTCGGCCTGCGTATCTGCCCTGTTAACAATCAGCTTGATTGGTTTACTCTTGTCTCTATTGGATACCATCTTTATAAGTGCATATGCATCAGTTATTGAGGTCGGTTCAGGCGTAGTCACAAGCAAGATCTCGTCTGCTGCCATAACAAAACTGATTACACTTTCAGATACTCCGGCACCTGTATCAATTATTATGTAGTCAGCCAGCCTGTCCAGACAGCTGATATTTTCAACAAATCTCTCCAACTGCTGCCTGTCAAGTCTGGTTAACTGCTCAACTCCTGACCCCCCAGAAATAAACTTAATGTTTTTAGGCCCCTCTGTCAATATTTCAAGTATGCCTTTTTTTCCGTTAATAACATCCAGGAGCGTAAACTGTGGGACAATTCCAAATATAACATCGATATTGGCAAGTCCAAAATCCGCATCCAAAATAATCACTTTAAATCCATATTCACTCAGGCTGACTGCCAGATTTACTGCAATATTAGTCTTGCCTACGCCACCCTTACCGCTTGTAACAGTAATGACTCTTGACCTTCTTCTCGGTACATCATTTACTGGAATTTTCTGTGCCTCGGCATTATGATTTTTTAAGTTGGCAATTATTTGTCTAAGCTTATCTGCCTGATCCTTCATGCAGGTATACTCCCTAGTAAGATTTTGGATATCTTGTCTATATTAATTATCTCAATATCATCAGGTACACTCTGGCCCGTTGTAACGTAGGACAGGGGCTTCCCGGTCAATTCACGTACATTCATAAGAATGCCATACGAGGTGGTTTCATCAAGTTTGGTAAATATAAGCTTGTAGTTGTCAACAAATTTATAGCTGTTTATTATATCTCGGCAGTCTTTAGGCCCGGTGGTTGCGCCTATAAGAAGGTATTTCTCATCAGCTTGACTATGTAAAACCAGATTCCTGAGTTCCTCGAACTGGTTTTTGTTTCTATGACTTCTTCCAGGCGTATCAATTAGAATGACATCCTTATCAGAATAATTGTTTATGGCTTCGCTTATTTCGTTAGTGGAATAAACTACACTTACCGGCATTCCCAATATTTCTGCATATGTCTTTAGCTGTTCGACTGCTGCTATTCTAAATGTATCAGCAGTAATCAACCCGACATTGATTTTCTGGTTCAAAGCAAAATCAGCTGCTATCTTGGCCAAAGTTGTTGTCTTTCCTACACCTGTTGGTCCCAAAAAGATTATAACATATGGTTTTTTGGTTGCCGGTATCATTATTGGTTCAGGCTCCCCTAGAAACTTTTGGATAGAGCTGTACAGTGTTGATGCAACTTCACTCACGTTTACGCTTGGACCAACTTTTTCTTTTACACTGCTAATAATCTTTTGGGCAAGCTCAGGCTCAACCTCGTTCCTCAACAGGTTATTGGTAAGAAGTTGGTATATTTTGCTGTTGAGGTCCTGGGGCATCTGATTGTTAGGCTTCTGTCCCGGCTGTATCTGAGAATATATTTTTTGCAGCAGTTCCTCCATTTTGCTTACTTTGTTCTCCAGGTGGTATAGTTTGCTGTCCCGTTCCTTTGAGTCTTGTTCGGCTGCAGCACACTGTGTCTGGGAAGGCTCTTCAGTCCGCACAGCAGCAGCCTTTTTTCTTGCGTCGTCAAGCGTAGCAAGTACTTCTATCTGAGGCTTGGTGAAAAACCCCAGAATACCCTTCTGTCTTATTCTACGCGTACTTACAATAACAGCATCATTCCCAAGATCCATCTTCACCTTCAACATAGCTTCATGTGCATCTTTTCCAGTATATCTTCTTATTTTCATATAGTTCCTCCTGCAGCTACAATCTAAAAACTATCGGTCACCAACTTCAGACCGGTTATGCCGTAACCATACCTACTGACTGAACTTCAATACTGGGGTCAAGTTCATTATAAGATAATACAACCAATTCAGGAACAGCCTGTTCTGTTATCCTTTTAAAATAGGGTCTGACCCCTGGTGAAGCAATAACTATAGGCTGCTGCCCCATTGAAGTAAGGTTCTGGATGTGTTCATACAAGCTGTTAATTATGCTTTGGGTAATACCAGGTTCAAGTGAAACATATGAACCATAATCTGTGCGCTGCACAGCATCAATTATGGTCTGCTCAAGCTGGGGATCTATTGTTAAAACGCTGGTCTTGCTGCTTCCGATAAATCTCTTTGATATTGCCCTCCCTAGGGCTTGTCTGACATATTCGGTCAATACGTCGGGATCATGAGTTATTGCAGCATAATCAGCAAGTGTTTCAAGGATAGTAACCATATCCCTTATACTGATACCTTCCCTTAGCAGGTTGGCCAATACCTTCTGAATCTCTCCCAAACTCATTACCTTTGGAATAAGTTCATCCACTATAGCAGGGTAATTTGCCTTAACACTGTCAACCAGTGTTTGAACTTCCTGTCTTCCCAATAGCTCATGAGCATAACGCTTGATAATTTCTGTCAAATGGGTAGCTATTATAGAGGGCGGGTCGACTACAGTATACCCGAGCATTTCTGCCCTTTCTCTCTGGCTCTCGGAAATCCACTTGGCCGGCAGGCCGAAAGCCGGTTCTACTGTACTTTCCCCTTGAATCTCCTGCTCTACGCCCCCCGGATTCATGGCCAGAAAGTGGCCAAACATCAACTCTCCTTTTGAAACCTCTACCCCTTTTATTTTAATAATATACTCGTTAGAATTCAGTTGTATATTATCTCTTAATCTAATCATCGGAACTATCATCCCAAACTCAAGGGCAAGCTGCCTTCTAATCATAACTACTCTGTCAAGCAAGTCTCCTCCCTGATTTACATCTGCATAGGGTATAATGCCGTATCCAAACTCCAGTTCAATTGGGTCCACCTGAAGCAGTGATACAACATTCTCGGGCTTTCTTATTTCTTCCACTTCAGTTTCCTGAACCTTGTCTTCCTCTTCCTTTTCCTGAAGCTTTAGTTCTTTCCGCAGTCTGAATCCTACTACAGCCAGGACAACAGCAATAATGACAAACGGTAGGGTTGGCAGACCGAAAACTGCAAGAATAAGACATACAGCTGAGGTAACCAGCATAACCTTAGGATTTTGGAATATTTGTCTGACTAAGTCCTGACTGAGGTTTGAATCAGCTGCAGCCCTTGTTACTATAATACCTGTAGCTGTGGAAATAAGCAAGGCCGGGATTTGACTTACAAGTCCATCTCCAACAGTCAACACCGTATATGTAGCCATGGCCTCTGTTATCTCTTCTCCCCTCATTAGAACCCCGATAATCAAGCCACCTATAATATTAATAAAAGTGATAATTATTGCTGCGATAGCATCCCCTTTTACGAACTTGCTTGCTCCATCCATTGCACCGTAGAAATCTGCTTCTCTCTGAATATTTCTTCTTCTTTCCTTGGCTTCTCCCTCGCTAATGAGTCCGCTGTTTAAATCAGCATCTATGGCCATTTGTTTTCCGGGCATTGCATCCAGAGTAAATCTGGCTGCAACCTCAGAAACTCTTTCAGCTCCTTTGGTTATTACCAGAAACTGAACAATCATAATTATAAGAAATATTATGAACCCAACTACCATGTTTCCTGCAGTTACAAAGTTACCAAACGTATCTATTACTGACCCGGCATGACCCTGTCCCAACACAAGCTTGGTAGCTGAAATATTTAAAGACAGACGGTAAATGGTTGTGATAAGGAGTAATGATGGAAATATCGACATTTGCAAGGCGTCCTTGGCAAAGATACTGTTCAGTAAGATTACCAGTGATATTGATATATTAACCGCCAGAAGCACATCAAGTAGGCCTGGAGGAATGGGAATAATTATTATCAACACAACTGCTACCACAACAATTGCTATGCCTATATCTCCTAATCTTAACATGCCTGTTTCCCACCTCCTTTACATTTGTTGAACAACTCTACTAGTCTTGCCTCTATACTTAAGTATGCTGCCCTGCACTCTGTCCGTTGTTTTTCAGGCTGTATACAAAGGCAAGTATTTCTGCTACTGCCTGATACAATTCCTCAGGAATGGGGTCTCCTATATCAACAGTACTATAGATAGTTCTGGCCAACTCCCTGTTCTCTACAACTTCAACCTTATTCTCCCGGGCAATCTCCTTGATTCTAATAGCTATGTAATCCTGGCCTTTTGCTACAACAACAGGCGCAGAACTCTTATCAGCATCGTATTTTAAAGCCACTGCGAAATGTGTAGGATTGGTAATAACTACATCTGCAGTAGGAATTTCTTTCATCATTCTGCTTGCTGCCATTTGGCGCTGCTTTTGTTTTATCTTGGATTTAACCTGAGGATTACCTTCAATTTGTTTATATTCTTCTTTAACCTCATGTTTTGTCATCTTGAGATTTCTTTCGTACTCCCACCACTGAAAAACATAGTCGAATACTGCTAGTATTACAAGGGCAATTACTATTGCAAATGAAACATTTATTGCTATACTCCCTACATATATGATTATATTAAGAACGTCAAGGTCCATTATTTTTACAATATTATTTACTTCGCCTCGCAGGTAGAGGTATGCAATATATATTGATACAACTATCTTGATAGCTGATTTAACTAATTCCACCAATGACTGTCTTGAAAACAACCTTTTGAATCCCTGTATCGGATTCAGTCTCTCAGGTTTCAGTCTTAGGGGCTCAAGCGTAAACAGGAAACCTACCTGTGCATATCCGCTTGCCAGCCCAACCAGTAACGCTACAGCCAGGATTGGCGCCATTATCTTAAGAAAAACAACTATTGTCTCGATCATAAACTTTATGAAGGTGCTTGTTGTAAAAAGGTCTTCCATGTTTACATATTGAGTAAATATGCTCCGGGAGTAAACAAGAAGTTCGTTGTAAATATACGGGCAGCTTAATTTTATGGTTAAAAACATAGCAAGCAGCAGTATGGCGGAGTTTATTTCCCGACTTTTAAGGACCTGCCCCTTCTCCCTTGCCTTTTGTCTTTTACGGGGCGTTGCTTTTTCTGTCTTTTCCTCGTCTGCAAACAACTGAAGATCAATTGTAAAATACCGGTTAGCGCTTGGTAGTTCACGACCGTTAGTCTTACACGCTTCTCTGAACCACTCTGCAAAAGTACTGTTCTTTCTTAATCTGTCATCCATATTATAAGTACTGTTTAAATCATCCATTGCCATCCCCTTTTATCAGATGACTACCGCCGCTAAGACTCCCCTCTTCTTCAAATGGGAGAGAAGCGGCGCTACGTCCCTGGATAACGGCTTCTAAGATTCAATTGGAGCGCACTCCACCTGAATCCAAGAATCCTGTTTATGCCTGACCAACCTACTTTGGAACCATCTCTTTCATCATTGTTGTTGTCTGCACATTAATGGAATCTACCATATAATTCAGTATCATTATAAATGCAGGTAACGTTATCATTATAACTACAAAACCCAACAGTATCTTCAACGGCAGTCCTACCAGGAATATATTCATTTGGGGCATTGTTCTGGCTAATATTCCAAGCGCAACATCACACACAAGTATTGCAGCAATAACCGGTGCGCTTATTTTAAAACCAATGATAAACATCTGTGCCATTATGTTGACGAAATGGGCCATCATTGAATCGGTTAGTGCAGCAGCACCTACAGGCAGGATACTATAGCTTTTTACCAGAGCTTCAATCAGTATGTAGTGACCGTTCATGGTGAGAAAGATTACCATGGCCAACGTGTAATAGAAGTTGGCTGTTACAGGAACCTGTATATTGCTTGCCGGATCGATAACGCTTACTATTCCCAGACCCATTTGGGTATCAATCAACTGGCCAGCCAGGTAAATGGCTGCAAATACCAGATAGCTTACAAATCCCAGTATTACTCCTATCATGAACTCCTTCATAGCCAGTATTGCAAACTCATACATACCAAACGTACTGATTGATTCGGGTACCTCTACCACATTCACCAGCAGGATGGCTACCACAAACGAGAACCCTATCTTGAATATTGTTGGAAGATTTCTTCTCCCGAATAAGGGTGAAGTAACAAACAGTGAACTGATTCTAATCAGAATCAGTATAAACATTTCAATTTTGACCAGAAGACTCCCCATACCAACATCCAATGTTATCCCTACCCTATGTACATATTTATGTTCCTGAAGAGTGTCTCTGTAAACTCTTTCATGATTGTAAGCATCCAGGGTCCAAATAATACCATAGCTCCAAGTATTGCAACTATCTTTGGAATAAATGTCAAGGTCTGCTCCTGAATTTGCGTAGTAGCTTGGAAAATACTTACCGCCAAACCCACTACAAGTCCTAGAAGCAGCATCGGCCCTGATACATAAATTATTGTTAATAATGCCTTTGTTGCCAAATCAATTATTGCACCCTGCTCCATAAACCCACCTCATTTTTCGTTCCATGCTTATCTACAGCTACCTGAATCCCAGCACTATGGACTGGGTCATAAGATTCCAGCCATCAACCATAATAAACAATAGTATCTTAAACGGTAAAGAAATCATAATTGGTGGAAGCATCATCATTCCCATGGACATTAGGGTACTGGAGACTACCATATCAATAATTAAAAAAGGAATAAAAATTAGAAAACCTATCTGAAATGCAATTTTTAATTCATTTATCATAAACGCAGGTATAACTACCGTAAGTGGTAGGTTGTCCTTTTCAACTGTTGCTGGGTCAATTTTAGCAATCTTAACAAACAGCATCAGGTCCTTTTCACTTCTAATCTGTTTAAGCATAAAAGTCCGCATTGGCCCTGCTGCTTTAGTTAAAGCTTCATCCTGGGAAATCTGCCCGTTCATAAATGGTTGAAAGGCATTACTGTTTACTTCATTTAATACTGGAGACATTATAAAAAACGTTAAAAACATAGCAAACCCAATTAGAACCTGATTAGGAGGCATCTGCTGTGTACCAAGTGCATTTCTAAGGAAAGACAGGATAATTATTATCCTTGTAAAGGAGGTCATCATTATCAGGATAGCCGGAGCTATCGATAGTACAGTCAATAGTAATATTATCTGTATAGTAGCCGCAGCTTCCTGGGGCTGGTCGGCGGGACCAACATCAAAGCCTATCCTGGGTATTGGGAATGTAGGCTCTGCACTCACTATAACGCTGGATAAAAAAATAGCCCCCAACCCCAAAAACAATAATAAAGCCATTTTCAACTTGCTACTCATTTGGCTTTTCATCTCCATTTTTCTCAGAATTAATTTTTGAAAAAATTCCTCTGAGTTTATCAAGATTCTGCTTAAACCTATTAGAATTCAAATCAGTATTATGCTGGGATATAGGGCCATTGGTTTTTCCTGGGGGATTTTTAAAAACATCAAGGTAGTTTTTGAAGGTGCTGGCAGTGCCCGTTTCCGGTTCTTGTTCAATGACTTTTAGGTCTTCCTCACTCAAACCGACCAGGGTATTATCCAAAAGCGTCAGAAACTGAATACTTTTATTGGACGATGATACGAGCAGCAGTTGACCCCCAACTCTTATCAGATATATCTGCCTGTCAAATCCAAGGGATACCGAGTCAACTACCTTTATATAATTACCTCTCATACCCCTGGACAGCCTTGAACCCAGAAACTTAGTTGACACGTATGCTAAAAATAATATTGCAGCAAACAGAACAGAAAAATATAGCAAGCCAAAAAAGAAGTTCATCATATTAAGATATCACATCCTTATTTACCCAAGGACCTTGCGGACTGCTTCAACAACCCTATCAGCCTGGAAAGGTTTAACAATAAAATCTTTTGCTCCTGCCTGTATTGACTCAATTACCATTGCCTGCTGTCCCATTGCAGAACACATTATTATTTTTGAATCATAATTTATTTTTTTGATTTCCTTTACAGCCTGTATTCCGTCCAGCTCGGGCATAGTTATATCCATGATTACCAGATCGGGCAGCAGCTCACGGTATTTCTCAATTGCCTTTAGACCATTCTCAGCTTCGCCTGCAACATCATAACCGTTCTTGGTTAGAATGTCTTTAATCATCATCCTCATGAAAGCTGCATCATCAACAATCAATATCTTTCTTCCCATCTCTACCCCTCACTTTAAATTATTTTGTAAGATTATTTTATAGCCTCTTAGAAGGTTGGACAATATCTGCTACCCTCACGCCAAAGCTTTCATCAATTATAACAACCTCACCCTTTGCTATAACCTTTCCATTAACCAGGATATCAACCATCTCTCCGGCTAGCTTGTCGAGTTCAATTATTGAACCTGGGGCAAATTCAAGTATCTCCCTGATAAGCTTCTGTGTTCTCCCAAGTTCAACAGTAATCTGGAGGGGAACATCCATAAGCAAACTGATATTCTCCTTCTGAGAGGAACTTCTCCCTTCATCAAAGGATTGGAATTGTGCAGGTTGAATATTTACAGTTCCCTGCTGGCCGCCCGATGCCATATGTACTTGGTTATGAGCGGGCTGCTGTTGGAATACCTGCTGTGGTTGTATATTTCCCTGCTCCTGTGCGAATGCAGTACTTGACACTTCCTGATATGAATCCTGCTGACCGCCTATACCTAACGCCGGCTGACCATTTGCCGGAGTTGGCTGCTCCACAGCCTGCGCCTGACTGATCTGGGATTCTGCGCTTTGGTTATCATTAACTGTCCCAGCTGCCCCGGCTTCATCTTCAACATTAAGCAAACCAGCAACCATTTCTTTGGCAAAATCAATTGGTAAGAGCTGCATTATCTCGCTGTTTATTAGACTGCCAACTTCCAGCTTGAAAGAAATCTTTATTATCTTATCAGTAAAATTTAGGTCTTCAAAATCACTCTTGTCCAAGTTTGTACGGAGCGCTTTTGGCGGGGTAATCTCTATCTTCTTGTTTATCATTGATGCCATGGATGTCGCCGCAGAACCTACCATCTGGTTCATGGCCTCACTTATGGCACTAAGATGTAAATCTGTTATTTCCCCTTCAGTGTTACTTCCATCTCCTCCCATCATAAGGTCGGTAATGATCTTAACATCTTCTTCTTTTAATACTAACAGATTTGTGCCGGTAAGTCCATGTGTAAATTCTGTTCTTACTGCTACATAGGAACTATTATCCATCTTGGGAAGTTCCCCCATGGTGGTTAGCTCAACGTTGGGCGTAGTTATCATTACCTTCTGGCCAAGCAGAGTAAACAGTGCAGTTGATGCTGTACCCATGCTTATGTTCCCAATCTCACCAAGAGCATCAATTTCCTGAGAGCTAAATTCTGGTTCTTCCTCCTGGGGGTCGTTCTCACTAATGGAAGCACCCTTCAACAACGCATCTATTTCCTCTTGAGATAATAAATCGCTCATACTACTCCTCCTCTCTCATAACGCCCGTAACCTTGGCTGAAACTCTATTCTTCTTAACACCGGGTCGTGCATTAAATTTGTAAATATCTCCTACATATACTTTCAAATCCTGGTTAACGTTTGTATCAAGTTGGATAACATCTCCAGCCTGAAGCTCTACTACATCTGCAACAGTCAGAACAGCACCTCCCAGTACTGCCCTCACTGGTATCTTCGTGCACTCAATCTTTCTTTCAAGAGCCAGTTTATCATCTTCAGTTGTAACCTTCTCCCTCATTGCAAACCAGAGTTTGGTACTCAACTTGGGTAATACCGATTCAAGCACAGGGTAAGGTATGCATAGATTCACCATTCCTTCAACTTCCCCTATCTTGGTTCCAAGTGTAATCAAAGCAATCATTTCATTAGGCGAAATAATCTGCGCAAATTGGGCATTGGTTTCTATTTTTTCCAGACGTGGTTTTATTTCAGTTACATTCTCCCATGGCTCCCGCATAAGCCTAAGTAACTGGGAAATCACCCTCTCAATTATGGCTAGTTCGATTTCGGTATATTCCCTAACCTTTTGGCTGGTTGAACCGCTTCCTCCCAATATCCGGTCAATTAGTGAAAACACGATATTTGGTGCAATCTCAAGTACTACAGAACCTGGCAGTGGTTCAAAATCAACTATACCAAGAACAGCTGGATTAGATATGGAGTTGCTGAATTCATAATATGTAAGCTCTTCTACTGAAATTACATCAACCTGGGATAGTGTCCTCAAGTAACCTGATAGAAAATTTGTTATCAGCCTGGAGTAATTTTCATGAATTATTTCGAGAGTTCTTAGATGGTCCTTGGCAAATTTATTTGGCTTCCTGAAGTCATGATTCTTAATTTTCTTTTCTTCAGTAGTGGTTTGCATCTGCCGGACATCAATTTCACCAGTATTTAACGCTTTTAGTAATTCATCTATTTCATTTTGAGACAGAATATCGCCCATCTAATCACTCACCCCCTATTGCATAAAGAATGAAGGGAAAAGAACTTTAACAATCTTTTCTTTCTCCTTAGGATGTTTAAACATCTCCCTGAAACTTCTCAACAGCTCTTCCTTTACGCCTTCAATCTTGCCATCTGTTAAATCATCTCCGGTTTTACTGTTGAAAGTGGTTCGTATGATATCCTTGACTTCAGCTTCTCTCTTTGCAAACTCTTCCTCAAACTTTTGGTCGGCTATGAGTATAACCACATCAACCTTTGCAATTGATTTTGGATTATTCCCACCTGACTTGAGATTAACAGGCTCCATCCCTCCAACGTGGAAATATACTGCCTTACCATAATCAATTTCTACCTTTTTCTCAGTCTTTGCAGTTTCATGGTTATCTCCTTCAGGTTTCTGAACTCCACCTGTCATTACCAGATATATAACAATAAAGGCAACTGCCGCTGACAGTAAAGCAATTATCAAAATAAGAAAGAAATTAAGCTTGCCTTCCATAAATACGCTGCCCCCCATCCTGGAATCCTGAAGCTGGCTTTAGCTCCCGGCTGCAAGAGTCAAATTTATTAGAATTACATTTGCAGAATCTGAAAAATATCAAGAAAAAAGTCTGAGCAGGAAAATTAAATTTCTCCTTATTCTTTCATTTTCCGTCATGCGTTTCAAGCGAAACTTCATTTTCTATCACTCTTTTTTCTACTACTTTTAATGTTGGATTAGTGTTTCGCTTATAACGAGCAGAAAAACTTGTTCTTCCTTAATATCCTATTTTTCGTCGCGAGTTTCAAGCGAAACTTCATTTTCTATCACTCTTTTTTCTACTACTTTTAATGTTGGATTAGTGTTTCGCTTATATTCTACCACTTTATCTATTACTTCATCAACAGTTTCGCGAACAACCATCCTATTTCCAGACACCAATGTCACCACTGTATCCGGAGTACCCTCAATAAACTCTATTAAATCGCAATTTACTACAAAATCCTTGCCATTTAATCTCTTCAATCTAATCATAATATTTTTCCCTCGAAATTACAATAGGGGGCTGAAACCTGATTCAAGGAAGAGATTTCAGCTCCCACTGCAATTATTCAGATTTTCACACTGTCTCCACTTCTTTGTAGAAGCTTGTCAGTTTATCCGATGACTACCGCCGCTAAGACTCCCCTCTTCTTCAAGCGGGAGCATCAAGGTGGACACTATCGCTAAGATTTCTTTGAAATCATGCGACTAGTAGTCTAAGCGGCGCTACGTCCCTGGATAACGGCTTCTAAGTTTCAGTTGGAGATAAACACTCCACCTGAATCCAAGAATCCTGTTTATCTCTTGATATTAACCAGTTCATTCAGCATTTCATCGGTTGTAGTAATTATTCGGCTGTTAGCCTGGAAACCTCTTTGTGTAGTAATCATTTCGGTAAATTCCTTAGAAAGGTCTACGTTAGACATCTCCAAGGTTCCCGGATTCAGAGTTCCTAATCCGTCTCCCCCGGGTTTGGTAGGTTTTGTGAAATCACCCGAGTTTGATGTAGCAATATACATATTCTCTCCTACCTTTTGCAAGCCTGCCGGATTCTCGAAGCTTGCAAGGGCAATAAGCCCAAGCGGCTGCTGCTGTCCATTGCTGTATATACCAGTTATTACGCCGTCCGAACCAATGTTGCACGTAACAAATGTACCACTGTTATAACCATTAACGCTGTACGTCTTGGCAGAACTATTGGTAGCATACTGGGTAAGCCTGGCAAGGTCCAGCTGCATATCAACATCAGTGAGGCTTGCATCAATATTGCTTAAATCCAGCGTTATATCTCTCATGAGCCCGGTATCTACATTGGTTCCCCCGGTGGCTTCAAGGGCCCTTCCCTCATTTCCCGGCGTATTATCAAAAGTGATTGTACCGGTAACGTCATTGAACCTGGCAACTCCTGCAGTATCGGTTATTGTATAATCCCACTCATGGGGATTTGCAGACTTCTGGAACCTGACCTCAATCTTATATTCGTTTCCAAAAGAATCGAATACCGTCATGGGCAGAACTACAGGCGGATCAGTTGCAGCGTCGTTCATATTCAGGTTTCCGGCCAGTGCAGCCGAGTCGGTTGCATAAGGAGCAATAATCTTCTTATTTCCGTTAAAAGCATCGGAATAAATGTTTATGGGTTCTATATTCCTCTCTGTATCAAAAATCCTTGCCCCAGGGTTGTTCGGATCAGCCTCATGGTAGTGCCACCCATATACGCTCATTCCATTGGATGCGACAAGATTTCCCATCTTATCAACAGTAAAGTTCCCGGCCCTTGTAAATCTATATGCATCATTGCTGCCGCCCCTGATAACGAACATACCTTCCCCTTCGATAGACAGGTCGGTAGGGTTGTCAGTTCTCTGAACACTACCTCTTGTGAACAGAGCATCCACCGACGCTACCCCCATACCCAGACCAACCTGCATAGGATTTGTCCCACCCCTGCCGGTTGCAGCATCGGGTGCTCCCGAACCCCTTAAGGTCTGACTGAACACCTCCTGAAAAGTAACTCGTGATGCCTTAAAACCTACTGTATTTACGTTTGCAATGTTATTACCTATTACATCCAACCTGGTTTGGTGGGACCTGAGCCCCGCCACACCAGAAAACATGGATCTCATCATAGTAAATAACCCCCTTTCTTGTGCGGTAACCTCCTCCGTCATTCAGAGGTGTGGAAGCTTCCTCTTAGAGGGCCAGCTATACAATAACCGCACCATCAATATTTGTGAAAACATTTTCCTTAAGTTCATCTGTGTTTGCAGCTGTGACAACTGTTCTATTCCTGATATTTACCACAAGCGCAAGATTATCCATAAGTATAAGCGAATCCTTTACCCCTTTTTCTTCGGCCTTATTAATCCCTGTACCTATTCTCTCAATCTGACTTGTATTCAAGTTGATATTTCTCATGTGAAGCCTGTGCTCAGCATGCTTGGAGAATCTAATCCGGTCCTGAGCCTGAAGTTTTTCCTTAAGCACAGTCCCAAAGCTATTTTCTACATGACCTGCATCCGGCTTCTGGATATTCCTCTGAGAATCTACAGGTTTGCTTGTACCTATTACCGGCCTATTGTTTATTACCATGAGATACCACCATCCTTGTTGCGGTTGATAATCACGATATTACTGTGTATCCTGTGCTATGCCCCCTAAATTATCAACCGGTACCCAAACTTCATCTAGTTTTACGTCAAATTGGCCTTCGTTTTCCGTCACTTCCTTAAGTATGCCGGTTACGCTTATTTCTCTGCCCAATCCGTCTTTAGCTATAACTGTGACTTCTTTGTCAACATTCCTAAGCAGGTAATCCTCTTTGTACTCTATTACCCCTTCGGGTAGTTCAACATCCACCTTGCTCAACTCAACTCCGTTAAGCAGCACCACATCAAGGTTGCCTAATTTTTTAATACTTCCGACGCTTCCTTTTACTTCAATTATTGCTCCGTTATCCTGTACAAGTGTTCCATTAACCTCCTTGCCTATCAACGGCATAAGGTCGGTTAAGTTGGTGAAATTCTTTTGTGATACTTCAGTAATATCGTCTATGGGTACTTCACGCTCTCCAACCTGCACAAATACCTTGCCTTTTTCCATCCGTACCTTTTCAACAACTCCACTGACAAATTGGTGCTCACCGGTTTCAGCATCCTTGAAATCTGCAGCAATCTCCTTACCCATCAGTGAGAATGCCCTCATTGCCGAAAAACTTGTATTAAGGTTCTGCATCTGTTCTAGTGAACTGAACTGTGCCATCTGGGATATGAACTCCTTGTCGTCCACCGGCTTCATCGGATCCTGGTATTTAAGCTGTGTAACAAGAAGCTTGAGAAATTGGTCTTTTCCCATTTCTCCAGTATTTCTATTCTTCCCCGAATAGTCGGTCTCAGTAGTTGTTGTAGTTGTATCCTGAACTGTATTGACTGACATTTCACACCTCCTTTATGCTGTAAAGCTAATTGTACTGTTTGGCCACATATTAACGCTGTCGGATTGACCACTTTCATAGTAACCGGAATTGCCTTCCTGTACTCCTGAAATATTCCGGTTATCCTTTCCTTGGCTGGTCAGTTCTCGCACCCAGGTCTGACGCTGGTCTCTCTGCATTGAATCCTGTCCAACCGAAACACTGAATTGTTGTACTGTAATTCCTTGTTTCTCCAGAGCATCTTTCAGCATATTAAAATTAGATTCAATTAACTGCTTTACTTGCTGGTTTTCTGCTACCATTTGAGCAGTTACAATTCCTCTTTCAGTAACAACTTTCAGTACCAGTTTCCCCAGGTGGTCGGGCTTGAGGTCTATAACCATTTGTGCCTTATCCTCTGTGACGGTTGCCACAGCCTTATTGATAATCTGCTTTATTACTTCTTCCTTGCTTACATATGCCTGCCTAGTATTTTTTGTCTCTAGTCTGACATCCTTTGTATCGTTTACTTTATTCTCAAGCTGACCTGAATTTTCCTCGTTCACCTTGAAAATGGTTTCAGGCTTTTCACCACTAGCATTTAGTTTTACACTCTCCCTCCAGCTTTTTTCTCCTTCATCCGGATTCCACCGGCTACCTGCCTTATTACTCTCCCCGTTTTCCTGTTCCCCTTCATTCTTTACATCCTGTTTCTGCGTTTCACCTCCCGGCAGGTTGCTGCTGGTTTTCCTGTTGTTCTGGGTTCCCTGTCCGGAGTTCTGAAGTCCTGGCGTCTCCTGACGGTTCTTGGAATCCGCAGCTGTCGTCTCCTCTACTGTGCTGCTTTCTACCGGCTGTTCTGTCTGCTTGCCTTCTTCACTGTCCGATTCCTGGATTAAGACCTGTTTGGCAACACCGACTTTCAGATTAAACTTTTCATCCATCCCGCCTAGCAGTTCCTTTACCTGACTTAGAATGTTTGGCTTCTCAGATTGGTCTGCCGATATTAGCTCTGCAAGTTTGCCAAGTATCATCTCAAGCTTGGAATCCTTTGAATCCGAAGGACAGGATTGGTGAAGCTTAAGGAACTTGGTTAGTTCTTCAACGCTAATCCCCATGAGCCGGGCAGCCTGTTCCAGAATATCCTTATGCTCTTGGTCAAGTTCATTCCCTTTCTCCTCGACTTTTTCTGTTTCCTTTACTTTCGTTTTTTCCTGACTATCCTTCTCCGTGCCTTCCTTAGTCTGCAAAGTCTTGTTGTCTTTCTCCAGCTTGTCACTTCCAGTTTCTTTAGGATTACTATCCTCAACCTCTTTTTTTCTTTCATTCCTGCCTCCTACATTGAGTTCCCTGCTCTCTGAGCGCCTATCCATTCCAACTCTTGATTTTTCTGCATCAAGGTGCTGTGCAAATGAATGCTCCGGTGTATTGGGGCGCTGCCCCCGTCCTGTTGCTTCAGCCGCTCGAGCCGTCATCATTATTATCGTAAGGTCGTTGGCCATTTCTGATTTCACCTCCTTTCGCAGGAATTCAACATCCATGTTTTACCTAGGCAATCCCTTTTATTTAAACGTCACTTGAAACATCTATAAACAGGATTCTTGGATTCAGGTGGAGTGTTTTTCTACGCCTGAATCTTAGAATCCGTTATCCAGGAACTTATCGCCGCTTATCTATAATATTCAAGCTGAAATCTTAGCGGCGGTTAGTTATCGGATGAATTAACAGTTTTACCTGTACTCTTCGGGGTATATTGGGTATTCAACTGCCATCCGGTCGGCCAGATTTGCAGCAAATACGGGGTCCATATTTGCAAGCACTTCAGCCACAACCTGTTTTTTCATGAGCTTCATAATGTTTGCTACAAGGTCCATATTGGCCAGCCCCATATGTTCCAGAAGCTGTGCGGCACTTGCAGGTTCCATGGAATCGAATGTCTTTACAAAGTCTTTAACCTCCTTATCAACCATTCTTTCTCTCTGTATTTTCTCATAGATCTGTGCTGCTATATCCTTATCCATGTTTTCAAAAAAGGCAACAAATCCTTCTTCATCGGCACTCTTAATCTGTTCAGCAAACTTGAGTTTTTCTTCTTCAAGCTTCTTGCTCTCAACCTCTATTCTTTCTCTTTCTTTTTCATTATCAGTTTTTTGACGGCTTACTTCTTCCAGCATTTTTTGCTCGTTATCCTTGTAGCTTTGCAGGTTTTCAATGATTTTTTTCTGCTCCTCAAGCTGCCTGGTCATCTCCTTTACCTTTTGCCTGAATTCCTCGTATTTCTGCGCAAGCTGAATATCGGACATATATTCTGCAGCTTCAGGGTCGGGACTTGGCGGCAGAACTCTATTTAGAACCGGTATGTTTTTCAAGTCATCCCGAAACATTTCTCCCAGTCCAAATTTGTTTGACTTGATAAAGTAGCCCCACACTCCAAAAACTATTGAAGCAGCCAGCAAAACAGGAAAAAGGAACGCAAGAAATCCGCGCTTTTTCCTGGGTCTATTATTGTCAGTGGATAGATTCACTTTGTTTTCATTTGACTGCAGAGTACTGTTTTCCTCATCCCTGCCCGTTTGTGTGGCTGCCATACTATCCTCCGTATGATCTGAAATTTGATATAACTAGCATTTAGTTTATCTTAATTTCGTAGTCCTTGTGAGCGGTTAATTTGTTTTTCCTGCACTTCCCCGGTAACTTACAATCTCATCTATATCTTTCTGCTCTTTCTTCTTAACTTCCTTCAGATACTCCTCATACTGTTTTTCCCTGAGCTTTTCAAGCATCTTTCTTTCCTTCATCATGTCGGTTAGCTCTTCCCTATATTTATCGACAATTTCCTGGGCAGATTTAACCATTTCACACTGTCTTGAGATTTTTTGTTTGATAAAAGAGATGTATGCATTGTAGTTTTTTAGCTTATCGGCTTTTACCCCTCCGGATACCTCAGCGCCTACTTCTGCCATACACCTCTTCTTCTCACTTTCCAACTCTCTCAAAAGCTCCTTTTCTGCTTCTAGAGCCTGTACAGCTTTGCCAAGCTGAATCTTGAGGCTGTCTTCAATCTGCTTCTTGATATTCAGAACAGGCTGCAGTTTAAAAACGAACTTAGCCATTCATAACCTCTCCATTCTCTGATTATGGCTGCAATGAATTCTGACGGTAGAACTGAATCTTCTCTGACGGGAAATATGAAAATTAGTTGCGCATTAACAAAGCTACAAAACTGAACCCATTTGCTTCAGTACTTCTTCAAATGTAACAGCCTCACCGACGTCCTGCAGGAGAAATTCGTTTATCTTGTCAATCACATCTATTGCATAGTCAATCTTTGCGTTGCTACCCCTCACATAAGCACCAATGTTGATGAGCTCTTCTGACTCCCTGTAAACCGCCATTACCTTCTTTATCTCATTTGCAATACTCTTATGCTCCTGAGAAATAATATCCGGCATTACCCTGCTGACACTAGCCAGTACATCAATAGCCGGATAATGGTTCTTGTTTGCCATACTCCTTGAAAGTACAATATGCCCATCCAGAATTCCTCTGGCCGCATCAGTAACAGGCTCAGTAAGGTCGTCCCCATCAACAAGCACAGTATATAGCCCGGTAATTGATCCGTGTTCTGAGTTTCCAGCCCTCTCAAGAAGCTTAGGCAGTAAAGCAAAGACCGAAGGTGTATAACCCTTCGAGACCGGTGGCTCGCCAATAGCAAGTCCTACCTCTCTCTGAGCCATGGCAAATCTGGTAAGCGAATCCATGAGGAGGAGGACATCATTACCCTCATCTCTGAAATATTCTGCTATGGCAGTAGCAACAAAAGCCCCTTTAAGTCTTACTAATGCAGGCTGGTCAGATGTGGCTACAACAACCACCGACCTTTTAAGGCCTTCTTCTTGCAAGTCTTTTTCCAGAAACTCCCTTACCTCTCTTCCACGTTCTCCAATTAATGCTATGACATTCACATCGGCTTTTGTATTTCGTGCTATCATACCCATGAGAGTGCTTTTACCCACGCCGCTTCCTGCAAAAATTCCTACTCTCTGGCCTTTCCCGACTGTCAAAAGTCCATCCAGCGCTTTTATTCCAAGCGTAAGTGGCTGGGTTATCCTCTTTCTCCTCAACGGGTGCGGCGGTTGGTTCTGAACCGGATAGCTTTTGTTTAAAGGTGTAAGATGAGCATAATCTAAAGGCTGCCCCAGACCATCTATTATCTTACCTTTCAACTCCGGCCCAACGGCTACAGTCAGCGATGTATCCAAGGCCGTCACCTTGCTTCCGGGAGCTATGCCACTCATATCTCCAAGGGGCATCAATAGAACCTTATTATCCTTAAAGCCAACCACTTCACATAGAATCTTTCCGTTATTTCCCGCATCAACTGAACAAAGCCCACCTATACTTATCGATGGGCCAATTGATTCTATTGTCAGTCCTACAACCTGAGATATCTGTCCATAACGCACTATGAAATTTGAGCTGTTAAGAGCTTGCCGTAATTTATTGGAATCAAACTTTAACATTGAATCACCCTTAAATAACAGTGGCCTCTAGTGGTTAATATATTGTGTGATTATCGAAGTCAGCAAACCCCAAGCCCCTATTCCTTGTCAATAAGCCCCCTGAACACCTTTTCAATCTCATCCAGCCTGGTATTTACGCTTCCATCAACTGAGCCATATGGTGTCTCCATGAGACAGCTCCCAGGCTCCAAAGAATAATCCACTTTTATTTCAATTTCCCCAATACCTTGAATCATTGCCATCAGTTTATCCCTTGATTTGGATATGTAATCATAGTCATCTTCGGATACTCGCAAAACAACATGATTCTTATGCAAACAACTTTCAAAAGCATCTCTTACAATATAAAGAATGTCCTCCTTATTAAAACTTACCTCAAACCCTACTACCTTTCTGGCAACATCAAGTATGACCGATACCACTTCATCCTGAATATTATTGAGGTAAACCCTGCTTTCTTCCAATGCCTGCTGTTTCAGCATTCCTGCTTCCTGAATAATATCTTCGCATTGGCATAATGCCTGATTATAGCCTTCTTCAAATCCATTTTTCTTGGCCTGCTCAAGTACAATTTCTCTTTCTTCTTCCACTTTCGCCATTGCTTCATCAAAAATCTTTTTTGACTCAGCTTTTGCATTTCTTATAATTTCACGAGCCCTTTCCTCTGCGCTCTCAATCATATCTTCTCCGCTAAGGTCTCTTATATCTTCATCCAGTATATCATCTTCAGTTCTCTCATCCTGAAGGTCTTCAAACCCCGGGTCTGGTGACTCAACCCGTGCAAATTCGCCTATGCATACATTACATGACTTAATTATCTTAGACAATTATTTCGTCACCTCCACCTCTGGATATAACAATTTCTCCTGCATCCTCAAGTTTCCTGATAATATTGACAATCTTCTGCTGCGCATCTTCCACATCTCTCAGTCTTACAGGTCCCATATATTCAATATCTTCTTTTATCATTTCCTGGAGACGCTTGGACATATTATTGTATATAACCTTCTGCACCTCCTCACTTGCACCTTTAAGGGCAAGCGCAAGCTGGTTGTTGTCAACTTCTCGTAAGAACCTCTGAATAGACCTGTTATCAAGTGTTACAATATCGTCAAATACGAACATCCTCTTCTTTATTTCGGAAGCAAGATCAGTATCTTCAATTTCAAGAGTTTCCATAATATATTTTTCGGTCCCTCTATCAACTGAGTTGAGTATATCAACAATAGCACCAATCCCCCCTGCAGACGTATAATCTTCGGTAACCAGTGAGGAGAGCTTTTTCTCAAGTACTCTCTCGACTTCTTTTATGACTTCGGGTGAAGTCCTGTCCATAATAGCAATCCTTCTGGTAACATCAGCCTGCTTCTCCTGGGATAATGCAGACAAAACTGCTGCAGCCTGCGAAGGCTTTAGATATGCAAGAATAAGCGCAATGGTTTGCGGATGCTCCCCCTGAATAAAGTTAAGCAGCTGATTTGCATCGGCCTTGCGCACAAAATCAAATGGCCTAACCTGAAGGGAGACCGTAAGCTTATTAATAATCTCGAGAGCCTTCTGTGAGCCCAAAGCCTTCTCAAGAATATCTTTTGCGTATGAGATTCCTCCCTCCGCAATATACTCCTGGGCAAGACATATCTGGTAGAACTCCTCAAGAATCCTTTCCTTCTCTTGGGGTGTAACCGTCCTGATATTGGCAATCTCAAGGGTTAACTGTTCAATTTCTTCCTCTTTAAGATGTTTGAATATTTCAGCTGACCGTTCGGGACCCAATGCAATCAAAAGCATTGCAGCCTTTTCCTTACCGCCCAGTTCGGATTTGCCCCTTGACATTTATTAATTCACTCCTCAATCCCATTCATCTGCCAGCCAGTTTCTCAACAGCTGTGCTACTGCGTCGGGTTTTCGTTTTACAAATCTATCTATCTGTCTCTTAACCTCAGATTTCTCCTCAAGCTCTATCTCCGGTAAGTCTTCAAAATCCTGTTGAGCAGCAAGCCCCACAGTCCTTATAGGAGGACCATTGACTGCAAGATTTCCGCCAGCGGTTGAACCTTTCCGCAGAACACCAACTGCAAGAAGAATTATCAGCACACCAAGCACTGCAATAGGACCAATCTGCCCCAGGAGTTTCATCCAGTCGGTTTTTGGCGGTACCGCTTTAACTTCGGGGAGCTTGAAGCTTGCTATAGTAATGTTCTTTTCGGTTATTCCGGTTGCATTTGCTATCATCCGGGTTAAGGTACTGATTTCGTCCTGTACCGGTGGATTTGTTACATTTTTACCATAGAGAAGGCTTACAGTAATGGATGATTTTTCACTATCCATCTGACCAGGAGCTTTGGTGCTTTCAATATTTCTCTGATTTATTTCATAATTGTTTGTAATATCGGATTTTTTATAGGATGAACCTGCAGATTCCCCTGCCGGATATGATGGAGTAGTATTGCTTGAGGTATTGGAATCGGTTCCGGGTACTCCTCCTGTTGCACCATTCTGTACCTCTTCCTTTACAGCCTGAGAACTTCTTAAAATACCACTGTCATCACCTACAACTGGTGTATACTGTACCTCTTTTGTTGTCTGGGTATCAAAATCACAAACAATATTGGCTCCAACTCTTATGCCGTCATACATATTACCAAGCAGTTCCCTCACTTTGTCTTCCTTTTCCTTCTTAAGGGCTGCCTGATACTCATACTGCCGGCTGGTATTTCCGGCTATTTCCTCACCCCACCCGTCATTAAGCATATTACCAGTAGCTTTATCAATAATTTTTACATACTTTACATCAAGCCCCTCTACACTGGCAGCCACAAACCGTGCTATACCCTCAATCTGCTTTTTGGATAGAGTGCTGGTTGCCTCAATCAGAACAGCAGCGGAAGGAGCCTGCTGAGTAGAATCACCAAAGAAAATGTCCTTTTCAGGCAGACTGAGGTTGACTACAGCATCTCTGATTTCATCTATCTTCTTCAAGCTGTTGGCAATCTTCTGTTCATCATATTCCTTAAATATTTTCTTTTTATCACTCTCAGTAGTTGACAGCTTAATTGAACTCAAAGCATCTTTAAATGTCATGCCACCCTTGGGGTACCCGGACTGTGACAACACTATCCGTGCCTGATCCTGATCCTTTGCCCTTACCTGTATCATACTTCCGGCATCAGCCAGTTTATAATCTATACGATTTTCCTTAAGTATGTCGCTTATTTCACCAACTTCTTTAGGATCCAACCTGCCGCTGAAAAGATTTTCGTAGTTAGGTCTGGTAATAATAAATATTCCAATTGTTAAACTCGCAACTACCAGAATGGAAATAATTATCATCCTGGTCTTCTGCGACTTATCCATTTCAGCCCAGACTTGAAGTGCCTGCTGTTGTAATCGCGCCAACGCCTCAGGCATATTATGTACCACTCCTTCTTATATTCATAGTCCTGAGTCCTAAAGTCCTGCGTCCTGAGTAAAAACTTTCTATAATATTTCTCAGCACTCAGCACTGACCTCAGAGATTTTACTCCCTGGCTAAGGACTGAATTAAATTGGCATTCTCATTATCTCATTATAGGCATCAAGCACCTTGTTTCTGACTTGAAGCATAAATTGTAAAGCAAGGTCAGCCTTCTGTCCCTCAATCATTACTGTATGAAGGTCATCAATTTTTCCTGCAGCAAAGAGTTTCCCTATTTGGCTGGAATTCTGCTGCATCTGATTAGTAGAATTAATCATGCTGTTTAAAACCTCTCCAAAATTGATGCCGCCGTTTGCAGTCGGACTCCTGTCCGACCCCGGTACAGGCGGAAGAGGTTTAATCCCTGGAACAATATTTGAAATCGGTTTAACCATAAAATCAACTCCATTACACACAACCAGAGTTCACTTCAACTTACTACCCAGAATACCGGAAGTGATACAATTTCTGTCCAATCCTATCTTCCAATCTCCAATGCTTTCATTGCCATACTTTTGGTTGCATTTAAAGCCGAAACATTTGCTTCGTATGATCTGGTTGCAGAAATCATATTAACCATCTCGTTAGTTATATCCACATTAGGCATATGTACATATCCATCCTGATCTGCATCAGGATGTCCAGGGTCATAAATCTTTTTCAAGGGGCTGGTATCCTCAACAATCCTCAGAACCCTCACTCCACCTCCCCCAATTTTTGCCCTGCTTGCATCGCTAAGATAATCTGAAAAGGGTCTGCTGCCATCTCTCTGCTGGAAAACCAATACTTTTCTCCTGTATGGGGTACCATTTTCAGTTCTGGTAGTATTGGCATTCGCAATATTCTGCGATATCAAATCCATCCTGAGTCTCTGTGCTGTCAATCCTGATGCACTTATATCAAGCGAACTGAAGAATGACATGGCTATCATCTCCCTTCTTTAATAACTGCTCTCAGCTTGGTGAACTCACCTGATATTTTCTCTATAAGCGCATTGTACATTATATTATTTTTGGCTAACTGCGTCGTTTCGCTTTCTATATCTACATTATTGCCATCCAACCTCATAGATGTAGAGTGGTCCTCCATAACCCTAACCTTCACGCGGCCTGCGCTGCCTGCTCCGACAGGGATATGTCTTTCATTAGTTACTGCACCAGTCAGGGCTTTCCTGCCGACAGCTTCAGAAAGAAATTGTTCAAATTCTACTTTCAGTCTTTTGTATCCTGGCGTGTCTACGTTTGCAATATTATTCGAAATAGCCTTGTTTCTGAGCCATGAGGCATCAAGTGCCTGCTGCAGGAGGTGCGTACTTTTGAACATGTCATTAATCATATTTCAAACCCTCCGTCAGGAAAATTTCTTTCATACTATACTTCGACAAAATGATGTATTTCCCTTCACACTTTTTTCAAATGGCTTTATATGATATATGGCTTCTCTGGCTTGATTCAAGGTAGACATATAATAATCAGAATTAACTTACTAGCATCTCTAAGAACCATTCAGAATGCGGTAATTGACATAATATTACCTGATAATTAATAGTGCAACATATTACATCATTAATTATATCACTAATAATATCTTATGCCAATCCAAATAACAAGCTTATGATTGCGTCAACTTACTGTAGGAAAATATTTTTTAGACTACACCCTTAGAAACGCTTATAGTGCTCGGGAATGTAAATAGTTTCGTGTATATAATTTGAATCAGTTCCTTCTTGGATAAGAAACTTAGTTTACGTTTGCATTATGAGGTTTACAATAAAATTATC